>NZ_RHLN01000026.1 GCF_004121075.1 Lutibacter sp. HS1-25
ACAAACAGACTTTGGTCTTCAAACTCCAAACTTCAAACCTCTAATATTTAATATCTAACTTCGTAAATACCCCAAACTACGACTTACATTCTCTCCGGAACATCAATTCCTAATAAGCCAAATGCAGTTTTAATAACTTCACTTACTTTTTTAGAAAGTTTTGTTCTTATTATTTTTTCATTTTCGTTATCACAACCTAAAATTGGCAATGTTTGGTACAAAGAGTTGTATTCTTTTACCAAATCGTACGTGTAATTTGCAATCAATGCCGGACTATGATTTTTAGCTGCATTCTGAATTACTTCAGGAAATAATTGCAACTGTTTTATTAACGAACGTTCTTTTTCATGCAAAGCAATTGTTGAAATTGAGCTTGAATAATCAAAATCAGCTTTTCTTAAAATAGACTGAATTCGAGCATATGTATATTGAATAAACGGACCTGTATTACCTGCAAAATCTACAGATTCTTCAGGATCAAATAAAATACGTTTTTTAGGGTCAACTTTTAAAATATAATATTTTAAAGCACCCAAACCAATGGTGTTGTATAAAGTTTCTTTTTCTTCGTTTGAATAACCTTCTAATTTACCCAATTCTTGAGAAATTTCACGAGCAGTATTGGTCATTTCAAACATCAAATCATCAGCATCAACAACGGTACCTTCTCTCGATTTCATTTTACCACTAGGTAAATCAACCATACCATACGATAAATGGTAACAGTTTTTTGCCCAGCTAAAGCCTAATTTTTCTAAAATTAAAAACAACACTTTAAAATGGTAATCTTGCTCATTACCAACAGTATAAACCAATTCATCTAAATCAAAATCTTTAAAACGTTCAATGGCAGTACCAATATCTTGGGTCATATAAACTGCTGTTCCGTCAGATCGCAACACAATTTTTTCATCCAAACCATCTTCGGTTAAATCTATCCAAACAGAACCATCTTCTTTTTTGTAAAAAACACCTTTAGCCAAACCTTCGGCAACAACATCTTTACCCAATAAATAAGTATTGCTTTCGTAATAATTTTTATCAAAATCAACACCTAAGGCTTTGTATGTTTCGTTAAAACCAGCATAAACCCATTCATTCATGGTTTTCCAAAGCGATACAATTGCTTCGTCACCAGCTTCCCATTTTAATAACATTTGTTGTGCTTCAACTAAAATAGGTGCTTGTTTTTTTGCTTCTTCTTCGGTTTTGCCTTCAGCAATCAATTGCTTAATTTCTTCTTTATAAGCCTTGTCAAAAGCAACATAATAATTACCAACCAGTTTGTCACCTTTTAAACCAGTACTTTCTGGCGTTTCGCCATTTCCAAAACGTTGCCAGGCCAACATACTTTTACAAATATGAATACCACGATCGTTGATAATTTGTGTTTTATAAACTTTTCTACCAGAAGCTTTGATAATTTCAGCAACTGAATAGCCCAGTAAATTATTGCGAATATGCCCCAAATGCAATGGTTTATTGGTGTTTGGCGAAGAATATTCAACCATTACTGCTTTTTCATTTTCTGCAGGTTGAACAATACCAAAATTTTCGGTTTCATAAATAGATTGAAAACTATTTACAAAAAATGAATCGGAAATAACCAAGTTTAAAAAACCTTTTACCACATTAAAATCGGCAATTTCTTCTACATTGTCTTTTAAATAGGTTCCAATTTTGTTTCCAATTTCAACAGGATTTCCTTTTACAAATCGTAAAAAAGCAAATACCACAATGGTAATATCACCTTCAAATTCTTTTCTAGTTACCTGAAATTCAACAGTATCTATAGTTACGCTGTAAATTTCTTGGAATGCTTTTTTAACTGCAATTTCTAATTGTTGTTGCATATTTTTTTTATTCTTTTCGAAGTGCAAAAGTAATAAATTCAATAGTATTTTTAAGGTTTTTACAGCAAAATCGATAAAATCAAAAAATGCTTATAAATATGTGTTACTTTGATTGCAATGTATTTTTAAAGTTGCGTGCTTTTAAATGAATTAAAAAGTAATTGAACCACTATTTTAATAAAAGAAACTGAAAGGATTTATTCCTTTTCTTCAATATTATTTTGTTCAGCCCCTTTCTCTTTGCCATTTTCTTCAATATTTTTTTTAAAACCAATTAATTGTCGGTATTTAAGTTCCGTTTTTTTAAGTTCCTTTTCAATCATTTTGTATTTACTAATATCTTTAATAGTTACTACCGCTGCAATTATTTCATTTTCAGTATTTATAATGGGTCTTCCACTTAACAAAACTCTTTTTCTTTCTCGGGTAACAGGATCCAATAGCAGTACATCAATATCATCTGTTGCTTCTCCAGACAAAGCGCGCTCCATTGGTAAATTTTGGAGTGGAAAAGTTGTTTTTCCATCAGGATAATACAATTTAAAATGATCTGAAAAATGAATAGAAATCTTAGTATCATCTTCAATTTGAAACAATTCATTCGCCATATAATTTGCCAAAACAACTCTTTTTGATGTATTGGCAACAAGTACACCATCGCTAATATTTTCAAGTATCATGTTCAATTTTTGTTCGTTTTCATACAAATTATTAAGAGCTTCTTTTTCTTCTATTTCTAATTTCAATTGCGCCGTAATATCATGTGCAATGGCGTATAGTAAACCTGTGGGCTTGTCTAATGTTGCGGTCCACGACAACCATTTTACCGTACCATCTTTACAAACCCATCTGTTTCTTAAGTTCTCTAAATAGGTTTCGTTTTCTATATTTTCAATTTTTTCTTTCGTAAAGGCAATATCTTCAGGAAAAATATAGGTGTAAAAAGAGTTTTTTAAGAGTTCTTCAGTATCAAACCCAAGTGTTTTACTCAATGCTGGATTTATTTTTACAAACTGATTTTTAGATGCAACTATCAAAATATCTTTTGACATATTAAAAAAAGTATCTGCAGTTTTTAATGATTTTTCGTATTCTTTGTTTGAAGTTACATCACGTGCAACAGCATATAAAAAACCAGTTTCTCTGTCGGGATAGGTTGTCCAGTTGAGCCATTTTAATGAGCCATTTTTACAAACAAATCTGTTTTCAAAATTAACAGTTAATTCACCTGTTTTAAGTTTAGACACCTCATCTATTGTGCTTTTGATATCTTCAGGATAAACAAAAGACATAAAAGGTTTACCTAAAAGTTCTGCTTCAGTATAACCCAATGTTTTTATTGTAGCAGGATTTACTTTTAAAAAAGTATTTTCAGACGCAATAATTAACATATCCTTAGATAATTTAAAGAAATTGTTTCCTGCTGTAAGAGATTCATTTTCAGATTTCATTTTTGAAATATCAGTAGCAATGGTACCAATGGCATAAACCCTGTTGGAAGTGTCAAACAAAGGAAATTTTACAGCTAGGTAAGTGTGAGGCCCATCAACTTGCTCAATAACTTCTTCAACCTGAATTTCTTTGCCTGCTTTTACAGTTTCCAAATCTGTATTTCGATAGCTATCTGCAATTTCTTTAGGTAAAAAATCGTGATCTGTTTTTCCTTGAATTTCTTCAACATTTATTTTAAAAAGCGATTCGTATTGTTTATTTATTAAAAGATATTCGCCATTGATTTTTTTTACAGAAATAGGGTTGCTTGTATTGTTGATGATAGATTGAATTAACATTTTACTTTCTAGTAGCTTTATTTCCGATTCGTTTTTTGCTTTTAATTGGGCTGTCAATAAAAAATAAACAACCGTTAACATACCTAATGATAGTATAATTAAAGCAAATGCAAGCCAATTCCACAAATCAAAGGCTGTATTTGCACTAATTTTCCAAAAAATAAACGCAATTATCAATACCACAATAATATTTATCAAATAACCCGTTGTAATTTTATTTTTAAAAGAGAATTTCATTTTAGAAAGATTTAAAAGTTACAGCATACCTAAAGTTAAAGAAAATACCTTAAATAAGCATCTTATAAATATGATTTTTAGCAGTTTGTGTTTTTAATAAATTTTAAAAAATGAATTTAAATGCAAATACTAAGTTGTTTTATTAATTTAAAAAGAACTTTCATTGTTTGCGTTTTTTCTACACATAACATTTATATATTTGCAAAATGGAAGAATTTTTAAAAGAGTTACCGAATTTAGCCAAAGAAAAATTAGCGGAAAGCAAAACGTATTTTAAGAAATTAAAAAAACGTCTTCCCAAAAACTTGGATTTGGTAATGCAGGATTTGCACAATAAGGAGTTTGAAAAAACCGATTGTTTAACTTGTGCAAACTGCTGTAAAACAACAAGTCCCATTTTTAGTATTGGAGACATTGAACGTATTGCTAAGCATTTAAAAATGAAAGTATTGGATTTTACCAATCAATATTTAGAGAGAGATGAAGATGATTTTTATGTGTTAAAAACTGCACCTTGTTCTTTTTTAGATGAAACAGACAATACTTGTTTTATTTATGATGTTAGACCGAGAGCGTGTAAAGAATATCCACATACAGACAGACGAAAATTCAGTCAGATTTCAGATTTAACCCTGAAAAATACAGAAATTTGTCCGGCTGTTTACAATATTATTGAAGCTTTAAAAGTAAAATTACCTGTAAAATAATTGATTTAGTAAGTTTCCACTTTTTCAATTACAAACAATCTTGAAGCTTCTCCATCTTTTAATTTATATTGAATTTGACGTGTTTTACCTGTAGGATTTGCATTGTTATCACCTTCATTATATATTTTAAATCGCTGAACTAAAGTTGTTTCAACTATTGCAAATTCATCGTGACCCATATAACCTTTTGATACTTCCGCGTTTTCAGAAATAGGTGGAAAATAAATTTGACTGATTGATTTTCCATTGTTAACCGAATAACCAATTACATTGCCATAACTTCCACTACCTGCTGAAACAGTATAAATTAAAATTTCAGGATAACCATCTGCGTTTAAATCTTCAATTTCAGCATTTACAACAGCACCCTCAATTTCTAGCTTTATGGCTGAATTGTCTATCTCTAAACCATACGGACTTATGGTTAGTTGTTGTATAGATCCTTTTCCTGTAGTGCTTATGTCAAAACCAATATTTTGAAAGTTTAACATTTTTTGAAAAACCCTTTGATCTATTTGAGATTGATCTAAATCTTCATTTATCTTACTGTAATTATTGGCTAAAGTAGCACCTCCAGAACAAAAATAATAAAGTGCATCACTTTCTGCTTCATTTTGAGTTTTGATGGTTAAATTGTTTTCAGTAAAGACAAAAAGTATCTTTTTCCCTTCAAAACTAGACTGAAAAACGCTGTCGTTTAGCTTTATAGCATCTGCATCAAAAGTACAGGTTGGTTTCTTTTTATCTGCTCTAGAACGCGCAGTAATGTGCAAGGTACTATCTGTATATTTTACAACTGTAACACCCACCCAATCAGCTCCTTCGTTTCGCTTTTCATATTCAGAAGAAACATAATTACCTGCAATTTCAACAGTGTTTTTAATGTTATTTACATCGTTAGATTTAGCAGCTTCTTTATTTTTACAACTAAATGCAAATGATAAAATTGTAAATCCTAAAATAATGGTTTTTAATGTTTTCATATTTTTAGCTTTTAAACTATTTATTCAATAAAAATTTAAACTATATTACATAAAATCTCGCACTTCTTCCTTGATAAAACCCAATGCAGTTGCAGATGGTGCCGTATTAGAAAGCGTTGCTTTTAAAATGGCTTCTCTTAAATCTTGAGCATTGAGAACAGATTCTTGCAAAGCTGTTTTTTTAATCAGTTGTATAGTCGCATTTTTAGCAGTCACAATAACACTCCAACATTTGTTTGAAATGTAAATTTGCTGTGTTAAATTATGCTCAAATTCTTGTTCTATAGCACTGATAACACTAGTTGCATAAGCATTTTTATCGTTGTTTACAGAAGGAATTCTTACCACTAAATTTGAAGGATTGATACGCTCTAAAAACAAAACCATACGCTCATAAGCCTGTAATTTAAGAGGCAAAGATTGTTTTTGATTTTCTCTTAATAAAGACAATTTAAATTTTTGTTCTTCAGCTTTGGTATAATTTACAAAAAAATAATACGCAACCAAACCCGTTGTAATTGACGGAATGGTATAACTTAACATATCAACAATTTTTTCTAAATCCATTTATAAGTTTTTATATTGAATTCAAATTTATGGTTTTTTATGAATTAAACTTCAATTGAGATTTTAACTTTTCCACCAAGTCCTTTTTCTACAATATCAAATAGTGTTTTTAATGTCATATTGCTTCCATCATTTTCTACACGAGAAATATATGAACGTTTTTTGTCAACTAGAACTCCAAGTTGTTCTTGGGTTAAATTTTTATTTTCTCTTGCTTGCCTTAATAAAAAACCAATTCTAAGAGATTCAAAATCTCTTTCAAGTTCATCCCTTCTTTGTGTTCCCTTTTTTCCGTAAACATCATCTTTAATATCTTTCCAACTTTTTGTTTCCATTTTTTTATTTTTAATTAAAAGCAGTGTATTTGTATAGAATGGTAATTATAAACATTTACAATTTTTTAATATTTTTTAAATTATTGATTCTTTTCTTGAAAATATAAGTTCATCAATTTAATCGCTTTTTCTAGTTCTTTTTTAGGTGTTTTTTCAGTTTTCTTCTGAAATCCATTTAATAAAATAACAAGTTTTCCTTTATCAAAAAAACAAAATACACGCCAAATATTAGAACCTAATTTTATTCGAGCTTCATATAATCCTTTTGTTCCTGTAATTTGCTTTAAGTAGATCGAAGGAATTTGCTCAAATGTTTCTATAATTTCTATTATTTTAAAAATCTTATTTTGAATTTTTTCTGGTTGAGCAGATAAAAATGCTTCAAAATAATGTTTGTACGCAATTACTTTTCTTATCTTTTTCATATTACAAATGTAACTTAAAAGTAACTATTTTCAAAATGATTTAAAAAAGTACTTGCAAATAATTTTGTAAAATAATTTCTCAAAAAAGGAAAGTTTGTATTATTTAAATTTCAAGGTGATTTAAATCTTCTTTAAACTTTATATAGAATTTTAGTAGAAATGATATTAAACACTAAAATATTGTTGGTAACAATTGTTACCGTATATGGCCTTTTTTAGTGATAATTATCATTAATTGAAAGTTTTAATCTATTTAATTTTGATAACAAGTGTTAGCATTTTTATTTAAAAATTAAGGGTGAAAATTGTTACACGATAAAAACTTTATTTTAACCAAACTTTTAATTATGAGAAAATTAATTACAATAGCATTAGTGCTATTTACAACTGCATCTTTTGCCCAAGCGGGTCATATTATGCAAGGCGTAGGAGCTGAAAACATGTCTATGGGAGGCGCAGCTACAGCAATGCCTGTTGGTATTAGCGGCGCTATTCAATGGAATCCAGCAACACTTTCTGCTTTTAAAGGAAAAATTTTAGATTTTAATATTGGTGCATTTTCTTCATCACCAGAATTGAGTTCGTCTTATGGACCAATGAGTGGAATTACAAAAGATGACAGAGGAATTTCACCTATGCCTGCTTTGGCTTTTGTGTACGGAAAAGAAGGAAGTAAAAGTACTTTTGGTATTTCTGCATTTGGGATTAGTGGTTTTGGTGTAACTTTTCCAGAAAACTTAAATTATCCTCAAGATGTTTTTGGCAATCCAAATCCAAATTTCAACCCTAGTCAGCCAGTTAACCCAATAAGTTTTCCTCAGTATGCAGGTGGTTTTGGTAAAATTAAATCAGACTATATGTTACTGCAAGTTTCTTTGTCTTATTCTTATGAAATTTTAAAAGGTTTGTCTATTGGTGTGCAACCAAATTTTGATTTTGCAACTTTAGAATTAGAACCAAATCCTTTATCAAGCCCAAGTATGATGGGATATCCTGTTAGTGATAAAGCATCTGCATTTGGTTTTGGTGCTCAATTTGGTATTTTTTATGCTTCAAAAGGTGGTGTAAACTTAGGGGTTTCTTATAAAACAACCCAATCGTTTAGTGCTTTCGACTTTAAAAACACAAACTTAGATGGATCTGCTGCACCAAATGTAGATTTTACAATGGATTATCCTTCAATCTTATCATTAGGAGTTGGTTATACTGCTGATGTTATTGATTTAACAGTTGATTTTAGAAGTGTTAACTACAGTTGTACAGAAGGTTTTGAAGCAAAAGGTTGGACACAAACTGGATCTGTTCAAGGTTTTGGATGGAATGATGTTTATATTTTATCTGCAGGGATGCAATTAAAAGTAGTTGAAAAATTACCAATAAGATTGGGTTATACTTATAGCAGCAATCCTATTAATAGCGACTTGGCATTTTTCTCTATACCAGCAACTGCTGTTATTAAAAATGCGGTTCAGGTTGGTTTAGGTTATGAAATTAACGATAAAATTGCCGTTAATGGTGTTTATCACTATGGAACTAGTAACGGAAAAACTGAAGGTCCAATGCTCGATCCAAGAATGGCATCTCCATCAAATCCTTACGGAGTTGTTTCAGGAACAAGTGTAGGTTATAAAATGAATACAAATATGATTATGCTAGGTTTTAGCTATAATTTTGAAAAATAATTTGTATTACTAAATATTAAAAACGGCTTCAAAATGAGGCCGTTTTTTTTAATAAAAAAGTTAATTAATCTAAAATTAAACTTTGGTTTCTGTTATTAAAACAAACTGATCATAGATTTTAACACTGCCCTACAATCACTTATATTTAGCTTTAAACCCTTCAACCTTAACCCAAAATCTGAGCTGTGTGGTCTTTTGTTTTTACTTTTGTAATTACATCTTCAAGTACTCCATTTTCATCAATAACAAAGGTTGCTCTATGAATCCCGTCGTATTCACGACCCATAAATTTTTTAGGTCCCCAAACACCATAAGCATTGATTACGGTTTTATCTTCATCTGCTAACAATGGAAATGGCAAGTTATTTTTCTCTATAAAATTTTGTTGACGCTTTGCCGCATCTGCACTAACACCTAAAACTGCATAGCCTTTGGCTAAAAACATTTCGTAATTGTCGCGTAAATTACACGCTTCTGCTGTACAACCTGGCGTACTTGCCTTTGGATAAAAAAACAGTACTAATTTTTTTCCTTTATAATCTGATAATTTAATTGTTGCGCCTGTTTGATCTAATGCTTCAAAATTTGGTGCTTTATCTCCTACTTTTAATGTTGTCATTTTTTTTAGTTTTATGCTATGCTAAATTATGAAAATGATTTAAAGAAATATAAAATCTCTTGATTTTAATCGTTTATTTGTCAACTATTAATCAAAACAGCATCTATAACTTTCACAAAACAATAGTTTAAAATTAATTTATAACAAATAATTAAGTTTAAAAGAACCTTGTTTGAGCTTCACAAAAAAAGCTTCTATAATTTACTTTGAATATTTGTAACTTTGAACCTTTGTAACTAAAAAAACAATGACTAAAAAAGAAAAAGTTCAGTTTGTAATTGACACACTTGAAAAATTATATCCAGAAACACCCATTCCGTTAGATCACAAAGATCCATATACTTTGTTAATTGCCGTTTTACTATCTGCACAAAGTACTGATGCCCGTGTTAACACCATTACTCCTCTCCTATTTGCAAAAGCCGACAATCCGTATGACATGGTAAAATTATCGGTTGAAGAAATTAGAGAAATTATAAAACCTGTAGGTTTATCACCTATGAAATCAAAAGGTATTTTTGGACTTTCACAAATTTTAATTGACAAACACAATGGGAAGGTTCCGAAAAATTTTGAAGACTTAGAAGCATTGCCTGCCGTAGGTCATAAAACAGCTAGTGTTGTTATGAGTCAGGCTTTTGGTGTACCAGCTTTTCCTGTTGATACACATATCCACAGATTGATGTATCGTTGGAATTTAACAAATGGTAAAAACGTGGTACAGACAGAAAAAGATGCTAAACGTTTATTTCCGAAGGAATTATGGAATAAATTGCATTTACAAATTATTTATTACGGTAGAGAATATTCTCCTGCTCGCGGTTGGGATATTGAAAAAGACATTATTACCAAAACCATTGGAAGAAAAACTGTTTTAAAGTAAAAACCATAAAAACTGATTTTATGGTTTTTAAAATTTCAAAAAATGAAGAGTTTATTTATTTAGGTTTTGATTTATATTCCCTAAAATTTGTTGATATTCCTGATTGTTTGGATTGATTTGAATCAACAACATACAAACATTACTTGCTTCCTGAAATCTCTTTAAATTAATTAACCCAATTAATTTCACATATAAAACACGTTCGTTATTTGGACTTAATTTAATGGCTTTGTTAGCTATTTCAACCGATGTTTTATAATCGCCTTTTTGTTGAAGCATAATTATATAATTATAAAAAGCATTGGCGTTAAAAGGTTCTTTTTCGCAAGCCAATTTTAAATAATTCATTGATTTACTAGTATCTCCCAACTCATTATACAGCAAACCTAACATATAATAAGCATAACTAAATGCAGGTTCTTGTTCAATAACTTTTAAATAAAGTGCTTCGCTTTCTTTTACCAATCCTTGCTGATAATAAATTAAAGCCAAATTCATTCTAGACCTGTTGTATCTATTGTCAATTTTTATAGCCTTTTTATAAGCATCAACAGCAGCTTCAACATTGCTTTTTTCCTGAAAATAGATAGCTCTTGCATGTTGTCCAGATGCAAAATCGGCATTGATATCCATCTGATTTAAAAATTCTTTGTTTGCCGCATCAAAATCTTGCACACCCATTTTATCTACAAAACTTTTATTGAAATAACTTGCTGCTGAAATTCGTACCGACCTTACAGAATCTTTTAACAAAGGTGCAATTTTACTTTTAACAGCTGCATTGCTTGTTTTTTCAAAAGCCATCACTGCCTGATTTCTTATAAACACCGATGAATCTTTTAAATATACACTCAAAGCATTTAATTCTTGCGCTGTTAAAGGGGCGTTTGTATATTGATTTAAAGCCGAAGCTCTAATAATTTCAGGATATTGTTTGTTTTCTAAAACAAATTTAAATTGATTATAATCTTCGTAAAAACCTTTTAACATATGATCTGAAAAGTGATCAGCTCTATTTGGTCCGTATTTTTCAATCACAAAATCGCTGGCCCATGCTGCACTTTTATCTTTATGACAAGTATTACAAGCATTTGGTACATTAAATTTCACAGACTGATCTGGTCTTGGAATTCTAAAACTATGATCTCTTCTAAAATCATTCCCCATATAATATCTGCCAGGCATATGACAATTTACACAACTAGCTCCATCTGTACCAATTTCGTGAAAATGATGTTCTTTGGTATTGTAATTAGGTGTATGACAAGACATACATAAGTCATTTCCTGTTTTCTTTAGTTTTAATGAATGTACATCATGACAATCTCTACAAGATATACCATTGTGATACATTTTACTTTGAATAAAAGAGCCATAAACATAATCTTCATCCAAAATTTGACCATCAACATAATACAATGGATCTTCAGGTAATGTTACCATATAATGGTCTGAAAACTGACCTTTATAATCAAAGTTGTTTGTTAACTGAGACCTTCTTGAGTGACAACGAGCACATTTATCAACCAATTCTTTAGAAGGCAAACCTGCAGGCATGTACATTTTAGGCGGTGTTAAACCTTCATAATTATCTTTGTATTTTTCATAAAAAGCATTGTGATCGCTCATAGGCCCATGACAAGCTTCACAACTCACATTAATTTCGCTAAAAGTAGTATTAAAAGAATCCGTTTTATGATCGTAATTCTTTTTTAAATCGGTTGAATGGCAATCAACACACATGGTATTCCAACTCATAGCTCTACCTGTCCAATTTAACCATTCGCCATGTTGTAAATCGTCGTAATTTGGTTGTAAATGAAACCATTTATGATCTCTAGAATCCCAAGCTGCAATAGAGCATTGGTATTCACCATTTGGAAAAGCAACTACATATTGCTGTAACGGAAAAAACCCAAAAGTATAGATAATTTTATAATCTTGATACACCCCTTTTGCATCGGCAGTATTCATATAATAATCACCATCTTTTTTAAAAAAAGTATGCTTAACACCTTTATGTTCAAAAACGGTATTGTTAAAATCTCCTAAAACCGAAACTGAGTCGGCTAGTTTCATAGCCAAATCGTGGTGCGAGTTTTCCCAAAGCCCATATTCGGTTTCATGGCAAGATTTACAACTTTTTGAACCTACAAATGTGGCTGTTTCACTTGGGTTATTAGCACCTATTAAACCCTTTTTTTGAGGATTATCACATGAAATTAGGCTTATAAATATAAAAAAAAACAGGAAAGAAATTTTAATAGGAAAATTCATTCAAATACAATTAGGTAAACATAAAATCAAACTTATTAATAAGTTTGATTTTATAATATTAATTTAAGTCGATAAAAGTAATAAATCTAACTCAAATACACTTGCTAATTTGTATCAACTTTTTGTGAATTTATACAACTAAAAAAAAGTAACTGAGCTTTTTATGAATGTAATTTTTTACGGATACTGTTTGCCAAAAAAAGAATAGCCAATCCACCTATAATAGCCACAAAACCTATCAAATAAACAACTGTTAAAGCTGAAAAATAAGGTGAAGAAATTAAAGCAATACCAAAAATTATTGAAAATAAGCCTCCATAAATCATAGATTGTTTTCCAATAGTTCCTTTAGGAAATTTTAATCCTGAAAACAAACCACTAAATCCGTAAACCAATGCTGAAATTCCAATAAACCACATAAAAAACGAAGCCGTAAAAACTGCTGTTAAATAAGGTTTAGACAATACTACTGAACCTGCAACTACCCCAATAATTCCAGATATTACCCCCCAAGAACTCATAGATTCCTTTCTATTTATAGCTCTTACAATTGTAGCAATACCATCAACCAACCAATAAATACCAATAAGTACCATTAACATAGACAACGTTGATTGTGGAAAAATTACAAGTATCAACCCAACAATAAGCAATACAATTCCTTTTAAAAATATAAGATTTAGGATTACACCATTTTGATTTTTCATAATTATAATTTTAATTGTTTTTATTTTATTTCTTTTCAGAAGCTGTCAACCCAGAAATTGAAGCATCAACACTTCTAATATGTAAGTCTCTTTGTGGAAAAGCAATTTCAATTTTTTCTTCACGGAATCTTCTATCTATTTCTTTACGCAAATCACTTTCAACCTGCATAGCATCTAAAGCATTTTTAGCCCAAACTCTTAATTCAAAATTTAAAGTACTGTCTGCAAAATTCACAAAAAGTACAACTGGTTTGTGATTTTTAACCAAATCGCTATTTGAAGATCCAATTTCAGTTAAAGTATCAATTACCAAATTTACATCAGAACCATAGGCAACACCAACTTCAATTTTAATTCTTTTTCTTTGATTGGTCAAGGTCCAGTTAACCACTTTATTGTAAACCAAATCAGCATTAGGAATGATAATATCAGACTGGTCAAATGTTTGAACTGTTGTAGAACGCAAGCCAATTTTTTTAACTTCAGACCAAATACCTTCAACTTCAATAGTATCGCCTTCTCTAATAGGTCTTTCAAACAATAAAATTAAACCACTCACAAAATTATTTACAAGTCCTTGTAAACCAAAACCAATACCAACACTTAATGCACTTAATACAATTGCAAAGTTAGTTAAGTCAAAACCTACTACAGCAATGGCAATTAAAAACCCAAAAAACAATAAGAAATAACGAAATAGTTGTGCAATTGAAAGCCTTGTACCTTTGTCTAGCTTATTATCAAAAGCACTATTCATTAAAACTATTTCATTAATTGTAGACAAAATATACGCAGTATACAAAATACTGATTGAAGTAATTAAAATACCCAATGAAATTTTAACATCCCCTAAATTAAAACCAATGCTCATTAATTTTTCATAAGCCAATGAAATATTTTCATAAACATTCCAATAAACTAAGAACCTTGGTAAAGCCGCTAACATTATTATTAAAATTGTAATAATTGTAGAGATTCTATTAACGGTTTTATCAATAAGATCTTGCGAAATATTATGATTGCCATTTGCTAAAATTTGTAACCCCGCAATTATTCCTGCTCTAATCATTTTTATAAAAACATAGACAAAAACAAACAGTATGATGGATTTTATCAATGCTTCATACATATAAAGTGCTAAAATTTCTTTACCTACAATTTCTGAAATAAAAATACCCCATAAATATGCTGATAATAGTGTAAAAAACCATTTGTAATTTTTTGCATTTGCTGAAGTTATAGTTTTCTTTTTCCAATGGTATAATTTGTACAATCCAAGAATTGCAACAGCCAATATAAATAACCTAAATATTGGAACTGGAATGTTAAAAACATGAAATATTCCCGAAATAAAAATTATTAAAAATAATGAATAAACAAACTCTTTTTTCCAAGGGTCAATTTCTTTATTGCTTATCAAACGGCAAAAAGCAATTCCTCCAATTAAAAAATACGAAAACCTTATTAATGGAACGCTCTTGGCATCTAAATGAAACAGCGCTACAGTTGTAACACCAAAAAATATACCCGCTGAGATAGATCTGTTATTAAAATAACTATACTCTTTACTATTTTTAAGTAGCTCTTTATTTTTTCTAATTAAATAAACAACCAGAAAAGCTATAAAAGCTTGAATAAAAATTAAATAACCATAATTATCAAAATAAACCTGCGATGGCCAAATTACTTTTGTAAACCCTCTTTTAATATTGGTCCATAATTTACTATTAAATTGTGCGTAAAAATTTGGAGAGTAAATAGGTATAGAGCCATATTCAAAAGCGCTTACCATTTTCTTTTGGCGCAATGCTAAAATTTGATTCTTAAGTTTGTTAATTCTCGCCTGATTGCTGTAGCTATCTTGTTGTAATTTCATTAAAACATTTAACTTATCTACAACAATCTTCAACCCCTTTTCAATGGTTGTTTTTGCTTCATTTATGGCTTGTTTTGCTTCTACTGGTAATTCATTTTCAGACAAAGACAATTCATAATTTTTCCATTTTTTTTGGTAACCTAACCAAACATCTCTTAACTTTTCAAGCGTTTGGATAGCAGCTGTTAAATTTTTATTGGTATCATTAAACGACTGGTCTGATTGCTCTAATTCAGTTTTTAAATTATCGAGTTCTGTAGTACTAACATTTTCATCCTTTTTTATTTCATTGTACTGCGGAATAATTTCATTTATGATATCTGTGGTCGCTTTGTTTTTTGCTGAAATTTTAGAAATATCAACTAAATTTTCAATATCATCCTTAAGAAATGTTAATTCATTTAACAATTCGGCTGCTTTAGGAATAATTTCCGAAAGTGTAAGTACATCTATACTTACATCTTTTTTATTAGAAACTTCAACATCTGGATTTTGAGTTGTTTCCTGAGCTATAATTTCTCCTGAAAAGACAGCACTTAATAATAAAACCAAACCCACTAAATGAATCGAAAAATATTTTTTAATACCAATCATAAAGAAACCACTTTATTAAACATTTTACGAATATACAGTACTCTTAGCAATATGACAACCAATATACTATGATAATTTGACTGATTTTTAATTTAAAATTTTATTAATTAACTTAAAATCTATATTATTACAACCTGTAAAAAACAAATTATGAAGATTGAAGAAATATTTGAGAATAATCAAAAATGGGTCACAAAAAAATTAGGTGAAAACGCTGATTATTTTAATGAACTATCTTCCGACCACAATCCTGATATTTTATATATTGGCTGCTCAGACAGTAGAGTTTCTTCAGAAGAATTAATGGGTGCAGAGCCTGGTAACGTGTTTGTTATGCGCAATATTGCCAATATGGTTTCTAGCTTAGATTTAAGTGCTATGTCTATTATAAAATATGCTGTAAGCGAATTAAAAGTAAAGCATGTAATTGTATGTGGCCACTATGAATGTGGAGGTGTAAAAGCAGCCATGATGTCTACAGATTTAGGTATTTTAAATCCTTGGTTGCGTAATATTCGTGATGTATATCGAATTCATAAAGATGAGTTAAATGCCATTTCAAATGAAAATGAAAAATACAAGCGATTGGTTGAGTTAAATGTACAGGAACAATGTATCAATGTATTAAAAACAGCCGATGTACAACTTGGTATAAAAAAGCGTAATCTTACAGTTCACGGTTGGGTTTTTGACATTCACACAGGTAAATTAATTGATTTGAAAATTAATTTCGACAAACTTTTAAAAGATATTCAAGAAATTTACCGTTTAGATTAAATCTCTAAAACCAATTCATCATAAGCAATAAAAACATTTTCGGGCAATTGCTTTTCAACCTCTGCATGAAAACCTAAATGGTGACTAATATGCGTAAAATATGTTTTTTTAGGCTTCAATTCTTTTACCAATTGCAGTGCTTCGTCTAAATTCAAATGCGAATGATGCTCTTTGTGTCGTATGGCATTTACAATTAAAATATCTAAGTTTTTTAATTTTTCTTTTTCTATTGAAGAAATTGTTTTTACATCGGTTAAATAAGCCATATTATTAAATTTATACCCAAATATTTTTAATTTACCATGCATCACTCTTACAGGAGTTACTTCTAGATTATTTAAATAAAAAGGCTTGTTTTTTAACTTGTTTTGCTGAACACTTGGTGCTCCAGGATATTTATTTTCATCAATAAAAATATAATCAAATCTGCGAGCTAAATTTTTTAACACTCTCTTTTGAGCATAAATTGGTACTGCTCCCAACTGAAAACTAAACGGGCGCAAATCGTCTAAACCAGCCGTATGATCTGCATGTTCATGCGTAAAAAGAACTCCATTTATTTTTTCAACATTGGCACGTAACATTTGATATCTAAAATCTGGACCACAATCAATTACGTAGGTAAAATCATCCCATTCAATTAAAATAGAAACACGTAAACGCTTGTCTCTTTTATCATTTGACAAACAAACTGGGTGATTGCTAGTAATAACAGGGATTCCTGTTGAAGTTCCTGTTCCTAAAAATGTAATTTTCAAATTTCTAATTTTTTATAAAAATACATGTAATATTAAAAATGTTACCTTTTTTATCAAAAATTATGCACAACTTCATTAAAAAAGTCTACCTACCGTAACTAATCTATGTTATATATTTTACAATTATTTTAAAATCGTAAAAAACGCACTATTAGGTCTTAATTATAATTCTCAAACCAACGTAATTAGTTATATTTGCTTCTTCAAAATTTTATTTTGAATACCAAATAAAAACCAACTAAAATTAATTTACACATGAAAATAGGCGTATTAAAAGAAACCCAAAAGGGTGAAAAACGTGTCTCCATTTCACCAAACATTGCCAAACTATTGATCTCAAAAGGATTTGAAGTTTTAATTGAAAAAGATGCTGGTTCACCTTCTTCGTTTAAAGATTCTGATTACAGTGATATTGGAGCAGTGATAATAAGTAGAGATGCTGTTTTTAAAGATGCTAATGTACTTATTAAAATTAACCCGTTTGATAGCGACGATTTAAAATCAGTTCAAAAAGGGCAAATTTTAATGAGTCAATTGTATTACAAATCGCAACCTGAATTGATTGAAGCTATTGCAGCAACTGGTGTAACAGCCTTTTCTATGGATGCAATGCCTCGTATTTCAAGAGCGCAAGATATGGATGTTTTAAGTTCTCAAAGTAACTTGGCAGGCTATAAAGCTGTTATTGTAGGCGCAAATGAAATGACCAAAGTTTTCCCATTAATGATGACAGCTGCAGGAACAATTATTCCTTCAAAAGTACTTATTTATGGTGTTGGAGTTGCTGGCTTACAAGCAATTGCAACCGCAAAACGTTTGGGCGCGGTGGTAATGGCTACAGATATTAGAACGGAAACAAAAGAACAAGCTGAATCTTTAGGTGCTAAATTTATTAGTGTAGACAATACTGGTGAAGAATCTGAAGGTGGTTATGCTAAAGAAGCTTCAGAAGATTATGCTCGCAGACAAAAAGAAGCGGTAGATAAATCTCTTTTTCAAGCCGATTTGGTAATTACAACAGCTATGGTTCCTGGTCGTAAAGCTCCAGTATTAATTACTGAAGAGCAAGTAAACCAAATGAAAAATGGTGCAGTAATTATAGATTTAGCTGCAGCGCAAGGCGGAAACTGTGCTTTAAGTAAAATGGGAGAAACTGTTGAAGTTAATGGTGTAAAAATTATTGGAACTACTATGGCTCCAGAAAGTGTTTCAACAAATGCAAGTGAATTGTATGGTAAAAACATGTATAATTTCTTAATGCATTTAACAGATGAAAATCAAGCTTTTAAATGGGAATTGGAAGAAGAAATTACTGATGGAACTTTAATTGTTCACGAAGGAAAAATTAGAAAAAACTAAAACACATAGATTATGAATGAAATGTTAGAATTTTTATATGAAAATCTAGAACTTATATACATCCTTATTTTTGCGATTTTTATAGGTGTAGAGTTAATTAAAAATGTGCCTTCTGTTTTACATACACCTTTAATGTCGGGTGCAAATGCACTAAGTGGTGTTGTAATTGTTGGAGCTCTTTTGGTTATGATGCAAGCCGACCCAACCGATTACCTTTCGTTAGGATTGGGGTTTGTTGCCGTAGTATTAGGAATTATAAATGTAGTTGGTGGTTTTGCCGTAACCGACCGTATGTTACAAATGTTTAAAAAGAAAAAATAATGAATATCATTTTAAGTATTATCTATTTAATTTCAACCATTACTTTTGTAATTGGTTTAAAATTGTTGGGACATCCAGAAACTGCAAAAAAAGGAAATTTAATTGCTGCTATTGGAATGGTAGTTGCCATAATTGGAACTTTATTTTTACACGATTTTGAAGTGCCTACCATTAATTACGTATTAATTGGTGCTGCTCTTTTAGTTGGAACTGTTTTAGGATATATTATTGCTATGAAAGTAGCTATGACAAAAATGCCTGAACTGGTATCGTTATTTAACGGTTTTGGTGGTGGTAGTGCCTTGTTAATTGGTTTGGTTGAATTTAGCAAAAATGTTGGCGTTGATCCAGCTTTAAAACCTTCTGCTGCAATTACAGCTACTATTTTATCTGCAATTGCAATTGGAAGTATCACATTTACTGGAAGCTTGGTTGCCTGGGCAAAATTAAACGGCTCTATGAAAGACGTAAGATTGCCTAAATACAACCTTATTAACAATGTATTGTTTTTGGCTTTGGTTGCCTTTGCCAGCTATATTACTGTTGTAAATACCGATAGCTATCTGCTAGTTTATATATTATTATTTGTTTCATTAATTTACGGGTATTTATTTGTTGCTCCAATTGGAGGTGCAGATATGCCAGTAGTTATCTCTCTATTAAACTCCTTAACAGGTATTGCTGCTGCCATTACAGGTATTCTTTACGGTAATATGGTTATGTTAGTAGGTGGTATTTTAGTAGGATCTGCCGGATTGATTTTAACATTTGTAATGTGTAAAGCAATGAACCGCTCCTTGTCTAATGTTATTTTTGGTGCTTTTGGTGGAGATGCTGCTGTTGCAGGTGCTACAGGAAAAACAGGCGGATCAATTAAAAAAACAACTGCAAGTGACTCTGCTGTATTGTTAAATTATGCAAGTAAAGTGGTTATTGTACCTGGCTATGGTTTGGCTGTTGCACAAGCGCAACACGTAATTCATGAACTAGAATTATTACTAACCGAAAAAGGCGTTGATGTATCTTATGCCATTCACCCTGTTGCTGGGCGAATGCCAGGACATATGAACGTATTGTTGGCTGAAAGTAATGTTGATTACGATAAGTTGATTGAAATGGACGATATCAACCCTCAATTTCCAAATACCGATGTTGTTTTGGTGGTGGGTGCAAATGATGTTGTAAATCCTGCAGCTCATAATGATCCTTCAAGTCCAATTTACGGAATGCCAATTTTAGATGTTGAAAATGCAAAACATATTATTGTTAACAAACGTAGTATGAATGCAGGTTATGCTGGTATTGAAAATGAATTGTTTTTCAACCAAAAAACATCAATGTTATTTGGTGACGCCAAGTCTGCTTTAACCGAATTGGTTAGTGAATTAAAAAATATGTAATGTAATTTTTAAGAATTTCATAAAAAGAGGATAAATACAAGTTATTTATCCTCTTTATTTTTTAAAAGAAGTACTTTCATATCAAAATTTATTAATTTTGCATCACTAAAAAAATTAAAAAAAAATGGTTCTAAAACTAAAAGGTGATACTGAAATTAGCGAAATCCTTCCAAGTAAGGCAAAAGCTTTAAAAATTAACTTAAACAAGTATATCTACGGTACTTTTGCTGAAATTGGAGCTGGACAGGAAACTGTACGTCATTTTTTTAGAGCTGGAGGCGCTTCAGGAACCGTTGCAAAAGCAATGAGTGCATATGATAAAGAATTTTCTGATGCCGTTTATGGTGTTGAAGAAGATGGTCGTTATGTTACTGAAGAGCGTTTAAAGCAAATGCTTACTTATGAAAAAGAATTAATTGAAGACCGTTTAACCAGAAAAAATCATCCTGGAAAAATGTTCTTTTCTTATGCCAATACAGTTACCACGATAGATTTTGCCAAAAAATTTAAAGGCCACGGTTGGGTTGGTATCAAATTTCAATTAGATCCTTTAGAGCCTTTTAACGAAATTATTTTACACGTTAGATTCAAAGAAACCGACGCTAAATTACAACAAGAAACTTTAGGGGTGTTGGGCGTAAATTTAATTTATGGTGCTTATTATTTGAATGACAAACCAAAGGAATTATTAAAATCATTATACGACAACTTACACGAAATTCAGCTTGAAATTGATATGATTAATTTCTCAGGCCCACGATTTTCTTATGTAGACAACAGGTTAATGAGTTTACAGTTGGTAAAAAACGGAATGACAAACGCAGTTATGTTTGGATCAGATGGTAACAATCTTTTACCTGCACAACAATTATACAAAGCCAATATTTTAGCTTTAAGAGGTAGTTTTAGACCTGTTACCAAAGTAAATATGGATATGTACAAATTGGCCGAAGAGTTATTTTTGAACGAAAACAAAGTCCAAAAAGAAAATACAAAAATTATTTTCGAAATTACTTTAACAAACTTAAGTTCTAAAGGTCAAATTGATGAAAGAGACTTTTTAGACAGGGCCGAATTATTGTCTTCTTTAGGGCAAAATGTAATGATTACCAATTTTCAGGAATATTACAAACTGGTCGAGTATTTTTCAGAGTTTACAAAAGCACGTATAGGTTTGGCTATGGGTGTTGCAAGTTTTATTCAAATTTTTGACGAAAAATATTACAGAAACTTAAGTGGTGGAATTTTGGAAGCTTTTGGTAAATTATTTTTCAAAGATTTAAAAGTGTACTTATATCCTTTCAAAAATAATAAAACAGGCGAAATTGTAACAAGTGAAAATTTAAGAGTACACCCTCGTATGCAAGAACTTTACAAATTCTTTAAATACAATGGTAAAGTAGTTGATATTACAAATTACGATCCTGAGATTTTAAATGTTTTTTCAAATACCATTTTAGATATGATTGCCAATGGTCAACACGGTTGGGAAGAAATGCTGCCAAGTGGTATTGCTGAAATTATTAAAGACGAACGTTTATTTGGATATTCGAGACGAAAATTTGCTCAAAAAAAATAATTTCACTTTATAATTAAACCTTTTCTAGTTATATTCGTCTAATTACAAACTTACTGTATTGACAGACGAAAAATTATTAGTTGCACAACTTAAAGATAAAAGCACTCAAGAGCTTGCTTTTAGAAACCTCATGGGGCTATACAAAAAAAGATTGTATTGGCACATTAGGAAAATTGTGTTGAGTCATGATGATGCTGATGATGTACTTCAAAATACATTTATCAAAGTTTTTAAAAACATTCACAATTTTAATGAAGAGAGTAAATTGTACTCTTGGATGTATCGAATTGCAACCAATGAATCCATTACTTTTATCAATAAAAAAGCGCAAAAACTAAATGTTGACATTAGCGAGTTGCAATATGCTATGGCTGAAACTTTAGAAAATGACGAAAATTATTCAGGAGATAACATTCAGCTATTGCTCCAAAAAGCCATTATTTCATTACCACAAAAACAACAATTGGTTTTTAATATGAAATATTTTGATGAAATGAAATACGATGAAATGGCCGAAATATTAGAAACATCGGTTGGCGCATTAAAAGCGTCCTATTTTCACGCTGTGAAAAAAATTGAAAATTATATTAAATTAAACCTTCCGACTTAAAAGAAGTCTAATGGTTAACAATGAAAAAAGAAAAGTTACATACAATCGCACCACTTTTAAGTCAGATTTCTTCAAAAGAAAAAGGATTTACAGTGCCTAAAAATTACTTTAATACCGTTGAAGAAAATGTAATTTCAATATTAAATTTACAAGAAATTCAACCAAAAGAATCTAATGCATTTAAAACACCTGCTCATTATTTTGATACAGTTGAAGAAATTACACTTGCCAAATTAAAAGCAGAAATTGCGCAAAAAAATAACAATACCAAAATTCCTGCAGCTTATTTTAACACTGTTGAAGATCGTGTTTTTGCAAAATTAAAAGCCGATAAAAAAGTTATTTCAATAAAAAAAATCACAACTTATGCAGCCTCCATAGCTATTGCTGCTTCACTTTTACTTGTTTTTATTTTAAATACAACAAAAAAAGAACCTGTAACTTTTGCTTCATTAGAAATTACTGAAATAGAAGCATTTATAAACAACGGAATGGTAGATATTGAACCTGAAAATTTAGCCAACGCTTTTTCAGATATTGAATTTCCAACAACCATTTTAACAACATCACTTACTGAAAATGAAGTGTACGATTATTTAACCGATGAAGATATTGAAACTATTATTTATGAAAATTAACTTTTTACAAATGAAAAAATCATTGTTTTTTACTTTGTTGTTGGTGTTCACATTTATAACAACAAATGCACAGCAAATGGGGCGTGAAAATATTACATTACTTAAAACATCTTACATTACAGATGCTTTAAGTTTAACACCTACAGAAGCTGAAAAATTTTGGCCAGTTTACAATTTATACAACAATAAGATTAAAACTTCAAAACAAAAATTGGAATTTGAAATGCGTAATATTATGAATTATTCAGGTGGAATTGATGACCTAAGCGAAGAAAAAGCATTGGTTTTGGTAAATCAAATGCTTCAGATGGAAGAAGATATTTCAAAAAACAAAACAAAAATGACCCATGAATTATTAAAAATACTTCCTGCTAAAAAAGTTATTAAACTTGAAAAAGCGGAACGTGATTTTAATAGAAGAATCCTTCAGGAATACGGAAAAAGAAAACGTATGGGAGCCAATTAATTTCCTGCAAAAAAGAATTATTAAACAATCAAGCCTTTTAGCACTTCTATCACCATATCAATATCTTCTTTGGTGTTGAATTTTGAAAACGAAAAACGTACCGATGTTTTTTTGGCCTCATTTTCGTCTAAAATGGTATTTAAAACGTGAGAACCTTTGTTACTTCCACTTTGACAAGCACTGCCTCCTGAAGCTGAAATCCCCTTTAAATCTAGGTTAAAAAGCAACATTGCATACTCTTTAGGAAAACGAACATTTAAAATAGCATAACTGCTTTTTGTTTCACTTTCAGAAAAACCATTGAAATGAATTTCATTGAAATTAACTTTCAATTCTTGTATAAAATAACGTTTTAAGTCTTGGATATAAATTGTATCGTTTTGCAGATTTTGACAAGCAATTTGGAGCGCTTTATCCATACCTAAAATACTATGCACATTTTCTGTGCCGGCTCTTGCCCCCTTTTCCTGTTCACCTCCGTGTAAAATAGGGTAAATTCCAAAACCTTTTTTCACATAAGCAAAACCAACACCTTTTGGACCGTGAAATTTATGTGCACTCGCTACAAAAAAGTCAATAGGCGTTTTTTTAACATCTATTTCAAAATGTCCAACTGCCTGAACAGCATCAGAATGAAACAACGCATTATTTAAAACACATAGTTCACCTACTTTTTCAATATTTAATAAATTTCCAATCTCATTGTTAACATACATTAAACTCACTAATTTTTTAGCATCATCTTTTTTCAACAAAGATTCCAAATGAGCATAATCAATGTCTCCATTTTTATCTAAATCAACCCAAGCTACATTAATGTCAAATTCTTTAATTAAGTTATTAATGGTATGCAAAACTGCGTGATGTTCTATTTTTGATGAAATAATGGTCTTTACACCTAAATTTACAACCGCATTTCGTAAAATTAAATTGTCTGCTTCGGTTCCTCCTGCAGTAAAAATAATTTCACTTGCAGAAGCATTTAATCTTTTAGCAATATTTTTACGCACCGTTTCAACAATCGATTTTGCTTTTCTTCCCTCTTGATGTGTAGATGATGGATTGCCAAAAGTTGTACTCATAGCAACAGTAATTTCCTCAATAACCTCAGTAAGAATAGGTGTTGTAGCCGCGTTGTCTAAATATATTTTTTTCATCAAAAACAAAAGTAATTAAAATAGTTGGTTTCAATTAATGATGTAAAGCTTAAAACAATTATTTTTGCGACATATTATGCAATTATGAAAAAAATTCTTACACTTTTTATCGCAATTTCATTCATTTCATGCAATGATGGTGATTTTGACATACCTAATTTTCAATTTAATAACACCATATACAGCTGCGATAATTATGTGCTTTATGTAACCAACAACAGCAAAACCGAAACTTTGGTTATAACTTTAACTAATAACGAGTTGGGAACTGATATTGGCACAGTTTCTTACCCCGTAAATTCAAGCCGAAAAGCCGTATATCGTCTTTTTAAAAGTGCAATTGACAATAATTATTTTTGTCAAACAATTCCACCAATAACACCTAGCGTAATTTCAGAATTAGATGCTATAAGTGCAACTATTAATATTACTACATCTGAAGTAAAAGATAAAGACAATGTTTTAACAGGTTATAGTTATGACATCTCATTTTCAGATTTATTATTTAAGGACAGTGACGGACGTATTTTTTATGAAAGTTTTCCGTTTGGTTCTTTTGAAATTGATTTAGAAGACCTTTAATTTTTAGGATTCTGATAAATATAAACTTCAGTGGCTCCAAAGCCATATTTTTTGTAAGATGCTTCGTAATAGTCTACGTTGTAATTATTTAACATAAAATCCAATTCGCTTTTTAAAACACCTTCTCCAACACCGTGGATAAAAACAATTTTAGGAATGCGATTTTTAATGGCAAATTCTAATTTATGTTTAGCGTGTTCTAATTGCGTTGATAGAATATCATAATTATCCATCCCTTTTGTTGAAGGAATTAACTGATGGATGTGTAAATCTACTTCCATTGGAGGTAATTTTTCCTCTTTTACATCGCTTTTAAACTTGATACCTTTCTTTTTTTTAGGAATCTCTTTGGTTTTCTGTAATAATAATTCGTTAGAAATATCACTATATTTTGACATTTCAAACTGATTTTCTTTTATAACAACCAATTCTTTTGGAGCAAATTCAAAAGGAAAACCATCTGTACTTTCTATTACAATTTTGTTTGCCAAAACAGCAATAACCTTCCCTTTTATTACGTCGTCTAAAACGGCAACCTCATCACCTACATTAAATTTTTTCTCCAACATTGCTTTACATTAAAATAAAAAATATTAATACTTACACTAATTCAACTAAAAATAAATAAACTATAAATTGTTTCATTTTTTTACAAAAATAGAAAATTACAGTGTGATATATAAAGATTAAAAATTAAAAATAATTACATCCTTAAATTTTTAGACTTTATAATAATTACAGCTATGCACTACTGTTTTTAAACATTTAAAAACACTATAAACAAGACCAAAACATCTTAGTTTATTTGTAATTTTTTAGTATTTTTAAAATTCATTTAAAAACTCTCTTAAAAAATTGACCTATGGAACAAATCAGACCCAAAAATTACCTTGTCGAATCTATTTTAGTAACCATGTGTTGTTGTCAGCCTCTTGGAATTGTTGGTATTGTATTTGCGAGCCAAGTAAACTCTAGATACAATGCTGGTGATTATAACGGTGCTCTTCAAGCATCTAAAGATGCAAAAAAATGGATTTACTGGGGCTTTGGAATTGGACTGGTATTTATGTTACTTTTATTTGCTTTTTATGCAGCAATGTTTTTTTTAGGCATTAATCAAGGATTATTTAATGAATTTTAAATACGTTGGTTTTGTTATTTTAGCGATAGCTTTAGTTTTAATTTACATTTTTATAAACCCAAGCGAGGTAGACTTTTTACCCAAATGCCCGTTTTATTTTACAACGGGTTTGTATTGCCCTGGTTGTGGAAGTCAGCGAGCGACACATCAGTTATTAAATTTCAATTTTAAAGGGGTTATTGCGCAAAATATATTGTTTGTTGTTTGTATTTTTATTTTGATTTATCACATTACAATTACGGTTTTAAATACATATTTCAAAAAAAATTATTTCAACTATTTAAATCACGCTAAAACTGGATGGATTGTATTAATTTTTATCCTTGTTTTTTGGATATCACGAAATATTCCTTGTTATCCGTTTGAATTATTAGCACCTAAATAGTAAATCATAAAAAAGAAGCCGTCTCAAAATTAAATTGGGGCGGTTTTTTTTATTTTTAATTTCTACCGATAATTTTAGGAGGTTTTAATTTTTGGCAAGAAGTTGCCATTTATTAGGCGCATTTCTTTCTTATATTATGCGCTAATGCGTGTAATCCGAACTCTAATTCAGCTTTTTCTATTCCTTTATGGGTAAATCGTTTAAAATTTCGATTGGATTTTATGTGTGCAAAAACAGGTTCTACATCGGCAGTACGCTGTTTGCGTTTTAGTTCACCTATTTCGCTAAGCAAATTCCTTCTTGCTTTTTCCTTGTATGCCTCTAGTTTGTGATTCCGCTCTACAATTCTATTTCCTTTTGCCTTAAAACAAGCGCCTCGCAATTGACAATCTTGACAGTTTTGTGCGCTATATATACTACTAGTTTGTGCATAACCTGATTTGGTTTTTCTCTTTCGCTCACCTATTTTTTTCATAGTTTGACCCATTGGA
>NZ_RHLN01000027.1 GCF_004121075.1 Lutibacter sp. HS1-25
GGTCAAACTATGAAAAAAATAGGTGAGCGAAAGAGAAAAACCAAATCAGGTTATGCACAAACTAGTAGTATATATAGCGCACAAAACTGTCAAGATTGTCAATTGCGAGGCGCTTGTTTTAAGGCAAAAGGAAATAGAATTGTAGAGCGGAATCACAAACTAGAGGCATACAAGGAAAAAGCAAGAAGGAATTTGCTTAGCGAAATAGGTGAACTAAAACGCAAACAATGCACAAACTAGTAGTATATATAGCGCACAAAACTGTCAAGATTGTCAATTGCGAGGCGCTTGTTTTAAGGCAAAAGGAAATAGAATTGTAGAGCGGAATCACAAACTAGAGGCATACAAGGAAAAAGCAAGAAGGAATTTGCTTAGCGAAATAGGTGAACTAAAACGCAAACAGCGTACTGCCGATGTAGAACCTGTTTTTGCACACATAAAATCCAATCGAAATTTTAAACGATTTACCCATAAAGGAAAATTGTAGAGCGGAATCACAAACTAGAGGCATACAAGGAAAAAGCAAGAAGGAATTTGCTTAGCGAAATAGGTGAACTAAAACGCAAACAGCGTACTGCCGATGTAGAACCTGTTTTTGCACACATAAAATCCAATCGAAATTTTAAACGATTTACCCATAAAGGAATAGAAAAAGCTGAATTAGAGTTCGGATTACACGCATTAGCGCATAATATAAGAAAGAAATGCGCCTAATAAATGGCAACTTCTTGCCAAAAATTAAAACCTCCTAAAATTATCGGTAGAAATTAAAAATAAAAAAAACCGCCCCAATTTAATTTTGAGACGGCTTCCCTATTAATTTTTAGGCTAGTAAAAAGCACCTATTCATTATAACTTTTAATTTCTTCAATATAGTTATTTAGTTTTACGCCATATTTTGAAACTTTAATTTCTTTGGTTAATGAATTGTTGATGGTGTCTAACAATTTAATATTTGCATCGTACAATTCAGTTAAGGCTAAAAATGGCGCAACTTCGCTATCGGCATGTTGAATTGCAAAATTGGTAGTGTATAGATATCTGCGTTTCAATAATTTTTTACCGGCATCTTCTGCAGCAAGTTCTGCATCGGTATCATTCGCTTTCATTGCCTCAAATTTTCCTTTTATTAAATCTAACTGTTGATTGTTAAATTTTTTATAGACTTCTTTAAATTCGTCTAAAATTAGTTGGTTTGCAGAACCGGTAATTTTTGCTGAAGTAGCTAGTCTATCTAATTTAGAAGTGATTGTAATTTCTCCTTTTTCGCCAAAAAACGGAATTTTTTCTGAAGATACTTCACCTAAAGTAATGTAGTAAAGTTCAGGGCTCTCAACATTGTCAGACAATATAAAATTACTGTCTCCATTTAATTGAACAGAATCTACACTTACCAGCACCGTGTCTTGGATTTTTTGTAAATAAAGAGTTCCTTTTTTTAAACCATCAATATTTCCTTTAACAATCATATTTCCTTGGTGGTCTTTTCCACAAGAAATAATTAAACTAGCAATAATTATAAACGGGATTAATTTTTTCATTTTATAAATTTTATGGGGCAAATATCATACTTTAATTTGGTTTTCAAAATATTTTATGGTGCAACAATTCGCATTAATTCGGCAGTTAACATGGCGCCGTAAGTACCAACAACATAGCCAAAAACAGCCAGCAAAACACCAACTGTTGCCAAAGCAGGATGAAAAGCGGCTGCAACAATAGGAGCAGAGGCAGCGCCACCAACGTTTGCTTGACTTCCAACGGCTAAAAAGAAATAAGGAGCTTTAATTAATTTTGCAACTAATATTAACAAAATAACATGAATTGTCATCCAAATTAATCCAACGACAATCAATCCTGGATTGTCAAATATTTTTGTCAAATCCATTTTCATACCAATAGTTGCTACTAAAATATAGATAAAAATACTGCCAATTTTACTGGCTCCAGCACCTTCATACTTTTTTAATTTTGTAAATGAAGCTAAAATGCCTAAAAAAGTAGCGATACTAATCATCCAAAAAAACTGAGATCCAAATGAAGACCAGGCAGAAGATTCGTCTTGTACTGCAGGTACATTTTGTATTAAAAAATTAGAAATACTATTGGCTCCAAAATGTGAAATTCCAACAATTGTAAAAGCAATAGACAATATCACCATATAATCAGACAATGAAGGATTTCTGGTGTTTTCAGCACTGTAAGACGCTACTTTGTCTACTAATTTGTTTATTGCAGTGGTATCTGCTTTTAGCCATTTGTCTATTTTATCGCGTTTTCCAATTCCAAGTAATAAAACAGCCATTAAAATGTTGGCAACAACAATATCAACAATTACCATTCCGCCGTATTTATGCGGATTGTATTCGTAAATTTCTAACATTGCGGCTTGGTTTGCACCACCTCCAATCCAACTACCAGCTAAAGTTGCAAGCC
The DNA here is from genome assembly GCF_004121075.1 of Lutibacter sp. HS1-25. Lineage (GTDB taxonomy): Bacteria > Bacteroidota > Bacteroidia > Flavobacteriales > Flavobacteriaceae > Lutibacter. The sequence continues at coordinate 2,437 of NZ_RHLN01000027.1, forward strand.
CTCTCCAAACAGCATCTGGTCCAACACCTCCAACAGTTTCGGGCGAAACAATTGAAATTAATATAATGGCAAGTGGTCCGCCAATAATAATACCTACCGTACCAGTTAAAAACATGATTAATGCTTTTGGACCTAAGTTAAAAACGGCTTTTAAATCAATGCTTAAAGTCATTAAAACCAATGCTGCAGGTAATAAAAACCTACTGGCAACATAATATAATTGGGAGTGATGGGTAGTGATTTCTCCAGTTTCATTTACTGTTTGCCAGTCTGGAGCAATGATTCCTGTGGTTGTAAAAAATGCAGGTAACATATACGCCATTAAAAGGGCAGGAACGTATTTGTAAAATTTTTGCCATCCTAAATTTTTGCTTGATGAAGTATAAAAAACAAATCCCAATGTGAGCATTAATATTCCAAAGACAATGGTGTCTTGTGTAAAAAAAGGTGTCGTATCCATGTTTTAGTTATAATTTTGCTAAATTAACATTTTTTACGGGTTTAGTTTATTAAAAACGTTTTCGTTCAGTATATTTGTGACATTAAAAAATGAAAAATGAAATATATAAAAATTTATTTATTACTAACGTTGTTTATAATTTCTTGTAAAACAAAACAGGTTACAAATGAAGTAGATAATATTCAACAAGTTGTAGATACCAGGTCAATTCAAGGGGGAATGTGGATTCCTTCATTGTTAGAAGGTGTAAATGAGCAGGAAATGACTGCTTTGGGAAGCAAAATGACTGCAGCCGATATTTACGATGTAAACAATTCTAGTTTAAAAGATGCTATTGTACATTTTAATGGTGGTTGTACTTCTGAAATTATTTCGCCAAAAGGCTTGTTATTAACAAATCACCATTGTGGTTATGGTGCAATACAATCACATTCATCTGTTGAACATGATTATTTAGAAAATGGTTTTTGGGCAATGAATATGGATGAAGAATTACCAAACCCTGGTATGGTAGTTACTTTTATTAAAAGGATAGACGATGTTACTACTCAGGTTTTTGAAGGAGTTACTGATGAAATGAATGAGGCTGAAAAGCAAAGTTTAATAGATCAAAATATAAATAAAGTTACAAAAACCATTCAAAAAGAAGCTTGGCAAGAAGCCAATGTAAAATCTTTTTACGGAGGAAATCAATATATTGCATTTGTTACTGAGGTTTTTAAAGATATTCGCTTGGTGGGTGCTCCACCTTCATCAATCGGAAAATTTGGTGCAGATACTGATAACTGGATGTGGCCTCGTCACACTGGAGATTTCTCAATGTTTAGAATTTATGCCGATGCAAATAATCGCCCTGCTGAATATTCAAAAGAAAATGTACCATATGCACCAGTTCATTATTTACCTGTGTCATTAGATGGTGTTGAAGAAGGTGATTTTACTTTGGTTTTTGGTTTTCCAGGTCGTACAAACGAGTATTTACCAGCTGTAGCAGTTGAACAAATTGTTGAGGTTTTAAATCCTGCAAAAATTAAAGTGCGTGATAATGCTTTAAAAATTATGGATTCTTATATGAGAAAAGATCCAAGTATTAAAATTAAATACGCTTCAAAATATGCTTCAACAGCAAATTATTGGAAAAAGTGGATAGGTGAAAATCAAGGAATTCAAAAATCCAATGCCATTCAGAAAAAAAGAAATTTAGAAAATGAGTTTTCAAAAATAGTAAATGAAAAAGATTTGGTTGCTTACCAACCATTGTTGGCTGAATTTGAAAATTTATACAAAGAAATTCAGGATGTATCTTTAGCGCGTGATTACTGGGTTGAAGTAGTTTATAGAAATGTTGAATTGTTGGGTGTTACATTTGCTGCTTATCAGTTAGAGCAAGCATATTTAAGAGGTGGTGATGCTGCTTTTGAAAGGGTAAGAACGGGGATTTTAAATGAATTTAAAGGTATATATAAAGATTATAGTGTTGAGGTTGACAAACCTGTTTTTGAAAGTTTGGTGAGTTTGTATGCCAAAGAGTGTCCAATTACATATTTGCCTCAAAATATGCAAAATGTTGATTTTACTGCCTTAACCAATAATGTTTATGAAACGTCAAAATTTACCAGTTTTGAAGGTGCTGAAGAATTACTTTCGGGAACAGCAGCTGAGGTGATTAAAAAGATAAATGAAGACAGTGCATTTGTTTTTGGGAAAGAATTAAATAATATGTTTTATCAAGCAATTGAACCTAAATTTCAGGATTTAAACTTGCAAATTGTGGCGGTTCAAAAGGAATATATGAAAGCTTTGATGGAAGTTTTTCCAAACGAACGTTTTTTTCCTGATGCCAATAGTACTTTGCGTGTAACTTACGGTCAAGTAAGGGGTTATGAGCCTAAAGATGGGATGCGTTACGAAAACACAACTTATTTAGAGGGTGTTTTAGAAAAGTATGTTCCAGGAGATTATGAGTTTGATGTGTCACAAAAATTAATTGATTTGTTTAATTCAAAAGATTTTGGACCTTATGGTGAAAATGGAAAAATGCCAGTAAACTTTATAGGTACCAATCACACAACAGGAGGTAATTCGGGTAGCCCGGCTATTGATGCTTATGGAAATTTAATAGGTTTAAATTTTGACAGAGTTTGGGAAGGCACAATGAGTGATATGAATTACGATCCAGATATTTGCAGAAATATTATGGTAGACATTCGTTATGTGTTATTTATTATAGATAAATATGCTGGGGCGAAAAATTTAATTGAAGAAATGACTTTGGTAAATCCAAAAAGTAAATAGTATTTTATAATAATTATATCCAAATAAAATTAACAAATGAAACAAGTGAAATTATATGTAAGTATAGCGATAGCTTTTATATCGCTTTCAATTTCAGCCCAAAAAACGGTTAAAGTTGATCCAAGAGATATTCAAGGCGGTATGTGGGTTCCTTCTTTATTAGAAGGGATGAACGAAGAAGAAATGATGCAATTAGGTAGTAAAATGACTGCCAAAGATATTTATGACGCTAACAATTCGAGTTTAAAAGATGCAATTGCGCATTTTGATGGTGGCTGTACTTCTGAAATGATTTCGCCAAAAGGATTGTTATTAACCAATCATCATTGTGGTTTTGATGCTATTCAATCACATTCATCTGTTGAACATGACTTTTTAAAAGATGGTTTTTGGGCTATGAGTATGGAAGAAGAATTGCCAAATCCTGGAATGACAGTTACCTTTATTAAAAGAATTGATGATGTTACTGCACAGGTTTTTGCTGGTGTAACAGATGATATGGACGTGGCAGCAAAGCAAAGTTTAATTGATCAAAATATTGATAAAGCTACAAAAGCGGCTCAAAAAGAAACTTGGCAAAAAGCCAATGTTAAAGCATTTTTTAAAGGAAATCAGTATTTATTATTTGTAACTGAAGAATTTTCAGATGTGCGTTTGGTAGGTGCGCCACCAACAGCAATTGGAAAGTTTGGTGCAGATACAGATAACTGGATGTGGCCTCGTCATACTGGAGATTTCTCAATGTTTAGAGTTTATGCTGATGCTAATAATCGCCCTGCAGCATATTCAAAAGACAATGTGCCTTATACACCAGTTCACTATTTGCCAATTTCATTAGATGGTGTTGATGAAAGTGATTTTACATTGGTTTTTGGTTTTCCAGGTCGTACAAACGAGTATTTACCAGCAGTAGCAGTTGAGCAAATTGTTGATGTTTTAAATCCTGCAAAAATTGAAGTGCGTGATAATGCACTTAAAATTATGGATTCTTTTATGCGTAAAGATGCAGATTTAAAAATTAAATATGCTTCTAAATTTGCTTCAACAGCCAATTATTGGAAAAAATGGATTGGTGAAAATCAAGGGATTAAACAAACAAATGCAGTTGTAAAAAAGAAAGAATTAGAAAGTAAATTCTCTAATGTTGTTGCTGAAAAAGATTTAGTGGGTTACGCATCTTTACTTTCAGATTTTGAAAAATTATATAAAGAAATTGAAAGTGTTTCATTGGCACGTGATTATTGGATTGAAGTAGCTTATAGAAATGTTGAATTGTTAAATATTACTTTTCTTTCATATCAAATTGAACAAGCCTTTTTAAATGGTGGAGAACCTGCTTTTGGAAAAGCTAAAGAAGCTATTTTGACAAGACTTAAAGGAACTTACAAAGATTATAGTGCGGTAGTTGATAAGCCTGTTTTTGAAAAGTTAGTAGGTTTATATATTGAAAAAATGCCTAAAGATTATATGCCAGCTTCATTAGAAAATATTGATGTAGCTACGGTAACTCAAAATATTTATAATACTTCAAAATTAACCAATTTAGCAGATGCTGAAGCATTGTTATCTGGAACACCAGAAGAAGTGATTAAAAAATTAAATGAAGATAGTGCGTATGCTTTTGGTAAAGAAATACACGCTATTTTTTACAATAAAATTGAACCTACTTTTCAGGCTTTGAATTTGCAGTTAGCTGCAGTGCAAAAAGAATATATGAAAGCTTTGATGGAAGTTTTTCCAAACGAACGTTTTTATCCTGATGCCAATAGTACTTTAAGAGTAAATTACGGAATGGTACAAGGATATGCGCCAAAAGATGGTGTTTATTATACTGATAAAACGTATTTAAAAGGGGTAATGGAAAAATATGTTCCTGGAGATTATGAGTTTGATGTGCCTCAAAAATTAATTGATTTGTACAATGCTAAAGATTACGGACAGTATGGTGAAAACGGTAAAATGCCTGTAAATTATTTATCTACAAACCATATGACTGGTGGTAACTCTGGAAGTCCAATTATTGATGCTCAAGGTAATATGATTGGTTTGGCTTTTGATACAACTTGGGAAGGTACTATGAGTGATTTGTATTTTGATGCAGATATTGTAAGAAGTATTTCTGTTGATGTTCGTTATGTTTTATTTGTTATTGATAAATATGCTGGTGCAACAAATTTAATTGATGAAATGACTTTGGTGCATCCTAAGCAAGACAGCAACTTGAAAAAAGGTAAAAAGAAGAGGTAAATAACTCAATTTACACAAAAAAACGCCAACGAAAGTTGGCGTTTTTTTTATCTCTATTATTCCGGTTCTTTTTTATTGGGTAGTCTTTTGGCGTCTTTTAAGCATTGATTTAGCATCCATTCTAACTGTCCGTTAGTGGATCTAAATTCATCAGCAGCCCATTTTTCAATGGCTTTTAACATATCTTCATTAATGCGTAATGCAAACGCTTTTTTCTTCGACATTGTTTTATTTCATTTAAAAGATTGTAAAATTAAATTTTATAATTGTAATTGTCTAAAGTTCGTTGTAACTCTTCTTTTTTTTGAGTTCCAATTAAAATTTTTTGACCAGTTTTTAATTCAATTTGCAATCCTGTATTTCCTTTTGTTGTAAAAGATTTTCCTGTTTTACCAAAAAAACTAAATTTCAATCCCCAGCCACCAAATTCTGAAATGGCATCATAATTTCTAATATAGCATTTAGCTATTAAATTCCAAGTAATTATTTTATATGAAAAATGAAAAGGGTAAAATTGATAATGAACACCAATTTCATCAACGCGTGTTTTTAATTTTAAAAACAAAAACATTAATGAAACCAACAGGATGATAATCAATCCGCTTAAAGCGCCAATTTGTTCACCTATGCTTCCTGCTGAAATTTCAGACCAACCTTTGTAAGTTGTTAGGCCAACAACAATAAATGCCATTGAAAGTCCAATAATTACAAATGGTTGATTGAATTTTTGTTCTTCAATAAAAACTTTCATTTTTTTATCTGTTTTTACTTCGTTCTAATAGCACTTTGATAAAATTTCCACCTTGATGAGTTGTACTGTTAACGTCCCAACCTTCTCTGGCTAATTGATTTAAAACATCTTCAAAATCAATATCTTTTGACCAAATACTTTTTTTAATAATTTTATATTCTTTCATTGTCCATTTTTAAAATTATAGAAAATTTACAAATAGTTCGTAAATTAACATGGTGATGTAAAGTAAAAAATAAATCATAATTAATGATTTAAAGTTCCGGCATTTACAATTGGTGTAGCGTCTTTATCAGAGCAAAGTACCACCATTAAATTACTTACCATTGCAGCTTTACGTTCGTCATCTAAATCTACAATGTTGTTTTTACTTAATTTATTTAAGGCCATTTCAACCATACTAACCGCGCCTTCAACTATTTTATGTCTGGCTGCAATTATTGCTGTAGCTTGTTGGCGTTTTAACATAGCACTTGCAATTTCTTGAGCATAAGCTAAATACCCAATTCGAGCTTCTAATACTTCAATTCCGGCCATATCTAAACGCTCCGAAAGTTCTTTTTCCAATGCTTCGCTCACTTCATTTACACTAGCTCTTAAAGTAATTTCTTCTTCTTTGCCATCATCTTCAAAATTATCATAAGGATATAAGCTAGCTAATTTTCTAACGGCAGCATCAGACTGTACACGTACAAAATTTTCATAATTGTCAACATCAAAAGCAGCTTTAAAAGTGTTTTTAACTTTCCAAACTAGAATAGTACTTATCATAATTGGGTTTCCTAATTTGTCGTTCACCTTTACGCGTTCGCTGTCAAAGTTAGAGGCTCTTAATGAAATTCCCTTTTTTAAATATAAAGGATTTGCCCAATAAAATCCATTTTCTTTTACGGTTCCAATATATTTTCCAAATAGCAAAATTACTTTTGAAGTGTTTGGATTTACTAAGAAAAATCCGGGAGTAATAGTTATAGTTAAAACTAAGAATAGTAGAAATAACCAAATAATAGATTGTGTTAAGCTATAAATAGCTGCTGCTATAAATGCAAATAAAAGGAATAGCATAAAATATCCACTTTTTACGTTGATAATTTTTTCTTGTTTCATAATACTTTAAGTTTGATATTAAATTGATATCACAAAGATATGTATTATTAATGCTATTTTCCTAATTAATCGCAAACTTTATTTTATCTTTGCAGAAAATAAGATTTAATTTAGAATGAAAAATTTAGGATGTATACTAGTTGCTTTTGTATTTGGAATTTTTATGATGCAGGCAAGCAATCCAGACTGGGGATCTACTGGTCATAGAACTGTTGGACAAATTGCTGAGGGTTATTTAAAAGGAAAAACCAAACGTAAAATCGAAAAATTATTAGACGGTAAAAGTTTGGCATTGGTAGCGACTTTTGGTGATGATATTAAATCGGATAAACGATATAAAGAATTTTACACTTGGCATTATATAAATATGCCACTTGATATGGATTATCAAAATTCTGAAAAAAATCCTGAGGGTGATTTAATTACCGGGATTGAAAAATGTAAATCTGTTATTTTAGATGAAAATTCGTCTAATGAAGACAAAGTATTTTACTTAAAATTAATGGTGCATTTTATGGGAGATTTACATCAGCCAATGCATATTGGAAGAAAAGAAGATAAAGGTGGTAATGCAATTGATGTAAAATGGTTTGGAAGTAATACTAATTTACATAGTGTTTGGGATTCTAAAATGATTGGTCAATTTGATATGAGTTTTACAGAATTGGCTGAGAACGCGGGTAAATTAAATAAAGAGCAAGTTAAGAAAATTGAAAGCGGTACTTTGGTAGATTGGGTAAATGATACGCATAAATTTTCGGTTGAAGTGTATGGCACTGCAGTACAAGATGAAAATTTAAGCTATGAATATATGTATAAATATTTTGGAATCACGCAGTCTCAGTTGCAAAAAGCTGGAATTAGATTGGCAAAAGTATTGAATGATTTGTTTTAGTTAAAAGATTAATTTTAGCTGTAATAAGTGTTAATTTTTTTTAAAAAATATATACTACCATTTTTCAATGGTAGTATAACCTTCTTTACAATAGCTAATTTCCCAGTTTCGAAATTATTCATTTGCAATTAGTTGCAAATTAACACTTTTAATTTTAAGATGCAATAAGTGATATTTGCTATTTAAATTCAGGATAAAATTGGTGGTATAATAGAATAATCTAATTTGATGGAATTTTTAAACTTTTTTCAATTTAGCTGTCTTAGGTAAGTTTTTAAAACTCAAAAAATTATTTAATAACAAAAGTTTTTCCCTCTTCGGCTAGTAAACTGTTTTGAAAAATTGGCTTTGCTTCATCTAAAAAAACTTCCATGTTTTTATAACGACCACTAAAATGACCTAAAATTAATTGTTTTACATCAGCAGCTTTGGCAATTTTTGCAGCTTGTTCAGCAGTTGAATGTTTTGTTGACTCTGCAAGGTGTTCTTTATCTTTTAAAAATGTTGCTTCGTGGTATAAGCAACTTACATTTTTAATAATAGGAATTATTTCAGGGAAATATGAGGTGTCACTACAAAAAGCATAACTTTTAGGAGCAGCGGGGTCAGTTGTTAAATCTTTATTTTTTATGATTCTACCATTTTTTAAAGTATAGTCCCTGCCATTTTTTAAATTTTGGTAATCACATATTTCAATTTCTTTAAATTCAGAAATAGCAGTCATATCCAATTTTCGTGGTCCTATTTTTTCTTTAAATAAAAAACCGTTTGTGTAAATTCTATGATTTAGCGGAATTGTATGTACTTCTACAGATTCATCCTCAAAAATAAGTTCACTTTGGTCTGAAGATAATTCATGAAATAATAAAGGGTAATGCGTCCAAGAATTTGAAAGTTTTAGTTGTAAGGTGATAATTTCTTTAATGCCTTTTGGTCCGTAAACATGTAGCTCATTTTCTCGGTTTAACAATCTAAAGGTTGAAATCAATCCAACCAAACCAAACATATGATCACCGTGTAAGTGCGAAATAAAAATATGTTTTATTTTTGAGAATTGAACTCCGTATTTTCTCAACTGAACCTGGGTTCCTTCTCCGCAATCAATTAAAAAAAAATGATTTTTTATATGTAAAAACTGGGATGTGGGATATGCGTTTACGCGTGGAGTTGCAGAATGACAACCTAAAATGGTAAGTTCTAAACTCATTGAATTACCAGCCTTTTAGAAACAACCTCAGTACCCGATTGAAATGTGTAAATATACATGCCTTTAGTAAGGTCGTTTTTTTCAAAAATAAAACTATTTACACCTGTTACAGCATTAATTTGCTGATAATAAACAGTTTTTCCTAATAAATTTTTTATGGTAAAATCTATCAGCTGATTTTTTGTAGATTGAAAATATATACTGGTTTTTATATTAAATGGATTTGGTGAAGCGCTAATTGAGGTAATGGTAGAAAGAAATTCTTTTTTAACAATAGTGCTACTGTTTTCGTTTTGCTGAGCAAAAGAAAAAGTTGTAAACAATAAAAAAGTTATAAAAAGTAGTTTTTTCATCAATAAGCTAGGTGTTTTTTAAAATCCTAAATCCCTTTCAATAGCATCCATTTCCAAAATATCTAATGCTTCTGTAAATGTAGGTACTATATTAATTTCATCAGGAACTTCATCAATATCTATATCATTACAAACAATCACAAAACTTGTACCATTTTTTCTGTGCTTGGTGCTAACATCCAAAAATAACAATAAATCTTCAATAGTGGTGTTAATTTTATCTGAAAAATCAACAACTATATGGTCGCTTTCAATTTCTGGATAGCTGTTTTTAAATGCTGTAAGTGAGTTCTCTAAGTCGTTTTTAGAGAATTTAATGTGCGAATAATCTTTGGTTTTTTTAATTTCCATTAGTGCGTTCTTTGAATTTGTTGTGCTAATAAATAAATCACAGCCATTCTAATAGCAACTCCGTTTTCTACCTGATTTAGTATGATAGATTGGTTAGAATCTGCAACATCACTTGTAATTTCAACTCCTCTGTTTATTGGACCAGGGTGCATTATTACAATTTTTTTATCTAGTGAATCTAGTAACTTTTTGTTGATTCCAAAAAGTTGGGCATATTCTCTTGTTGAAGGGAAATAATTAATTGCCATTCTTTCATTTTGTACGCGTAATACATTGGCAACATCGCACCATTCAAGTGCTTTTTTAATATTGTGTTCTACACCAATACCTAAGCTTTCAATATATTTTGGAATTAAGGTTTTTGGGCCGCAAACTTTTACTTCTGCACCTTGTAATTTTAAAGCGTAAAAGTTAGATAAAGCAACTCTTGAATGTAAAATATCACCAACTATAACTACTTTTTTTCCTTTTAAATCTCCTAATTTTTCGCGAATAGAGTAGGAGTCTAACAATGCTTGGGTAGGATGTTCATGTGTACCATCTCCAGCATTTACAATTGCGGCATTTACGTGTTTAGATAAAAAATCACAAGCTCCAACATCAGGATGACGCATTACAATCAAATCAACTTTCATTGATAATATATTGTTTGCAGTATCTATTAAAGTTTCCCCTTTTTTAACTGATGATTGACTTGCTGAAAAGTTAATAACATCGGCAGATAGTCTTTTTTCAGCCAATTCAAATGAAAGTTTTGTACGTGTGCTATTTTCAAAAAATAAATTGGCAATAGTAATATCACGTAATGATGGAACTTTCTTTATTGGTCTGTTAATTACTTCTTTAAAGTGATCAGCTGTTTCAAAAATTAAATCAATATCAGCTTTATTTAGATGTTTTATACCCAAAAGGTTTTTTACGCTTAACTGACTCATGATATTTAATTATTTATAATGTATACGGTGTCATTACCGTCTTTTTCTTTCCAATTTACGGTAACTCGTTCTTTGTTAATTACATCTACCTGTCTTCCTCTGTAATCTGGTTGGATAGGTAAATGACGGCTAAATCTGCGGTCTATTAACACTAAAAGTTCGATATTTTCAGGTCTTCCAAATGATTGAATTGCAGTAAGTGCAGAGCGAATACTTCTTCCTGAAAAAAGTACATCATCTATAAAAACAACATTTTTATCTTCAACAATAAAATTAATATTGGTTTTATTGGCTTCTAATGGTGCGTCTCTACGTCTAAAATCATCACGATAAAAAGTAATATCTAGTTGCCCCAATTTAATTTTTGGAACGTTATAATCATTTTCTAAAATTGAAACTAAACGCTCTGCCAAATAGGTTCCTCTTGGCTGAATACCAATAAGTACGGTGTTTTCAAAATTGTTGTGATTTTCAATAAGCTGACAAGCCAATCGGTGTAAAATGATGTTAATTTCTTTGGAGTTAAGTAGTATTTTTTTACTCATAGTAGTACCAAACATTGTTTGGAATACAAATATAAAGCATTTTGTTAATTAATTTGTTAAAAACAATTAGAAGTTATTTTAAAATTTTGAGCTAGTTGTATTACTTTTATTTTTGAGGTAAATTTCTAAATCTTCATTATGCCGTTAACTCCAAGAGAAAATAATATTTCATTAAAAAAGTTTGAATCGATGCTTAAAACAAATAGCGTTTATTTTTTTGATTCAATTGAATTTGAAGAAATAATACATTATTATATCGACTCTGGAAAAATATCTTTGGCAAAAAAAGCAATCAAATTGGGTTTAAAACAACATCCAAATTCTGTGATGTTAAAATTGTTAGAAGCAGAGTTGTTGATTTTTGATGGAGAAGTTGAGCGCGCAGCTGTTTTACTAAAAGAATTGCAAGCAATTGAGCCTACAAATGAAGAAATTTACATACAACAAGCAAGTATTTTTTCAAAAAAAGATGAACATTTAAAAGCTATTAATTTGTTGAAAATAGCTTTGGAATATACTGAAGATGAGTCGGATGTTTGTTCAATAATTGGTATGGAGTATTTGTACTTGGATAATTTTGATGAAGCCAGAGCATATTTTTCGAGATGTTTGGTTGATGATACTGAAGATTATTCATCGCTTTACAATATCATTTATTGTTTTGATATGGAAAGTAAGCATGTTGAAGCTGTTGATTTTTTAAACAATTATATTGAAAAAGATCCTTACAACGAGATTGCTTGGCACCAACTTGGTAGACAATATTTTATATTAGAATCGTTTGAAGAGGCTGTGAGAGCTTTTGATTATGCAGTTTTAATTGATGAATATTTTGTTGGAGCTTATTTGGAAAAAGCAAAGGCTTTAGAAGAGTTGGGTAATTTTGAAGAAGCTATTGAAAATTACAAAGCAACCTTAGAATTAGATGATCCTACTTCGTTTGTTTTTTTAAGAATTGGAGAATGTTACGAAAAGTTGAACAAAAAAACATTGGCTATTCAATTTTATAAAAAAGCCGTTCACGAAGATCCTTTATTAGATAAGGGCTGGATTGCGCTTGCTAGTTTAGAATTAAAATTAAAAAAATATAACAGAGCATTATTTTATATTAAAAAAGCTTTAGAAATTGATGAAAATAATACGTTATATTGGAGAAAATACGCTGAAATTAGTTTAAACCTAAATAATTTTGAAGAGGCTATTGAAGCCTTTAATCACTGTATTTTATTAAAAGATAGAGATCTTGAAATTTGGATTGGCTTGGCAGATGTATTGTGTTATTTAGGTGATTTTGAAGATGCTTTGAAAAATTTAGTAAAAGCAACAAAATATTTTAAAGATTGTGCAGAGATTGAGTACAGATTATGTGGTTTGTTTTACAATGCTAAAAATGACACTAAAGGGGCAATACATTTAATAAATGGATTGTTTATTGATTTTGAATATCACTCCATTTTAAAAGAATTATTTACGGACGTTTATAATATGGAGCATGTGCAGGTTATTATAAATGATTTCAAAAAAACTTCTGCATAAAAATGTTACATTTGTCTGAATAATTTTTAAAGACATATGCATCAAAGAAATCTTTTACAGTACATAATAGTTTTATTAAAAGGAACGGCAATGGGCGCTGCTGATGTTGTTCCAGGAGTATCTGGAGGTACAATTGCTTTTATTTCAGGAATTTACGAAGAACTTTTAGCGTCTATTAGTTCGGTTAATTTAGGTACTTTAAAAGTACTAAAAAATGAAGGTATTAAAGCTGCTTGGAACAAAGTAAATGGTAATTTTTTATTGGCACTTCTGTCGGGTATTTTTATCAGTATTTTATCATTATCAAAACTAATTTCATTTTTATTAGAAAATCACCCTATTTTAGTTTGGGCTTTCTTTTTTGGTTTGGTATTGGCAAGTATTTTATACATCGCTAGCCAAATCACAAAATGGCGTTTTATGACTTATATTTTGCTTGTTGTTGGAGCTATTTTCGCCTATTATATAACGACGCTTCAGCCAATGGTAACTGAAAATTCTTCGCCATTATTTATTTTTATAGCTGGTTCTTTAGCTATTTGTGCAATGATTTTACCAGGTATTTCCGGCGCATTTATTTTGGTACTTTTGGGAGCCTATAAGCCCGTTTTAGATGCAATTCATAACAAAGATATACAATTGTTAGCTACTTTAGCAGCAGGTGCAGTAGTTGGATTATTGTCTTTTTCTAAAGTTTTAAACTGGCTTTTTAAACACCATAAAAATTTTACATTAGCCGCTTTAACAGGCTTTATTTTGGGGTCTTTAAATAAAATTTGGCCTTGGAAAGAAACTTTAACTTGGCGTGTAAATTCTCACGGCGAAAATGTACCATTTAATGAGCAGAGCGTTTCCCCTTTTAATTTTGAAGGCGACAATCAATTAATGCTTGCAATATTTTTGGCGATAGCCGGTTTTGTATTGATTTTATTGTTAGAAAAATTAGCTACTTTTTCACCAAAAAAATAATTATGGCTAAGGAACGTAGTTTTGTAGACATGTTTTTCCTTTTTTTGAAGGGATTGTCTATGGGTGCTGCAAATAAAGTTCCGGGAGTTTCTGGTGGAATGGTTTCTTTTGTACTAGGTTTTTACGAAGAAATGATTTATTCCTTCAGAAAAATAAATTACAAAGCGTTTTTATTATTAATTAACGGACGATTTAAAAGTTTTTACAATTATGTAAACGGAACTTTTTTATTGTTAATTATGGGTGGAAGCGTTTTTAGTTATTTTAGTGTGTCGCTTCTTATTGACTATTTTTTAAGGTACTATGAATTGTATGTTTGGAGTGCGTTTTTTGGAATGATCATTGGCTCAATATATTATATCTCTAGAGAGTTTAATGATTGGAATAAGACAAATTTAATTTCTTTATTTATAGGTATAAGTATTGGTGTTGCTATTAGTTTTATGAGTCCGGCTAAGGAAAATGATAATTTATGGTTTGTGTTTGTTTGTGGAATTATTGGTGTTTCAGGAATGACTTTACCTGGCTTATCAGGCTCTTTTATTCTTATTTTATTGGGTAATTATGTTTTGTTATTGGTGGATTCTGTAGCAATGTTGTATAAAACTATTATTGAAGTTTTTACGGGAGATTTTAGTTTTGTTCATGATATTGAACAAATGAGGTATCTTAAAATAATTACTGTTTTTACTTTAGGATCTGCTTTTGGACTCATTGTTACGTCGCATATTTTAGGGTATATTTTAAAGCGTTGGCATCAAATTATAACCGCTATAATTATAGGTTTTATTGCGGGTTCTTTAGGAATTGTTTGGCCTTGGAAAAGAGAAGTGTACAAAATGAATGATGGAGTTGCATTGATAGATTTTAAAGGAAATAAAATTATTGAAAATTATGAACGTTTTTTTCCCGATTTTTCGATACTGCAAACTTGGATTGCAATTTTATTTGTTTTGTTAGGATTAGGAATAGTAATATTAATTGATAAATACGGTGTTGACCGAAATAAATACACAGATGGATAAAAGAACTAAATTTGGATTGTTAGGTAAAAATATTTCCTATTCATTTTCAAGAAAATATTTTTCTGAAAAATTTCAAGAATTAAAGTTGACAGATTATAAATATAACAATTTCGATATTCCAGAAATTGAAGAATTTCCGTTTTTAATGTATCAAAAAGAACATGAATTTGGAGGTATAAACGTTACCATTCCTTATAAAGAAGCTGTAATGAGGTATTTGGATGAAATTGATGTAGATGCTCAAAAAATAGGCGCAGTAAATACCATTAAAATTACTGAAGATAATAGGTTGGTAGGTTTTAATACCGACTTTTTTGGGTTTCAAAAATCAATTCAGCCGCTGCTTAAAAGTCATCATAAAAAAGCATTGATTTTGGGAACTGGAGGTGCTTCAAAAGCTGTTGCTTATGCCTTTTCTGAAATGAATATTGAATTTAAGTTTGTTTCACGAAAAGTAACGGAAGGAATGTTGTTGTATTCCATGTTAAATGAACAAAATATGGAAGATTATACCATAATTGTAAATTGTACACCCATAGGAACGCATCCAAATATTGAAGAATGTCCCAATATTCCATATCAATTTTTAACGGATAAGCATTTACTGTATGATCTAATTTACAATCCAGAAGTCACTAAATTTTTAAGTGAAGGTCAAAAACGTGGTGCAACTATTAAAAACGGATTGGAAATGCTTCAGTTACAAGCCGAAAAGTCATGGGAAATATGGAATTCATAAAAAGTAATGCGTAATTTTACGCAACTTTTTAGAAAAATATTCATCTTAAGAAGTAAAGTAGATTACTTAATAATTTTAAACGAACCTTAAACATTTTTATATGTTAGAACAAGATAACAGTTTGCCAATTGAAGAAAACAATGAAACTACAGTAAATAATGAAGTAACTCCACAAACTTCTGAAGAAATTCAAGAAAGTGTTATAAATGAAGTAGAAAAACCAATCAAAAAGTTGGAGGCTGCACCAGAAATAAAACTTTTAGAAAATAAAGCAGTTGAAGAAATTGAAAATAAAATTGCTGAATCTTCAGAATCAGTTGAGCATGCACCAGTTGAGATGCTAAATTATGAAAGTTTAAGTTTGGAAGAATTAGTAGAACAATTAGGGCTACTTGTTCATGGAAATCAGATTCAAAGTATCAATAACAATGTTAACACCATAAAAAGTGTTTTTAATGCAAAGTTTGGGAAATTATTAAAAGCTGAAAAAGAAAAATTCTTAAAAGAAGGAGGTAATATTATTGATTTTGAATTTTCAATGCCAATTAAGTCTACTTACAATAGTTATTTATATGATTATAAAATTAAGCGAAATGAATATTTTGCAAATCAAGAAAATCAGCTAAAGGCAAATTTAGAAGCCAAACTTGAAATTATAGAGGAATTGAAAAATTTAATAGATAGCGCCAACGATGGAGGTGTTATGTATAAAATGTTTAAAGAAATTCAAAATAAATGGAATACTGCAGGGCCAATTCCTAAGGCAAAATACAATGATACTTGGAGAACATATCACCATCATGTAGAAAGGTTTTACGATTTATTACATATAAGTAATGATCTAAGAGAATTAGACTTTAAGCACAATTTAGAAGAAAAACAAAAGTTAATTGCTAGAGCTGAAGCCTTAGATCAATTAGAAGATGTAAACGAAGCATTTAATGAGTTGCAAGTTCTTCACAAGCTTTGGAAAGAAGAAGTTGGACCAGTTTCACGAGAACATAGAGATGAAGTGTGGGAACAATTTAGCGAAGCAACAAAAAAAATCCACGACAAGCGTCATGATTATTTTAAAGACCTGAAATCAAAATTTGATGAAAATGTTGATAAAAAATTAGCCGTTGTAAAAGAAATTGAAAATCTGGATTTTTCTAAAAACAATTCAAAAGCCGATTGGCAAAAAAGTATCAAGGAATTAGAAACCTTACGAAATAAATTTTTTAGTATAGGTCAGGTACCTAGAGCTAAAAGCGATAAAATTTGGGCAGCTTTTAAAGAAGCTACTCACAAATTTAATAGTGAAAAAAACAGTTTTTTTAAGGATGTAAAAAAAGATCATTTAGAAAACTTAAATAAAAAGAAATTATTAATTGAAAAAGCAGTTGCTCTTAAAGAGAGTACAGATTGGGAAGTTACTACTGAAGTATTGAAGAAAATTCAGGCAGATTGGAAAAAAATAGGACATGTGCCTAGAAAATATTCAGACAAACTTTGGAAAGAGTTTAAAGATGCTTGTAATTATTATTTTGATAGGCTGCGTGAAGCACAAGATGAAGGTAATAAAGAACAATTAGAAATTTTAGATAAAAAGAAAGATTTATTAAACACAATAAAAGACCAATCTGCGGATGATGATGTAGAAATTACGCTTGATATGGTTAAAGAATATGTTGATGAATGGAGAGATTTAGGACGTGTGCCATATGATATGAGACACATTGAAGTGAAATTTAATAAATTGCTAGATAAGATTGTTGATTCAAGTGACGATGTTGATAAAAGAGATATTGAAATGATAAAATTTACCAATTTGGTGAATAGTTATTTAGATCAAAAAAATTATAGAAAATTAGATTCAGAACAATTATTTGTTAGAAAAAAGATTGATGAAACAATTCGAGAAATTCAGCAATTAGAAAATAATCTTGGATTTATTTCAAATGTAACAAATGACAATCCATTGGTGAAAAATGTGATGAGTCAAATTGAAGGTCATAAAGAAAAAATGGCAGTTTGGAAAAGTAAATTAGAGTATTTAAGATCACTGGAATATTAAAATAATTAAAAAGCTGTTTAAAAAAGCAGTGTTTTTTTTAGAAGGTAAAAAGTATTTATTATTTAATTGTTAAGTATAATTTTACCATTATTTTATAAGTAATAGGCATAATATTTAAAGTTAGATTGCTTAATTTTAAACACAATTAAAAAAGATATTTAGTAGTTTGGCTACGTAAAAACTTTTTTGTTTAAAACACTGTTTTAAGAATTTTATCGATAGATAGTGCTTGTAATATTAGGTAAACAAAATAAAATTAGAGGTTTTAAACTTTTGTTATACTTATTTTGGATTTTAAACAAATTGAATAATAGTATTTTTGCACTTAATAGCCTTTTTATTTCAAAAGGTTTTAAGTTAAATACTTAAAAAGGATCCAAATAAAATTAAGAATACAAAACAGGAATTAATGAATAAGCTAAAATATATAGAAATTGATGAAGATTCGAGGGTGCCAAAATACAGGCAAATAGTTGATTCTATAATTCATAATATAGCTATAGGTAATCTCTCAATGGATGAGAAAATTCCTTCAATAAATATGTTTAGTGAAGAATTTTATCTTTCAAGAGATACTGTTGAAAAAGCATACAACATCTTAAAAGAACGAAAAATAATATCTTCAATAAGAGGTAAAGGCTATTATATTACAAGAACAAAATTAATTGCCAAAAAAAATGTATTGTTTGTAGTTAATAAGATGAGTTCTTATAAAATGAGAATTTATAATTCATTTATAGATACTATTGGAACTAATTCTCACACAGATATACAGATTTACCATTGTGATGAAAGTTTGTTTTTGAATATTTTAGAAAAAAACAAATCGGCTTACGATTATTATGTTATCATGACTCATTTTAAAACAAACGATTTAAAACATATTAGTTTTACAGATGAGGTTGTAAGTGCCATAAAAAAAATTCCGAAAGAAAAGCTTGTTATTATAGACAACGTTAAGTTAGATATTGGAGGGGGAATTATTGAAATATTTCAAGATTTTGAAAATGATATTTACAATGCATTAAAGCAAGGAATTGAAAAAATATCAACTTATAAAAAAATAGTTTTATTTTATCCTGAAAAATCTGTTCACCCTTATCCAAGACGAATTTTACATGGTTTTAAGAAATTTTGTGTTGAGTTTTCATTGGATTTTGAAGTGCTTGATGAGGTGTATGAGGATATGGTTATAAAAAATGGTGATTTATTTATTGCCATTGAAGAAGCTGATTTGGTTAATTTAATGAAGCAAATTAGAGAAAATGAATTTGTTTTAGGTGAAGATGTTGGGGTAATCTCATATAATGAAACACCATTAAAAGAGTTGTTAGGCATTACTGTGATTTCAACAGATTTTAAGTTGATGGGTGAAACAGCAGCAGCTATGATTTTAAATAATGAAAAAGGGAGGGTTAAAATACCTTTCAGATTTATTGACCGAAACTCAATTTAATTTTTTTAGTCACATTTCAAATACCATATAAGTTAAAATATTGGGTTCAGATTTTTTATTAAATCTGAACCTTTTTTAGTTTTAATTTTTTTCTATTTGGATGCTTCATCTTAAAAATCCGTAGAAATATCTATTTAACTCCTCACTAAAGCTAAAATAAAATTGCCATTTTAATTTAAAGTATTTTTGATAAACTCATCATAAGCTTTTGTCAAGATTGAACAGGATAGTATTCCTAGTATAGAATATTAATTTTGATGCCTAGAGGTAATTTAATTATAAGTAGCTAATAAATATTGATACATGATTGGTTCAATTTTATAATGTTATTATAATCTACCTAGCTAGTAGTGTTGCTCGTTAATAAGAAAATAATTAAAATTTACGAATTACGGTTTTTGATTTTTCAGTTTATTCCATTTTTATTAGAACTTCCGTTCAATTTTTTTTAGAGATAAAATGGAACAAAAAAACAACCAACATTGTTTGATGTTTGTTTTTAATACATTTCTAAATGATTTGTAGAAATACTCAAAGTCGTAATTCGTTATTAATAATTAAGTTCAACACTCAAAATAAGCATAAATTCTGAGCTGTTATTAGTAGCAAAGTTTTTTAATCCGATAACAATAAAATTATTATTTAACGCAATAAAAGTCAAATTTGTAGAATATTAGAGCGCTATAATACTACAAAATAGTTTATTGATTTGGAATTTACGGTTAAATTAAAGCAATTTTGTAAAGTAGCTGTTTTGTAGTTTTCCTTATTTTATGCCACTTTAAGCAAGCCATTTTTATGATAACTTAATTTTTTGTAATATTTTTTAATATAATATGTAAATTAATATTTTTTTTCTACTTTTACAGACCACAACAGAACAGTACGCAAAATGAAAAAACAATTGACTTTTACAATCCAGCATAGAAGCGATGTTCCAAAATATCAACAGCTAGTTAATGCAATAAATGAAGCTATCGCAAAAAATATTTTGGTAATAGGTGATGAATTAGCGTCAGTTAATAGTATTTGTAAGCAACATAATTTATCAAGAGATACTGTTTTTAAGGCATATTCTGTATTAAAGGAGAACGGTGTAGTTGTGTCAGTACCAAATAAAGGTTACTATGTTGCTAGTGAAACAAAAAAAGTATTGTTAGTGTTAGATACTTTTAAAGCTTATAAGGAAGTTTTATACCATTCATTTATCAATAATTTACCAGAAAATATTATAACAGATGTTCAGTTTCATCATTATAATATAGATAATTTTAATACCATAATTACAAACAGTTTAGGTAAGTATTATAAATATGTGGTAATGGGTTTTGACCACAAGTCTGTTCCTGAAATTCTTTCTAAAATAACCAATGAAAATTTATTATTGATAGATTGGGATATACGTTCTAAACCTGAAAATAACTATGTTTTCCAAGATTTTGGAAAATCATTTTATGAAGCCTTAAAAGGAGCTTTGGATTTATTTAAAAAGTACAATAGCATTACATTCATTTATCCAACTTTTACAAATCACACAAAAGAAACCATTGTGTTTTTTGTAAAATTCTGTAAAGAGTTTTCTTTTGAATATGAAGTTATTACAGATACAAAAAACTTAATTATTAACAAGGGTACAGCTTATATAAGTGTGAGTGATCGAATTTTAGGTGAGTTTTTAGAGAAATGTAGAGATAAAGGTCTAGAGCCTGGTGTAGATGTCGGGTTTTTGTCTTACAATGAAACACCTATGAAAAAATTTATATATAAAGGTATTACGGTTGTTTCAACCGATTTTAAAGAAATGGGAACCAAAGCCGCGGAGTTTGTTACACTAGACAAACCAATGCAGTGTTATGTTCCAACCACATTAACAATTAGAGAATCATTATAAAATTATGTATTACATCGGATTTGATTTAGGGAGTTCATCAGTTAAAGCAGCTTTGATTGAGGCAAGTACAGGAAAGTCAATTGGAGTTACGCAATATCCAGAAACAGAAATGGCAATTATTGCCGAAAAAACAGGTTGGGCAGAACAAGATCCCAATTTATGGTGGAAAAATATTTGTAAAGTAACCCAAAAGTTATTGGCACAAACAGGAGTTGCCGCTACTAAAGTAAAAGGTATTGGAATTGCTTATCAAATGCACGGATTGGTTGTAGTTGATAAAAATCAGGAAGTTTTAAGACCATCAATTATTTGGTGCGATAGCAGGGCTGTTGAAATTGGAGATTCCGCTTTTAAAGGTGCAGGAGAAGCCAAATGTGTTTCTAATTTATTAAACTCACCAGGTAATTTTACGCTTTCAAAATTAAAGTGGATAAAAGAAAATCAACCAGCAATTTTTGAAAAAGTTGATAAATTAATGTTGCCAGGAGATTTTATCGCCATGAAATTAACTGGGGAAGTAACGACTACAATTTCTGGACTTTCAGAAGGAATTATGTGGGATTTTAAACAAAACAAACCAGCAGATTGGTTGTTTGATTATATGGGAATTAGCACCGATTTAATTCCAACCATTGTTCCAACATTTTCAAACCAAGGAACTATAAATAAAAAAGCTTCAGAAGAAATTGGTTTGCCTGAAGGAATTCCAGTTTTATACAGAGCTGGAGATCAGCCAAATAATGCACTGTCATTAAACGCTTTTAATCCAGGTGAAATCGCAGCTACAGGAGGAACATCTGGTGTTGTATATGCAATTACAGAAAGTACAGCCACCAAAGAAAGTTCTAGAATCAACAATTTTGCCCACGTAAATTACACAACAGAGCAGCCAAGAATAGGAAAGTTATTGTGTATAAACGGCGCAGGCATTCAATATAGTTGGATGAAACAAAATGTTGTTGCTACCACAGATTCATACAACGATATGAACAACTTGGCTTCTTCAGTTCCAGTTGGTTCAGATGGATTGCGAATTTTACCATTTGGGAATGGTGCAGAACGTATGTTGAATAGTAAAAACACAGGCGCAAGCACTTTCAATTTAAACTTCAACAAACACAATAAAGCACATTTATTAAGAGCTTCATTAGAAGGTATTGCATTTTCGTTTGTATACGGAATTGATATCCTAAAAAATGATGGTGTGAATTTATCGGCAATAAGAGCAGGTAACGACAATTTATTTCGTTCAGAAATATTTTCAAATACCATAGCAACGTTGGTAGGTACTGATATCAATATAATTGATACTACTGGAGCAGTTGGCGCAGCACGTGCAGCAGGTGTAAGTACAGGAGATTTTAAAACTTTTGATGAAGCATTTTCAGACAACGAACACGTGATGACTTATCATCCGTTAAAAGATAAAAAAGCATACAACGATGCGTATGCAATTTGGAAACAAGATTTAGAAAAACAATATAATAATTAATAAATAAAATTTAGAAATGGCAATTTTAGGTAACAAAGAATACTTTAAAGGTATTGGAGAAATTAAATTTGAAGGAAAAGAATCAGACAATCCGTTAGCATTTAAATATTACAATCCAGATCAGGTTGTAGCAGGAAAAACAATGCGTGAGCATTTTAAATTTGCAATTGCTTACTGGCATACATTCTGTGGACAAGGAGGCGATCCATTTGGACCAGGAACACAAAATTTTGCTTGGGATCAATCATCAGACCCAATTCAGGCAGCAAAAGACAAAGCAGATGCAGCTTTTGAATTTATTAGCAAAATGGGCTTTGATTATTTCTGTTTTCACGATACAGATTTAATTCAAGAAGGAGCAACCTTTGCAGAGCAAGAAAAAAGAGTAGCGCTTATTACAGACTATTTAAAAGAAAAGAAAAAAGGAAATAACATTAAATTGTTATGGGGAACAGCCAACTGTTTTTCAAACCCACGTTATATGAATGGCGCTTCAACAAATCCAGATTTTGATGTTGTTGCTCGTGCAGGTGGACAAATAAAATTGGCTTTAGATGCAACTATTGCTTTAGAAGGAGAAAACTATGTATTCTGGGGAGGACGTGAAGGTTATATGTCTTTATTAAATACTGATATGGGAAGAGAATTAGACCATATGGGACAGTTTTTAAGAATGGCTCGTGATTATGCACGTTCACAAGGATTTAAAGGAAATTTCTTTATTGAGCCAAAACCAATGGAGCCAATGAAACATCAGTACGATTTTGATTGTGCTACTGCAATTGGATTTTTACGTGCACAAGGTTTAGATAAAGATTTTAAAATGAATATTGAAGTAAACCACGCAACATTAGCACAACACACATTCCAACACGAAATAGATGTAGCTGCACAAGCAGGTATGTTAGGAAGTTTAGATGCTAACCGTGGAGATTACCAAAATGGATGGGATACAGATCAGTTTCCAAATAACATTCAAGAAACAACAGAAGCAATGTTGGTATTCTTAAAAGCAGGAGGTCTTCAAGGTGGAGGTGTAAACTTTGACGCTAAAATCAGAAGAAATTCAACAGATATGGAAGATGTTTTCTTAGCACATATTGGTGGAGCTGATACTTTTGCAAGAGCTTTATTGATTGCAGATAAAATCATCACTTCATCACCATATGATAAATTAAGAAAAGAACGTTATGCTTCATTTGATGCTGGTAATGGAAAAGCTTTTGAAGAAGGAAAGTTATCTATGCAAGATTTATACAAAATCGCACAAGAAAACGGAGAGTTATCATTAAAAAGTGGTAAACAAGAGTTATTCGAAAATATCATCAATCAATATATTTAAAAAAAGAAGAGTGTTAATTATTAATTAACACTCTTTTTTAATACAAACCTATAAACCGAACAAAACATATGGAAACATCAAATTCTAGTTATTTATTAAAATTAACCATAGTGGCAACACTAGGAGGCCTTCTTTTTGGGTATGATACAGCAGTAATTTCAGGAACAGTAAGTTCTTTAGAAAGCTTTTTTGTACTACCCTTTGGTTTAGGTGAAATGGAAGCAAATGCCAGATTAGGGTTTGTTGTTTCCAGTGCTTTAATTGGTTGTATAATTGGAGGTATTTCAGGAGGGGTAATTAGTAAAAAATTAGGTCGTAGAAATGGGTTAATTTTAGCCGCAGCTTTGTTTTTATTATCAGCTTTGGGCTCTGCAATGCCAGAAATGTTTGTTAGACCAATTGGCGAAGCAGATCATACATTTATGTATGTGTTTATAGTATATAGAATAATAGGAGGAATTGGAGTTGGATTAGCCTCAATGTTATCTCCTTTATATATTGCTGAAATTGCACCTGCAAAAAGTAGAGGTAAATTGGTTTCAATGAACCAGTTTGCTATTATCTTCGGTATGTTAATTGTTTACTTTGTGAACTATTACATCGCAAGACAAGGTGATGATATTTGGTTAAATACAGTAGGTTGGAGATGGATGTTTGCTTCGGAAGTAATTCCAGCAGGTTTATTTTTATTCATGCTATTTTTTGTTCCAGATACTCCTAGATCTTTAGTTTTAAAATCTCAACCTGAAAAAGCGTTAGATGTTTTAATTAAAGTGAATGGTGTTGAAGAAGGAAAGAAAATTTTAGCCGATATTCAAAATACAGTAGAAAGTCATTCAGGGAAATTATTTTCTTTTGGTATAACTGTGATTGTAATTGGGGTGTTGCTATCTGTTTTTCAACAATTTGTAGGTATCAATGTGGTGTTGTATTATGCTCCAGAGATTTTTAAAAGTATGGGATCTGGAACTGATACGGCTTTATTGCAAACCATTATTGTGGGTGCTGTTAATTTAGTATTTACAGTATTAGCAATTATGACAGTTGATAAATTTGGTCGTAAGCCATTAATGATTATTGGAGCAGCTGGTATGGCAATTTCTATGTTTGCTTTAGGAACAACTTTCTTTATGGAATCAGTTGGAATAGGCGCATTGGTATTTATGTTAATCTATGTTGCAAGTTTCGCTATGAGTTGGGGACCTGTTTGTTGGGTACTATTGTCTGAAATTTTTCCAAATAAAATTCGTGGAAGAGCTTTGGCAGTTGCTGTAGCAGCACAATGGATTTCTAATTACTTAGTATCTTGGACTTTCCCAATGATGGATAAAAACACCTATTTATTAGAAAAATTCAACCACGGTTTTGCATATTGGATTTACGGTGTGATGGGAGTATTGGCAATGGTATTGGTTTGGAAATTTGTTCCTGAAACAAAAGGAAAAACTTTAGAAGAAATGGAAAAAATTTGGGAGAAATAAAATTTCAACCATAGATAATTAATTAAATTCTTAGAATAATATGAAGGTATTTTCTAAGAATTTAATTGTTTATTTTATTAAGAATAAATTAATAACTAAAAAAATGAGTAACATAAATTTAAGATCAGCAGACAATATAAGAGCTTTAGCCATTTCAATGGTTGAGCAGGCAAATTCAGGGCATCCAGGAGGACCAATGGGAGGCGCCGATTTTATGCATATTTTATATTCAGAATTTTTAAACTTTGATCCAAGTGATATGTCTTGGCCATTTAGAGACCGTTTCTTTATGGATGCAGGACATTTATCAACCCTATTATATGCACAATATTATTTATTGGGTAATTATAAAAAAGAAGATATCAAAAACTTCAGACAATGGGGTTCTGTAACTCCAGGTCATCCAGAAGTTGATGTTTTAAGAGGAATTGAAAATACATCAGGACCATTAGGACAAGGACATACAATGGGTGTTGGAGCAGCCATTGCAGCTAAATTTTTAGCAGAACGTTTTGGTTATTGGATGAATCATAAAATTTACGGATTTATTTCAGATGGAGGCGTTCAGGAAGAAATTTCACAAGGAGCAGGAAGAATAGCAGGACATTTAGGATTGAACAATTTTATTATGTTCTATGATGCAAATGATGTGCAATTATCTACAATGACTGATGAAGTAACATCAGAAGACACTGCAAAAAAATACGAAGCTTGGGGTTGGAAAGTAGTAACTATTGATGGTCATAACCACGATGAGATTAGAAAAGCCTTAAAAGATGCTAATAATGAGCAAGAAAAACCAACCTTAATAATTGGTAAAACCATTATGGGTAAAGGTTGTGTTACTGAAACAGGTGCTAATTGGGAAGGACATTGTGAACTACACGGACAGCCAATTGGACATACAGGAGCCGATTTTAATGCTACCCTAAAAAACTTAGGTGCTGATGTAAACGATCCTTTTGCAAAATATGCCGATGTTGAAGCGTTTTACGCAACCCTTTTAGAAAATAAAAAAGCAGCTGCAGCAGCAAAAAAAGCTGAAATAAGCAAATGGAGAAGTGACAATCCTGAACTAGCAGAAAAGTTAGATGGCTTTTTAGCAGGAAAATTACCAGCGTTAAATTTTGAATCTATTGTTAATAAACCAGGATTGGCAACCAGAGCAGCTTCAGCAAATGTGTTGGGTTATTTAGCACAAAATGTGGAGAATATGATTGTTTCTTCAGCCGATTTATCAAACAGTGATAAAACAGATGGTTTCTTAAAAAATACACACGCCTTAAAAAAGAATGATTTTTCGGGTGCCTTTTTACAAGCAGGCGTAGCTGAATTAACAATGGCAGCCATTGCAAATGGTATTGCTT
>NZ_RHLN01000028.1 GCF_004121075.1 Lutibacter sp. HS1-25
GCATCTACAGGTACAGCATCTAAATTAGCAAAACCAGCATTTGCTAAAAATGCGCTAAAAGCAGCATTATCTGGAGCAAAAACTGTAAATGGTCCTGTACCTTTTAAAGTTTCAACAAGATTTGCTTTTTGAAGTGCCGCTAACAAACTGCTGTAATTAGCTTGGTTGGCTACCACAAAGTCGGCAACTGTATTTTTCATTTCAACAGGCATTTTATCATCATCGTCATCATCATCGCAAGAAACGATACTAACAGAAATAAAAATGATAAGGAATAGGCTAAGTAAGTTTTTTAAATTTTTCATGATATGTAATTTTAGTTATTGATTTTTGTTTAAGCAAAGATATAAAAAATTAAACACAATGTTTAATAAATATTAAAAATGTTTAAACAAAATATGTTTTTTAGTTTTGTAATAATTGAATTTGTTAAGGATTTTTGCTGCTATAATTATCTGTTAAACCTCTATTTTAAAAGGAATTTTACTTTTGAACACAATTCTTATAATAAATTAATTGTTTAATATAATTGTTGATAACTTTAACAAAATATTAAGAAGTATGTTTTTGATTTAACACAAAATTCTTCAAAATATTGGTTTTTTAAGATGTATAAATTAACTTTTCCTTCAAAAAAGGATTGCGTAACTTTGCATTTCAAAAATTTTCAAAAAATGAAACGTGTAATTGTAGGACTTTCTGGTGGGGTTGATAGTAGTGTAGCTGCATATTTGTTAAAAGAGCAAGGATATGAAGTAATTGGCTTGTTTATGAAAAACTGGCACGATGATTC
The DNA here is from genome assembly GCF_004121075.1 of Lutibacter sp. HS1-25. Lineage (GTDB taxonomy): Bacteria > Bacteroidota > Bacteroidia > Flavobacteriales > Flavobacteriaceae > Lutibacter. The sequence continues at coordinate 794 of NZ_RHLN01000028.1, forward strand.
TGTTACTATTTCTAATGAATGTCCGTGGTTAGAGGATAGTAATGATGCTATGTTGGTTGCTGAAAAATTGGGAATTCCATTTCAGGTGGTTGATTTAAGTGAAGATTACAAAGAGCGTATTGTTGATTATATGTTTAATGAGTACGAAAAAGGCCGTACGCCAAATCCAGATGTACTTTGTAATAGAGAAATTAAATTTGATGTTTTTTTAAAAATAGCCTTGGATTTAGGTGCAGATTATGTGGCTACCGGACATTATTGTAGAAAAGGAGAGGAAATAGTTGAAGGAGCGCCTGTTTATAAATTATTGGCAGGTAAGGACGCTAATAAAGATCAATCGTACTTTTTATGTCAGTTGTCGCAAGAACAATTGTCAACAGCGTTGTTTCCTATTGGCGAATTAACTAAGCCAGAAGTTAGAGAAATTGCTGCTGAACAAGATTTAATTACAGCCGATAAAAAAGATTCTCAAGGTTTGTGTTTTATTGGTAAAGTTAGATTGCCAGAGTTTTTGCAACAAAAATTACAACCAAAAGAAGGGGTAATTGTTCAAATTCCTGCAAATTCTGAAATTTACAATCGTACAATCCCAACTTTCAATTCAAAAGAAGATGAGTTGCGCTTTTTTGCTCAAAAATATACTTATACTATTAATAATGGTAAAATTGTAGGAAAACATCAGGGTGCGCATTATTTTACCAAAGGTCAGCGTAAAGGTTTGGCTGTTGGAGGTACAAAAGAGCCTTTGTTTGTAATTGATACCAATGTTGATGAAAATGTAATTTATACAGGCGAAGGTAAAGATCATAAAGGTTTGTATCGCAATGTTTTGTTTGTTGCTAATGAAGAAATTCATTGGATTCGTACCGATTTAGCATTAAAAGATGGTGAAAGTTTGGAGGTTTTAGCGCGTATTAGGTATCGACAAAAATTAGAAAAAGCAGTTTTATATAAAGTAGAAGGTGGCTTGTTTGTTGAATTTGAAAACCCACAATCTGCAATTACCGAAGGTCAATTTGTTGCTTGGTATTTAAACGATGAGTTGTTGGGTTCTGGCGTAATTTCGTAAGTATATTTATTTTAAAATTTTCATTTCATAAAAATGAGTATTTTTAGAATGAGTCATTAATAATTAGGTTTGAAAAAAATATTACTTGTTATATTTATCAGTTGGTTTGCAAATTTAACCGCTCAAACACAAGATGCTTGGGTGTATTTTGCAGACAAGCCCAATCAGTCTTCTTTTATCAGCAATCCTTTAACAATGCTTTCTCAAAGGTCGCTTGATAGAAGGTTAAGATACAATATCCCTATAGATATTATGGATGTTCCTGTTGAAGCTACTTATATTTCACAGGTTAAAAACGCTGTAGGTATCACTGTAAAAGCAAAATCTAAATGGTTAAATGCTTTGCATATTCAAGGTTTAGAAACTGATATTTCAAATTTAACAAGTCTTGGTTTTGTTGAAAAAATAGTTTTTGCAGATAAAAATTTGAATACAGCTTCAAAAAACAAAGTTTCTCAAAAAACATTTCAGCATAAAAATAAACTGGAAATCACCACCAATTTTAATTATGGAAATGCAGCCAATCAAATTAAAATGTTGAAAGGCGAAGTATTGCATCAAAATAATTTTACAGGTGAAGGAATGCAAATTGCCATATTGGATGCAGGTTTTCCTGATGTTGATAATTTTGAAGCTTTTAAACGAATGAGGGATAACAATCAAATTTTGGGTGGCTATGATTTTGTAAATAGAAGTGAAGATTTTTATACGGGTTTTTACCACGGAATGGCTGTGCTTTCTAATATTGCTGGTTATGTTGACAATGAATTTGTTGGAACTGCACCCGATGCCGATTTTTATTTATTTATTACTGAAGATTACCTAAATGAAACACCTTTGGAAGAAAGTCTTTGGGTTGAAGCTGCTGAAAAAGCAGATAGTTTGGGTGTTGATGTTTTAAACACTTCATTGGGTTATACTACTTTTGACAATGCTGCCTACGATTATACATACAATGATATGGATGGTAAAACCACCTTTATTAGTCGTGGTGCTGAGATTGCATTTTCTAGGGGAATGATTGTAGTGAATGCAGCTGGTAACGAAGGTACAAATGCTTGGCATTATATCAGTGCTCCAGCTGATGCGCCTTCTGTATTGAGTATTGGAGCTGTAAATGCTTCGGGTGTAATTGCTAATTTTAGTTCTTACGGACCAACTTCAGACGGACGCGTAAAACCAGATATTTGTGCGCAAGGTGCTGGGGTTTATATTGTAGATCAATTTGGTAATGTAGTAACTTCAAACGGAACCTCTTTTGCGTCTCCGGTTTTAACAGGTGTAATTACTTGTTTGTGGCAGGCTTTTCCAGATAAATCAAATGCTGAAATTGTACAATTGGTAAAAGAATCGGCTCATTTATTTTTGAATCCAACCAATCATATGGGGTATGGTATACCAAATTTTGAATCGGTTTATAACACACTTGATACCCTCAATTATAATTCAGAATTAAATGGAATTATACTTTTTCCTAATCCTGTAACGGCTAAACTAAAATTTAAACTACCAAATGATATGGGTAACTTTAACATTTTAGTTATAAATGAATTAGCTCAAATTATTTTAGATAAAAATATAAGTATTACAGAACCAGAATTGGATATTTCGTTTTTAAAAAGCGGCTTGTATTTGGTAAAGATTTTATACAATAATAAAATAGAAACAATTAAAATATTAAAAAATTAATATGGAAAATAACATTACAAAATTATTCAATATAAAGTACCCAATTGTTCAGGGAGGAATGGTTTGGAATAGTGGTTGGAAATTGGCTTCGGCAGTTAGCAACGCAGGCGGATTGGGTTTAATTGGTGCAGGTTCTATGTATCCTGAAGTTTTGCGAGAACACATTCAGAAATGTAAAAAAGCAACCCAAAATCCTTTCGGTGTAAATGTGCCAATGTTGTATCCTAATTTGGAAGAAATTATTCAAATAATTATTGAAGAAGGTGTTAAAATTGTATTTACTTCCGCAGGAAATCCAAAAACATGGACTGCTTATTTAAAAGAAAAAGGCATTACGGTAGTACACGTTGTAAGTAGTGTAAAATTTGCTTTAAAATCTCAAGAAGCTGGTGTAGATGCGGTAGTTGCTGAAGGTTTTGAAGCCGGAGGACACAATGGAAGGGAAGAAACAACAACCTTAACTTTGATTCCAATGGTAAAAGAAAAATTAAAAATTCCTTTAATTGCTGCTGGTGGAATTGCAACAGGAAGAGGCATGTTGGCTGCAATGGTTTTAGGTGCTGATGGTGTTCAAATTGGAAGTAGGTTTGTAGCAAGTGAAGAAGCATCATCTCATATCAATTTTAAAGAAGCTGTTGTAAAAGCGCAAGATGGAGATACGCATTTAACATTGAAAGAGTTAGCGCCTGTACGTTTAATTAAAAATCAATTTTTTAATGAAGTTCAAGCTTTGTGTCAGCAAAAAGCAACCGTTGAGCAATTGAAAGAAAAATTGGGTAAGGGTAGGGCTAAAAAAGGGATGTTTGAAGGTGATTTAGATGCAGGTGAATTAGAAATAGGGCAAGTAGCTGGGCTAATTCATGAAATTAAACCAGTTGCAGCTATTGTAAAAGAAATTGTAGAAGAATTTGAAACTGTAAAAAAATCTTTTTGTTAAGATCAGATTAACCTTGCTTTTTACTTAAAAATTGTATCGAGAATATTAAATACTTCTCGATACAATTTTGTTTGTTTAAAGTAAAACCATTATAAAACAAGTGCTTTAATAAGGGTTTAACTTTTTAAAATTAATTTTTAGTTTCTTGTTTTGGAGGCATTGGTCCTCGCAAATGAATAATTAATCCGTTTAAAAAGTTGCGTAACAATTGGTCTCCGCATTCCATATATTTTTCGTGCGTTTCATTTCTAAAAATGGCTCCCAATTCGCTTTTAGTTACATTAAAATCTACCAATTTGCAGATTGCAACAATATCGGTGTCGCGTAATTTATGCGCAACACGTAACTTTTTTAAAATGTCGTTATTTGATAATCCCATTTGGCAAATATATAGATAGAAATTGTATTGAAAAGCTTTACAGCTTGTTATTTGGTAAAAATTAATTTAAGCGCTACCAATAACATAAAACCACCAAATATTTTTTTTAACGTACGTTGGTCAATTTGCAATGCTAATTTAGAACCCAAATAGCCACCAAGTACAAAAAGTACAGCAACTAAAGTAGCTGCCCACCAATTTATATTATTGCCATCTCCAGCGGTATGGTAATTATAAACAGCAAAAATGGTAACAGGAGGTAACATAACAGCCAAGCTTAAGCCTTGTGCATTGTGTTGTGTTAAGCCTAAAGCAAATACAAAAAGAGGCACCATAATAATGCCTCCGCCAACACCTACAAGTCCGCTTAAAATACCAGCTGCAAGTCCAACGATAACTAGGAGAATAATTGTTGATACTGTCATTTTCATTTTAGTCTAAAGGAATTTTTATTTCATATAATTTTCTGGAACTGTTGTTCAGTTTATTTTCACGCAACCAAGGATTGTGAATTTTCATAATTTTATAATTGATGCCCAGGTTTTTAGAAAACAATGCAATATCAGTAATTACGGTATCAACTTTGATTGTTTTTGTAGGTTCTAAAACGTACAAATCTTCATTATCAAAAATAAATCCGTAGCTTTTTGGGTTGTTTAAAATTTCTTTAACAGCTACTATTCTAAGTAAATAGCGTTCAGTTTCATCGGCTAATAATAAGTCGTAATAGTTGTCTACAAATTGAGAATCCAATCTTCTTGAAATTCCACTCATACCAGCATTGTATGAAGCAGCAGTTAATGTCCAGTTTCCAAATTTTTTGTATGCTTTGTTTAAATAATCACAGGCGGCTTGCGTTGCTTTTTCTAAATTGTAACGTTCATCAACATTGTCATTTACTTCCAAGCCGCTTTCTTTTGCTGTTGCTGGCATAATTTGCCAAAAACCTCTAGCACCGGCAGGTGAGGTTACATTGTCTAAACCACTTTCTATAACAGCCAAATATTTAAAATCATCTGGAATGCCATTTTTCTTTAAAATAGGTTCAATAATAGGGAAGTATTTATGAGCTCTTTTAATTAAAATCAAGCCATTAGATTGCCAATAAGTATTTACCAGTAACTCGCGGTCCATACGTTCTCTAATATCTTCTTGTTTTACAGGAACTGCTTCTCCTGCAAAATTCAAATTCTTAGGAAGTTTTAATGCTCTTATTTGATAGTATTCACTGGTATTTTTTTCTTCATTAGCCACTTTATTATCTTTATTCACTGAAAAAATCAACAGAGAACTTACGGTAATAATGGCTAGCAGACTTAAAATTTTAATAGAATTTTTCATAATTACCCAACTTTTTTAATTCTTTTTTAAAATACAAATTTTTTTATATCCAAAGATAATATAAAACGATTTTAACAATTAAAATAAATCTGATAAAATTTTGCCAATTGTTTTGGCCTTGTTGATAATCATAATATGCGTTCCGTTTTTAACTTCAATACAATTATCGATATATTTTATTGGAAAAATATGGTCGTTTGTACCGTGAATGTGGATGCAATCTTTTAGCGGTTCAGTCTGTTTCCAGTTTAAAACGTTGGCTATTGCCCAGGTTAAATAAGTTTTATCTCTTACAGACAGGTATTTTTGATAAAGCGCCATTCTTTTTTTAACAAATTCACCAAAAGCTAGCATCGAAAAATCTTCAATTGTTGAAATTGCTTTTGCAGGAAAAAGTTTGTAGGCTTTTGTTTGTTTTATGATTTTTAAACTTATAGCCAACTCTTTATTGCTTTTAATACTTGAAATGATAATTGTTTTTTGCGGTTTTAGATGTTTGCTCATTTCCTGAACCATAATACCGCCAAATGAAACGCCCACTAAAACAGGATTGTTTTCTAAAACCAATGCAGCCATGCGTTTTGCATAAGCTTCAAGAGGTTCGTTTTCCGACAAGGGCATTAGCCATTCAATAAAATGCAATTCAAATTTAGCTTCGGGAAGTCTTAAATACTCAAATATTTTTGAACTAGCAGCAAGGCCAGGTACAAAATAGATATGTATTTTAGTTGTTTCCATTAGCCTTTCATAATACCCAAAATAATAGGCTTTAAACCACTAAAGAAAAATTCTACAGCAATTACCATTACTATCAATCCCATCAAACGCATCATTACCTTATTGCCTGTTGAGCCTAATTTTTCAGTAATTTTACTTGCGCCAACCAATACCCAATAGGTTAATAATAAAACAAATGCAATGGTAGCTATAAGTACAATTTTTTGCTGATAATTATCGGCATCTTCCATTAAAATAATGGCATTGGTAATAGCTCCTGGTCCGCAAATCATAGGAATTGCAAGTGGTGTAATAGAAATATCTTCAACATAAGCATCCAATTGTTCTTCATCATCGGTATGTTTAAATTGTCCCAATCGGGCTTGTAACATATCCCAACCCATCATAAAAAAAATCAATCCACCTACAATTCTAAAACTATTGACTGATATTCCAAAAAAATTAAACAATACCTGACCTGAAAAAGCAAATGCTATAACTGTAAAAAAGGCTACTATGGTTGCTTTTTTTGCTGTTTGTTTGCGTCGCTCTTTACTTAAAGATGCAGTCATACTCATAAATATAGGCATGGTACCCAAAGGATTTATGATGGTAAAAAAAGCGGTAAAAGCCAGTAAAGAAAACGTATATAATTCGTTCAAAATGTTGTTTTTTAGTGTGTTGCAGGAATTTCAATCCAATCAAATCTTACCAAGCCATCCTCATCAATTTTTGTTAATTTAACAGGGTGTAAGGTGTTTACCAGTTCCGGATTCCAAGGTGTTTTTACTTTTACATAATTTTGTGTAAAACCGTGAATAAATCCTTCTTTATTTTCACTTTCAAATAATACGGTTAAGTCATTTCCTAACTGACTTTCATAAAAAGCCCTACGTTTTTTAACAGACAAGCCACGCAACATTTTGCTGCGTTTTGCACGTACTTTTAAAGGTACAGCGCCTTCCATTTCAACAGCTTCTGTATTTGGTCTTTCAGAATAGGTAAAAACGTGTAAATAGCTAATATCTAACTGATTTAAATAATTGTAAGTCTCTAAAAATAACTCGTCTGTTTCACCCGGAAAACCAACAATCACATCAACCCCAATACAGGCATTTGGCATTGTTTTTTTAATGGCTTCAACACGGTTGTCGTAGGTTTCTTTTAAATACCTTCGCTTCATTAATTTTAACAAAGTGTCGCTACCGCTTTGCAACGGAATGTGGAAATGAGGGACAAAACTATTGGACTTTGAAACAAAATCAATGGTTTCATTGGTTAATAAATTTGGTTCAATAGATGAAATTCTAACACGACTAATACCTTCAACCGTATCCAATGCCTGAACCAACTCGTAAAAAGTATGTTCGTGTTTTTTGTTTCCAAATTCACCTTTACCATAATCGCCAATGTTTACACCAGTCAATACAATTTCTTTAATGCCTTTTTCTGAAATTTCTTTGGCATTTTGTAATACATTTTCAAGTGTGTCGCTTCGTGAAATTCCACGAGCTAAAGGGATGGTGCAATAAGTACATTTATAATCGCAACCATCTTGTACTTTTAAAAAAGCACGCGTTCTGTCGCCAATAGAATAGGAGCCTACATAAAAATCGGCTTCTTCTATTTCGCACGAATGCACTTCACCCAAATCATTTTTAGTAAGATCGTTGATATAATCGGTTACTTTAAATTTTTCGGTAGCTCCCAACACCAAATCAACACCATCAACAGCTGCCAATTCTTCTGGTTTTAATTGCGCATAACAACCTATGGCAATTAAAAAAGCATTCTCATTTTGTTTTAAAGCCGATTTTACAATAGATTTAAATCGTTTGTCTGCATTATCTGTTACCGAACAGGTGTTAATTACATAAATATCAGCCTTTTCATCAAATTCAACACGACTAAAACCTTCTCCTAAAAAGCTTCGTGCAATGGTTGAAGTTTCAGAAAAATTTAATTTACATCCCAAGGTGTAAAATGCCACTTTTTTTTGTGCGCTCATTCTTGTACATTTATCGAATGCAAAAATACAGAATTTTATTTTTATAATATGATTGCAAATACACCAAAACCACCTTATTACGCTGTTATTTTTTCGACCATAAGAACCACTGTTGATGATGGTTATGCAGAAACTGCCCAAAGAATGGAAGATTTGGCAAAATTACAAGAGGGTTATTTAGGATTGGAATCTGCAAGAAATGAAATTGGTATTACGGTTTCGTATTGGGAAAGTTTAGAAGCTATTGGCAAATGGAAAAACAATTTTGAACATACAGAAGCACGCGAAAAGGGTAGGACATTGTGGTATAAAAAATACCAATTACGAATTTGTAAAGTAGAACACGAATATGGTTTTGAAAAATAGGTTTTGGTTGTTGGTTATTGGTTGTTGCTTGCTGGTTTCTTGTAAAAACGAACCTCATAATTATGATGAATCACAGGTTTTTAGATATAATGAACACGCTAATATTACCACTTTAGACCCAGCATTTGCTAAAGATTTGCGTACCATTTGGGTAACCAATCAATTGTTTAACAGTTTGGTACAATTGGATGAAAAATTGGAAGTACAACCAGATATTGCACATTCCTGGACTATTTCTGAAGATGGAAAAATCTATACTTTTTATCTAAAAAACAATGTAAAGTTTCACAAACATATTTTATTTGGAAAAGATTCAACAAGAAATGTGGTTGCCAAAGATTTTGAGTATAGTTTCAATCGTTTATTAGATCCTAAAGTCGCTTCACCTGGGAAATGGGTGTTGGAATTTGTAGCACATTTTGAAGCTACCAACGACACGACTTTTGTAGTTGAGCTAAAACAACCGTTTCCACCATTTTTAAGTTTAATGAGTATGAAATACTGCTCGGTTGTACCCAAAGAAGTGGTTGATTTTTATGGAACCGATTTTAGATCAAATCCTATTGGTACAGGACCTTTTCAGTTTAAATTATGGGTTGAAAATACCAAACTGGTTTTTAGAAAAAACAACATGTATTTTGAAAAAGATACCAACGGAAATCAATTGCCCTATTTAGAAGCTGTTGCAATTACTTTTTTACCCGACAAGCAAAGTGAGTTTTTGCAATTTATACAAGGAAATATTGATTTTATGAGTAGTATTGATGCTTCTTATAAAGATGATTTATTAACAACCGATGGCAAATTAAAAGCAAATCATACCAATAAAATTGATATGCTTACAAGTCCGTATTTAAATACAGAATATCTTGGGGTTTATTTAGATGCTACAGAGCAAGAAGTGCATTCTCTTAAAATACGACAAGCAGTTAATTACGGATTTGATCGTAAAAAAATGATTTTGTATTTGCGAAACGGTATTGGAACACCTGCTGTTAATGGTTTTATACCTAAAGGATTGCCTTCGTTTAACAATATGGAAGGTTATACTTATCAACCAAAAAAAGCCAAAGAATTGGTGCAAGCATATATTGCAGAAACAGGCAATACATCACCTTCAATTACCATAAGCACCAACAGTCAGTATTTGGATTTGTGCGAATACATTCAGCGTGAAGTTCAAAAAACGGGCTTGCAGGTAAATATTGATGTTATGCCGCCTTCAACATTAAGACAAACAAAAGTAAACGGACAATTGAGTATTTTTAGAGGTAGCTGGGTTGCCGATTATCCGGATGCAGAAAACTATTTGTTTATTTTTCATAGTAAAAACTTTTCGCCCCACGGTCCTAACTACACGCACTATAGCAATAAAAAATTTGATGATTTGTATGAAACTGCCATAAAAACGACAAACGATTTAAAACGACGTGTTTTGTATCAAAAAATGGATAGCTTGGTTATGGCATCGGCAGCAGTTATTCCTTTGTATTATGATGAAGTTGTGCGTTTTACACAAAAAAATGTGAGTGGTTTGGGAATCAACCCAATCAATCATTTAGATTTAAAACGGGTAAAAAAGAGTAAGTGATTTAAAAAATAGATTTGGTAAAATGATTAGAAATGCAAAATTAGAAGATGCAGCTGCAATTGCAGCCATTTACAATTATTATATTGAAAAAACCATTGTTACTTTTGATGAAGATTTGGTAACTAAGGAAGCAATGGAGCATAAAATAAAAACAGTTTGTGCTAAATTTCCATTTATTGTTTTTGAAGAAAATAATGAGATTTTAGGTTATGCTTATGGTGGCGATTGGAAACCAAGAACAGCTTATAAATTTACGGTTGAAAGCTCTATTTATTTAAATCCGAAAATCACACATAAAGGCATTGGATCTTTGTTGTATACCGAATTGTTAAAGCGTTTGTATGAAATAAATATACACGTTGTTATTGGAGGAATTTCACTACCTAATGAAGCCAGTATAGCTTTGCATGAAAAATTCGGTTTTAAAAAAGTGGCCGAATTTAAAGAAGTAGGTTATAAATTTAACAAATGGATTGATGTTGGTTATTGGGTATTGAGAAATGAATTATAAGCACAACTAAAGTGTTATTATTGCATATGTTGAATTTTTTAGTACAGGGTTTCTATAATTTTATTTAAACAATTGAAATAGTTGAGTTGACATTGTAAAATTTATCAGTTCTCCAACAGTTGTGAGATTTAATTTTTTTTTAATATTTTTTTTGTGTTGCTCAACGGTATGATTAGAAATACTTAATTCTTCAGCAATTTCTTTGGTTATTTTACCAGAAGATAAAGAAATAAGTACTTCTTTTTCGCGAATAGTTAAAAACTTTAATTTGGTTGTATTTTCTTCATTTTCTGAGATCGCAACGTTTTGTTTGTTAAAGTTTAATAAAGCCAAATTTATGGTAGCTTTTAGTTGGTTGTTATTGTAAGGCTTTAATATATAGGCAAATGGCATTGTTTTTTCAGCACGTTTAACAATATCTAAATCAGAATAAGCGGTTAAATATACAACAGGAACCTTTTTTATTTTACTAAATTCTGTGACGATTTCAATACCATCTTTTTTGTTATTTAGATTGATGTCTGATATAATTAAATGGTAAGAATTTTTTACAAATAAATCCAATGCAGTATCATAATTACTGGCATAGTCTACAGATGCAAAATTGTTTTTACTTAATAAAATATCAATGTCTTTTGCAATTATAAATTCATCTTCAATAAGTAAAATTTTTATCATTTCTAGGGGTGTTACTAATAGTAATAATGAGTAATTTAATAATTAAATTGGAATTTCAATAATGTTTTCTGTGCCTTTTGTTGAATTTATTGTAATTGTGGCATTTAATTGCTTTACCATTTCAGTAACCAATTCAATTCCTAAAGATTTTGGGTGTATATTTTTATTTTGAGAATAACCCTTACCATTATCGCTTATAATAAGTTTTAAAGCGTTTTTATGAACTTTACAACTGATACTTAATTTATTTTCGGGTTTAAAGTCAGCAAAAGCATATTTTGTAGTATTGGTAATCAATTCATTCAATATCAAACCTATCATAGTGGTGTTTATTTTTTTAATGTACACATCATCTAAATCGTAAATAACATTGAATTTCAGTTTTTCATCATCTGAAAGTGCTGTTATGATACTTTGAGACAATTCCTTGATAAATTCGTCAATTTTTACCGTTTCCTTATCAATTGCTATTTTACTTTCTAGATGCGCAATTGCTAAAATTCTGTTTTTAGCAATTTTTAAAGCATCAATAGCTTCTTTATTTTCTATGGTATTTGCTTGAATATTTAATAAGCTTGAAATTATTTGAAGGTTGTTTTTTACACGATGTGTTAATTCTCTCATTAAAAATTTAATGCTATCTCGCTGTTTTTCAGCATTGTTGTATGCTAATTTTAAGGCTATATTTTTATCTAATATTTCCTGGGTTCTTTGTGTAACTATTTTTTCTAATTTTAGTTTGTCTTTTTTTAGTTTGTTTGTTTTGTAGAAATAAAAAAAGATACCACTTAGTAAAAATAATGTGATAAAAGTGAATCTGAATAGTATGGTTTTGTACCAAGGAGGGATGATAACAATATCTATCGATGCAGGAATTTCATTCCATACATTAACATCATTACTTGCTTTTACTTTAAATGTGTATTTACCGGGATTTAAGTTTGTATATGTTGTACTTCTTGCTGTTGTTATAGGTCGCCAGTTATTGTCAAAACCTTCTAACATATAAGTATAACTACATTTTTCTGGATTTAAATAGTTTAGTGCTGAAAAATTGAAAGTAATTACATTTTCATTATGTTTAAATTTCAGTACTTTTTTGTATAATTCATTTTTTTGAAGAGAAGCGTTGAATAAATCAACAGATTCTATGTAAATTTTAGGAATGTGGGGATTTTCCTGAATATTATTGGTTTTAAAAATATTAATACCAGAAATTCCTCCAAAGTAAAAGTTTTCAAATTCATCTTTATAACCAGCTTTTCCATTAAACTCGTTGTTTTGTAAACCATCACTAGTAGTATAATTTTTAAATTCGTTTGTTTGGGTATTTAAAACAGAAATTCCATAATTTGTACTTACCCATATTTCATTGTTTTTAGTTATTAAAATTGAATATATAAAGTCATTTGGCAATCCTTTTTGTTTATAAAAAAGAGTTGTTTTGTTTTGTTTAACATCTAATTTTGTAAGTCCAGTATTTGTGCCTATCCAAATATTTCCAATATAATCTTCCTTAATGTTAAAAATTCTGTTTCCACTTAATTTTTGGTCTAATGCACCATCTTCATTATAGTTTAGAATATTTCCAGATTTAGCTATTTTAAAAACACCTTCATCAGTTCCTAACCAAATATTTCCTTTGGTATCTATTAATGAAGTTCTTGCCCTGTTGATTCTTTTTCCATAAATAAAAACTTCTTCAAATTCTTCATTTTTTATGTCATACTTATGAATTCCTCCAGCCCAAGTCGCAACCCAAAGCGTATTGTTATCAATGGGGATAATGTCTATAATGTCATTATCAGGTAAATTATTTTTAATGCTTGTTATTTTTTTAAAAGAATCAGTATTGGCATCATATTTTAACAAACCTGTTGTAAAACCACCACACCAAATAGTATTGTTTTTGTCTTTAGTAATAGTATAAATTAATGGGTTTTCTTTGGTGTTATAAAGTTTAAAAGTTTTGTTTTTATAAAAATATTTTACAACACCATATTTGGTTCCGATCCATAAAGTAGAATCTTTTCCCTTTAAAAACTGAAAAGAGCTAATATTATTGATTAATGGATATTCTTTTAACGAAATTTTTAAGGTATTGAACTTTTTTTGATAAGCATTGTAATGAAACATGCCATCTCCATCTGAACCAATCCATAGGTTTCCATTTTGGTCGTTGATAATTTGATTGATATCAATATTTTTTTGAAGCTTGTTTTGTTTCATTTTTAAAACAAAAGGAGAAATGCTTTCTTCCAAAATATCATATAAAAACAATCCTTTGGATGTGCCTATGTAAAAATGACTGCTATCTAATTTATTGAAACAATTAATTGAAAATGTAAAAGTTGTTTTACTAATTTTTTGATTTAAATTATTGTAAATAAACAAACCATCTTCAGTGCCAATATAAATGTTATTGTCGTTTTTAAAAAAACATTTTATGTTTTTACCTTCTAATATGTTTGTTTTTTTAACATTGTAAGTTTTTGTATTAAGTTCAAGAACCCCAGTAGTGTTTGCTAACCAATAATTGTTATTGTCTATTTTTAAAATGGCTGAAATATAGCTTTCTTTTGTTGTTTTAGGTAACTTAATTACTGTACTGTTTTTAGAAGTTCTATTAAAAAGAATTAAATTGTTTTTAACAGAAAAAAGTAAATTATTTTTACCAAGATGCAAAATTTTATAACTGATGTTTAGGTCTTTATTTTCACTTTTAATTAGACTAAAAAATCGATTTTCTGAAGGAATAAATCCTGAAATACCTTTAGAGTTTGTTGCAATCCACAAGGTGTCTTTTGTAAAAACCAACCCTCTTATGTGATCATCTTGTATAGAAGTACTGTCTAATGGGTTGTGTAAATAAGCTTTAAATTCGTATCCATTAAATCTAAGTAAGCCATCTTCAGTACCAGCCCATAAATAACCCAACTCATCTTGTGCAATATCTTTAACATTTAGTTGTAAAAGACCGTGTTCTTGCCCTATATAGTTAACATTCAGCGTGTCTGATTGTTCAATTGTTTGAGAACTTAAACAATTAATAAAGAGCGCAAAATATATTAGGACAAATCTGTTCATAAAATAATAGGAATATTCAAAAGAAGTATTTAAAATAATACGGCCTTAAGTTAATAAAATTAGGCATATAAAATATACCAACATTTAGGTATTTACTTTAATACAAGTTGATACTATATTTGAATAGAGGAAAATTGCTACACTTATTTTATACCCCACTAAAAAATTAAAATCAAATTTCATTGACCCCACCAATGATTTTAAAACATTTTTTTTTGAATTTTCTTGAATTCAAAAGAAGTATAAAACTACTAACTAAAACTATTTTATTATGAAAAACAATTACCTAAAGGTTTTCAGTGTATTTGTATGTTTATTATTTTCATTATTAATTGTTGATTCATTAAAAAACGATGAAGCAAATGAATCAATGCCTAATTTTGAATCTAAAAATATACTGTCAGAAGAATTTCAGAATTCACCTGATTATTTACTGTTTAAGAATGAATGTGATCAAGAAGAAAATGACACTTATCCTAATAAAGAAAATGTTAGTTTTTCCGATTTTCTATCAGCAGTTATTCCTGAAAAGTTGAAAATTGATGCAACCAAAAATATTGCTGAATCAAAAATAAATAATTTTAAAGTAAATCCGGAAAGTGAGATTTTAGCTAAAAGGGATCGTACTGCGAAGCATTATTTAAGAGCTGATGGCAAAACCATTGACGCCATTTTGTCTCCAGTTTCTGTGCATTATAGAAACGATCAAGGTGAATGGGATGACATTTCAACAATATTAACGCCAAGCGATAGAGAAGCATATCTATATGCAAATATTAAAAATAATTTAAAATCGTGGTTTCCATTAGATGTTTCAATGTTAGGTATTAAAATTGCCACACCTAAAAACGAATTGGTAATGGGTAAAAACCTAAAAATGAGTTGGGTGAATAGCAGGGGTGAAGTTCTTAATTCAAAAGAATTTAAAAAAACAATGCCCATTGTTAATCAAAATACCATTACCTATTTAAATGTGATACCTTCTATAGACAACCAATATATTGTACAAGAAGACAAAATCAAGCACAATATAATTTTAAATGAAAAGCCTTTAATTCCTGAAGGAACAGATTTTTTGTTTTTTGGCGAAGAAGTTGAATTACCAGCTAATTGGAGAATTGAATTTGATCAAAATCTAACTGGTTTGGTTGTGCTAAATGAAAATAATGAAGTTTATCTTGAAATTCCTGCACCACAAGTTTATGAAGAAAATGAAGTGCAAATAATGGCTGATGCCAATTTTGCGAGTTTTGAACTAACAAAATTAAATGCACAAACTAACAAATATCAAATAATTACAAAGGTTTCAGCGCAATGGTTAAATGAAAGAACTTATCCTGTTATTATTGATCCAACTATTGTGTTAAATGGCAATACATCAGGATATATTTGGCAAGATTATGAAAGATATTATAGTCCATCTGAATGTGGCTATGCAGATATAACTGCGGTAACGTATAATGCTTATAATAATGTTAGTGCAAGAATTTCACTTAATAGATATTATAGTTATAATATTGGAGATACTTATTGTTATAGATATTATCATTGGGGTTGGGGCTGGAGCGGTCATTATCATACTTACTATCAAAGACAATATTATCAAGATTATTATAAGGGTTGGATTAAATACAATACCAGCTCAATACCCGATAATACTACAATTAATGGTGTTGAATTTAGCGCCAATATTTCTGGAGGGTATACAAGTAATTTATATACTTATATATATTCATCAAGTTCTCCAGGAGATTATACAACTTCAACAAATTCGTCTCAATATAATAGTATTTCAGGAGGAGGGACTCTTGGAGCTACAAATTATGCAAATGTTGGTCAGGCACCTTATATAACTCTAAATACAACGGCAAATTCAAGGTTACAAACATTATTGCCAAATGATTATTTTCAAATTGGGTTGCAATCAGGAAATAATACTTCTGGAGCTGCACAAATAAAAACCTTTGATACAAATGCATCGTTATTACGTGTTACTTATGAGGCGGCTTGTGCAGAGCCAGTTGCTATTTGTAAAACTGCAATAATCTCTTTAGATGCAACTGGTAATGCAACTTTATTAACTACTGATATTGACAATGGCAGTACAGCAGATTGTGGTTTGCAGACTCTAACTTTATCTAAAACCGATTTTACTTGTAATGATATTGGTGAAAATACAGTTACTTTAACAATTACAGACATCAATGGGGTTTCAAGTTCTTGTGATGCAATTGTTACTATTGAAGACAATGTACTTCCTCAGGCACTTGCAAAAGACATCACAGTTCAGTTGGATGAATTTGGAAATGCTTCCATAACCGCTACAGATATCGACAATGGTTCAAATGATGCTTGTGGTATCTTAAGTTT
>NZ_RHLN01000029.1 GCF_004121075.1 Lutibacter sp. HS1-25
AGCACGTTGACAATCGGAAAAAGTGCGTGCAACAACTACGTGGCACACGCAGGGTTGGCGCTGTTTTTGACTACATTTTTTTGTGTTCAGATTTATGCGGTGGGAAAGGCAAGGGCAAGGAATGGAGTGGCTTATTTGTTACAATTATTCATTTTTTACTCATCCCTTTTCTATTTTTTATTGGAAATCGTGATGTGCTTCGCAGTTGCTTGTCCAAAAAACGAATCAAAAAAGGACACTTTTTACTCACCCATTTTTTATTGATTTAAGTATTCGTGAATACTTCGTATTTATCAGGAATTTCTGCTTTGCAGAACCGCCCTTAAAACTTCGCGTCACTGCGTTCCTGATTTCGAAGCTTTTAAGGGCATATTCTTAATAAAAAGATTGAAATAACGAGAAAAACGTGAAGTTTTAAGGGCTTTTGTGTTCTTTTTTGTGAGTTTGGCTTTGAAGAAAATGTTGTTTTAAAAGTAGGATTTTAACGGAATGGATTGCTCTTGTGCGCGTTTGTAATATGGTTTAATCCCTAAGAAGTTGTATTTCTATATATCAAGTATGATTTAATTTGAAATAAACCGATCCCCGCATTCGCGAGGACAAGGGTTAAATCATATGCAAAATGGATTGGCTTATTCTGAAGTAAGTACTGCAAAAACTGTGACAACCCGATCAGCCCGAAGTGAGCAGCAGGCGAGCCGAAATTATGAAACAGCGGTTGCCCTTAACAATATTATTTGCGAAGCATAACATTAAAAGATTTTAAGGGCAAAAGTAGCTGTGGGTGAGGAATGCGTGTAATGTGTGCAATAAAATAAGTGAGTGCACTACAATGAGCACCTACCGGAGCACAAATTGTAGTGCAACGAACGGCAAGTACAAGGGATTTGGTTAATGAATATGTTTTTTGAAAGATGAGACCCCCAGTCAAGCTGAGGGTGACGGTTTAAAGGTTAATGCCCTTGTAATTGTATTTTATGGAACTAAATGGAGCAAATGACGAACACCTTATTACCTGCACGGATGTTTGTGGCTTGTTGTATTGTTTCTTATGGAAACGGATTTGTTGGTAGTTCGGATTATGATGAGATCCTGAAACAAGTTCAGGATTACGTATCAAAAGGGCAGGGGCAAAAGTAAGTGCTTTTTTCAAGCTCTTACTGTGCGGAATTGGAAGCTGTATTTTTAGTGTTCTAATGATGAGATCTCCAATCAAGTTGGAGATGACGTTTGTGTAAGTTTGGGGTGACAAATTTTTAAAAAAATACTGCTGGAAATGGGGAGTTTACAACGAGGTATTATTTACTTTTTATGGGCACGGAATATAAATCTACTGTGATATATGAGTCATTGGGTAGAGACACGCGAAAGGATTAGCTTCGCTGAATTTCATTTCGCGCGGGATCGGGGCATTTTATTTATAATTTAAATACGGTTTTATAGCTATAATTTTAAAATTGGTATTATCAAGATTTCTTTATTATACCTAATTCTATTAATATGTCTTTTTTCATTTTACTTAAAGGTCTTTTTTCAAAAAGGTTTTCGTCCTTATAAACTCCAAATGCCAAACGATATACTTCGTCCTCAGATATAGTTAATCCTTTAAATTGGGTTGTCAAATTTTGTAAATAACGATCAGAATACACATCTCTTATTTTTCTTAAATCCTGAATTTCATCTTCATGAGTTTCATAAATTTTCTTAAGTTTAAACGCTTCAATAGTTTTTTCTTCTTTACTACCTGCAGCACTTACAATTTTAAAAGTAAAATTATGATAATCCTTATGGTCGTAACTAAATTGAAAATCAATAATCTTATCTATATAAGGGTGTAAATGATCCTTTAAATTAAATTCTTCATCACCTTTTACGGAGCTATTGCATATATGACAGCTTGGAATAAGGTTGTAGAATGAAAGTGCTAATAAAGGGTATTTACTTTTAGGAAACCAATGATCAAATTCAGGACGCGTTATTTTATTTGGATTAATTACTGTTTTTGTATAGGTTCTATTACAATAAACACAGGTATTAATATCTAAATTACTCGCTAAATTGTATGTTGAATATTTTGTCTCTTTTTTTGAAAAAGAATCTGTATAGTTGAATATACCATTCAATATAGAGTGAAGCTTTCCATATTTTGTAATATTGGATTTCTGATATGGAGATAAAGTTTGTTTTTTTGATTTGAGAACACAATTTTTTTTATAAGCAATGTATCCCTTAAATGTGTGGTTAGGAATGGCGTTATAAAATTTTATATTAATATTTTCCAGTACTTTAGGTGAACCTATTAATACTGATGAAATAACAGCATCAGTAAGAAAATTACTTATATCATTATTATTACAATCATTTGCTTTTCTTTTTATTTTTGGAAAAAGTTGAGCAAGATGAAAATCGCGAGCATCTTTAATTTTCTTAAGATTAGGATCTAGGTATATCAAGGCTATTTTTCCTTTTAGTTAAATAATCTATTTCTTTTTGTAACATTTCTTTTTGAAATTCTTTATCCTCCACTAATTCATCAAGCATTTCAGATAATTTTAGACTTATAATTGGCTCATCAATCATTGCGATAATTTTTTTATGATGTTCAAATTGTTCAGAAAAACTAACATTTCTATTTGCTGGATCTTTATTCTCATTCAACCATTTTATTGTCTTTTCAATTTTCAATTTTGCGAATTCACCTATTAAACCACCTTCAACAAAAAATGAATCTGCCAATAGATCTGTAATATTTGCACCAAAAGATTTTTTAGTACTACTATTTACAATTATCATTTTACCATCTTCATCTTTATTCAAATAAACGATATTTTCTTTTGGAATATCGGATAACGTCAGTGGATCGTGAGATGTGAAAATAATTTGAAGCGAAGGTGGATTCTTTAACCCTTCAAAAAAATAAGGAAGTGAGGATACGATTGATTTAACGAATTTTTTCTTCCAAGTTGGATGAAAGGCTAGGTCAGCTTCGTCCAACAATAATATATAATGTTTCTTTGCAGGTAAAATTTTAGTTTTTTCTGATAAATTCTCATCTATAAAAGTGTAAATTCTAGAAAATAAATTTAGTAAGGCATTCTCTCCAGAACTTAATGATTTATTAGTGGGAATATAATTAATAAAACCTTCAATTTTATTTGATTTTTCGTATAAGGGTTCCTCATTTTTATTCCTCTGTAATTTGGGATAATAAGCAAATAAATTCTGTAAAAATTCCTTATGTAATTTTAATAGTTCAAAAATTTTTAATGGCTCGATTTGAATGTTATCATTTTCTACAAAATCTTCCCTGTCTATTTCCTCAATATATTTATATAATTTATTAAATAATTCTTTTATAGACTTTGAATGGAATGCATCAAATTTACTAGAACCAAATTTTATTTTACTGGTGTTTATAAACAATAGAAATGAGTCATAAGCATCTAGATTTTTTGTTTGTTTATCAAACTTGACAAAATTAATTTCCCCATTTGATAAATAGGAATTTTCCTTCTCCATTTGTCTTTCCAAAACGCTTATTATATCTTTAATTAAGTTTCTTTTCAAGAGATACTTATTGACGTCTATTTGATTTAAAACTTTCTTTTTATCTTTACTAAACTTTCTAATATTGCCCCATTCACTTGATTCTTTTTTTAATTTTTCTTTAATTATTTTAAGGGCTGGTCTAAACGAACTTGGAGTATTCCATTCGCGTTCTATTTTGTGCCCTCTAAAAAACAACTTTGATTGACCGTGTTCTGGAAGATTAAAAATGTTTTTAAAAATGTTATTTTTTTTCACCAAATCAGATGAAAAAAACATTAATTGACGCAATGAATTTTTAAAAACTAATTCTTGTGTAGGAGTGTAATTCCATCCATTTGAACTTGTACCTTTGTTCTCTAAATCTTTTAAATCTTCCTCCAAAATTTTATCAAATGAAAGATCATAGTCATCTATTTCGTCAAAGTTTAGGTTGTACTTAAAATCAAAGTGTGGCGAATAATAAATTGTTTGGGCATCTGAAGTGGTATATTTATTCAGTTTTTTAGTTAATTCTTCACCAGCTTTCAATTTCTCACTCTCTAAAGTAGAAAGTTTGTATACTATATTTTTAAAATCAGATTGTAAAATTATTGGATATTCATCCTCTTCACTTTCAATTAATAAAATGGTTTTTGAATTAGGAAGACTAAACTCGTTTTTAACAAACTTACTGCGAATGATGTCCATAATACTAGATTTTCCAGCTCCATTTTTCCCAACGACGGCACTAATTAATGATAATTTACAATCATAACTTGTTAAATCAAAAAAACCTTCTATATGGTTGTGGTTTTTTGATCTACTAATTAAAATTGTACCTTTTTTTTCCTCAAAAGCGTATAAATGTTCACCTCCAAAGTTAATTGTGGTGGGTTCATTTATTAAATATTCATGTTCTTTAACATAAATAGCAACTAATCTCATAATAGCATTTAAATTATAATAAATTGAAGTGTTATGAATATCTTTATTCCCTTTCTTACTGATGGCCCTTTTAAGCCTTCCAACACTACATCCTCAAATAGGTCAATTCACAGGACTTACATTTTCTTTTGGTTTGGTCGATGTCTGCAACATTGAAGCGACCTTCGGTTTTTTCAAATATATCCAAGCCTCTACCTAAAGTAATTTTCCAACCGTTGTCTGCAGCAATGAAGCGGTCGTGATGGTTTTCCATACGGAAGGTTAGATTGATTCCTAAATCTAATACACTTTCTTGTAATTCTTCAAAATTAGCGATGGAATCGGCAATAAATTCTTGATCGTTGTTAGACACAACTTCTAAATTAATTTCTTGGTCTAATTCCTTGTTATTTCCTAACATGATACAAAATTCTAATAGGTTTTTAAACTGATAGGGCATTCTAATGTATGGATCTTGTATGGTAATATTTGTTGCTCCTTTTAGATAATCGGCAAATAGTTTTTTATAAGAAATCCCTGTTTGATTGTCTTTTAAAATGGTTTGATGTGGTTTTAAATTTACTACAGGAGTTGAAGTTTCACTAATATTTATTTCTTCATCTTCAGTTTCTTTCTTTACCTGAATTGCTGCACTGTAATTTAAATTTTCCAATGTTTCAGGGAATACTTCTTTACCTGAACTTTTTATGGTGTATTTAAATTCTACTGGTTCTGATTTGAATGTTTCATCAATAATATACAATTGATCTTTTACACGTTTTCTTCCTTCAACACAAAAATCTAATAATTCAAGTAATTCTTCATCTGTAACTATTTGATCAGGATACAACAATTTCACCATTCCAGAGAACGATTTTCTAATAGCAGTTTTATCTCTTGTTGTTAGTGATGAATCGAGCGTAATTTTCCCATCCAATAATCCTGAGAAATCAGATTTTCTCATTTCTCGCAATAATTCAGCCAGGTAATCTACAATAAATCCATATTCATTAGAGAATACCGAACTTTTTAATATGCGTACTTCCCAACCAGGAATGTACATATGCATTCTGTCTAAAAAAGCTCCTTTGATATAACCATCTGGAATGGATTCAAACAAATGAGAATTCTTCAACATATAAGGCACATTGTGTTTTGTATTCCCAACAAATGCCATTGAAGCTGTTGCTTGGTATGTTTCTTTACCACGATTAAAGCTCTGATTTGCCATATAGTTTTGCATAATCTTCACCAAATCGCCATCGGTACGTTTGCTCCCTTTTTCCTGTTCAAATTCATCTAAGGCTACTACATCCCAATAACCGACCAAACCTATAGCGCCTTTACTTGTATTGTTTACAAATAAGCGTGCTTTTGATACATCGCCACCAGACACTAACACACCGTGTGGAGATAGTTCAGAAAAAATATGAGATTTCCCTGTACCTTTTGGTCCTAATTCAATAAAGTTATAATTGTTTTCTACGTGTGGAATTAACCTTGATAACTGAATAAATTTACCACGTTTGTTAAAACTCTCAGGATTTAATCCAATGCTGTGCATTAATAAATCTAGCCATTCATCTGATGTAAATTCTTTTCTAATGGCTACATATTCCGCTAGATTAACATTGGCAACCTGTATCGGTTTTAAATCGACAATTAACCAGCGCATTGAAATATCATCAGCGTGTGAATACCCAATTGTTAAAATACACCACACACCACCACCACTTAATAATTTTGGATTGTCCAATACCATTTGATCTGCAATAGGTACTTTATGCAATCCTAGATTTGCAAAATCAGCTTCATATATGTTGGCTTGCGTATCATTTAGCCTCACATTAATTTTATCTATAATTTTATAGCTTCCGGCGTTTCTAATCTTCGCTTTTACAATTTCTGCATCAGATCTATGAACATAATTATCACGTATTACATTTTTTACTTTTTCAACACCTGATTTAATCACTTCTTCATCATCAATTGCACAGTATTGACCTAATAAATATTCCAATACATATACTGGTACCGGATTGTTTCCTTTCACCAATGCTGTTAGATCTTTGCGAACTACTTTTCCTTCAAAATGTTGGATTATTTTTTCTTTCAGTTTCATTAAAAATCGGTTTGGATTAGTGTATTGTTTTGAATGCGTTCTTCAATAAGTGGATTTAATTTATCTTCAATATCCACTATTTTCAATTTTAAAAATGGTTCGGTTGCTGCTTCAGAAGCTAGTAATAATTCTACGCGCGCCATTCTTTCACTTGGAGATTCTGAGGTAAAATTCAGTAAAATATGTTCTTCGTTACTTACCAAAGTAGCATCGTTGTACAAGCCAACACTGATGGTTCTTTCTTTTTCCGTTCTAGAAACTTCGTGTTCTTGTAAGATATTCAATTTCAAAATATTTGAAACCACTTTTAAATTTCCTTTATTGATAATTATAGGGGTTACTTTGCGTGTTACCTCTTTTAATTTTCTGGAGCTTTCAATTAAAGGAATTACCACTTCCTGTAAACTACCACCACAGTGCACAAATTGATGTCCAACGCCTTGTTTTTTAAATCTATTTACAGAAAAAGGCACTGTTACATAGATGTCATCTTTAAAAGTTGTTGTAGCCGCTAAAGGTATTGAGTAGCCTAATTCGGGCATTGTTTTATCTAGCGTTAGATAATACCTGTTATGTGATTGAATGACATCTATTGTTGGTAAATTTTCTTTGTCTTTTTCTTCAATTTCTCTGTCGTTGTATAAAAATCCGTGATCTGCGGTAATAAATACTTTTGCTACGTTATAAGAAGCGTGCAATAGTTTTACAAACGTTTGTAATTCTTTTATGGCATCTTCCACAGCACCAAAAGCTCTGCGTTCAGAAGGTTTTTTATCTCCAGTTGCATCAATTACGTCGTGGTACACATAAACAACATCGTTCTTAAAAATATCACGAATCTTTGGACGATCTATACCATCTAAATCACCATATTGGATAGCTTTAGATTTCTCCTTGAATTTTTGTAATATTTTACTTCTATTTTCTGTTCCTGAAGTTGAAATATCGTCACTTTTTATATCGCCACCATTGAATATTTTATTTTTACCTGGTAATAATTGTGCCATACCTACATTTGTTTTTGAAGGGATGGACGCCAACATATAGCGCATCTCTGCCGTATTTTTTGAATCACCGTGCATTTCAGACAGTAGCTCGTGCGCAGCTTCATAGCGCAGGGCATCAGAAATAATGACTACCACTTTTTGATCTACCGGAGCAATTTCGGTTTCATAAAAATCGTATTGCTTAGGAACGTTTATTTTAGGATAGTTGAATTGAAACTGGTTTAAACATTTTAACCATTCACGGTTTAGAGTGTCGGTATGTTTTTCATAGGTTGCGTTTAAAGCAGCGTGTAACTCGTCAATATTTATAATTTCAGGTATTTCAGGAATGTCTAATTTTTTATACAATGCAATGGCTTTTCTATAGCAGGCATCTACTTTGTACCATTTCTCTGTATATTGTTGCACATACTCTTCTGGTGTATCTAAAATATAGGTTTTTACCTTGCTTATCAATTCCTGCATTTTGGCTACCTGAATCCCATATTTTAGCATATAAGCTACGGCAGGTTGCACATCGGATTGCAAACTCACCATTTCTAATTTTTTAATAATCTCAGTTGGCGATATTGCCATATGCGCTTGCACCTTGCTTATTAAAGTCCAAATCATTTCGGTATTAAATTCAGCAAAATTGGCATCTTCACCATATACTTCTATTAATGTAGCACCTTTAATTTCGTTGCTTACTTTTTGTAAAAGTTCTTTAAAGCCAGACTTTAATGCTGGGTGTCTGTCAATTTCATACAACATTTGATTTAACCTGGTAAGCGCTGTGGTATCTGTAATTTTAAACCCTTTGTAAGGATCATTTCCTTTTACGCTATTGATGGTTTGTGTTAATTTATTGTATAAAACACTCCTTGCTACTTGTAATAAATTTGCCTCGCTTATATTTTGAATGGCATAGCCTGTACAGTCTTTGATATGCTTTAATACCTCGTCTTCAAAATTTAAGTTTTTTATTTTGTTGCTTACTTTTTGCAGTTCATTTGCATCTGTATGGATGGTTAGCGTTAACATTTTGGCTATTAACACTTGCCAACTTTCAATGGTTTTAAATTTTAAGAAAGAAGCAACCAAGGCTTTTTGTAAAGCTGGTTCTTTAAAATTTGCTGCGTTTAATATAGGTTTGCACACTTCTTGCACACCCGCATATTTTAATTCTTTAATGTATTTAGCTACCAATGTTTTTTGGTGACGTTGTAAGCCATAATCTTCTAAAAAAGCACCTACATTGTCTAATTGCAATTCTTTATTAGCCAAGTACAAACCCATTAGCGGAAAATTATGATAGGCTTCCTGCGTGTTGGGATGCGCCATTGGTATATACAATAGCACTTTGGTATGTTGTAATTGGTTTAATAGTTTATTTTTTAACGAAAAAGGGTTGTTCATCCAGTACTCTGTATGAATATTTGTTAACTGCAAATTTTGGACTTCTTCCAAATATTCGCTGCTTTCATCAAAAAAGAATAAAATCTTTAGTTTTGGAAACCGTGTAAAATAACTTTCAACTTTTTCTTTTAACATCTTATTTAATTTTTGCCAGTACCGATTGGAATTTTTTATAATTTACATCTACACCGTCATCCAAATCCAACGAAATTTGTAGATCGGCAATATTTTTTAGCTCCATATCGTAGGTTTCACATTCTACGATGTCTTTGCGTACTTGATCTAAACGTTTGGCCTGTTGGGTATTTAAATTGCTTGTATTGTTTGCCAATACACTCATTTCAGAATTTAGATTTTTAATATGCTCTAATAAGTAATTGGCTCTTATTTTTTCTGCCGTAAATGCATTCATACGGTGCATATATACCAATACCTGAAAAGCACCTGTTTTAGAACTGAACAACCAATAAATTGGTTTCTTTTTATACATACCACAATGGTATTTGTAAAAGTCGTTGACTAAAAACTTGTCTAAATCTTTGTTTAAACAATCGTGTATAAAGTTGGTGTTTTCTATACGGGTTTCGTGCCCCCAAATAGCGTCTAACAACTTATTTACTAAATGCAGTGCATCATCTGGAAAATTGCAGTTGTTGCCCATTAAAGGGATGATGGCGTCTTCGTCTATTTGGATAGCCCCCTTGCCCCCAAAGGGGGTAAAGTATGAAGCTAACTCCTCTGCGGTTGGGTTTGGGTGTGCAATGTTTAGGCCTGGCTTGTCTAAACGGTAGCGCCCCATATAAATACCAATTGCATAGGAAATAAACTGACTAATAACCTCTGCTTTGTTGATTGGCAACTGTATTGCTGCGGCTCCTTTTTCTCTAAAAATAGGTTCTAAAGCTTCTAAATCTTTGCTTTTTAATTCTTCCTGTAAAATGGTAATATCTTTTAAAGCAACCTCTGGTGTTAACTCTTCTTGTAAGCCATAAATGTCTATAAAAATACGGTTTAGCTCTTCTTCATTACTGTGCAATTGAAAGAAATCTTTGGTTACCTTTTCTTGCCAAACTTGATACGCTTGTTTTAAATTAATACTATCATTTAATAATGGTGCTTTTTCAAAATCCCAAGAGGTTTCGCGGGAGTCCCAGTCTTGTTTAGAATTTTTAATAAGTTTGTCAATTATTTCTTTAATATTATGATTGTCTAAATTTAATAAAATCGGTGCTTTGTTGATTTGGCCTACTTCAAAATTTATAGTAGGACTTATTGCGGAAAGCAAAGAAGTAATTACTTTACTATTCATTAATCCAAAAAGATAGAATAATTGCTTGTCATTTTCAAAGAATATGCTTGTACCTGCTACATCAAAAATATAACCTTTAGGAACATACCTAAAAGCTAAACCTTTAGAACTTATTTTTGACCAAGTAATTCCTTTTTTAAAATAATATTCTCTATTGATTACTCTACCTGAAGATTTTACGTTTACACCCGGTGTGTTATCAATATAATCACAAATTGTTTGGCCATCTTTTTCAAAGTTTACGATTGTACCAGGTATGCCATACCATTTTCTTGAACCTCCTCCTTTGTTATATGGAAACCATTTCATTGAAGATTCTAAAGCATCTTCTCTAGAAGAAAGACTAATTCCTATTTTCATTAAATTTACTTCACTCCAATCTCTAACGAATTTACCATTATTGGTTGTAGCCATACCTTGACGAGGTTTAGCTATTTTTTCTAAATTTTCAGCTTTAATAAAATTAGCCAGTACATTTTTACTTACCCAATAAGCTATCGGGTTACTAGGTATTTTAGAAAAGTTTGTTTGGGGGATATTTGGATAAAACAGTTTATTACCTTCTGCTGTACCTTTTTCTGGAATTTCTGTAATACCTTCTTCGCCACGGTATTGGTTAAAATCATATTTGTAATTTACATTTCCATTGCTATATAAAAAGAGTTTTTCAATGTCTTTGTATAAAATGTGTTGAAAATTGCGTTCGTGTAATCTAAAATAAGTACCAATAGCGTTTTTACTTTTAGTTTTCTTCATAGCAAAAGCTACAGAACCAAAGTCAATGCCAAAAATCCCTCTTCCCATATGCAATAGGCTATCGAAAGAGAAGTTATTTATGTATTCTTTTCTTATTTTTTCAAAAGAAGATAAAAACAGCCAAGAAGGTAAATTTATGAGGGCAAACCTTGAATCATTTTGAGTTAGATTAGGAATCACCTCCATAAACACCGTCATTAAATCGGTTTTTGTTATCGGATAATTATCATTTACATAATTTTTTAAGGCAGCATTCATACTTTTTTGCCCCATATAAGGAGGATTCGCCACTACAGCCGTGTATTTTTTGGTCAAAATTAACAGAACAGGAATGTAGGTTTTTAACCCTTGGAAAATACTTTCTAAATTGATATCGAGGTATTCTGTTTGACTTAACTGTTTAAAGCGGTTTTCAATAAAATTACGTGCTTTATCTGTTAACACAAATTTTAGTACAGAGCCCAAGTTCTTCCCTTGTTTTAGTAAACGTAGTGCCATATCTAAGGCTTCTACATATTGTTCACCATCGGTACCTAAAAAGTCTTTTAGCTCTTGGGTGCTAAAATTGGCAGCTTCAGGGAAACTGTACACATTTGGTAACCAACCTTTGGTAAAAATATCGCGGTACACTTTTGCTGCTTTTAGCAAAATAGCAAAAGTAGCGAGTTGTGCTGCACGGTCGTCTATATCTAAGCCAAACAAGTTGTTTTTTAAAATGGATTCTACAGCTTCTTCTGGGGTGTAGTATTCTTCTACATACATTTGGTAGAGTAGGTCGAAGCCTTCTACTAATATGTGGCCAGAGCCGCAGGCTGGGTCTATGAGGGTTAGGTCTTCGATGGTGTTGATGAGTGCACTTCGACTACGCTCAGTGACCGGTTTGGTTTCCGATGAAGAGATTGCTTCGCTATCCCCTTCGACAAGCTCAGGGTGACAGCTCGCAATGACGTGCCCCTCGACTGCGCTCGGGGTGACATTTTCGGTTTGGACTAAATACTTCATTGAAGTTTTTAGTGGGCTGTTTGGGTATTTGTCGAGCCAAATTTTACCAGCGGTATTTTGCACCATATATTTAACAATCCAGTTGGGTGTAAATATTTGGGTTGCTGCGGGAATGTCTTTAGCTTCGGCTTTTTTATTTTTTTTGAAAGATGCGAAAACCTCATCTTTACGTTCAGAAATATAAAACTGGTATAACCAACCAATGAGTTCTACTTCTTGGTATTCGGCATCAGAAATGGCATCGGTGGTATTTAGCAAGTGTAAAAAACCACTTTCCTGTAACATATTGTCGGGAAGTAATAGTTCGGTGTAATCGTCTATTTTTCCAAACACGTTGTTTAACATAGTGTTACTATGGCAATAGCCTACTAATAATATGGCAAAAGCTTCTTGATCTTTGCTGTAATCGCCAATAATTTTTTTTAATCGTTCCTGTTCTTGTTTTGATAGAAAACTGTATTGCCCTTGACGTGCTTTTTGTAATAAAAGTGGTGTGTGCTCTAAACCAACAGCATTTTCTAATTGTGGCTGTTCGTAGCCATTTTTTGCCATAATACGCAATGCCATAATACGGTTGAACCAGGTATAGGCAGCTTCTTCAACCACCACTTCAATACCTTTGTGTTGTACTGCAGCTTTTAAAGATTCCCATAAATGGGGTACATTTTCATCGTCATACGCTTCTCCTCTAAACGTATATCCCCCAGCTCTTTTTTGTGGAGCCTCTAATACTGTACCATTGGTATTAAAACCCCAATACAAGAGTTTTTTGGCAACACCATCCATTAATAATCTACGAGACTGTTGTGCAAAGGTTTTAGTATTCATAATTATTTTAGGATGATGGTTTTATTTTGTTTTAATAAGGCTAACATATCTTCGCGTACTTTTAAAAGATAGGCATTCATTTCAGCTTCATTTGAAATGGTAGCGGCACCTTTAGAAACATAATACGGTGCTGATTCTGCTACTTTAGCACCTTCAGATTTAGGTGTTGCTTCAATTATTTTTTGAAGTTCTTTCGATTTAAATTCAGTTGCACTTAATTGTTTGTTTCTTAATACAGCTAATGAAGTTATGGCGTCAATACCATTTAACGTATATTCTTTGTCGGCATATTTATCTTGTGAAACTTTACGTTTTGTTGCTTCAGCTTCTAAATCTACATACACATTTTCATAGGTTTCTTTCACCAGTTTTTTTAACTCTACAACAAATTCCTTTAAAGCCAGTTTTACTTCCTCATAGGCTTTCATACTATGGCGAAACTCTTTTCTTGGATCTTCTAATATTAAAAAGTCGTTTATTTTTTTAACCTTCTCCAAATTTTCTGGAGACAACATTTTAAAGTTTTCATTGTTTTCTCTTACAAAAGATTTGATTTCATTTATTTGAGCGAATGCTTTTTGAATGAAATCATCCATTCCTTTTGTTGTATCGAATAAGATTTTGGAAACTTCTTGCTCTTCTATAAAATTTGAAAACAGTTTTTTAAGGTCACGGGTTTGTATCCAAGTAGTTAATACTTTTGTAGCTGCTTGAAAACAGTTTCCAAAAGGATATTTACCATAGTAGTTTTTTTCTAATTCCTGATGAGTGGTTAACTTTTTAGTAAGCGCCGCAATTAAATCTTCAAACAGGATGTTTTTATCGGTAGCAGGATTTAAAGCTTCGTTAAAAATATTTTTGTAGGCACTTACCACATTGTCTAAAATTGTCTGGTCAATTTCTTCGCCAGTAACTACTTCACAAGACATTCTTTCGGAAGTTGACACTGCTTTGTTGATAAAGTCAACAATTGGGTAGCTTTGCTGTCCTTTGTACACAAACTCACGTTTTTTCTTTTTCACCAAATGTACCAATACATCTAACACCGCTTCAAAGCGCCATCCAAAGGGTTCTTTGGCAAACTCGTTGATGAGGTCGTAAACTGTAATTTGATTGTTATTGGCTGTAATAAAATCGTTTACTGTTATTTCGGCAGGCGTTAATGTTGCAAATAACACCTGGTTGCTGGCAGCCGATTTTTTTAGATCTTGTTGAGTTCGAGCATATTCAGCAGCTAATTTATGGTTTTTATAAATACCTGATAAATGGTAGTCTATTAGATTTTTAACACGATCAGGAGCCAATACTCCATTAATTTGATCACTTTCTACAATGGTATTTTGAGAAATAAAGCGTGTTTCCAGAAATTTATGTTTTAATACATTTTCAATCTTCTCTTTTAAATCGGTGTTTCTAATTTTGAAGTTTTCGTTGGTTCTTGAACGATTACCAGTTCCATCACCAGAATTATCGCTGAAATATTTATTGGTTTTGCAATACCATTCAAAATCTTTACGCAAAGCTTCATCGTTATTAAACCACTCGTTGACACAAATTACCAAGTCTTTTTTATTGAGGTCTAATGCTTTTTGAGGTATAGGTGTGTTATCGGTTAATAATACAGTTAAGCTAAAATCTCCATTTCTTAGAAATTCTTTTGCTTCAATGGCATAGCCCATTTTAAAGTCGTTTTGACCATAAGTAACTTTAGGACCAATTTTTACTAAGGGTCTAAAAAAGTCATCAAAAGCTTTCAATCGATCTTCTAAAATAAGTGTTTGGCTTTTAATTAAATTTTGTACATCCATTTCATCTTCATTGAAAAAGAAATAGCTGCCTTTTTCCTCTCGGATGATACTTTCTTCCACCAGTTTATTTAAAACTTCAGCAATGTCTTTTTGAAGTTTCATTTTATTCTGATCTAAGGTATTCATTAACAGCACCCCTAAATTTTCAATATTAGAAGGGAATGTTTGTCGCTGATTTTCTAATAAATTAGAAATCATAAACAATACTTTTACTACCCGTTCTGCAAAAGGATTGTTTTTAACATAAGATAATTCCAAGGCATTTTCAATGGCTTTAGCACCTCTGTTTGTTAGGTTGGTATTGAATTGTTTGTTGTAAAAAGCATCAAAAGGTATAAAACCACCAACAACATCTTCACCGTGTTCTTTTGCTGTAAAGTGTGTAATACCTAAAATACTACGTTCGTTATCTTTTACTTGTTTAATTACAAATTTTAATTGTTGAAAAGCTTCAAAAACGTGTGCAATTAATTTAAATTGATAGGGTATAAAAGGATAGCCAATTATAAATTCCTCTTCAGATTTGTACCCTTTGTAAAGGTCGTGGTTAATTTTGAACTGATTTTGAATGTAATCTTTATGTTCCGCATACATTTTATTCAGCACTTCAATACCTGTGCTATTTTTATCTAGTACTCTTCGTTGGGTAATGTACGAAGCATCGTTGCTTTGTAAAGAAATACGTGTATCGAAACGTCCTAAAATTTTCCCAAACTCATCTTGAACATCTTTAACACCATCTGCACCCAATGAAACTTCATCTAATGTTTGTTGTGCGGTACAAGCAATCCAAACCTGGTTGTTGCAATCGTCACTTACACGTTCTATGATATTTTGAAAGTTTAATAGAATTTCTTTGTTGGAACCTACATATTGTGAAACTTCATCGACTAAGAAAAGTAATCTGTACTCCTTATCTTTTGTTGCTAAAAAAGATTTAAGTTCAGGAATAAGAGTTGCATTGATACCTACTTTAAAGTTGTCGGGGTTTGATAATTTGGAATGTAAAGACACAATATCAAATTCTGGACATAATTTTTTGGCAATTTCCAATACATCTTGCAATTGAAAAGAAGCTACAGTTGCTGCGTCTGTTTCCCAATTAAAACCTAGCTCTTCCTTTATTTGTTTTTTAAAAGCTTCAAATTGCCCTTTGTGATCTAATTGCTTTTCTAACAAAATAGCCAGTGGTATGTCGTTAGGATTGTAGCCTCTAAATTTGTTAAACATATTTAAAAAGATACGCGTTAATCGCTCTTGACTGCCATCATCAGTTTCATCTTCTACGTTGAACATAATATTGTCGCAATTGGCAGCAGTAACTCTTTTCTTTAGTAGTTTTAAGTTACTTATGGTAATCGCATCAATACTACCAGCTTTCATTGTGTCGTATTTTGAAACTGCTTTTTCAAAAGCTTCAAAGGCACTTTCTGAGGTTTCTGCGTCTAATAAATAATGTACGTATTTAATAAAGTGAGATTTACCTGAACCATAATACCCGTTGATCCAAATACCTGATTTACCAGAGCGTTTGTTTAAAACTGTATCAACAATATAAAATAGTTTTTCTATCAATTCATCCGTAAAAACATACTCCTTGATTTCAGCTTCAATAGTTTCTTTGTTTTTATTGCTAACAACGACAGCTGGATTTATTTCACGGTAAATATCTCTGTCATAAATTTCTTTTAATAGCATCATTTTTATCTTATTCGTTAATTAATTTAATTGCTCGGTATAAGTTTTCATCTTTTAATAATCCAAACAGACTGTAATATTCTTTTGCTTCCCCTGGATAAAACATAATAAGCTTATAACCATTTATAAAACCTTCAAATTTGCTCATAAAACGACTTGCCCGTATGTATGGAAAAGCGTTGCCAAATCCTTTTACAAAAACATAGGCAACCTCGTAATTATTTACATTATTTAAATGGTTCTTTATTTTTGTGTTTAGAAAGTTTAAAAAGCGATTGTCGTACGCATCTTGTTTTAATGCTTTGTCAACAGCCTCCGCTTTATTTAATTCGTGGATTGTGTAAAAGTCAAATTTGTTGCTTTTTCCGAATTTTTCTTGTTTTAGGTATTCAACAAATTCCTCGTAAATGTCAATTACCATTACATCTAAATAGTTATTTGGTCTGTGTAATCTGTTTTTTATATCAAGTATTTCCTGTTCAATTTCATATTCGTTATCAGCATTGTACATATACATATACGCAGGAAAAAATAATTTACCCGTGTGATGATCTTGAAAATCTTTATCGCTTAATTGTTTGTATAATTCTGTTACTGTCATTCTAATTGCTATTTATAAAACAGGCTTTTAAAAACCAAGATTCGTTAATTTCTTTAAAATAGTTCCAAAACTGTTCGCTGCATTTGGTGTTTTTATGAAGTTGTTTTTTATTTAACAAACCTGTTTCTTTTAAAGCTGTTCTAAATTGAGAGTTTAATTTGTCTAGTGTTTTTTGAGACCACTTTTCAACATCTACATTGACAGAAGCAATTTCATCAAAACGCATTTGTATATCAAAGGGGTCTAAACTTGAACCTATATTAAATTTTTTTAAAGCTACTTCTAAGTGAATATCTAAAATAAGCGGGTATGTTTTTAAACATAGATAGAACAATCCCAATTTTTGTTCAGTTTCTGACCAATTAATAAAGTAATCCCAGAAATTGTTTGGTGCATTGTTGTAGCGTCTAATTATTTCAGAAATAATTCTTTTTCGAGCTGATTTTGTAGCAACACGCATATATGAATTTTGCTCTTCTTCAATTTTCATCAATTCAGCAAAATTTTCATTTAAAATGATTTCTTGTAAAGATAAAAATTCGTGGTGTAAAATACCTCCAGCAGTAAAGTTAGCGTCGTATTTTTTTGAATTATTATCAGTCATTTTTAATTTTTACACCTTATTTATATTATTATTTAATTCCTCTCTTTTAAAAAGGTTGCTGCAATTTCATTGACATCAATTATTGTGTTAAAAGCGCTTAAAAGATGTCTGATTTAGAGAATTATAGCAATTAACTCTTCTTAATTTTATTTTTTTTTGATAAACCTAATTTTTAGGAGTACCAAAGGAGGCTAAAAGTAATTAAATTTTATGATGTGGTTTATGATAAATGTTATTTTTTACATTGTATGGTTTTGATTGGTTAATAGGGTTTAATTGTGAATTTTTTATATGTTTTTTAAATATTTTTTTTTATATTTGAAATGTAGGTTTTCATAGGCCTACATCTTTTTCATAGCAATTTTTAACCCATCTCGCAGAGGTGGGTTTTTTTATGTTTATACTTTTTTGGTTGAGTGTTTGTCAAATTAAAACAAATTAGTGTAAATTTTATTACGGGAAACCGTAATGGGTGTTCTTTCTTTTTTTGCATTGCCCAATAAAGAAACAAAAAACCGAATAAAAGTTTGTGTTTAATTTTAAAAGAATTACATTTGATATGTTAGGTTGTTTTTAGATAGCCTAACTTCATAGCAATTTAAACCCAACTCTTTTGAGTTGGGTTTTTTTATTGTCTTTTATCTTTTGAATCACGATCAAAGCTTATCAAGTTAAACATTACTCATCCCTTTTTTATTTGTTTTGGTATTCGTGAATAATGAACTTACTGTCTTTTGTCTATAGAATTTGAATCATATGCTATAACGTTCATCATTTGTTTTAGCCTGCTTCTTACACGATTTCCATATTTTTTCTCAATTTCGTCTACGTTGAGGTTGGTGGTGATGTGGGTTTTTGAATGACTTTGGCTTTGACTAAAACTAAGACTATGACTTTGGCTGGTTTGGGTAAATAAATCATAACGTGATAAAAGTATTTCACCCATTACGTTACATTCTTTTGCGTAATGAGAACCGGTTGGTTCTACACCTAAATCGTCGAAGCAGTAGTTTTTTGTCTGGTTGTATTTTTCTAAAACTTCGAATCCGGATGTATTGAAATTAAAAATAATATTTCGGGTTGGAACGAGCGAGTAGTTAGTTTTGTGTGGTGCCAGGTGCAATAGTAATTTCATCAATGATGTTTTACCGCATCCCACGGGTCCAGTAAGCAATAAACCTTTGCTGGTGTCGATTCCCATTTGAGCGCAGCTGTGGTGGTCTTGTATGAAGTATGAGCATAGTTTGAAAATTAGTTTTTCGTCTTCTTTGTGAATTCTGAAGTTTTTTCCGAATAACATATGGCCTTTGATGTTGAGGTAGGTTTTTATTTTTTCGAAATCGTAGTGGATAGTGTTGTTTCGGATTTCTCCTATTTGGAATTTTGAGGTGCCTTCGGTTTTGATGTGTGGTGTTGGGTTCATAGTGGTTAATTTTTTTAATTGCTATTATCGAATTGACATTTTAGACTCTTAGAATGTTCTTTTCATTTTGCCTTGATGCAAAACGAAACAAAAAATCAAGCCTTGGATTTTCGGCGGTCAAATACGTTCTTAAATCCTAAAAGAAATGAACTCGCTACGCTCAAACAGCATTTCTTTTTACGGATTCTTCGAACTTTTGACACTCGCCTGCCAAATCCTAGGGCGGTTTTTATCTGCTAAAGTGGGATATCATATCTTTTATTTTGGTTGACGTGGAGGTTGTCTTGAAAATGGTCAAGTGGTAAAGCGTTTGGATCGTTT
>NZ_RHLN01000030.1 GCF_004121075.1 Lutibacter sp. HS1-25
TCTTCTGCTAAAAGTAAAACAACTTGTTTAAAAATGTCTTTAAAAATAGTCTTCAGTTTTTTACTGCGAAAACGTGCAATAGTATTATGGTCAGCAACTTGTTGCGCAGCAAGCCACATAAAGTTGATGTTCTCTCGCATTACCTTTTCTATCTTACGGCTAGAATAGGTATTATCCATATAGGCATAGACCATTACCTTGAGCATCATTTTTGGATGGTAACTTGGTTTTCCTTCTTTACTATATTCTTCTACCAGCAAACTTAAGTCGAGTTGCTCAACTATTCCATTGACTATTCGAACAGGATGATCATCAGCAATAAGCTCTTCAATAGAAGGTGGAAAAAGCCAATTTTGCTGTTGATTATAGGATTGAAAATTTGTATTCATATCTTTGATTATCAACACCTAAAGATACAAAATGACCGGTTTTTATACAAATCATTTAATAAAAAAACCGCCTCAGGTTATGAGACGGCTTCTTTTATTTTATTGTGGTTTAATAGATAAAAATAGTTGGTAAACTATCTCGTAATTTTAGACTATAAAATTGAAATTAAACTAATTTATTCAGCAACTTTATACCAATACTGAGTTCTTCCTAATAAAGAAAAACCAATATAACCACGCACTTTTAGTTTGTTGTTGGTTTCTAAAGTAATATAACATTTATACTCTTTACCTGTTTTAGGATCTAGAATTATTCCATCATTCCATTCATCGCCATCTTGAGAAAGACCATCAATAATAACCATTCCTTTAACAGGTTTGTTTTTTTTGTCGCCAGAACATAAATCACAAATTTTATTTTCTTTTCCTTTTTCTAATAATTGTAAAACTTTGGCATATGCTTTTCCGTTTACATTGTAAATTTCAACAATTGATTTTTCATTACCAGTTTCATCATCAATGGTTTTCCATTTACCAAAAATAGATTGAGCATTACCCATAAATGTTCCTAAAACAGCAAAAGCTATTGTGAATATTATAAATTTTTTCATGTGTTTGGATTTTAAATTTGGTTTATTATTTATTTTATTAATCGTATTTTGCGTGGTATTGGCCAGCCCATTTTCCTTGTACTTTTAAAACTTGTTCTATTACATCACGTACACAACCTTTTCCTCCTTTTTTTTGTGAAATATAATGAGAAATATCCTGAACTTCAGCAACAGCATCTTTTGGACAGGCTGCTAAACCAACAACTTTCATTACAGGAAAATCAGGAATATCATCTCCCATATATAAAATTTGTTCAGGTTTTATATTGTGCTTTTCAATGTAATCGTGAAATTGCACCATTTTATCGTGAGCTCCTAAATAAATATCTTTGATACCTAAACCTTGTAATCTTTTTCTAACTCCTTCATTATCTCCGCCAGAAATTATACAAATATGGTATCCCATTTTTGCAGCAGTTATAAGTGCATAACCATCTTTAGTACTCATTGATCGTGTTAATTCTCCATTAGTTTGAACCGAAATAATTCCGTCGGTTAAAACGCC
This sequence comes from Lutibacter sp. HS1-25, assembly GCF_004121075.1. Classification (GTDB taxonomy): domain Bacteria; phylum Bacteroidota; class Bacteroidia; order Flavobacteriales; family Flavobacteriaceae; genus Lutibacter. The sequence continues at coordinate 1,506 of NZ_RHLN01000030.1, forward strand.
ATCAACATCAAACATAAAGGTTGTAATTTGCGGCATAATTTCTTTATAACTTTTTTCCATATAATTCTTGAATAGATTTTGTAATTAATTTATAAATGTCTTGTTGATTTTTATTTAAACTTGATAAATGTTCTTCAATTGTTTTGGTATCGTTGCGTTTTGCAGGACCCGTTTGTGCTTCAAAAGGTGTTAAACTTTCAATTTTTTTTGAAGTTTCATTGATAAGAGGTGCCAAAATTTCAAACGGAATATTATTTGAATTGCAAATTTCGTTACCAATATAGTACATATGATTTACAAAATTGTTGACAAATACAGCTGAAACATGCAAGCTTTTTCTTTGGTCTGAGCTAATATAGTAAACTTTATTTGAAACTAATTTAGCAAGTTTTTCCAGTATTTTTAAATCTTTTTTATTTTCAGCTTCAATACAAATAGGAATTGTTGTAAAATCTATTTTTTTTGATTTTGAAAAAGATTGTAAAGGGTAAAAAACACCTTTATTTGATTGAGATTTTAATTCATTTAAACCAATTGCACCTGATGTGTGAACTACCAATTTATTTTGAAGCATTAATTGGCTTGAAACGTCAGCTATTGCATTGTCTGAAACAGCTATAATATAAATATCGGCTTCTTTTAAATTTTTTAAATTATGGGTAATTGAAGTTTTTGATTTTAAGTATTCAATATTTTCAATATTTCTGCTATAAACTTGCACAAGATTAATAGCATTGCTTTTTAAACATTCATTTGTTAAATGAAATGCCAAATTGCCACTACCAATTATAACAACTTTTATCATAGTGCTAAGATACTTTAATTGAATTATAAAAAAAATTCCGCCTTGTGAAAAGACGGAATTTTTAAGAAAAATTTTGGTTTAAAATTATGCTTTTGCTTTAATAGCAGCTTGTGCAGATGCAATACGAGCAATTGGAACTCTAAATGGAGAACAGCTTACGTAGTTCATTCCTGTGTTATAACAAAACTCTACAGAACTAGGTTCGCCACCGTGCTCACCACAAATACCAACTTTTAGATTAGGTTTTACACTTCGACCTTTGTTGGTTCCCATTTTAACCAATTGACCAACACCTTGTTGATCTAATACTTCAAATGGATCTGAAGTTAAAATTCCTTTTTCAATATAAATAGGTAAGAATTTACCAGCATCATCACGAGAGTAACCAAATGTCATTTGGGTTAAATCATTGGTTCCAAAAGAGAAGAAATCAGCTTTAGCAGCAATTAAATCTGCTATTAAAGCAGCTCTAGGAATTTCAATCATTGTTCCAACTAAATATTCAATTGTATCGTTTCTTTCTTCAAAAACTTTGTCTGCAGTTGCTCTTATAACAGCAGCTTGGTTTTCAAATTCTGCAACAGTACCAATTAACGGAATCATAATTTCAGGAACAGCTACAATGCCTTTTTCTTTTAAATTTAAAGCAGCTTCAATAATTGCTCTGGCTTGCATTTCGGTAATTTCTGGATAGGTAATGCCCAATCTACAACCTCTGTGCCCTAACATTGGGTTAAATTCTTCCAATTCGGCTATTTTTGCTTTAACCTGTTCTAATGAAATATGCATTTCTTCAGCCAATTCTCTTTGGGTTACTAAAACGTGAGGTACAAATTCATGCAAAGGTGGATCTAGTAAACGAACAGTAACAGGCAAACCTGCCATAGCTTCAAAAATACCTTCAAAATCGCTACGTTGCATAGGTAACAATTCTTCTAAAGCTATTTTTCTACCTTTTATAGTGTCAGATAAAATCATTTCACGCATTGCTTTGATACGATCGGCTTCAAAAAACATATGTTCAGTTCTGGTTAATCCAATACCTTGTGCCCCAAATTTAACAGCTACTTTAGCATCTTTAGGAGAATCGGCATTGGTACGAACTTTCATTGTTGTGTATTTATCTGATAATTTCATCAATTCAGCAAATTCACCACTTAATTCAGGTTCGCTTGTAGCTACTTTACCTTCAATAATATAACCAGTTGAACCATTTAATGAAATCCAATCGCCTTCGTGATATTCGTGACCATCAACAGTTAATGTCCGGGTTTTATAATTTATTTGTAATGCACCAGCACCTGAAATACAACATTTACCCATACCACGAGCAACAACTGCAGCATGAGATGTCATACCACCACGAGCTGTTAAAATACCTTTGGCAATATTCATTCCTTCTAAATCTTCAGGAGAAGTTTCAATACGCACTAAAATGCTGCTTTTAAATTTTGCGGCTTCATCTGCAAAGAAAACAATTTGACCTGTTGCTGCACCAGGAGACGCAGGTAAGCCATGAGCAATTACATGGGCTCTTTTTAGCGCTTTTGTGTCAAAAACAGGGTGCAGTAATTCGTCTAGTTTATTGGCTTCAATACGCAACAAAGCTTCTTCTTCGGTAATAGAACCTTCTTTTAATTTGTCTACAGCTATTTTAACCATAGCAGCTCCTGTGCGTTTACCATTTCGAGTTTGTAAAATCCAAAGTTTTCCATCCTGAATGGTAAATTCCATATCTTGCATATCTCTATAATGGTCTTCTAGTTTTTGTTGATATTCATTTAATTCATTATAAATAGTAGGCATTAATTCTTCTAATGAAGGATAATTTTTAGCACGCTCTTCTTCTTCAATTTTGGCCAATTCAGCCCAACGAATAGAACCAATTTTAGTGATTTGTTGAGGTGTTCTAGTACCAGCAACCACATCTTCACCTTGCGCATTGATTAAATACTCACCATTAAATAGATTTTCGCCAGTACCTGCATCACGTGTAAAACAAACTCCTGTACCAGAGTTGTTTCCCATATTGCCATAAACCATAGCTTGTACATTTACTGCAGTACCCCATTCAGAAGGATATCCATTCATTGTTCTGTAATAAATAGCTCTGTTACCATTCCAACTATTAAAAACAGCCACTACAGCACCCCAAAGTTGTTCCCAAGGATCTGTTGGGAAATCGTGTCCAGTACCTTTTTTAACAGCATTTTTAAAATCGTAACAAAGATCTTTTAAATCTTGAACCGTAAAATCTGTATCTAATACAATGCCTCTTTTATGTTTTAAGGCCTCCATAATTTCTTCAAAAGGATCAATATCGTCTTTAGATTCTTGTTTCATACCTAAAACTACATCACCATACATTTGTATAAAACGACGGTAAGAATCCCAAGCAAAACGTTCGTTTTTTGTTTTGGCAGCCAAACCTAAAACAACTTCATCATTTAAACCTAAATTTAAAACGGTATCCATCATACCTGGCATAGAAACTCTAGCACCAGAACGTACAGAAACCAACAAAGGATTTTCTTTATCACCAAATTTGGCACCCATTATATTTTCAATATTTTCAATTGCTTTTTCAACTTCAGGTGTTATTAAATTTACCAAGGCTTCTTGACCTAAGAGGTTATATTCTGTACAAACTTCAGTAGTAATTGTAAATCCAGGAGGTACAGGTATACCAATCAAATTCATTTCAGCAAGGTTTGCACCTTTGCCACCTAAAAGGTTTTTCATTTTACTATTACCGTCTGCAGTTTTATCTCCAAACTTAAATACGCGTGTTTTAGTTTCTTGTAAGGTATCCATAATTGTGAAATTAATAATTAATACTGGTTTTATGTCTTAAATTTAAAAATAACCGCATTCTTTTAATATGATTTTTATCATATAATGATTTCTAAAGTACTGAAATTAAATGATTTTTGCTTTATGTATTTGTATTTTAATATTGAAAATAACTTGTTGGTATATTTTTTTTATTTTTAAGATGAATTTAATGAATTAACGAAGTTTTAACAAGTGTTTTTTTAAATTGGGTTTAATATAAGTGTAACAAATTGTACATTTAAGCGTCAATTATAAGTGCCCCTTTTAAAATTTTTTAAAAAACTACTCAAAAACATGTTTGATATAGATCGCTGGCAAGAAATTTTTGAAACAATTCGTAAAAATAAATTACGTACTTTCTTAACTGGAATTTCGGTTGCATCAGGAATTTTTATTCTTGTGATCTTATTGGGTTTTGGTCAGGGCATGCAAAACGGAATTAAAAAAGAGTTTGAACGCGATGCGACTAATAGAATTTGGGTTTGGACAGAAGTTACTACCAAAGAGTATAAAGGGTTAAATCCTGGTAGGCGAATTAGACTTAAAAATGAAGATTATAATGAGATAGCAACTACCTATGCAGATGAGTTAGAATATAAATCGGATGTGTTTAGAGTGCGTGGTGGTAATGTAAATTATAAAGATGAATTTGTTTCGTATAGGGTTATAGGCGTAAGAGGTAATTATCAGCAAATTGAAAATCAGAAAATGGTTTTAGGTCGCTATATCAATGATGCAGATACAGATTCTAAAAACAAAGTTATAGTTATAAGTAGTAAAATTCAAAAGGAATTACTTAAAAATGTTGAAAATCCGTTAGAAGAATACTTACAGCTTTCGGGTATTAATTTTAAAATAATTGGTGTTTATACAGATCCAGGAGGAGATAGAGAAGAAGATAATTTTTACATTCCTATAACTACAGCTCAAAGAATTTTTAACGGAGGAGATAGGGTAAATAATTTAGCTTTTACCTTAAAACCACAAAAAAGTTTTGATGAAGCTTTAGCAATTTCTGATCAGTTTACTGAAGAGATTAAACAACAATTAAAACAAAGTCATACCGTTTCTCCCGATGATAATAGCGCAATAAATACATTTAATGCTATGGACGAAGCAAAACGGTATTATACTTTAACAAGTAATATTGCTTTCTTTTTTTGGTTTGTGGGTATTTGTACCATTATTGCAGGTGTGGTTGGTGTAAGTAATATTATGCTAATTATTGTAAAAGAACGTACCAAAGAAATTGGTATTAGAAAAGCTTTGGGTGCAAAACCCTGGGCAATTATTTGGATGATAATGCAAGAGTCTATTTTTGTAACAACAGTTGCAGGTTTTGCAGGTTTAATTTCAAGCATGGCATTGTTGGAAGTTGTTGGACCAAATATTAAAGTAGATTATGTTTTAAATCCGTCAGTTAATTTTTCAATGGCAATTTCAATGGTTATTATTTTGATAGTTGCTGGGGCTTTGGCTGGTTTTATACCAGCTTGGAGAGCCGCAAATATTCAACCAGTAAAAGCATTGAGCCACGAGTAAATAAATAAAACTATGTTTAACAAAGACCGTTGGAACGAAATAATTGAAGTGTTAACCAGTAATTGGGTTAGAACTTTATTGACTGCTTTTGGGGTTTTTTGGGGAATATTTATTTTAATATTGTTATTGGCGGCAGGAAAAGGTTTAGAAAATGGCATTAAACAAGATTTTGGAGATATTGCAACCAATACCATGTTTATGTGGACTCAAACGGTTACAAAATCTTATGAGGGTATGTCTAAAGGTAGGCGATATAATTATGATTTAGAGGATGTTGCTGATATTCGTGAAAATGTTGCCAATCTTCGATTTATATCACCTCGCAATCAATTGGGTGGTTTTAGAGGTGGAAACAATGTGATTAGAGGTTTAAATGTTGGTGCTTTTAATGTGTATGGAGATTATCCTGAAATTATCAATCAGGATCCTATGGATATTACTTCAGGCAGGTTTATAAATTATGCAGATATCAATGAAAAACGAAAAGTTGCTATTATTGGAGATGGTGTAAGAAGAGAATTGTATGATAAAGATGAAGAAGTTATAGGTACTTACATAAAAATACAAGGTGTTAATTTTATGGTAATTGGTACTTATAAGAAAAAAACAAGTGGTGGCGATGGAGAAGAAGATCAAAAGCAAATTTACATTCCGTTTACCTCGTTTTCACAGGCATTTAATATGGGAGATAAGGTTGGTTGGATGGCTATAACTGCTAATGATGGTACACCAATAACAGCTATAAAAGAGTTAATTTTTGATGTTGTAAAAAAGAATCATAAAATTCATCCAGAAGATAAAAGAGCCGTTGGGCATTTTGATTTGTTTGAGCAATACAATAGGGTAGAGTCTTTATTTATAGCATTAAAAGTAATTGCGTATTTTGTAGGTATTTTAGTGCTTTTATCGGGTATTATTGGTGTAAGTAATATTATGTTGATTGTTGTAAAAGAAAGAACCAAAGAAATTGGAATTAGAAGAGTATTGGGGGCAACACCTTCAAATGTACGCGGACAAATTTTAATTGAGTCGGTTTTTTTGACCATTATTTCGGGTATGGCCGGTATTGTTTTTGGAGCAACATTTATATATATCATCAATTATGTATTAGAAATATCAGGGCCAATAGATATGTTTGTTAGTCCAAGTGTAAATCTTGGAGTTATTACCATAGCGTTGACCATATTAATATTTTCAGGTTTGTTGGCAGGTTTAATTCCAGCGCAAAATGCCATCAAATTAAAACCAGTAGACGCGCTTAGGAATGAATAATTATCAATCAAAAAATAAGACCATTCGATGAAAAAATCAGTAACTATTTTTATATTAATTTTTATAGTTGTTACGTTTAGTGGCGCTATGTATTATTTATATCAAAAAAACGCCGAAAATCCAGTAGTTTTTAAAACCGAAAAGCCTTCAATCCAAACCATTGTTAAAAAAACAGTGGCAACTGGTAGTATTATTCCTTTGGAAGAAGTGCTAATTAAACCTAATATTTCTGGAGTTATTGAAGAAATTTATGTTGAAGGTGGAGATGTTTTACAAGCCAATGATTTGATTGCTAAAATCAAAGTTATTCCAAATTTATCGGCTTTAAACAATGCTAAAAATGCGATTCAGTCTGCAAAAATTTCTTTAGATGATGAAAAGCGAAATTATGAGCGTCAGAATACTTTATATTCAAAAGGCGTAGTTTCTCAGCAAGATTTAGAAAGAGCCGAAGTTACTTATTTTCAGGCACAACAAGCTTTTAAAGCTGCCAATCAAAATTACGACATTGTAAAAACGGGTTCTACTACAGGTTTGGGAAATTCAGCAAATACCTTAATTAGATCAACGGTTTCTGGAATGGTTTTAGAAATGCCTGTTGAAGTTGGAAATCAGGTTATTGAAAGTAATAATTTTAACGATGGAACCACCATTGCAGTATTAGCCGATGTTAATAAAATGATTTTTGAAGGCAATGTAGACGAGTCTGAAATTGGTAAAATTAAAGAAGGTCTTCCGTTAGAAATAACTGTTGGTGCTATTGAAGATAAAAAATTTAATGCGGTGTTAGACTATATTGCGCCAAAAGGAAAATTAGATAATGGAGCTGTTCAATTTGAAATTAAAGGAACTTTAGACAAACTTGAAACTACATTTATTAGAGCAGGTTTAAGTGCAAATGCGTCAATTATTTTGGCTAAAGTAGACAGTGTTTTGGCTATTAAAGAAGCTTTGGTTCAATTTGATACTAAAACCAAAAAGCCTTATGTTGAGGTAAAAACTGGTGAAAAACAGTTTGAAAGAAAAGATATTGAGATGGGTGTAAGTGATGGTATTTATGTTGAAATTTTAAGCGGAATTACCAAGGAAGATGAAATTAAAGTTTGGAATGAAATTAAAGGTAAAGAAAAAGATTAATTTAATATAAAAGTAAACTGCTTTAATACAGGTGTTTAATAAAAAAAGGTCGTTTTAATTTTTAATTTAAAACGACCTTTTTTTTTGATTGTTGAATTTTTAAAAAGATGTATTTAACAAATCTCCAGTTAAATTTACTAAATAAATTTCAGCATTTTTAGCTTCGTATTTAGCTTGATTTAAATTAGACTGCGCATTTAATAAATTTACCTGTGCCAATCTAAATTCAATAGAGGTTATTTGACCTAATTTAAACTGCTCGGTTGATCTTTCAAAGTTTCTTTTATTGGTTTCAACGTTAACTTCTTCAGCATTCATTATAAAAATAGCATTGTTGTAAATTTCTAGTGCATTGGCAACATTTCGTTCTAGTTGGTTTGTAACTTGCTCTTTTTGAATGCTTACATTGTCTGCATTTATTTTTGAATTTTGAATTCTTGTTTTGGTTGTACCACCATCAAAAATATTCCAACTTAAACTAACACCGGCATTAAACCCGTTAGATTCTAATGTTTTAAATAAGGAAGTTTGATTGTTGTTTGAATGATTTAAACCATAAGATGTATTTATATTAAGAAAAGGATAAAGACTTGATTTGCTGATTTTTATGTCGTATTCACTAATCATAATATTTTTATTAATTTTCTGAATTTCAACATTGTATTCTTTTGCTTTTTCTAACAATTGATTAAAATCAAAAATTGAATTAAACTCAACCTTTGTTACTACTGTGAAATCTTCAGTAACATTTCGTCCTAATAATAAATTTAAATTTCGTTTAGAATTTGCCAATAAACGCTGTTCATTAATATATCTAATACTGTCATTATTAACATCAACTTCAGCATTTAAAACGTCTAATTTTGTGTTTTGACCATATTCAAACCCGTATGTTACTCTTTTTAAACGTTGTTTAGATATGTTTAAAGATTCAGCAATATTTTTTTTGTTTTCGGTAATTCGAGCAACTTCATAATAATTGGTAAAAATTTGAAGTAAAGAATTTTGAATTACAGTTTCAGCTTCTAATTCAGATAAGTTGAATTGCTCTTTCAATCTTTTGTAATTATAAGATCTGCCTAAACCATCAAAAATGGTATAGTTTAAACCTATAGAGCCATTATATCTAGATGATTCAGCATTGTTAATTTCAACAGTACTACCATCTTGTCTGGTTGCAATTGAATTATCATTGCTATAACTGGTTCCTGCATTTGCAACTACACTTGGTAAAAATCTGCTATTGTAAATACTTGCATTGTTTTCAGCAATTTTAACCGAATTTTCTGCAATTCTAATGCCATAGTTATTTTCTAAAGCAATGCTTACAGCGGTTTCTTTTGTTAAAAGTTCTTGTGCCTGAAATGTATAAAAACTTATAAATATAAATAAAGTAAGTATGTTTTTAATGTTCATTTTCTTCATTTTTTAATTCTATAATAGCTCTTTCAACTTCTTCTTTTGAAACTTTTTTACCAGTTCTCATCCATTTTATAAATACTTTAATTGAATTTGAAACAGATAAAAATAAAGGCAACATTACCAAAGTTAAAACCGTTGCAATTAAAATTCCATATGAAATTGAAATAGCCATAGGTTTTAAAAATTGTGCCTGTCTGCTTTTTTCAAGTAATAAAGGCGCTAAACCAGCAATTGTTGTAACAGAAGTCAATACAATGGCTCTAAACCTTGATTTTCCTGCTTGGATAAGTGCTTCATCGTATTTCATACCGCTTTTTAAATAGTTGTTGAATTTTTCGATAAGTACCAAACCGTCATTTACCATAATACCTATTAAAGCTATAATTCCTAGCCAGGATAAAATATTAATAGGGAAATTGTGAAAAAAGTGCCCCCAAACAACTCCAATTAAACTAAAAGGAATCATTAACAACAATAAAATTGGTTGGTCGTACGATCTAAAAGTAAACGCAATTACCATATAAATGAGCGCTAAAATAATCAATCCAACTTTTTTAACTGATGAAACTGTTTTGTTAGCTTCTCTATTCTGACCTTCATATTCAGCAGAAACAGTTGGGTATTTTGAACTTATTTCAGGCATAATATTTTGTTTAATATCGTCTAAAATATCGGTTGCACTGTCACCAGGCTCTTTCATATCTGCAGTTACCTGAATTTCTCTTTTACTACTTAAATGGTTAATTAACACATCGCCACGTTCAATTTCATAAGTAGCAATTTCAGAAAAAGGGACTAGGTTATTTGTGGGCGTTGTAATCCACATATCATCTAAGTTTTTAATAGACGAACGGTCTTCTTTTTTATAGCGAACCCAAATTTTAATTTCATCTTGTCCACGTTGAAAACGTTGTGCCTGCAAACCAAAAAATCCAGCACGAACCTGAGCCATAACCGATTGAACTGTTAAGCCTAACAAGTATGCGTTGTCTTTTAATTTTATGCGTACTTCTTTTATACCAGCAGGGTCATTGTCTGAAATATCTTTTAATTGAGGATTGCTACTTAAAATTTCTTTTAGTTCAATTTTAGCTGCTTTCAATTCATCAATATTGTTACCCAATAATGAAACTGCAACTGGGCTACCTCCAAAGTTTCCTCCCGAACCAAATGTTAAACTTTCAACACCGTAAATAGTACCCACTTTTTCTCTAATAGCATTTGTAATTTCTGGTGAAGAAAAATCGCGCGATTCTCCAGGCAATAAATTAATGGTTAAACTACCATTTGAAGTTCCTGGACCAATTCTTTTGATAATGTTTTCAAATACAGGAATATTACCCGTTTGTTTTTTTGTAAACTCATTATTAACTTCCCAAGCAGCAGCTTCAATTTTAGAAATTATTGAATCTGTAATTTTTTCATTGGTTCCCTGTAACATTTTTAAATCAATTGAAACACGGTCGCTGGCAATTGATGGGAAAAATGAAGTTTTTACAATACCACCGCCAATTGCACCAATACTAAAAATTAATAAGGCAATTGGAATTGCAAATCCCAAAGCTCTGTTTTTTAAGAAAAATGTTAAATACGGAATGTAAAAACGATCTCTTATGTAAAATAGAAATTTCTCAGCATTGTCATTTACTTTTTGAAAAAAGCTGTTTAATTTATTTGGTTTCTTTTCCTTTTTCATCAAAGCTTTTGAATGTGCAATGTGAGCAGGTAAAATAATCAATGCTTCTAATAATGAAACAGCCAATGTTATGATAACAATTAGTGAAACCTGACTAAAAAAGTCGCCAATTCTTCCGTCTAAAAAGAAAAAAGTAGAAAAAGCAATAATGGTTGTTAATATTGCCGAAACAATAGGAGGTATTACTTCTAAAGTTCCATCAACGGCAGCTTTAATAGGTGATTTTCCTTGTTCGTAGTGGTGGTAAATATTTTCGCCAATTACAATACCATCATCAACTAAAATACCAATTACAATGATCATTCCAAATAACGAAAGTACATTGATAGTAATGCCTAAGTTGGCGGCAAAAATAAACATACCAAAAAAGGCGATAGGAATACCTGCAGCTACCCAAAATGCCAATCTTACATTTAAGAAAAGTGCCAAGAAAAACAATACCAATAAAACTCCCATAATGGCGTTTTTAATCAGTAATTCTGTACGTTGATTTAGCGTAATTGAAGCGTCGCTAGAGACGTTTAATTGTACTTGGTCGTATTGTTGGTTGAATTTTTCAATATATTCTTTTATAGCATCAGCGGTAGAAATTAAATCTTCGTTGTTGGTGTTGCTCACCGTAATATCAATAGATTTTTTACCGTTAAAATAAATTCGGTCAGGATCTTCAGACCAAGAATCCGAAACATCAGCAATGTCTTTTAAACGTATAATATTACCTGTAGGCTCAGCTCTAACAACAATATTTAAAATTTCGTTCCCAAAATAATTTTTATTTCGAGCCCTAATTAAATAGTCTTCGTCTTCAGTTTTAATGTTTCCTCCAGAAATTAATAAGTTTGTACGACTTACAGCATTTGAAACATCTGTAAACGTTAAATTATAGGCCAATAAATCTTTTTCTCTAACAGCAATTTCAATTTCCTGCTCAGGAAAACCTGAAAGGCGCACCTGTGAAATACCATCAATATTTCTTAAATCGTTTTCAACAATGCGAGCATAATCTTTTAGCGTTGCAAGATCTATATTATCGCCACTAATAATAAAACTAATGGTAGGTCTAATATTTTCAATTTTGGCAATAATTGGAGGCTCCATTCCTGAAGGAAAGGAGGGAACCCTGTCAACAGCATTTTTAACGTCGGCTACAACAACATCAATATTTTTGCCTTTTACAACTTCAATACTTATAGAAGCCGAATTTTCTCTGGAAACAGAAGTAACACGGTCTATACCAATAATTCCTTTTAAATTGTCTTCAATTTTTAGCACAATTCCTTCTTCCATTTCTTGTGGAGAAGCACCTGGATAAACCAAATTTATTGAAATATTTTGGGATTCAACCAAAGGGAAAAATGAAGATTTCATAGAGAAAAACCCCACAAACCCAAAGACAATAAATGCTAAAATAGTTACATTTACAGCTACCGGAAATTTTATAAAATAGGTGATAATTTTTTTCATTATTCAGCCGTATTTTCATTAAAAACCTTCACCAACATACCAGGATGAGAACCAGGAACAGGTTTTGATAATAATTGTGTGCCGTTTTCAAGACCTTTAATAACCACACTGTTGTGGTTTTCAAAAACCGTATTTACTGTAATTAAATCTAAAATTGAGTCTTTTACAACATATAATTTTGAGTTTTCAATGAGTAGTTTTCTAGGTACTTCGTAGGCATTTTCTTCAGATTTTGCTTGTAATAAAACCTCTAAATATTGACCTTCTTTTAAATTAGTGCCATTTACTTGTATAAAAGCTTCAATAGTTTGCGTATTGGTATCAACTTTAGCGTTAATTCTTACCACTTTACCAATCCACGATTGTGTTTTTTCTAAATTAAAAATTTCAACAGTTTTACCAACTTGCAATAAATCTCTGTATTCAGATTTTACCGATGCGCTAATTTCATAAACACTTGGATCAATAAATTCGCCTAATTTTTGACCAGATCTTATCAATGTTCCAGGGTTTACAACAGCCTCAGTTAAAACACCGTTAAATGGCGCTTTAATGGTGTATTTGTTTAATTTAACTTCTAAATTTTTAGCGTTGTAATATGCTAAATACACACCGCGACCAGATATAAAAAACTTTTCTTTTTCTGAATTGATATTTGGCAATGTTTCAATAGGTTTATTCATATTAAAATTTCTCAAATAATTTTCCCATTTATTGTATTCATTAGGAAAATCAAGTTGTATATCGGGCATAATAGCCGTTAAAACATTGAATAGATTACTTTTTTGAGCCTGAAAATTAGCGTAAAATTCATCACTGTTTATTTTAATAATGGTTTCACCTTTTTTATATGTAGTACCAGGTTTAAACTCTTTTGAAGTTGCAATTAATACACCTTGAACTTCCGAAAATAGTTCAATTTTATTTTTTGCTACTAAATTACCATTAGCTGTAATTAAAATTGGTATCAATTGGTTGTTTACGGTTTCTGTAAAAACAGTTTTAACAATTTTATTAGCTCTTGGTTTTGGCTTTTGTTTGTTATCTATTAAGTATTTTGCAAACAAAAATGATCCTGCTATTAGTAATATTGCCAGTACTATGGTAATTCCTTTTCTCATTATTGAAATTATTGTTGATTGTTAAACTAAACGGATTGTTCTTTTAAATTATGTTGAATCTTAGACATTATTTGTATAAAAATTTTCATTTCCTCTTTACTAATGCCTTCTTGCGTTTTTAAAATGCTGTTTAGCATTAGTGGTTTTGTTTTTAAAAATAGTTCACGACCTTCTTTAGTGATATAAACACTTTTTTTTCTTGAATCTTCTTTGGATTGTACTCTAATTACCAACTTATTTTTTTCTAAACAATTGATAAGTCGTGTAAGTGAAGCTTTGTTTCTATCAGTTATAAAAGCCAATTCATTTTGAATAATTCCATCATAATCTTCGTGTAAAATTTTTAAAACAATCCACTGTTGCTTTGTAATTGGAAAATTATTTGTTTGAAGCACATCAGCAATATACAGATTCATCATTTTAGATGTTTTGCCAAGCCAAGGAACCAAAGTTGAATTAAAATCTGATTTATTTAAATCAATGTCCATTATTTTAATTTTCAACAAATATAATATTTAAATAGTTGCATATACAACTATTTATGAGTTTCAAAATTATTATAACAAAAAAACCACTGGAATAGTGGTTTTTGATTACATAATAACTTAAAAAAAACTTTGTTAATTGATAGAAACTGTTTTGTTTGAGATGTTAATTTCTCTTGGATTGTTGTTGAATTCAAAAACCAATAGTTTTGGTAAATTTTGAATAGATAAATTTACAGATCCAGTAAATCTATTATTGCTAAGAATTAAAGTTTCTAATTTTTTAAGATTACTTAATGTATTAGGAACTTGACCTTCAAATAAATTATTTGCCAATGCCAATTCTTCAAGTTGAATTAAATTGCCTAATTGAGCAGGTATATTACCATACATTGAATTGTCAAAAACACTTAAAATTGTTAAATTCTCTAAATTTTCAATAGCAGACAATAGTACTCCTGAAAATTTATTACTACTTAATTGTAATTTTTCTAATTGAGTTAAGTTGTAAATTGAAAGCGGTAAGAAACCACTTATCAAATTATTGAATAACACCAATTCTTTTAAGTTTATTAAATTACCAATATTTGAAGGTAATTCACCTTCTAGGTTATTCATAAATAAATGTAAAGTTTCTAAAGATTGTAGCATTGTAATTTCATCAGGAATTTTACCACCAATTTGGTTAAATCCTAAATTAAGGTGTTGTAAATTGTTTAAATTTTTAATTGAAGTAGGAATTGATCCATTCAAATTATTCATATTTAAATCAATTTCAGTAACCGAATTGTTAGTAATTGTTACACCATACCAAGTAGATACATCTTGTGTTAAATCCCAAGAATGATTCCAGTTTTCTCCATTTGTTGAATTGTATAAATCAACTAACGAACTTTTTTCTAAATCAGAAATCTGCGCAAATGCAATAGATGTGAAAGCTATGAAAAGTAGTGCTAGGGTAGTTAATTTTTTCATAATATTATGGGGTTTGGGGTTTAACATTATCTGTAATGCTTTAGCTAAATTAGATTATTATATTCAATTTACCAAATAAAAGATACCATTTGTTTTATTTTTACTGCCGTTTATTGAAAATCCATATTTATTTATGGTTTTTCAGTACCGAGTAAGAGTGGTGTTTTTGTGACATTATCAATAGCCATAATTAAAAATTTAATTGTGTTATATTTGCTTAAAATATTAAATTATAAATATGAAGTTAGCTGTTTTAGCAATAGGTGCACATCCTGATGATGTAGAGTTGGGTTGTGGAGCAACTGTTGCCAAAGAAATATCTTTAGGAAAAAAAGTAGGTATTTTAGATTTAACACGAGGTGAGTTAGGTACGCGCGGTTCTGCTGAAATTAGAGATGAAGAAGCTAATAATGCAGCTAAAATTTTAGGTGTATCGGTACGTGAAAATCTTGGTTTTGAGGATGGTTTTTTTGTGAATGATAAAAAACATCAACTTGAAGTTATTAAAATAATTAGAAAATACAAACCTGAAATTGTTTTATGTAACGCTTTTGATGATCGACATATAGACCATATAAAAGGTAGTAAGTTGGTTTCTGATGCTTGTTTTTTATCAGGATTGAGAAAGATTGAAACAACATTAGATGGAGTAGCGCAAGAAGCTTGGAGACCAAAAAATGTTTACCACTATATACAGTGGAAAAATTGTGAGCCAGATTTTGTTTTAGATGTTTCTGGTTTTATTGAAATGAAGCTTAATGCAGTTAAAGCATACAGTTCTCAGTTTTATGATGCGAATAGTAAAGAGCCAAGTTCGCCTATTTCTAGTAAAAACTTTTTAGATAGTGTTACTTATAGAGCTCAGGACTTAGGAAGATTGATAGGTGTAGAGCACGCAGAAGGCTTTAAAACAGAACGTTATGTGGCGGTAAAAAAATTAGATAATTTATTTTAAAAAAATATTTGCATAAAATAAGAAATGTTATATATTTGCATCCGCAATATGGTGGTTGTAGCTCAGCTGGTTAGAGCATCGGTTTGTGGTACCGAGGGTCGCCGGTTCGAACCCGGTCTTCCACCCAAAATTAAAGGTCTGATTTTTCAGACCTTTTTTTGTTTTTATGCATTTTTTTATGAAAAATTTTGGACTTTATTTTTCTAAATTAAATATTTTTACAACTTAATAATCAATCTTAATAAATGAAAAACTTAATTTATATTTTAACTTTTGTAATAACTACAGCTGCAATTGCTCAAAATGAAGCAGCAATTGCTTTTGAAAAACAAAAATTACAACTTGCAAAAGCTTATGCCGATGAAACAATTATTGCAAATGCAATGTATACGATTATTGCGTTAGAAGGACCTCAAAGTACTTACAAAGATAGTTTGGCTTATGTGTATTTTAACAAAAATAACTACGTTTCTTGTTTTTTGGTTACTAATGATTTACTTAAAACAAAACCTAATAATGTAGAATTATTAGAAATAAATGCTTTTTCTTTAGAGTCTATTGGTGCTTTAGAAAAATCTAAACAAGCATATGCAAAGTTATTTGATTTAACACTTAATAATTACCAAGGATACAAATTGGCAAGTATAGAGTTTAGAATGAAACAATATGAATCTGCTTATATTACAATAAAAAAAGTAAGTAAACTATCTGGAAATGAAGGCTTAAAAGTTACTTTTCAGGTAAATGAAAATTATACTGAAAATGTTGATTTAAAAGCTGCTATTGCTTATTTAGAGGGATTAATTGAAATGGGGTTGAATAAAGAGAATGAGGCTAAAGTAAGTTTTGAACGTGCTATTAAAATATTTCCAGAGTTTGTGCTGGCAAAAAGTAAGTTGGAGATTTTAAAGGCTAAAGAGTCTGTAACAAATTAAAAAAATATGAACTCTAAAGCTATAGAGGATTATTTGATTTTAAATTGATAAAAAAAGTGAGTTTTAAAACTCACTTTTTTTGTATATAACCTTTTTTTTAAATTAAATATTGATATTTGGCTTCTATTTTTTTAAAGTCAATAAAAATAAAATGCTTGAAAAACATAATAAATGGTATGTTTTTTATAATAAATGGTAAAAAAATCACTTTTTATTTTTTTTAATTGAAAAAGATTTATACATTTACAGTGTTAAAACATCATAACCCCACTTTTTAAAAAGTATGAGTTTTAAGTTACCAGACAGATGTCTAAATATTAATCAATTTAACCCCTCATTTGATTAATATTAAGTAAAATCATCAAGCTTGGTTTTATGCAAAAGTAAGCTTGATGATTTTAATAAAAAGTTGAAAAGTTTGATTGTAATATAAGTTTGTAAAAAATA
This sequence comes from Lutibacter sp. HS1-25, assembly GCF_004121075.1. Lineage (GTDB taxonomy): Bacteria > Bacteroidota > Bacteroidia > Flavobacteriales > Flavobacteriaceae > Lutibacter. The sequence goes on from NZ_RHLN01000030.1 coordinate 18,597, forward strand.
ATGGAGTGAATTAATGACTATTGTCCCCTCAAATAGGTATTGTTAATTAGTAAGTTAAAAGCAATTGAAAAATAATAACTAAAAATAATTGTTTTCCCCACAACGGTTATAAATTAAAAGTTTGGTTTTTCAGTTGCTTTTTATCAATTTTTCAACCAAGTATTTAGCCGTATAAGATTCTTTACAATTTATTAATTCTTCAGGTGTTCCTTGAAAAAGGAGAGAACCTCCCGTTTTACCGCCATCTTTACCTAAATCAATAATATAATCGGCACATTTTATCAAATCAATGTTATGTTCTATAACTATTATTGAATGTCCATTTTTAATTAAAGCATCAAACGATTTTAATAATTTTTTAATATCGTGAAAATGCAGACCAGTAGTTGGTTCATCAAAAATAAAGAGTGATTTTGCTTGTCGGCTTCCTTTTACTAAAAATGAAGCTAATTTAATTCGTTGTGCTTCACCACCTGATAAGGTTGATGAAGATTGGCCTAAAGTAACATATCCTAAACCAACATCTTGTAATGGTTGTAACTTTTTGGCTACTCGGGTTTCAGCGTGTTCATTAAAAAATAAAATGGCATCATCTATGGTGCAGTTTAAAATATCGTTGATAGATTTTCCGTAAAACTTAACTTCTAATACTTCCTTTTTAAAACGGTTTCCTTTGCAAACTTCACATTCTAAATGTACATCGGCCATAAATTGCATCTCTATGGTAACTTCGCCTTCACCTTTACAAACTTCACAGCGTCCACCTTCAACATTAAATGAAAAATGTTTTGGTTGATAATTTCTAATTTTTGATAATTTTTCTGAAGCAAATAAAGCACGAATGTCATCATACGATTTTATATAGGTAACTGGATTTGAACGACTTGATCTGCCAATAGGGTTTTGGTCAATAAATTCAACATGTTCAATTTGATTGAAATCTCCCTTTAAATCGGTAAATTGACCCGTTTTTTCACCATAACCACCCAATTTTTTTTGAATTGCAGGATATAATATTTTGCTAACTAAAGTGCTTTTACCACTTCCTGAGACACCTGTTATTACCGTTAGGCAATTTAACGGAAAAGTAACATTTATGTTTTTTAAGTTGTTTTCTCTGGCACCAATAACTTCAATTTTGTTTTTTACTTTTCGTCGTTGTTTGGGTACTTCTATTTTTAATTTGTTATTTAAATATTGCGCTGTTAATGAGTTGGATTTTAGTATTTCATTGTAAGTTCCTTCAGCTACAACTTCACCACCAAAAGTCCCAGCTTCTGGACCAATATCAATAATGGTATCTGCAGCTTTCATAATATCTTCATCGTGTTCAACCACAATTACGGTATTTCCTAAATTGCGTAAATTTAACAGCACTTGTATTAATAGTTCCGTATCTTTTGGGTGTAAACCAATGCTAGGCTCATCTAAAATGTACATAGAGCCAACCAAACTGCTGCCTAATGATGTTGCTAAATTTATACGTTGACTTTCACCTCCAGATAAAGTGTTTGAGTTTCTGTTTAAAGTTAAGTAACTCAAGCCAACATCATTTAGAAATTTTAAACGATTATTGATTTCAACTAGCAATCGTTTTGCAATTTGTTTTTCAAAATCTTCTAATTCAATATTTTTAAAGAAATCAATTAATTCAACCAAAGGTAAATCAACTAATTGGCTGATGTTTTTATGGTGAATTTTAACATTGTCAGCTTCAATACGCAATCTTTTTCCATTACACGTTGTACATTTTGTTTTTCCGCGATAGCGAGATAGCATTACGCGATACTGAATTTTATAACTTTGCTCTTCTAAAAATTGAAAAAATTGGTGTAAACCTTCAAAAGATTTGTTGCCATTCCATATTAATTTTTTTTGAATTTCAGTGAGTTCAAACCACGGTTTGTGAATTGGAATGTCAAATTTGTAGGCGTGAGTAATTAAATCGTTTTTAAATTTGCTAAATGAATCTGATTTCCAAGGTAAAATTGCATCTTCATAAATTGATAATGAAGTGTTTGGAATTACCAAATCTTCATCAATACCAATAATATTTCCGTAACCTTCGCAAGTTGGACAAGCACCGTACGGATTGTTAAAACTAAATAAGTGCGTATTTGGTTCTAAAAAAGAAATACCATCTAATTCAAATTTATTGTTAAAAGTGGTTTTTGATTTTGTGTCTAAATTTTCAATAATACATTCGCCTTTTCCTTCAAAAAAAGCGGTTTGTATAGCATCGCCCAATCGGTTGTAAAAATCCTCATCATTTTTAACAATAACACGATCAATAACCAATTGAAAATCATTCGAAATTTCTTCATTAACATCTTCAATTCTAACAATAGAATCGTTGTGTTTAATTCTGGAATATCCCTGTTGTGCTAAAATTTTTAAGGTTTGTAAAACATTTCTTTCAGCAGAAATAAGTACAGGAGCCAGTAAAAGCAACTTGGTTTTAAGTTCAATTGTTTTTATGTGGTTAATTACATCGCTTACGGTATGTTTTTTAACTTCTTTGCCAGAAATAGGGGAATATGTTTTGCCAATTCGGGCATACAATAGTTTTAAATAATCGTAAATTTCAGTTGAAGTACCAACTGTAGATCTAGGATTTGTTGAATTTACTTTTTGCTCAATGGCAATTGCAGGTGCAATCCCTTTTATATAGTCTACTTTAGGTTTGTTTAGTCTGCCTAAAAACTGACGCGCATAGGAAGATAAACTTTCAACATATCTACGTTGACCTTCAGCAAAAAGAGTATCAAAAGCCAAGCTAGATTTTCCAGAACCAGACAAGCCAGTAATTACCACCAATTTGTTACGTGGTATAGCAACATCAATATTTTTTAAGTTGTGAAGTTTTGCCCCTTTGATTATAATATTTTCTTTAGGGCTAAGTGCTGCTATATTTTTTGTCATTTTGCTTCAAAAGTTGAATAAACGCAAATATAACTACAAATTTTTAAAAATGAATAGAAAGAAATTTGATATATTATGGAATGTTAAAAAACGATTATTGTTGTTGTTAACAATTGTATTTTAAATAATTAGCAACTATAAATTTGTGTTTTATAAAAATAATAAGTAAACTTGCATCTCACTTTAAAACCAAAAACTATTACGCAGCATTACTTTTTATAAATACATTTTAACCCCCTTAAAGTATATTACAATGGAAAGTTGCGTTTTATCAGATAGTGTGTTGGTAAGCACTTATATTAATGGTCATGAAAAATCTTTAGAGATTTTAATTTTGCGCCACAAAAGCCGAATATTTAATTTTATTTTATCTAAAGTATTGGATAAAGAAATTGCTGAAGATATTTTTCAGGATACTTTTATTAAAGTTATAAAAACCTTAAAAAAAGGTAATTATAATGAAGAAGGTAAGTTTTTACCATGGGTTATGCGTATTTCTCATAACTTAATAATAGACCATTTTAGAAAAAATAAAAGAATGCCTAAATTTAATAGCTCAAATGGTTTTGATATTTTTTCAGTTATTTCTGATGAAGTTTTAAATGTTGAGAAACAAATTATTAAAGATCAAATTTTAGCTGATATTAAAGGGTTGATTGATGAATTACCTAATGATCAAAAAGAAGTTTTGGTTATGAGAATGTATAACGATTTGAGTTTTAAAGAAATTGCCGAAAATACAGGTGTAAGTATAAATACGGCTTTAGGAAGAATGCGTTATGCTATAATTAATTTGAGAAAAATTATTGAGGAGCATCAAATTATTTTGGTGAATTAATACTAAAAATAAAAAATCATCGTTTAAATAAAAAACGTATTTATATGATGAAATTTTACACTAAAAAGTCTCTTAATAATGAGCAACCTAAACAAGAAATAATTCAATATTTACTTAACTATTCTAAACAATTAAAGGTTGTAAAAACCAACAAAAAGCAGATTATTGAATTACATTTGAATTAATGTTCTTTAAAAGACTGTCTGAAAAGACAGTCTTTTTTTTGGAAAAAAACTACAATTTATTTAATTTCATGGAATCAATAAGAGGTAAGTTTAAAAGTTAGGAGATTTAGATTTTAAGCAAAAATAGTTGAGAGTTTAAAATGGAAAAATCCACTTTTTTAACGATGTTATTCCGTAAAGTGAGTAAATTTATTTATAAGGTTCTAATTATAAATGTTTTATATTATAAAAAATCAATGTTAAACAAAAAGCCTTACAGGTGATGTAAGACTTTTTGTTGAGATAGCGTTTTTTAAAACGATTTTTAGGTACAGTATTTTGATTAAAAATTTACATCCTTAGTGGTTCTTAACTTTAGATTTTAATTAATCTTTTAATAATAAAACCTTGAGGATGATGGATTTTAATAGTGTAAACTCCAGATGGATAGCTACTTATGTTAAAAGTGTTTATCCCTTTAGTTAAATTTATTTTTTGTAAAAACTGTTTATTTGAGTTATAAATATAACCATTTATCTGCGTTGAATTATTTATTTCAATTGTAAAATCAGCATAAACAGTGGTTGGATACAGATTTATTTCAGGTGAAGCTGTTGTATTTAAATGATTTAACGTTACTATTAATTTAGCAGTTGAAGTTAAAGATCCATCAGTAATGGTATAGTTAACAGTATCTTCACCGATATAATTTATTTTAGGAATATAGGTATATAAACCATCTGATGTTACAGTTAAACTTCCGCCTTTATTGGTAGGAAAAGTACCAGGAATTACACTTATTTCATCACCATCAGGATCATAATCATTTTGCATCAAACTTATTTTAGATGCCCATAAAGTGTTTACAGGTAGTGTAATAGCGTCGTTTAAAGCAACAGGTGCATTGTTAGGACGTTTTAATGTCACAATTAATTTAGCAGTTGAAGTTAAAGATCCATCAGTAATGGTATAGTTAACAGTATCTTCACCGATATAATTTATTTTAGGAATATAGGTATATAAACCATCTGATGTTACAGTTAAACTTCCGCCTTTATTGGTAGGAAAAGTACCAGGAATTACA
>NZ_RHLN01000031.1 GCF_004121075.1 Lutibacter sp. HS1-25
AATCGCTTAAGTAGTCTTTATATTGTCGTTGTAGTTTTTTACCATTAACTCCATAGAAACTGCCGATGGTATGGCAATCAGAAGCCTTAGTATTGACTAATTTCTTTTAAAAAAGCAGCAAACTCGGTGGTCATCCGTGTTCCCTGTGCTACTAAGTTCCAATCTCTTTGAATAACTTCCTTGGTTGTTTTGTCCAGCCATCTACGTCGTTTTATGTGTAGATAGACCGTGTTTCCACGTAATGGAAAATCTTGGATTGTTACTTCTTTGTGAAAACCGTGCGCTATTAGAACTTTGGAAACCTGCTCTTTTGGAGGTATATTTCGCTCTTCAAAATAAAGATGCATTACTTCACCGTTTTTGGTGTTCTTTACCAGATAGAAGTGGTTGATTAAAAACTCAGGGAGTATGAGTTTTAGTAAGTCTAGATAATTGTCCAAAATTTATTTTTTAAACAAAAATCATAATTTTAATTCAATTCACACACAACTTTTGAGAATGATCCTAAAAAACACCACATATCTATTAAACTATTTACTTTTTTAATGGGCAATTGAATAATTTGACACTTACAATAGCAATGGTTTATATGAATTAAAACACGCGTTAAGGATAGCAGCGGCATCCTTTTTTGCAATGTAACGCAGTGAAATTGCAAAAAAGATATAGCGGATAGCCTGACCCCTTGTGGGTAACGCCCAAACAATTTTAATTTATAGTATGAGAATTTTGAGTTAGAAAAAAAAGTTCTATAACCACAATCAAGTTTTTGTTTGCACTTTTAAAAAAACACATAGTTTGATCCTAAAAAATAGGTGCAAAAAAAAGCCGTCTAAAATTAAGACGACTTTTAAGTTTAAAATAGTTTGTATTAACTATGCGTTATTACAACATTTCTTTTTTTCGCAAACAGCTTTTTCAGCTGGTACAGCCTCTGCTTTACAGGTGCATTGTCCTGGTTCACATTTTGTGCAATTTGTAGCTGAAGCTTCATTTTTACAAGTACAATTACCTGGTTCGCATTTTGCGCAAGCAGTTTCTGATTGACATTGACATTTTCCACCTTCGCAAGTACATTCACCACCTTCTTTACAAGTGCAATTTGCTGTATGTTTCATTTCAGTATCACCAGCTACAGCTTTTAAATCCATTTCACAAACAGGACATTTACCTTCCTCAGCGTAAGTTTTACCTTTTTCACAATCCATTGGGCATTGGTAAACTTCACCAGCTGCCATCATTTCTTCACCGTCGTGCTCATGAACATCTTCTGTTTTTACTTCTTCTTTCTTGCTGTCTTTACAAGATGTAAACATTACTGCAACTGAAAATAGCGCAGCTAATACTAAAATTGATTTTTTCATTGTTTCTTAAAATTTACTTTGATTAATAGTTCTAAATTATATTGTATGTCAAAAATAGGAAAATTAATGACATCTTTTAAGCTATGTCGAAAGCTTACGCTGTTCCTTTCAGTTTTTGATAATAAAATGCAGGCAATAAAATAAATACAAATAAAGGGTGAATTAAAAAACGTCTAACATAAAAGATTAGCATATAATCTTGCGAAAGGTTAAAATTTAGCAATGCGTATAAAAATACGACCAACACCACAAATGAAATGACATAAAATTTAATTGCAAATACAAGCGTTTTTTTATTTTGAAAAAAGAGAAAAATAATACCCAATGAAATAACTGCGTTTAATGTGTATCTAAAAAACACATGTAATAGATAGGTGCTAAATTGTATTTTAGGAATACTTGTGTACAAATAATCATTTTTAAAATAATTGTTTAACGGGTCGTAAAGATGGGGTGCAACAAAACCTCTAATTACAATTAACATTGCAAACAACAATATAATTGATATTATACGAGTACTTTTTTTCATTTTTTCCAATTTGAAAATTGTCTTACCCAAATAAACCAAAGTAAAAATGTGATTCCGTAAATAATAGACGGAAAAACCAAATCGTGTAAAATTGTTTCGTACTGCGGAAATTCAAAATAAGCGATGGAAATAATTGCAATTCTTACAATATTTACAAAGTATATAATTAAGCTGCCAAATAAAATATATAGTGCTGTAATTACAAATTTATTTGAAAATGCAACAATAAACGAAATGAATAAAATAATAATACTTATGGCATTACAACCTTCAATTACCCGAGAAATGTATGCATTGTTTACAAATAATTTCATAGAAATTTCATTGGTATGCTGCTCTACCCTAGCATTATAACCAACATTATTTAAAATAAAAACCGTTTGTTTAGCTACTGTTTTGGTAATGGGTGAACAAGCAAAAACTTCACCTGTTTTTTGAGTATTTTTAAGATAGTACGAATACATTAAAAAAAGTAAGGCATAGGTGCCAAAAAACTTAATTAAAAATATAACTATCAATTTATTACTTTTCACCAAAAAAGAATTTTAATTTTGCATAAAACTACAATTAAAATGACTATTCTTCAACATAAAAATTATATAAACAATATTATTGCAAGTGATGCAACTGTTTATGAAAAACTTCAAAAATGTTGTGATTACTTAAAAGAAGCCATAACGTATTACGATTGGGTAGGATTTTATTTTAAAAACGGTGATAAAAAAGAACTTAAACTAGCTGAATTTGCAGGCGAACCAACCGAACATACAATTATACCATTTGGAAAAGGAATTTGCGGTCAGGTTGCAGTAAGTAACCAAAATTTTGTAGTACCCGATGTTTCTGCTCAAGAAAATTATATTTCTTGCGGATGGAAAGTAAAAAGCGAAATTGTAATACCAATTTTTGTGAATGGTAAAAATATTGGACAAATAGATATTGATTCGCATACCGTTAATCCTTTTTCAAAAGACGACGAAATTTTACTTGAATACGTATGTAAAAAAGTAGCCGAAATTTTAGAAGCTTAAAAATAAGATTTTACAAAACATCAGTTATTTCTGTTAAAATTGAGTAACTATAAAAAAAAATTAAAAACCTGTAAAACCTTCACTTTAAATCTATTTTAAAACCCCATAAAACAGGTGTTTGATTTTTATAAAAAATTAATAAATATTTATAAAAATTACGTTTGTTTTGTGTTGTTTAAACTATTGATAATTATTAGCTTTGCCCCTTACAACAATTCAACACATGAACAATTTAAAAAAAGCAAAATCCGCATTAATTTCGGTATTTCACAAAGATGGTTTAGGACCAATAGTACAAAAATTTAATGAACTTGGAATCACAATTTACTCTACCGGAGGAACAGAAGATTTTATTAAAGAATTGGGTATAAACGTTGTACCTGTTGAAGATTTAACTTCGTACCCATCAATTTTAGGTGGTAGAGTTAAAACTTTACATCCAAAAGTTTTTGGAGGAATTTTAGCTCGTAGAGAAAATGAAAATGATTTAGTACAATTAGGAGAATACGAAATTCCGGAAATTGACATTGTAATTGTAGATTTATATCCGTTTGAAAAAACAGTTGCAAGTGGCGCTTCAGAACAAGATATTATTGAAAAAATAGATATTGGTGGTATCTCATTAATTAGAGCTGCTGCAAAAAACTTTAAAGATGTTATTTGTGTATCATCTATGAGTCAATACGATGAGTTTTTAGATTTAATTACTAAAAACAATGGATCTACAAGTATTGCAGACCGTAAAAATTTCGCAGCAAAATCATTTGCAGTTTCAAGTCATTATGACACTGCCATTTTTAATTATATGAATGATGATCAACCTGCTTTTAGACAAAGTTTTGATACGGTTAAACAATTGCGTTATGGAGAAAACCCACATCAAAAAGGATTTTTCTACGGAAATTTAGAAGATTTGTTTGAGCAATTACACGGTAAAGAACTTTCATTTAACAACTTATTAGATGTTGATGCAGCTGTAAATTTAATAAAAGAGTTTAAAGGCGAAGCACCAACATTTGCTATTTTAAAACACAACAACGCTTGTGGTTTTGCACAAAGAGACACTTTAGCGCAAGCTTATATTGATGCTTTAGCTGGTGATCCAACATCGGCATTTGGTGGTGTTTTAATTGCAAACAAAGAAATTGACGAGGCTACAGCAACAGAAATTAACAGTTTATTTTGTGAAGTTGTAATTGCGCCATCATACTCAGAAAGCGCATTGCAAATTTTAAAAAGCAAGAAAAACAGAATTATCTTAATTCAAAAAGACATTGAATTTCCAAATATTAGCTACAGATCTGCTTTAAATGGAGTTTTGGCTCAAGACCCAAATAACATTACAGATACTAAAGAGGGTTTAAAAAACGTTACCAATAGAATTGTATCTGATGCTGAAATTGAAGATTTATTATTTGCCTCAAAAATTTGTAAGCACACAAAATCAAATACGATTATTTTAGTAAAAAACAAACAATTATGTGCTGGTGGAACAGGACAAACAAGTAGAGTTGATGCTTTAGAACAAGCTATAACAAAAGCCAAGACCTTTAATTTTGATTTAAAAGGAGCAGTTATGGCAAGTGATGCATTTTTTCCATTTCCTGACTGTGTAGAAATTGCTGGAAAAGCTGGAATTGAAGCAGTTATTCAGCCAGGAGGTTCAATTAAAGATCAGTTATCCATAGATTATTGTAATGAAAATAATATTGGAATGGTATTTACTGGAACACGTCATTTCAAGCACTAATTTTAGTAACTTTGAAAATTAAACTATTTAAAAATTAAATAAACACAAATAATATATGAGTTTTTTCGACTTTATGACTGAAGATATTGCCATTGATTTAGGTACTGCAAACACCTTAATCATACATGATGGTAAGGTAGTAGTTGATGCTCCTTCTATTGTTGCTAGAGATAGATCTACTGGCAAAATAATTGCAACTGGTCATAAAGCTAGTTTAATGCAAGGAAAAACGCATGAAAACATAAAAACCATTAGACCATTAAAAGATGGTGTAATTGCCGACTTTGAAGCTTCGGAACAAATGATTAAAGAGTTTGTTAAAAATATTCCGTCGATTAAAAAGAAATTTTTTACACCATCTTTAAGAATGGTTATTTGTATTCCATCGGGTATTACTGAAGTTGAAAAACGTGCAGTAATAGACTCTGCAGAGCATATGAATGCTAAAGAAATATATTTAATTCATGAACCAATGGCCGCTGCTATTGGTATTGGAATTGATATTATGGAACCTAAAGGAAATATGATTATTGATATTGGTGGTGGTACTACAGAAATTGCAGTAATTGCATTAGGCGGTATTGTTTGCGATAAATCTGTTAAAGTTGCAGGTGACGTTTTTACTGCTGATATTGCTTATTACATGAGAACTCAACATAATTTATATGTTGGAGAACGTACTGCTGAAAAAATCAAGATTCAGGTAGGTGCAGCAACTGAAGACTTAGAAACACCTCCAGAAGACATGTTGGTACAAGGACGTGATTTGTTGAGTGGAAAACCAAAACAAGTACAAGTTTCATACAGAGAAATATCAAAAGCATTGGACAAATCAATTTTAAGAATTGAAGATGCTGTTATGGAAACGCTTTCAAAAACACCTCCAGAATTAGCTGCTGATATATACAATACAGGTATTTATTTAGCTGGTGGTGGGTCTATGTTACGTGGTTTAGACAAACGTTTGTCTAGAAAAACAGACTTACCTGTTTACGTTGCTGAAGATCCTTTAAGAGCCGTTGTTAGAGGAACAGGAACAGCTTTAAAAGACTTAGATAAATTCAAAAATGTATTAATGAAATAATACATTAATACATTTTTTAAATTATGCAGCAATTACTTTACTTTATTAAAAAATTCAGATTTTTTCTGCTGTTTTTAATATTACAAATTGTTGCTTTTTATTTTACAGTTCAATACCATTCTTATCAAAAAAGTAAATTTGTAAACTCTGCAAATGCAGTAACAGGTGGGTTTTATACAAAAATGAATAATATCAATGAATATTTTCATTTAAAAACCGACAACCAACTTTTAATTGAAGAAAACATTCGCCTTAAAAACCTGTTAGAAAAAAGAGTTATAGATAACTCTATTGTAACTACTACAGTTGTGGATACGATGTATACACAAAAATACGAATACACTTCAGCAAAAGTTGTAAATAACAATTACACAAAACTAAACAATTTCTTAACCATTAATAAAGGAAGTAACAACGGAATATTACCAGAATTAGGCGTTATAAATGGTCGTGGAATTATTGGTGTAATTAAAAATACCTCAGCAAATTACGCTACTATTTTATCTATTTTAAATAGTTCATCTAAAATAAATGTACGCTTAAAAAATAGCAATCACTTTGGTACTTTGGTATGGAACGGAAAAGACTACAATATTACTCAAATAACTGATATTCCAAGACAAGCGTTAATTAAAGAAGGAGATACCATAATAACTGGTGGTAAATCTTTATTGTTTCCTGAAGGTATTTTAGTTGGTGTAATTAAAGATTTTAAGATTCAAAACAATCAATACACCCAAATTAACATTGCATTGTTTAATGATATGAGCGCCATAGGACATGTTCAAGTAGTAAAAAATCTTGAAAAAATTGAACAACTTAAATTAGAACAAAAAACTGTAAATGAATAATCTAACACTTATTAATATTTTCCGTTTTATTGGCCTGGTACTTTTACAAGTAGTTGTATTTAATCATATCAATTTATTTGGATTTATAAATCCGCTAATTTACATTGCTTGGATATTTTTATATCCTTTTCGAAAAAACATTAGCTTGTTTTTAATTGTTAGTTTTGCTTTAGGACTTTGCGTTGATTTTTTCTCCGATTCTGGAGGAATAAATGCCGCAGCTACACTTTTAATTGCATATATTAGATACCCAATTTTAAAAATTGTTTTAAAACGATCCGATATTGACTTTTTACTATTCAACATAAGAACAGTTCCATTTGGAAAAGCAATTGCCTTTATTTCAGTTTTAACAATTATTCATCATTTTACCATATTTAGCTTTGCATATTTTAGTTTTAACAACTTTTTATCGATTGTTTCTAACACACTTTTAACAAGTTTTTTTACCGTATTAATTATAATTTTAGGTATATTATTACTTACTAAAAAGAAATAAATGAAAAGAATTGGATTGTTGTCTTTTATAATAATAATCACAAGTTTTGTGTTTATTGTACGCTTATTTTTTCTGCAGATTTTGAGCAATGAATATAACCAGAATCCATTTAATAATTCTGCTGTAAAAGTTACTTACGATTATCCTGAGCGAGGTTATATCTATGACCGAAATGGTATTTTAATGGTAGCCAATCAATTGTCGTACGACATTATGATTATCCCTAGAGAAGTTAAACCGCTTGATACTTTAGAATTTTGTAATTTACTTAAAATAACAAAAGAAGATTTTTTGAAGAAATTTGAAAGAGCTAAAAGATATTCTACCCGAATTCCTTCAACATTTGTAGCGCAAGTTTCTAAATCTGATTTTGCCGCTTTACAAGAAAAACTCTATAAATTTAAAGGATTTTATATTCAAAAAAGATCTTTAAGAGAATATCCTATCAAATCTGCTCCAAATGTATTAGGGTATATTAGTGAAGTAAATGAAGGTATGATTGCCAAAAATCCTTATTATCAATTGGGTGAATTAATTGGAACTGCAGGTATTGAAAAAACCTACGAAGAAACTTTACGTGGTAAAAAAGGTATCAAATTTATACAACGTGATCGTTTTAATAAAGAAATTGGTTCATATAAAAATGGTGCTTATGATACACTACCCATTCCTGGACACGACATTACACTAACCATAGACAGCAAATTACAACAATATGGTGAAGCGTTAATGGCCAATAAAAGAGGTGGTATTGTAGCTATTGAACCATCCACAGGTGAAATTTTAGCTTTAATATCTATGCCAACTTACGACCCAAATTTAATGGTTGGCAGAGAACGATCAGCCAATTTTACAAAATTATATTTAGATAGCGTAAGCCGTCCACTATTAGATCGCGGACTTCAGGCACAGTATCCTCCTGGTTCACCTTTTAAAATTATTTCAGCATTAACAGCTTTACAGGAAGGTGTAATTACAACAACAAGCACAACAACTTGTCATCACGGTTATAGATATGGATCTGGTGCTGGTTCAATTATGAGATGTCACTGCGGAACAGGATATCCAATAGATTTAAATATAGCCATTTACAGATCTTGCAATAGCTATTTTGCAAATGCTTACCGCAAAGTAATTGAAAAATACAAAAAACCGTATGATGGAATGAATGTTTGGAACAAACATGTAGAAAGTTTTGGCTTAGGCAATTATTTAAACAACGATTTATCGGTTGGTCAAAAGGGAAATGTTCCTGATGGAGATTATTACAACAGGGTTTATCCAAACGGAAGATGGAGGTCTACTGCAACTATTTCAAATGCAATTGGGCAAGGTGAAGTATTAACCACTCCTATTCAGCTTGCAAATATGACCGCAACAGTTGCAAATAGAGGTTTTTATTACACACCTCATATAGCAAAACATATAGATGGTGTTCCGTTAGATAAAAAATTTACAATTCCTAATTACACAACCATAGATAAAAAACATTTTGAACCAGTTATTGAAGGTTTATTTGCTGTTGTTGAAAATCCTAGCGGTACTGCGCACTGGTCTAGAGTTCCAGGTATTGAAATTTGTGGAAAAACTGGAACCGCCGAAAACCCACATGGGCAAGACCACTCTATATTTATAGCTTTTGCGCCAAAAGACAACCCTAAAATAGCCATTGCTGTTTTTGTTGAAAATGGTTATTGGGGATCACGTTGGGCTGGTCCAATTGCTACGTTAATGATCGAAAAATATTTGACAGGTAAAACAGACAGACCACTAGTTGAAGAAAGAATGTTTACTGGTAGTATTCAAGATGAATATGACAAACAATTATTAAAAAAGTAAGAAGTTGAGAAGCAAAAAAATGAACATATTTCATGGTATTGATTGGGTCTTGGTACTTCTATACCTGATTTTAATATTTATTGGTTGGTTAAATATCTATTCAACTACATTTATTGAAGATGATACTGCATTAATTAACCTTTCTACTGAATATGGAAAACAACTTATTTGGATAGGTCTTAGTTTTCCGCTGATTATTTTTATTCTGTTGATTGATGCAAAATTGTACGAAAAATATGCCTCAATTATTTATGTAGTCAGTTTATTTTTTCTTGCCGGACTTTTTATTTTAGGGAAAAATATAAATGGAGCTACCTCATGGTACGATTTTGGTGGTTTTAGCCTTCAGCCCTCAGAGTTTGCTAAAGCAGCAACTGCCTTAGCAATTGCAAAACTGGTAAGTGATAAATTATTTAATTTAAAAAAATTCAACACTCAATTACAAGCCTTTGTAATATTGTTTTTACCAGCTGTACTAATTACTTTACAACCCGATCCTGGATCTGCATTGGTATACACTGCATTTATATTTGTATTATACCGAGAAGGTTTACCTGTTTACTATATTACTGTTGGATTTATAGCTGCATTTTTATTTGTTATTACCCTCTATTTTGGGTTCTTATACACTTGGTTGGGTTCACTTTTGGTTTTTGCACTTATATTAATGTATTTTATCTTCTACAGAAAAAAAGCTTTTAAAAATGGGTGGATAAAAATTGTTGGAATTTATTTAGTTGCTGCCCTTTTTATTTTTAGTGTTGATTTGGTTTTTAACCACGTTTTTGAACAACGTCATAGAGACCGTTTTAATATTGTACTTGGAAAAACCGCAGACACTAAAAACATAGGTTACAATACCAATCAAGCTATTACCACAATTGCTTCTGGTGGATTTACAGGAAAAGGTTTTTTAGATGGAGAAAGAACTCAAGGTGATTTTGTTCCTGAAAATCAAACTGATTATATTTTTACTATTGTTGGTGAAGAATGGGGATTTTTAGGAAGTACTATTGTTATTGTAATATTTACATTTTTTTTCCTAAGAATTATTCAAATCGCCGAACGTCAAAAATCTAAATTTGCACGTGTTTACGGCCATAGTATTGCCGCCATATTTTTTATGCACTTTACCATTAACATAGGAATGGTTATTGGGTTGCTACCTACCATTGGTATACCTCTACCCTTTTTTAGTTATGGTGGCTCAGCGCTTTGGGGTTTTACTGTATTGCTTTTTATATTTATTAGATTGGATGCCAACAGGTCTTATGAATGGTAAATAAAGTAGTATCTTAATCAAAGTACAACTCGTTTTTTGAATTAAATTCAACCATATATTTTTAAACAAAAGTGGTAAAACAATTTAAAAAAATAACCCCAACTCTCTACTTTAAAAACAAAGAGGCTGTCTAAAAAGTATCTAAACGCGTCATTCTGAATTTATTTACTCACACACTTTCTTATTTTTTAAATAGGAATTCGTGAATCTACGATTTCAGAATCTCATCATACTGGAAATCAATCATTATAAGAACCTGAATCAAGTTCAGGTTGACGAAAAATTAGCTTTTTAGACAGATTCTTAACAAAGATTACTGTTTAATAAATAGCTGTTTTACCTACTGTATTACCAGTTTTGTAAAATATGATTTGTTATTAGCCATCACTTTTACTACGTAGATTCCAGATTTAAAAGCGCCATTATTTGGAATCAATAATTTATTTTCATTGGTAAAGTTTGAATAAATTAATTTACCTAAGATATCGTATATATAAACTGAAACTTCATCTAAATCTTTAAAGGCTATGGTAAAATCATTTTTAGCTGGATTGGGATACAATTTAATAAAAGACGGATTTAAATCTTCATCATTAACTCCAAGTGTAACACTTTTGGCTATTGCTTTCCATTTACTTCTATTATCCGTAATATCAGCCGCCATGTTATATGCTTTACCATTTTGGTCAACGTATAAAAACGTATTTATATCTCTAGCTTCAAATCTATACGTATCTTCAATTTCATTATAATGTATTGTCCAAATTTTATCAATATCTGAACTAGGAGCAGTTTTTGAAGTAGTGATTACCGCATTAGGATCAGCAGAATAACCCGAACCCGTTGCACGCAATATATTTACGCCAGAAGCCTCACCATCAATATTAAAATAATCCAAACCATTATAGGTTGTTTTTACAAATGTCCATAGATTTTCTGGGGCATTCCACGTATCACTAGTGATTAGTTCTACACCATTAGATTTTAAAAATTTACCTGTTTCAACATTTTGTAATCTAAACGAATCTCCGGACAAGGTAGCTTTATCAATTACAGGAGCCTGAATCAAACTGATTTTCATTTTATCAAAATTAAAACCACCTATTACACCTACAATTTTTAATTTTTGAATTCCTTTTTGAAGGGTTATGCTAGCCTTTGAACTTTTAAAAACGGTAAGACTAGGTGTTACAGTAAGATTTATAGTTGCAAGTTTATTAGTGCCACTTTTTACGTCGAGCCTTTTAGAAGAACCCGGAGAAGCTGCAAATACTTCAACCTCGTACGTACCATCAGATGGTACATCAACTGTATATTCTGCAAAATCATTTACTTCCCAACTGTTTAGGTAAAATATAGAATTACTCCAGCGCGTTACATTTACACCACTTTTAGTCGTATAATACTCTGCTTCAATTTCAGTAGGTAAAATATGTGTTTTAGGCTTCACCGTAATTGTTTTTGTAGCTTGAGCATCTGTAAAATATTCATCACCTTCTTCTGAAACTGTAATAGTAGCACTACCAGCACCTAAAACTTGAGTTACATAATCACTCCATACAATTGCTACTTGATTATTAGGCAATACAAATCGTAACTTAGCATTTGGATTATTACTTGTTGCTTGTAGTTGAAATACAGGATCTCCTGAGGTAACCTCAGGGATGTTATTAAAAATAATTTCCTGATTACGAATAGGAACTTCAAATTCATGACTCACAATAGGTGCTGCATTATAAACCTCATCACCCGTTTGTAATGCATTTATTGTTGTTTTACCTGCACGTTTTACCTGTAATTTCCCATCTACTATAATAGCAACTTCAGTATTGGTACTTTCGTAAGTTACAGGCAACCCTGAAGTTGCAGTAGCCTCCAATATTTGATCAGCATCACCCCAAGTATGTAATGTTTTAGCTAAGGTGAAATTAATAGTTTGACTTGTTTTACTAATATTTGCATTTACCACTAAAGTTTGTGTTACTTCTGGAGCAGCGTCAAAGGTTCCATCTCCAGCTTGTTGAGCTATAATATCACAAGTACCAACACCTACTATATTCACTTTATTTCCGTCTACAATTCGTGCAATATTTCTATTTGAAGAAATAAAATTGACTGGTAAATTTGAGGTAGCAGTTGCGTTTAATGTAAAGTCTGCGTCACCTTCTGTTTTTTGAGCAATCGCATCAAAATTAATGGTTTGAGGTGTGTATTCTGATTTTTCAATTTGGAAAACATAACAATAAATAGATATTTTTTCACTATTTTCTTTTCCACCGTAAATAGCAACAATAGTTCCGTTGTCCATTATTTTGATACTTTTTCTAAAACGTGAACCAACAGTCATCCTGAAATCTTCACGCCAGTTATAAGTTCCTGCCAAGCAACTACTAATTACCAAATCCTCACCACTTGAGATAAATTTATACATTCTATTTCCATAGAATATACCTAACCCCCCCTTACCTCTATCTTCAGTAAACTGGGTTTCACCTGCCTTTTTCAAATAATTATAATGCGTTGTGTTTTTGGGACTTTGATATAAATAAATATCATTTTTAGGAGAAATAGCTACTTGAGGTCCACCAGCCCAACCTGCATCATCAGGAACACTTCTTGGGTCGGCAATTAAAAATGGTTTGTGGTCTATAATAGGTAAGTCGTAACTTTTACCAGCTACATTGGTTGCTTTATTATCCACTCTGGTACCAAGTTCCATCAAATAAACGCCTTCATTTAATGCCGTAGGAGATTCTGCCCATCGAACAGAATAGGTATAATAGAATTTTCCATTAATTAGCACCGCTTCGCCATAAGCAAAATTTCGCTCTCCTTGACTTACCTGATTTCCTGTTCCTTGTATAATGGTAGTTTCAGGAGACCAAGTAACTCCATTGTAATAAGTCATTATTATACTTCCTCCAACAGCAGCACCAAGCCTTCTTTCAAAATACATCTCCCCATTGTTGTTAGTAAACAAATCAGGATAGGTAACTCCATCAACTACCTTTCCAGGTATTAAATAATCTTGTTGTGGCAAAAAATTAGCTGCTGTAAACTCACTATCAGGACCAAAGGCAATGTTTTTCTTAGATCGTATATAATTCAGATTTTCGTTGTGGTGATCAAACATTAAATGAACAGTGCCATCTATGGGACAAATACCAATATTGGTTGTGAGATGCGTATCACCTTTTCCTCCTACCAAACTTAGTTTTGCCGGCAAAGCCACGTGAACCCAATTGCCTTCACCTATCTTTTTTCGGGAAACCATTAAAGTTCTATCTGCCCAGCCCCCACGATACCAAGTATAAAATACATACCCATTGGATACCTTTGCACAATTTCCATGAGGATTTATAGCAGCCGCATAATGATACGGTTTAGGGTCATCGGCTTTCCAAAAATAAAAAGCATCTCTAGTAACAACTGTACTGTCTAAAAATTGTACTTGTGCCGTAACTTCATTGGTAAACGAATTTAGTATTAGCAACAACATTAGTAGCAGCTGATAGTTTTTAATAAAATTTGAAGGGGTTTTCATAATGTTTGGTTAATTTTTTATAAATAGTTTGTTGTAAAATGTTTAAGTTTAAATATTCGACAACAAGATTTCTAAACAAAATAGGTTTGACTAAAAATCTTGATGAAACCGTTCTATACAGTTAGTTCATATTAACTCACTGTTATAGATATGTTCAATTCGTTTTTATCGTTTGTAAAAAAAGCTTCAATTGGTATTGCTTCTGCTCCTGGAACCATATTAAAAGTTCTTTCACCAGAAATTTCTTTTATTTTTAAAGGCACATTGGCTTTTACAGTTACCAAACCTTCAGGTTTTTGAATTGAAATTTCATTTTCACTTACAATAGTTACTACTTCTCCAGTTGGTGAAATAATTGGCAATACAAATGCTGTAGCCTCGTTAATTTGCTGGTCTGTTTTTACAGTAATTTTCATTTCTTCAGCAGCACAGCTATAGTCAATTTCAAAATCTGATGCCGTTTCACTTACAGCTTCACGCGCTTCATTTTTAATAATTGTATTTGCAACTAATTTAATTTCACCGTTTGTATCAGAAGATTTTATACTTGCTTCTAAATCAAATAAATTAGTATACCAAACATCGTTTTTAAAAGTTTCTATTCTAGGTGTTAGTGCAATATCTTCACCTGGTTGTGGTTGCTGATTGTTTTTTTCGACCAAATAATAAATAGCCATACTTGCAGCACATAACAGTCCTACTTTATTATGATACAAAACACCCAATGCGCCACCAGTAGCCTGACGATAATCGTATTTATAATGATATTCTGCATCATAAGCACTTACTGTACCTCTCCAATCTCCACGTGCAAAAAGTGAAACATCTAAATCTTCAAAATGTTTTACACCATCGGCTGTAGTTCTTGGCAAAGCTGTATTTTTATTTATTTCAGGTAAATGACCCCAATGATCTAACAATGCTGTTAAAGGTTTTGCATGTGCAAAAGTATGATGTACACAAGGCTCAATACCATGCGAAACATAATGCGGACCGCCATGCAACAATCCGTTAGCTGTACATTGCTTTAATAACTCGGTATTTTTTACAGCAGCGGTTCCAAAAGCAGGATTGATATGTGCCATCATACCAAAAGCAGGCTGACTACCATCACAAGTACGACTTCCCCAATAACTCCATTTATATTGGCGCGTACCCCAACTATTATCCCAAGCTCCATCTGGCAACATAAATTCTAAATGACTATTTAGCGATTTTGTTACTATTTGTAATAGCTCTTCATCATTTTCTTTTAAAGCATACATTACAATACTATTCAATGTTTCTTCAACATTGTATCCTAAATCTACACCTTGCAAACCTTTTTTACTTAATTTTTTAGAATCGGGTTTACATTCACCAAACAATAAATAATCATTTTTGGTAAAATAAACTTTTACATCTTCTGCCAGTGTTTTACTTTTTGCAATAAAAGCTTCATTATTAAGCACATTACCTATTAAATTCAATCCATAAATAGCTGTACCACCGTAATTTATATTTGTAAAATCTATTGTAAATGTATCGTAAATATACTGCCCTACGCTGGCTAAACGCGCTGTCCAAGCAGTACGTATTTCTTCACTTAAAACGTGTCCGTGGTAATGCAATGCTTCTGCCAATGCAATGGCGCCAAACACTGAAATACCTTTCCAAGATTTTGGGTTAGGTATTACTGTCCAACTACCATCTTCTTGAGAAACATTATTTTCAGCCCAATTCATTACCAAAATAGCACCATCAATGTATTTTTGATCTCCAGTAACATCAGCCATATATAAAAAAGGATATACAGCATCCATACATCTACCGTGAATATGCGAACAAGACGGACAACCTAATGCGCCGTGCTCTTCTAAATTAGACGGATTGATTATTTGTACCTTCAACATACCATCACACCAATCTTTTAAAAGATTGAACGTTAATTCTCTAAATTCTAATGAGTGTTCTGGATGTGCTGCACATGAATTAAATATCCCTGATAAAGGAAGGGTTAACCCTAAGCCTGCAAATGTTGATAATTGTATAAAATTGCGTCTTTTCATTTATGAAGTATTTCTGAGTAATAAAAAATATTAAAAATGAAAGTACTAAAGTATGAAACCAAAACTATCCTGCTTTATCCTGACTCAAAGATGTTAAACTTGTTGCTTTAAAAAAGCAACCAGCTGCATTCAAGATAAAAAACAAACACTTAAGAATAAGGTTCTAAATTAAAATAATACTTTCAAAGCTTCAGGTTAAATTTATTGCTGATTTATTGGTTGGTTTGTAACCTGAAATTTCATATAATCCTTAAATCTAACATTAGTCAACAACTTTAAAACTTGCTGTCAAATACTCTTGCGATGAGGTACCAACCATACATTCAAAAGATCCAGATTCTACCACTTTATGCATATCAATTCCAGTAAACGATAGCATTTCAGGTGTAACCTCAAATGTTACAGTTTTTACTTCACCTGCAGCTAAGTTAATTTTTTGAAATGCTTTTAATTCTTTTACTGGACGAATTACTGATCCATAATCATCTTTTATATATAATTGTACTACTTCTTTTCCTTGTCGACTTCCCACGTTACTCACATCTACAGTAACTTTCAAATTAGATTTTTTTGAAATAATACTGTCAGATAGTGTAAGATTAGCATACTCGAAATTTGTATAACTCAATCCGTAACCAAATGGGTAAAGGGGTTCCGAAGAGTTGAATAAATAAGGTTTTTTATAATTGATCTCTTTTTGACTATAAAAAGCGGGCAATTGACCAACTGACCGAGGAATGGTTACCGTTAATTTACCAGAAGGATTTTCATATCCAAAAAGAATTTTAGCAATGGCTGTATTACCTTGTTCTCCCAAGTCCCAGGTATCTAAAATAGCATTTGCTTGCTCTGCTATTTTCACTATAGCATTTGTACGTTTATGTTTTAGCACTACTATTACCGGAATGCCAAGGGCTTTTACACGCTCAAACAACTCATTTTGCATGCTCACTAATTCAATATCTTCTCTGTCGCCAATCACATTAAAAAAATTGGCTTCACGTGCGGTTTGACCATCACCACCCAAAAACAATATAGCTAAATTGGTAGTTTTTGCCATTTCAACAATTTTAGCAATACCCGCTTCACATTCAGCTGGGGGTGTAAGTTTCGGGTTTTCTCTTACATTATCAGTAAGATCATAACCATTTTCCTGAATAAATTGCACTTTCCCTATTATTGCATTTTCAAAATCAGCCTTTGTATTTTCATCCATTACTGGGCCAAACAATCCGATTTTAAGAAAGGTTTCTGTTTGAAGTGGTAAAATATTCTGTTCATTTTTTAATAAAATAATAGATTCAATATCAGCCTTTTGAGATAATAAAATTGAACTTTGTGAATGCGTTTCAGCTTTTGTTTTTTCAATATCGATATAAGGTTGATCAAACAAACCTAATAAAAATTTAGTCCGCAACACATTTCTAACCGAACGATCTATGTAGGTTTCTAATTCGGGATGCGTTTTCAGAATTTCAGGTAATTTTGCATAGGCAATTTCACTATACAAATCAATATCAACACCTGCCTTTAGTCCTAGCACAACTGCTTCTTCAGGAGTTTCGGCTACCTTATGAAAAAAGCCCAACCGAGCCACATCTTCGGCATCAGACACCACATAACCTTTAAAACCCCACTCGTTGCGTAAAAGTTTGGTAAGTAAATCGGGATTTGCATGACAAGGCACACCATTTAAGTCGCTATGCGATGGCATAATACCCAATACTTTTGCACGTTGTACGGCTGCTTTGAATGGAGGTAAAACATCGTCGTTAATGGTGCGTTGTGACATTTCTACAGACGCAAAATTCCTTCCACCTGTAACCTGTCCGTAACCGGCAAAGTGCTTTACAACGGCACCAATATGTGTTGTAGTTAAGGTTTTATTATCACCCTGTACACCTTGAATTGCATTTACAATCATTTCTGTAACCAAATGAGTATCTTCTCCAAAAGATTCGCTCATGCGACCAAAACGAGGATCTCGTGTAAGATCGGCGACTGGAGAATGTATCATGTGATAGCCACGTAACCTTGCTTCTTTACCAATTACATCCCACACCTTTTTCACTAACTCGGTATTCCAAGATGAGGCTTGACCAATTCCGCGTTCAAAAATAGTTCCACCTTCTACGTCTAAACCTTTGTAAGCTTCACCTACAAAAAGTATAGGTATGTGTAATCGGCTATTTTCTATCGTATATTTTTGTAACTGATTACATAATAACGCACACTTTTCGGGACTTAATTTATCGCCAGGGTTTTTATGACCACCATAGCCGTTTTTGAGTTTTTGAACCAAAACTTGAGGCATTACAAGACGGTCGTTATTATCAAGTTTTACACGATGATTACTAATTCGCATCTGTGCAATTTTTTCCGCTACGGTCATTCGTTTTAATAAATCCTCAACACGTTCTTCAACCGGAATGTTCTTATTGGTATAACTAAACGATTTTGACTCCTGAGCAACAAGAGGGTTTACAAGACAACTCCCAAAATAGAGAACCGTTAGCACTTTAATCAATCCTTTTCTTTCAATTATTAATCTTTTTAAACAATTCATATTTTCAATTTTATACACTTTTAATCGAGATTAACAAAATGATACTTAAATCTCAAAATGGCCATTTAAACATGTGCAGCATCTCTATTTCAAAATATAAACTCTAATAGCATCTTAAGATAAAAGAATGATATACTTCTTTCCATAAGAAAACTTCAGCAAACAAATAAATCACTGATTATACAATTATTTATTAGAATATGTCATGAACTTAACCGGCCCAATTAAACCAGCTTGGTCCAGTTTGGTATCTTGCTCTTTTGGTGGATTTGTGGTCCAGGATTTCTTATTTTCTTTTGAACGTTTATTGTCTAAAATCAATTGATTTCTCCAAGTATTGGTTACTTTGATTTCTAATGTGTTTTTTCCTTTAATTAAGCTTTCACTTAAATCGAATCTGTAAGGCGGTGCCCAACGTGTTGCTACTTTTTTACCATTGCACCATACTTCAGTAATATTGGCTACTTCACCTAAATCAATACTCATATTTTCACTTACATTATCTATATTGAAGTCTTTGGTATACGTTACAGTTCCTGAATAATGTTGTATAGCTTCATTGTCAAAATTAGTAAGCGATTTTAATTGCGGCACCTCTATCGATTCTGGTGTATCCCAACCTTTTTCAAAAGAGGCTTTCCAATTATTTTGAAGTGAAGTTTCATTTACCGTTACTTTAATTGATTTTACATTGTTACCTTCATAAAATTTAAATGTACCCGATTTTGAAGCCAATATATTGTTTCCTTTTTTTGAAACTCTTGTAAAATTAGTATCTAAATGAGTTCTGTACCAACCATTTTCAGCACTTAAAATAGTTTCATTTTCAAATTCAACTTTTGAAGAAAATGGTTGCTTATTTCCTTTTGGAAAAACAACAAAAGCACTACCACTTGGATCTAAAGAAATGGCTACATTGATTTTTTCGTTTTGTTGAGACCAAACCATTGCATCTTGCTGTTCACCTGTAAAAGCATTCCACAATTGAGGGTAGGCATTAGTAACTCTAAAACCTAATGAAACATCTAAAGGCTTATTGCTTGTAGTACTCACAAAATAAATATCAGCATCGGCTGTTTTGCGGTGAATCCAATTAATTGGTAAACCTTCAGGTACTGTTACATCAGGCGCAATGCTTTCGGCTTTTAAAACATCATCAATGGTTTGTCCCCAATATACTTTACCCAAACCAACTTTTTTAACACCTGTTTTTTCTGTTCCCCATAATTCTTCTGAAATTGATTTAAGCATTTTTAAATCGTTTTCATCATCCATTAAACTTGGAGACTCCATAGGTTTATTACCAACAATTACAGCACCTTGAAGCACCAATTCTTTTAACTTTTGAATAGTTGAAAGCAACATTTCATCAGCGTCTCTAAGTAAAATAATTCGGTAATCACCTGCATCTTTTACATTGATTTTCCCGTCTTTTACCGACAATTTAGTTTGTAATATTTCTTCATTTAAATAGTCAAAACGATAACCTTTAGGAAAATAATCCAAATCAAAAGGTGGACGTGCAAAATCATCTCCATAATACCAAAGTACATCTGCAGCATATTTTCCTTGCTGCAACATATATTGGTTACGCGATAAGAAATCAATCCAATCTGGCATATATTTCCACCAAGTTTGCGCTCTTACAAATGGAAAACCGATATTACCACCAAAGCTTGAACCAGGAGCAACATCGGTTTGAGGGGTATGAGAAAATGTATGGAATACCAAATGGTTAATTCCTTTTGTAAAATTATAATCAATTAAATATTTCACATCAAAAGGATGCTCGTTCCATTTTACGTCTAATTGCGTACAAGCTTCAGCAGCCAACCTTGGTTTGTTATACAAATGTGTTGCTGAAGCAGCATTGAATACTGGCTTAGCATATTCATTTTGATTTGATGGTGCTTTAGGATACCAAAACTCCGTCATTGGTATATCACTTACACCGTAATAACGCATAGGGTCAATTGGTAACACTTCGCCACCTGCTCCTTCTGTATAAACTTCGGCGCCCATTTCATGAGAAACTGTTGCAAAATGGCTAAAAAAGTTATCAATATAAACGTCGTCCATTGTTTGGCGGATATCACGTAAAAACTTCGTGGTTACCTCTGGGCTTTCAACGATATAACCCATTGTAGCTGGTAAATATTTTTTCATACTATAGCCACGGCGCTTTTCAAATTCTTGAAACATATCTTCAGAATTCATCGTCCATGTTGGCACATGACTTTCCCAACTATCTATCAACAAACCATTTAATTTACCATCGCCAATTGGACCGCCATCTTTAATCATTTTACCAATCATCCCATTTCGCAAATGGTTTTCAATGGCAATTTTATCTAATTTACTCGATTCCCAACCTGTAGATTCTGGCATTGCAGG
This sequence comes from Lutibacter sp. HS1-25, assembly GCF_004121075.1. GTDB lineage: Bacteria > Bacteroidota > Bacteroidia > Flavobacteriales > Flavobacteriaceae > Lutibacter. The sequence goes on from NZ_RHLN01000031.1 coordinate 20,782, forward strand.
TTTATTGGTAAGTCTCATATTGATATGACCAAAACGTACGACTGTCCAATTTCCCTGCGGAACATCCCAAGTTAATTTTCCGTTTGAAGACATTTTTTCTGAAATATTCAAAATTTTATCAGCAGGAATAATGGTGTTTTCAGCATAATGGTACCTCATTTCATCTTTAATACCACGCATTGTTTTGGCTGCTTTTGCTTCGTGATTATGAAGCCTTGGTTTTGACGTTAAATGAATAAATTCTGGTTGAATAACATGACTTCCTTCAAAAGTAAAAACAAATTCTTTTGAAGTTGTTTCAGGAATTGCCAATGTTAAGTATTTTTGTCTATCATTCCAATTAACATCTGGTATATTGATAGCCGCAATTTCTGTTAGGGTATTTTCAATAAGCGCTTCAACTTTTATGGTAACATCAACTCTTGGATATTGTAAATCCGTAATAATATGGCGCAATGGTGGAAAATCTAAAGAACGAAGTGTTACTGGATTTTTAAATGTGGTTTTTACCCAAGTACTTTTTTCAGCTACTTTTGCAATTCCTTCAGCTCTATATTGGTCAAGTTCTTTATCAAGCATTGTTGTTTTGGCTGTAACAATGATTTTTGAATTAGGATTGAAGATGTCTTCCCAAGGTACAATGGTATTGTTACTTTCAATTTTTGAAGGATTGAGTTTTTCTGTATCATCACCCTCTGGAGTTGGAAATGCAAGTACTTGCACATCTTTATAATCATAATCTGGTGTTTTATATAATGAATCTATTGAAAGAATTTCATTAAATTGCTCTCCACCCTTTAATCGGTAAACCGTTTCTACAATTTCTCTTTGTGCTTCTTCAACAGGCACCCAAGGTCCGCCAGTCATTGACCAGCCTGGGCAATTTTGCATGGTAAATTTTAATCCCAAACGTTTACATTCATCAGCAGCGTGACGAACCATATCTTCCCATTCAGGAGATAAAACTAATATTTGCTTAACTCCAGGAAAAGTTCGTCCGTTTTTACTAAACAAATGAATCCCTTGAATTCCTGCATATTTTATTGCTTCAAGATCAAGCGTTATCCCTTCTTTACTAATATTATTACCATTAAAATGAAACCAAGTTTCAGGGTGATATACCATTTCTGGTGATTTAAATCCTTCACTTAACTTTTGAAAATCAGAGCCTGACTGGTTTTTTTTTATTTCAACATTTTCATTGATTGACTTACATTGAACACATAATAACAACACTCCTAAAAGTAGAATTCGCATGATTTTTTATTCGATTATTGAATTATTAATTTATTACCTATTAGGTGTAATTATTATTAGCAATTACACCTAACAGGTTTATTTTAAGTTATTTTGTACTAAAACTCCAAACTTGACCTATCGTTTCTCCGCCTTTTCCATCTTTTACAACTACTTTAAAATAGTAGGTAGTTGCTGCAATTAAATTTGAAGCATTGTAAGTGGTTGCTGTTTGGTTTTCAGACACTTTTGTTAAAGGGGTGCTAGCTGTATCTAAATACACATCAAATGTTAATGAATCATTGTCCACATCGCTTGCAGACCATCTTAAACTTGTACTTGTTCCATCTATAATACCATCAAGTTCTGGTGCGATTAAATCT
>NZ_RHLN01000032.1 GCF_004121075.1 Lutibacter sp. HS1-25
TTAGTGTTTCAAAGTTTTCGGTAACTTTATTTAAGTAATCTTTTATATCTTTTCTAAAATCGGATATTGTCGTTGTAATCATAATTCAACATTTTAAATATGTACAAAATTACGTACAAAATAATCTGATTCAAAATTTATGACATCTTTATTTGTAATTGAAGACATTTCGTGTTGAGTTGTCATAAGAGAATTGTATTCTTCTAAAGAAATCACTACAACACCCGAGTTTTTACCTCGATTGATAATTAGTGTTTCAAAGTTTTCGGTAACTTTATTTAAGTAATCTTTTATATCTTTTCTAAAATCGGATATTGTCGTTGTAATCATAATTCAACATTTTAAATATGTACAAAATTACGTACAAAATAATCTGATTCAAAATTTATGACATCTTTATTTGTAATAAGTTGTTTGATTTTAGTCAGCTTATTTTAGGAAGGTAAACAATTTTGTTTACTAATTATTATTTGCTAATTTTGTAATATAAATTTAAATACAATGTTGCCACAATTATTTAAAATAAAAGGTTTACATCCTGGTGTTATATTGAAAAGAGAGTTATCTCGACAAGATATGAAAAGCAGTGAACTTGCTGATGCTATTAATGAGCATAAGCAAACTATCAGTGCAATTTTGAATCAGAGAAGAGGCATAAACCCAAGTATTTCAATTAAGTTGGCTAAACACTTCAATGTAGAAGAAGATTATTTTATGTTACTACAAGCAAGTTATGATGTTAAAATAGCGGCGAATAATTTACCTAAAAAACAGCCTAATCTTGATAAGTTTAGAAAAATAATTTTTTGGGATACAACAATGGATAAGATCGACTGGGTTAAAAATAAAAAAGCCATTATCAAAAGAATTTTAGAAAGAGGTAACGAAACTGAAATAAATGAAATTATTTCATTTTATGGCAAGGATGCTGTAAGTATAGAAATTAAATCAATTAAAAAAAGTTATTTATCTACTTTTAAGAATAATGCTATTGAGTATAATTTAATATAATTTTAAATGGCCTTATATTTAAGTACAGTTTCAGTTTTATTATGGGATACTCTTAAGCTTCTTATGAGTATTAAAGAACTTGATAAATTTAGAATTGTAGGTGGTACTTCATTAAGTTTGCAATTGGGGCATAGAGAATCAGTGGATATAGATTTATTTACAGATGCTGAATATGGAAGTATAGATTTTAATAAAATAGATGAAATTTTAAATCAGAACTTTGCATATGTTGAATCATTTACTACAACTGAAATTGGTATGGGTAAATCTTATTTTATTGGCCAAGATGAGAATAATTTACTGAAATTAGATTTGTTTTATACGGATCTTTTTGTATTTCCTGGTTTAGAAATAGAACACATACGTTTCGCTGCTATTGAAGAAATAATAGCTATGAAGTTTGAAGTAATAGCTCAAGGAGGTAGAAAAAAGGACTTTTGGGATATTCACGAGTTGCTAGAATATTATTCTTTAAATGAGATGATAAATTGCTATTTCAAACGTTATCCTTATAATGCAGACAAAGACTTGCTATTAAAAAAAATAATAGATTTTGACATCGCAGATTCTGAATTTACCCCAATTTGTTATAGAGGTAAATATTGGGAACTTATAAAGCAAGATTTTGAGGATTTATTAAGGTAGTTTTATCAATTTAAGACACTACCTTGTAAAGTGTACTCAAACCTCAAAAGTAAATTACACCCCTATAATCCCCTCAAGGGGATATTTTATGTGTATTTTAACCGTCATCTCGCACTTGATGCGAGATCTTTCCCTATTGAAGTTTTATAATAATTTTCACCCACGCGCCATCTGGTATCAGCGCGCCACCTCGCCCATAGCTACCGCTATGTCGCACTAAAAATGTTCACTGAACATTTTCTTAACGCTCAGTCATGCATTTTCCCACGCGCCATCTGGCCCTATCGCTAAAAATGTTCACTGAACATTTTCTTAACGCTCTGTCCCCTCAAGGGGATATTTTAGGATGTGTTTTAACCGTCATTTTGCACTTAAAGTGAAATCTTTCCCTATTGAAGTTTTATACTAATTTTCACCCACGCGCCATCTGGCCCTATCGCTAAAAATGTTCACTGAACATTTTCTTAACGCTCAGTCCCCTCAAAGGTATATTTTATGAGTATTTTAACCGTCATCTTCGCGTATGCGGGGATCTGTTTATGTAAAACTAAAACAATTTTTTCGAGATACAACCAATAGATTACTTCAGTTGGTTTTCCCACACGCGCCAAAACCCAAAACCCAAAACCAAATTCCTTCAAACTTTTGTTTTATATAATTGCAAAACCCCCTATATTTGGCCAAAATAAAGCAAGAAATGCCTTTAGAAACCAGAATTTATCAAAAAGAAAACAATACCAAAATATTAAAGCTATTAAAAGCTAGTTTTCATGATATCATTGCATCTCGTTTTTTGGCAAAACAATTGGCAGTTCGAGATATCACAGCACAATACCGCCAGTCGTATTTGGGTATTGTTTGGGCATTTATTACGCCTTTAACCACGGCTTTTGTTTGGATATTTTTAAATATGTCGGGTACCATTCAACTAACAGATACAGGTATTCCTTATCCTGTTTATGCTTTTGCAGGTACACTTTTGTGGTCAATTTTAAACGAATCCATCAATTCACCAATGGCAAGCACAAAATCTGCAGGAGGCATCTTGTCAAAAATAAATTTCCCAAAAGAAGCTTTATTGGTATCAGGCATTTATAAATTGTTGTTTAACAGTGCCATTAAAATTGTATTGTTACTGGTATTTTTAGTGGTTTTTGGCATAGGTTTTCATAGCAGTTTGTTATTATTTCCTTTTGCCTTTTTAGGTGTTATTTTATTTGGCACAACCATCGGTTTATTTATTACACCAATTGGCATGTTGTATAACGACATTGCCAAAATAATAAGTTTAGGACTCGGTTTTCTTATGTACATTACCCCAGTAGTATATGCAATACCCAAAGAAGGAATTATGAGAACTTTTATGGAGCTTAACCCACTAACACCACTTATTTTAACAACCAGAGATTTAATAGTAGGACTAGAACCTCAATATTTAACCTATTATTTTGCACTAATAGTAGTATGTTTGCCGTTATTATGTATCGGGTTGGTGTTTTATAGAATTTCAATACCAATTATCGTAGAAAGGATGAGTAGTTAGTTCTTAATTAATGAATAATTAAAAGTGAAAAATGAATAATTAAAAATGAATAATTAAAAGTGAATAATGAAGAGTGAAAAGTGATGAATGATGAGATAATTTGTCACGCTGAGCGCAGTCGAAGCGCAATACAACAAATAACCAATGTCAGTCTGAGCTTGTCGAAGACCTAATGCAAACGGGGATTTGTAACTTAGAAATGAAGAATTAAAATAAAGAAAAGGAGCCAATAACCAATGTCAGTCTGAGCTTGTCGAAGACCTATTGAAGTCAAGAGATCTGTTATTTGTAAATAAAAATTATAGTAAATATAAACAACCAACAACAATGTCAGTCTGAGCTTGTCGAAGACCAACAACCACAATTAACCCAATGCAAGAAGAAGTACTAGTAAAAGTAGAAAACCTGTCAAAAAAGTTCTGTAAAGACCTAAAAACCAGCCTTTGGTATGGTGTAAAAGATCTATATAGCAATGCCCATGGCAACAAACAGGAACGTACCTTACGAGACAAAGAGTTTTGGGCAGTAAAAGACATCAATTTTGAATTACGCCGTGGCGAGTGTTTAGGTTTGATAGGGCACAATGGCGCAGGAAAATCTACTTTATTAAAAATACTAAACGGACTCATAAACCCAGACGAAGGCAAAGTAACCATCAAAGGGCGTGTAGGTGCATTGATAGAGCTGGGTGCAGGCTTTAACCCTATATTAACAGGGCGTGAAAACATTTATAACAATGGCGCTATATTAGGCTTTACCAAAAAAGAAATTGAAGCCAAAGTTGAAGACATCATAGACTTTGCTGAAATACGTGAGTTTATTGATATGCCAGTACAACATTATAGTTCTGGTATGAAAGTGCGCCTGGGTTTTGCAGTAGCTGCTCAAATGGAACCTGATGTGTTAATTATTGATGAAGTATTGGCGGTTGGGGATGTGGGTTTTCGAATAAAATGTTTAAATACGATTAGTGAATTGTTAAATAATTGTGCTGTTATTTTTGTTTCTCATTCTATGCCACAAATTGGTAAAATAGCTAATAAAGGATTATTGTTAAAAAACGGTAGAATTGTTTTGAATTCAAAGAATATTTCATTTTTAATACAAAACTATTATAATGAATTTAAGACCGAAAATGAGAGCGTATTCGGAAGTGGAAAAGCAGAAATTAATAACTTTACTATAAATAATAAACAAAAAAATATTATTATTAAGTCAAGGGAAAAATTTATAATTAATTTTGATTTAAAAGTAAGTGGAAATCTTAGAGATTATTTAATTTCAATTTGTTTTTATGATCAAGAAATGAAATCGGTAGCATTAATTTCTAATAAAGAAGATGATTTTATTCAAATTGAAGAAAATATACAGGTTGAAGTAATTAATGTTTTTGCTCCAGGAAAGTACACTGTAACCGTTGATGTGATTGAATTAAAAAATAAAAATATTTTAGGAGAATATTTATTATCAAAAAGAAATATTTGTGACTTTATAAGTCTTGGATCTAAGCAATTAACACATTGCCCTATACATTTACCTGCAAATTGGAAATAAAATTAAATACTTATGAAAAATACCCTAGCAGATATTGGAGTGGTTATACCAGTTAGAGAAGGTAGCTCAAGAATTAAAAATAAAGTTATGCTCCCTTTTGGAACAGATGAATCTCTGTTAGAATGGAAAATAAAGCAGATGAAAGAGATTGTTAATAATGAGCAAATAATTATAAGTACAGATTCGCCAAAATTAATTGATATAGCAATTAAGAATGATGTACAATTTAAAGTTAGAGATAAATATTTATGTGAGGGACATGTAGCTAGTTTTAACGAAGTTATAAAAGGAGTTGTAAAAGCTATAGATTTTAAGCATATCGCTTGGGTAACTGTAGTAGTTCCTCTGATGAAACCTATAGATTATTTAAAAGCTTTTACTAAATATATTAAAATTATAAATGAGAAAAATAAAGATTTTGATTCCTTATTGACAGTAAATTTGTTAAAAGAATATTTTTGGGATGACAATGGACCTCTCAATTATTGCGCTGATAAAAACCATACAGTAAGTCAAGATTTGCCAAATTTTTATAGAGTGACAAATGCGTTATATATGTATAACAGAGAATCAATTCTAAATAAAGAATACTTTATAGGTAGTAAACCTTACAAGTTTGAAGTGGATAAATTGGCAGGAATTGATATTGATGAAATTGAAGATTACAATATGGCATTGAATTTACTTAATTATTATAATGATACCTTGAAAAAGAATAATTGAATATAATAAACTTTAAATAAAATTTATTTTAATTATAATAATGGGATACAAGTTTTATAACTATTTAAAAGGTAAATGTAATATTCGATATAAAGGTATTCCGCTTAATAAAATTATTACATATGATTTATTAATTTTATTTGAATCAAAGGAAATCCCAAAATATTCATTGAAACAGTCATGGCAGAATAGTAAAGTTATTGAAATAGATGAAAATTTTATTGTATTTATTAAATGTGAAAATATAATTAGTTATTCCATCGATAGAATTGATTATTCAGAATTAATTTTAGATTATAAAAATGAATTTTTCAATAATAGTAAAATATTTAAAATTAATTTAAAAAAAATAAAACTTTCAGCTCGTTTTTTCAAATTTCAACGATTAAAAACTGAGTTTAATTTTTTGTTTACGAAAGTATTTTTATTTTTCAAATTTCTAAAAGATAAATCACTTACAAGTAGTCAGGTAAATTGGTTGGTTTCAAGAATTACTAGTTATAAAAACACCATTGATTATTATGAAAAAATAATGAATAGTAATAAAATAGTTTTAAAAAATCAACTGACATTTAATTCATCTTTTTATCATGAGTCAATACTTAGTTTAGTTTTAAAGAAACACAAAGTACGAACCATTTCTATGGTTCATGGTGTTTATGTTAAGTATAAAGAATTTGTACCTTTAGATATCATAAACTATGAAAATGTTTGTGCAAGTGAAGTTTGGACATGGAGTAAAAGCACTCATGAACTATTTAAAACATATAATCCAAGTACATTACTAATAGAAAAAGGAAATCCAAAATACCATAATTTATGTCTAGGTTCAGTAAAAATACCTAAAAATAATTGTATTATATTGTTAGGTAGAAAAATTTATGAAAAAGCAAATCATTCTTTATGTGAGATTCTGATTTCTGATAATATTAAAATGATGAATCTGAAATTTAGTTTAAAATTGCATCCATCACTAAATGAAAATAATTATTCTAAATATAATTTAAATATCATCAAAGACAAAACCGTCAATGAAATAATTGGGTTATTTGATTTTTCAATCAGCATAAATACATCGGCTTATATAGAATCATATGTAAAAGGTATTATTGGCTTAAGATATGTTGCTTTTGAAAATGAGTTGTTTCTTGGGTTTGAAAAGGATAAATTTAAAAATGATATTGAGCTTATAGAATGTGTGAAATATTTTAAAAGTTTGGATAAGCAAGAAATTATTAAAATAACCAATGAAGTAAGTTATATTAATTTTAATTGTAAGCCTTATAAAATTTAGAATGAACCCACTAGTTTCAATCATTATCCCTAACTACAATCATGAGTTGTACTTAAAACAACGGTTAAATAGTGTGTTTAATCAAACGTATACAAATTTTGAGGTTATTTTATTAGATGATTGTAGTACAGATAATAGTGTAACTATACTTAATGAATATAAAGACCACTCCAAGGTGAGTCATTTTATAGTAAATACTAAAAATTCTGGGAGTCCCTTTAAGCAATGGCAAAAAGGAATTGCCTTGGCGAAAGGTAAATATGTATGGATTGCGGAGAGTGATGATTATTGCGAATTAAATTTTTTAGAAGCGTTAATAGGCTTGATTAATAAGCGACCTAATATCGGTTTAGTGTATTGTAGTTCTATGAATGTTGATACTGATAATGATCAACTAGGTGAAAATAATTGGGCAAAGATTACCAATTATAAAAAATGGAGTTCAAATTATAGCAATACAGGGATAAATGAAATAAAGTATCATCTGCGGTTTAGAAATACTATTCCCAATGCAAGCGCAGTAATTTTTAACTTAGAAATAGCCAAGGCAATTAAAATACCTTCAACTATGTTTTATTGTGGAGATTGGTTTTTGTGGATTTCTATTTTACAAAAAAGCGATATTGCATACGGTTCACAGGCTTTAAATTATTTTAGACGTCATAAAAATTCAACTAGAACTATAAAAAGTATTAAAAATGAGTACGAACGATTCAAAGAGTATTCCTTTGTAATAAAAAAAAATAGTTCACTCATTTCAAGGAATATAAATTATAAAAAGTATTATTGGTTGGTTGAAGAATGGTTACAAAAAAGTAACTATTTTAGTTTTATGCAGGCTTTACAAATTAAATTGCCAATGCCATTGTACCTTATTTTTTTTAGAAGTTACATTATGCGAAAAATAAAAAAGAAATTAAGATGGATGCAATTTGTACAATAATTACTGGTAATTATGGACATTACGCCCTAGCACTATACGATTCAGTTGAGCAATTTAATAAAAATGTTCATTTTTATATTTTTGTGAGTGATAATGAATTGTCTTCGAGTATTCAAAAAAAAATTGAAGATAGAACAAATATTTTTGTTTTGAATAAAAATGATTTGTCTGTTTTTAAATTAGCACAACAATTAGAACAAAAATATGCAATTAACAATCAAGATGCATATAGATGGGGTATGAAACCGATTATACTCCGTTATTTGTTAGAAACTAATTATGCTAAGGCTATTTATGTAGATTGTGACATTCATTTTTTTAGTGATTTTAATTTCCTATTTCACCAATTAAACCATTGTAATATATTATTGTCACCTCATTTTAGGAGTTCGAATCCCAAAAATGATTTACTGAATTTTAAATTGAATTTTTTAGATGGAATTTATAATGGTGGTTTTATTGGAGCCTCTATAGGTGGTATTGAAGCATTAAATTATTGGGCAGAATTATGTTTGTATAATTGTGAGGTCAATAGAAATGAAGGGTTTTATGTTGATCAAAGGTATTTGGATATTCTTCATTCTAGGTTTGAAGGTGTTGATGTAATTAGGCATAAAGGTTGTAATATTGCTAATTGGAATCAAGATGATTGTAAAAGAGTTAAATTAGACGATGGAACGATTTTAATTAATGGCCAATTTCCAATTGTTTTTATACATTTTACAAATAGTTTTTTTAGAGGTGTTTTAGATGAAAATGATGAACTATTAGTTAAATATTTAGATAGTTATAAAAATTCGCTGTTAAAATATGATGATTTAGATGTAATTGAATTGTATTATTTAAAGGGAAAAATGATGACCTCACGTTCTGAAACATTGACTATTTCAAAAAAGAAAGTTAGTTTTTTTAAAAAAATATTGAAAAAAATTAAATTTTATGGGTAATAAAAACATTGCAATTATTTCGCCCAATCAAAACGCTTATTCTGAAACATTTATTCAAGCGCAAAAAAAGTATTTAAAAGGGAATGTTTTTTATTATTTTGGAGGTGCTATTCCAACTCAACTTGAAGGAGGTTCATTAAAATTAACACGTTTTGACCGATTTGTTTTTAAAATTCAGAAGAAATTTAAACAAACAAATCTAAGTTTAAATGAGTTTGCTTTGGTGAAATCATTTCAACAACAAAACATATCAGTTGTATTGGCGCAATACGCTACTACAGCCCATCATTTAATTAGGGTATGTAAATTGCTTAATCTTCCTTTAATAACGCATTTTCATGGCTACGATGCATCGATACATAGGGTATTAAAAGCACACCATAATTTTAAGGAAGTATTTGATTATAGTAGTTATGTAATTGCTGTATCTAAAAAAATGGAAACACAATTATTAAGCATTGGGTGTCCAAATCAAAAGCTGATTTACAATGTTTATGGGCCACAACCTGAATTTTTTGAGGTTATTCCACAATTTTCAAAAAAACAACTGATTGCTATTGGTCGTTTTACAGATAAAAAAGCACCGTATTATACCATTTTAGCTTTTAAAGAGGTGGTAAAAAAAATACCAGATGCGCAACTAATTATGGCTGGTGATGGTTTATTATTTGATGTATGTAAAAATTTGGTAGCTTTTTATAATCTTCAAAACAATATTAAATTGGTTGGAGTTATTACTCCTGAAAAATTTAGAGCTTATTTAACTGAATCTATGGCTTTTGTACAACATTCTATAACGCCGTTGTCAGGAGATATGGAAGGTACACCTCTTGCAATATTGGAATCTAGTGCAGCAGGTTTGCCAGTTATTTCAACCAACCATGCAGGTATTCCAGATGTAATTATTGACAATGAGACCGGATTTTTAGTAACTGAGCACGATGTTGAAGGAATGACTTTGAAAATGATTGAAATTTTAGAGAATCCTACTTTAGCAAAAGAAATGGGTTTAAAGGGTAGAAAGAATATTAAAAATAATTTCTATCAACAACGTTATATTGATGTGTTGGATGGATTAATTGATAGTTTTAATAATTAATTTCTTCACCATTAATTCTCCTCTTTAGAAGGGTGTCTTTTACATAGGTAGCGTCCGATTTTATGTGTCAGTCTAGACATGGATGTCGCTTAGAAATTTCACTCTTTCACCTTTTCATAAATAAGTCCTTTCAGCATATTTCGAAAGCTTTTTCCAACTCTAAAATTTATTTTTGCAGCGTTGATTGTTTTAGCAGTTACTTTAGTTTCAGCATCAACACCATTAGAAGAAATGCCTACCTGAAAATAGCCGATATCTCCTAATCTAACAATTTTTCCATTTTCTAATTGTTCTACCATTGTTTCTTCTAAATACATCATAAAACGGACACAGTCAGCCTTATGTATTTTTGTTTTTTCAGAAAGGATATCTATTAATTCATCAGAAGAAACCTCACCGTTTGAAATTGCTTTTGCATAATAATTATCTTCATTGGATGATTTTAGGGTGTTTACATTCTTACTTACTTTATATTTTATGGCCATAACTTTTTTAGTAAAAGTACAAATTTATCAAGGAAATAATAGCCAAAGAAGTGAAATTTTGACTTTATAGCATATAAAAAGTTAGATATTAAATATTAGAAGTTTTTTAAGTAAGAGGATGGAAGTCAAAGGCCACAACAACCGTCAGTTCGAGTGATTTAGCGGAATGTATTGGTTCTCGATACACCTCCGTTGCACTTCGGTACTCGAACTGACGGTGTGTGTTGTTCGTTACTTCGAGTTGTTTTGCAAGGATGGTTATAGAATAAAAGAAGAATTAAATAGCAAAACAGTATCGAGAAGTAGTTAGCTTAAAATGATTAACTTAGCTATAAAAACCGTTATGAAATTATCCTATATTTATATGTTAAAATGTTCCGACAATACTTACTACACAGGTGTAACAAGTAATTTAGAGAAGAATTGAACAACATTCCAATAGTTTTTTTCCAGATAGTTATACTTCAAAAAGATTGCCAATTGAGTTGGTGTTTTTTGCTGAGTTTACAGATATTAATATTGCCATTGAAAAGAAAAA
>NZ_RHLN01000033.1 GCF_004121075.1 Lutibacter sp. HS1-25
CGTCTTGATGGAATTGCCCCAAACAAAGGTATATCTCCCTGCTATAGACTCTATTTTTGTACCATCTGTAAATACTTCTTTGAGGGTGACAAGTCCTTCTTCTGCTAAAAGTAAAACAACTTGTTTAAAAATGTCTTTAAAAATAGTCTTCAGTTTTTTACTGCGAAAACGTGCAATAGTATTATGGTCAGCAACTTGTTGCGCAGCAAGCCACATAAAGTTGATGTTCTCTCGCATTGCCTTTTCTATCTTACGGCTAGAATAGGTATTATCCATATAGGCATAGACCATTACCTTGAGCATCATTTTTGGATGGTAACTTGGTTTTCCTTCTTTACTATATTCTTCTACCAGCAAACTTAAGTCGAGTTGCTCAACTATTCCATTGACTATTCGAACAGGATGATCATCAGCAATAAGCTCTTCAATAGAAGGTGGAAAAAGCCAATTTTGCTGTTGATTATAGGATTGAAAATTTGTATTCATATCTTTGATTATCAACACCTAAAGATACAAAATGACCGGTTTTTATACAAATCATTTAATAAAAAAACCGCCTCAGGTTATGAGACGGCTTCTTTAATTAATTTAAAATATTTTATTGCAACCAGGCATTCAACATCCAAATTGATTTTTCTTGCGCTGCAATAAAATCACTCATCATAGCGTTGGTTCCTTCATCATTTGCATTTGAAGAGGCCTCCAAAATGGTGCGTTCAATTTTTAACAATTCTGATAAAGAATTTACAACCAGTGTAACTCCTTCAACATCATTTGAAATATTTTTACCAACTGGCACTTTAGACAATGCTGAATAATCTTCAAAAGTATGTAATGGACTACCTCCTAATGTTAAAATTCTTTCAGCAATCAAATCAATTTTCTCCTGACTATCAGTATAAAATTCTTCAAATTTCACATGCAGTTCAAAAAATGATTTCCCTTTAATATTCCAGTGTAAACCTCTAAGATTTTGGTAATAAACCTGAAAATTAGCTAACAAACTATTTAAACTATATGTTAAAAGTTCGGTTTCTTTTTTGTCTAATCCTATAATTGTTGTGTTCATTTTTTTGTATTTTAAAATTCTGATTATTTCCTTTTTTTGTTGATACAAATTTCTTGAAAATTATTAGCAATAAAGTATAATTACAATTGATAGTTTTAATATCTTTATCGTTAAAATTTATACTTATGACGATTACCCAATTAAAATATGTTTTAGCCGTTGCTGAATTTCAAAATTTTACGGTGGCTGCTGAACATTGTTTTGTTACTCAACCTACTTTAAGTATGCAAATACAAAAATTAGAAGAGGAATTAGAAACAAAGATTTTTAATAGAAATAAAAAACCCATTCAACTTACAGATATTGGTGCTAAAATTATTGAACAAGCAAAAATTATTGTTGATGAAAGTAACCGTATTAACGATATTGTTGAACAGCAAAAAGGATATATAGGTGGTGATTTTAAATTAGGAATTATTCCAACAATAATGCCAACGCTACTTCCGCTGTTTTTAAAAACGTTTATAAAAAAATATCCAAAAGTTAATCTAAAAATTGAAGAACTAACAACTGAGGAAATTGTAAAAAAATTAAGTGATGGGCATATTGATGTTGCAATTGCAGCAACACCACTAGAAAACGAAAACATAAAAGAACGTGTTTTATACTACGAACCTTTTGTTGGTTTTGTACCAAGTGAGCACCGTTTATTTACAGATAAAACACTTGCCGTTGAAAACCTAAATATTGATGATATATTACTTTTAGAAGACGGTCATTGCTTTAAAGAAAGTATTTTAAATTTATGCAGCACGTTTGGTAAAAGCAAACAACATTTTCAATTGCATAGTGGTAGTTTTGATACACTTATAAAATTATCAAAAGAAGGTTTAGGTATGACTTTATTACCCTATATGCAAACTTTAGATTTAAACGAAACAGATCGTGTTTATTTAAGAGAGTTTAACAAGCCAGTACCAGCACGTGAAGTGAGTATCATATATCACAAATCTCAATTAAAACTTCATTTAATAGAAACTTTTAAAAGTGTGATTGATAGTGTAATTAGAGGTGTAATAGCATTTAATGACGTAAAGATTATCAGCCCTTTACAACAACAAAAAGGAGCTTAAAAGCTCCTTTTTTCGTATTTTACAGTTGCAATACAACCATATAATTCTGGTTTATTATAGGTAAATTCTTTAAGCCACATAAATAATTCATTAACTTCAAAAGGTAACAATCTGTTTACAGCTTTTTCTAATTCCTTTTTAAACAATTCAGTATTAAAGCTTACTTTTTCAAGGATTGCTTTTGTATACTCAAACATTGCTCTTGCCATATACTTTAGGGGGTTAAGTTGATCTATAAAATTAAATTTCTTTCATTTTTTCATTGCTTAAAATTACTTAAAAAATAAATAAATTTCAACTTAAAAAACGTTAAAGTTTATTAACTCTTTCTAACAATTCACTAGCTGTAACTACCAATGAATTTTGAACATTTTTAAAATGTTGCTTTTTATTCTCAACTTTTTTTGAATTAACCATTTCAATTAAAGAATCAAACGCGTCTATTGCATCATTTATAATTGCTTCAGATTCTTTTTTGTCTGCCTTAGGATTAAATAGCTCCCAAGTATAACACTCTTCAATAACATCACCTAAAATATAATTAATATCTTTTTTTAAGTTTTTAATACTTGCCATAATTTTTTAATTTTAAAAATATGTACAAAGGTACAAGAATTTGATAAATGAATTCTAATTTAATTTCACACCTTAAACGAATGTAAAAAACGCATCCTTTTTTTGTTTTAAATGTTAAATATTTAACAGAAATAAAAAAAGTATAAATTATTCAAAATAAATGCTTGATTTTAAAAAATATTCTTACTTTTGAAGTATTATGAAAGCGACCAATTTATATAGCACAATTTTAAATACTGTCATTGCAGCAATGCAATCGGTATGCGCTATGTATATATCACGTAATTTTAAGCAACAACAGATTTACGTACAAAAAAGCACTTTCAATTATTTCAAGAAATAAAAACAAATTATTTAAAAATATAAGAAAGGTGCTTTTTACAAAAAGCACCTTTTTTTTTACAATTTATTAATATTTAAACTAAATAATCATGAAACAATTAACTATTTCGCAACAGGTCAAGGCTTCAATTAATCTAATTTTAGCCAATAATTTATTAAATATCAAAAGAGAAATACCCAGATAAAAACTTTTAAAAAAAAACAGTATGAAAACTTTAATTTACACGCCAGAAAATCCTAAAACACACTTCACAGTAACTAAAAATGATATTAACAATCACAATGCATTGTTACCTTCAATATTATACGCTGAAATGCAAAAATTTGCTTCAAAAATAGTTACTAACAATACTGAGATTATTGAAACTCCGGCAAAATTGTATCAACTTGAAATTTTAAAAAATGCCTTTTTAGATGATACCTTATTTATGGAATCTCAAATCAAAAAATTCAACAATTCTGAATTGCAATTGTCTTTAACTGTCAAAAAAGAGCATACAAATGATTTAATTTGCAAGGCTACATTTAAATTTCAGTTTAAAAATAACATCCAAAAAGCATCCTAATATATTCATCCCTTGGGAGTAATTAATTTTGTTTGAAGCTTCGAACTGACATTTTTAATAGATCACTCCCAAAGGGATATATAAATTGCATTGAAAGCTTTTTAAAAAGTTAAATTTTTATCAACCCTAACCTAGCTAACTGGCAAGCAGGATTGATTCTTGTTCTTAAGTTGTATATCAATCATCTTGAAAAGATTTTGATATTAATTTAGATGTAAAAATTTTAGAACTTTTTAGAAAGCTTTTTTTATTTTTATCTTATTCTAAAACAGTTTCAACTTTTGAAAGATTGTTCAATATTTCTTTTCTTTTTTCTGAAATCGAATTGTTTTTATGAACAGCATTTGTTAAGTGATAAAATCTTAAATTCTGTTCTTTTTGACGGTGAGAACTAAAACTAGAAATTCGTTTTAAATAACCAATAACACGCGTTCCGTAATCAATATCTGTACTGCCGCAACTACTACAAGACAACAATGTTTTTTTGTCTATATGGTTGCATTTGTTACAAATTGTAATTTTAATATTGAAACAAAAATAATTACAACCAGCAACTGCTGCAGCATTTATAAGTTTTAAAAAACCTTCTTTTGTTGGTGCTTCCTCTAAATTTAAATGCAATGCAGAACCGCCATCTAAAAACCGAATGGTTTCTTCGCCGTGTAACATTATTTTATCCAACGTATTTATAGTATCATCTTCAACAGCATAAAAATAAGAGTTATAACAATCTCTTGGCACAAACAAACCATCTTCCCTATCCCATTTTGCATTTTTTACACCCAAATTTTCAGCAGGCACAAACTCGGTATTAAACATATAACCGTATTTTTTCTTAGCCTCTTTATTGGCATCAAAAATAATTTTCAAATTTTCCTGAACAAAACTTTTATATGCAATGGTATTTTGAGCTTTTAAACCCAAACTTTCAGCAGCTTCAACCATCCCATTGATACCTATGGTTAAAAATTGTTTGTCTAACGAAATAAATCCTGCCTGATATACAGGTAGCATTCCTGCCATTTTATATTCTTCAATTAGTTTACGGTAAGCAACCTGATATTTATGAATTTTTTCAATTTCAACTTTTAAATCCTTTTTTTGCTGAATAAGCCTATTCATATTTAAGGTAATTACATTTATTGAGCCTGTTGCCACGCCTCCTGCACCCAATGAATAACTAAATGTATGATCACTAATTTCATTTCTAAGCCTACAACACGAAGCCAAACTGTCGGCATTTTCAGACTGGTAAATAAAAAACGAATTACCTTCACTTAACTCTTCAGCACACATATTTGCAAATTCCGTATCAGTAGGTTTTCCATCTTTTACCAACATTGCGGCTGTTACTACTGGAAATGTTAATACTGCTTTTTTACGTTCGTTGTTAAACCATTTCATAAAAAACTGTTGTGTTTTTTTTAAGTTTTCCCAACTTGGTTTCGACATATCTGGAAACACAAAAGTGCCAAACATACTGTTAAAGTAAGCTTCGTCGTACAATGAAATATTCCAAAAAACAGATTGATAGCCTCTTGCCGCTGCAGGTTGATTGATGGCATAAACCGCATGTTGCAAATGATTTGCAACTATTTTATGGTTTGTATCTAAATAATCGGCTCCATAATCTAATCTGGCAAAATAATCAAAGTACATTAAAAATTCTACGGTTGCCAAAGCACCAGCAAATTGCGAACTTACTGCAAAAACCAAGTTTACAAATTCTCCACAAAAACTTTCTAAATGTTTAGGCGCCTTGCTCTCACCACCCAATTTAGTTAAGCCATCAAACAAAAACGGGTACATACTTATTGATGCACAATAGGGTTTTAATGAAGTTTCATCGTGAATGTATATTTCATGACATTCAATCTGACGGATATATTCATTGGCGGTTTCGGCTCCAAACAATGTTTCAATTTTATTTTTCACCAACCTTCTATTTACCTGAATATTGATATCTTTATTCAACTCGGCTTCCATAGTAGCTATATTTTTTGATGTAACATTGGCATTGGCATCTACCGCCGAACCATCTGCTGCATTGTTAGAGTTGATATAATTTTGAATAAAATCTATTTTTTGTGCAATTTGTTCTTCAGACAATCGTATCATAGTTTAATTTTTTTGAAATAAGTGATTTAATATTTTATTGGTTTTCAATTCTTTAAATTCTTGATTGGTGTTAGGCGAATCTAAACCGCCCAATGTCTCAACCCAAGGACCTGTTTTTAGCCAAGTTAGTTGATTTTTTATTTTTGTTGAAATTTGCGTTTGCCCAGTATACAAACAAGTGGTGTAGTTTAGAGATTTTGCAATTTTAAAATAGCTTACCAACTCGTTTTCAAACCATTCGCCACCCATAAAAAGTACGCAACTAGCCAATGATTTGTATTTTTTTAAAATTGAAGTGTATTTTTTTAAAGTGAGCTCCTCACCTACATCTTTATTCCATAAATAAGGCGAATGACATCCTTTACAATGTAACTCACAACCATTAATGGTAAAGCAAATACTAATTTCGCCTGGCACTTCTTGCAGTGCAATTTTAAAATCAGAGTAATTCATCTTAAATAAATTTTAAAAATGATTATTTCATTGCACATTTTCAATTTAAACAGAAAATATAAAATGAGGTATCATCTAACCGATATAACTAAAAACCTTTTTCCCGAAAGTTTTAAAACAATTATTGAATTTTGGCAGGTCTTCTGACTTACTTTTATTTTACGCCTTCCCATCACAATTAACTGACTGACAGTGGCAAAAGATTGTAAAACACTATTTTAAAGCTTACAGCTGCGGGAACAGTCTAGGTTTTTCACCTAATTCCCTTTTAATCCTAACAACGCTTTGTTTGTTTAAGAACCAAATTCATTTCAAATTTATAAAGAATATTATTTAACAATACTACAAAACAAAATAGTTATCAACCAGTTATGAACTACCCTTTTTTACAATAAAGATTTTAACTTTTGAAGTGCATTTTCAATGTGTTTTTCTGCACTTAACTGACTATTAAATATATATTTAACAATACCATTTTTATCAATCACATAAGTAACCCTACCAGGTATAAAGAATAAATTTTTAGGTACTCCAAATAAATTTCTGACTTCATTTTTTGTATCAGCCAGTAATAAAAAAGGTAAATTGTATTTTTGTTCAAAGTTTTTGTGAGATGCAACACTGTCTGCACTTATACCAATTACTACAGTACCTAAATCTGTAAAACTTTCAAAATCGTCTCTAAATTTACAGGCTTCTTTAGTGCAACCAGGCGTATCGTCTTTTGGATAAAAATAAATAACCATTGGTTTTCCTATAAAATCCAAACTATTTACGGTTTTGTTATTTTGATCTTTAAGACTAAATGATGGAAGCAAATCTCCAACCTCTATTTTTTTCATAACTCAATTTTAATCATTTATATTTTAACAAATATCGTTTAAAATTATGAAAATATGTAAATTAGCGCTTTATCACATTTTTATGAGTAAAGACAGCATAAATCTAGCTATTATTGGCACCATTAAAACACCTTGGTTATCACCCAGTAATATGCCCATTCAACCAACAGGAGCAAAAAAAGTAAAAGGCACAATTGTTTTAAATAAAACATATGTAAATGGTTTAAAAAATCTTGAAGAATTTTCTCATATCATTTTAATTTACCAATTACATTTAATAACCGAACCTCAACTTGAAGTAATTCCGTTTATGGATACAACGTCTAAAGGAGTATTTGCAACTCGATCTCCAAAAAGACCTAATAAACTAGGTATTTCAATTGTTGAAATTGAATCTATAAATGAAAATAAAATTCATATTTTAGACGTGGATATGATAAACGATTCGCCTTTATTAGATATTAAACCATTTTTTGAAGATTTTGACAACAGATTTAACACTAAAAAAGGATGGCTGGCAAAAAAAACAAACCTTGATAAGGAAAACTTTAAATCTGATGAACGATTTGCATAAACTAAATAACTATACAATAACCCTTAACAACCTTCGTTAAATACCTAGATGTTAATAATCCCCTCATATATACTAATGAAAAATCAAAAATTTATACTATTTACATTATTATTTACAGTTTCAATAACTTTTGGTCAAACCATTACAAAGTTAAAAGACACAAGTTCTATAAGCAATCAATTTGAAAATTTAATACAAAACGCTAATAAATATCAAGATTTTAGAGTTGTTAAAACCAGTGACATTTACAAATTAAAATCTAATGTAACCGATTCAATTGCAGCATCTAGAAAAAAATTATTAGAAGTAAATTCAATGATCAATTCTCAAAAAATTACTGTTGATAGTTTACAAACGTCTTTAAACACTGCTGAAGAAACAATTATAACTTTAAATAAAGAAAGTAGTAGCATTGGGTTTTTAGGTTTGCGTTTTCAAAACAACCTGTTTAAAACCATCATGCTCTCAATTATTGCCATACTTGCCATTTTACTAGCCTTTTTTATCTATAAATTTAAAGCAAGTAATACCATAACGCAGGCAGCTACTGAAAATTTAAAAGAGTTAGAAGCTGAATTTGAAACCCACCGTAAAACAGCTTTAGAACGAGAACAAAAAGTTAGACGACAGTTACAAGACGAATTAAATAAAAATAAAAAAGAAAAATAATCAATTTCCAGCATAAACCACAAAATTTCGTGGAGTTTCATAAAGTGTAACCGTCAATTCTAATTTTTCGTCAATTTTACTTCTCAAAATATTCCAAATTACAACTGCAATATTTTCGGCTGTTGGGTTTAATTCTTTAAACTCAAAAACTTCGACGTTTAAATTTTTATGATCCAGTTTTTCTTCAATCTCAACTTCAATCAATTGCTTTAAAACTTTCATATCCATAACAAAACCAGTATCTGGATCAACCTCTCCCTTCACAGCCACAATCAATTCATAATTGTGCCCGTGGTAATTAGGATTTGCACATTTGCCAAAAACCGCGGTATTTTGAGCATCTGTCCAATTAATATTGTACAATCTGTGGGCAGCATTAAAATAGGCTTTTCTATTAACTGTTACCTTCATCTTGTTTTTTCTTTAGCAATTTTTGGTATTTTTTTTCATTCAACTCCCAAATAAATTTCCAAAAAATCATACCACCAATAATAATAAAATACGCCAAATAGATATAAAATTTTTGATTAAAATAAACTTCCGAAAAAGAATATTTACTCAATTCAAAAACCTTGGTTAAAAATGCTGTAATTATACTCCAGGTAATTCCAGATCTAAGTGCAAATCGCAATCTTCCATTTTCACGTGTTTTTGACCAACTCTCAATAAATTTTAATTCGCTTAATTTCATTGTCTATTTTTTATTGTTTTATAAAATCGTAAAATTTTTCAAAAATAATTTTAAACCATGCTGTATAAATTGTAGGATTTTTATCCATATCCTCTTTAACCTCTTCAACAGTCATATATTTAAAACTTTCAACCTCATCTCTATTTATAATAGGGTCTTCATTGTAAAACCCAACCATAATATGATCCAGTTCATGCTCAGTTAAACCATTGTCAAAAGGTGCTTTGTAAATAAACCAAGTCTTTTCTTCCAACTCACAAACAAAACCCATTTCTTCTTGCAAACGTCGCTTACCCGCTTCAATATTGGTTTCGCCATTGCGTTGATGACTGCAACAAGTATTGGTCCATAACAAAGGCGAATGGTATTTATTAGCAGCACGTTGTTGTAACATTAACTGGTTTTTATCATTAAAAACAAATACCGAAAATGCCCTGTGCAAAACAGCCTTTTCATGCGCTTCCATTTTAGGCATCAAACCAATTTGCTCATCATTTTCGTTTACCAATATAACCTGTTCTTCTCTCATTTTTTTTTTGAATAGCCACAAATCTACAAAAAGATTATTCAAAAATTAAAACATTTAACTGGCTTTAAATATTTAAATCGCGTATTACAGTAAAAAATACAACTTTAAGACAAACATTCTTTTTAAACTTTTAATTTCAAATTAGGGCGTTCCCTATCGGTCGTGCTTTCCGCTATATCTTTTTTACAATTTCACTTTGTTACATTGTAAAAAAGGATGCCGCTGCAATCACTAACGCATTTTTAGCAAGAATTAAAATTGAAAACCGAAAGAACATTACAACTATTTAATTTCCCAACTTTATAACCTATATTTGCACCTCAAAATTTGACACATGAGTTTTTTAAAAGAAATACAACGCAGACGTACTTTTGGAATTATTTCGCATCCCGATGCTGGTAAAACTACTTTAACAGAAAAATTATTACTTTTTGGTGGTGCCATTCAGGAAGCTGGAGCAGTAAAAAACAATAAGATTAAAAAAGGTGCAACTTCCGATTTTATGGAAATTGAGCGTCAACGTGGTATTTCGGTAGCTACATCTGTATTGGCTTTTAACTATAAAAACAAAAAAATCAATATTTTAGACACACCTGGTCACAAAGATTTTGCCGAAGATACTTTTAGAACTTTAACCGCTGTAGACAGTGTTATAGTGGTAATTGACGTTGCAAAAGGTGTTGAGGAACAAACTGAAAAACTGGTTGAAGTTTGTAGAATGCGTAAAATTCCAATGATTGTTTTTATCAATAAAATGGATCGTGAAGGTAAAGATGCCTTTGATTTATTAGATGAAGTTGAACAAAAATTAGGTTTAACAACTGTGCCTTTAAGTTTTCCTATTGGTATGGGTTACGATTTTAAAGGTATTTACAATATTTACGAAAAGAAACTGAATTTATTTTCTGGAGATCAAAAACAAACGGTTTCTACCGGAGTTGAATTTAATGATATAACTACTCCAGAACTTGATAAAATTGTTGGTAAAAAAGCAGCCAACACTTTGCGCGAAGAACTTGAATTGGTTGAAGAAATTTACCAACCTTTTAACAAAGAAGCTTATTTAAGTGGTGAAATTCAGCCTGTATTTTTTGGCTCTGCATTAAATAACTTTGGTGTAAAAGAATTGTTAGATTGCTTTATTGAAATTGCTCCTTCTCCGCAACCAAAAAAATCTGAAGAACGTTTGGTAGATTCTAAAGAAGAAACTTTAAGTGGTTTTGTATTTAAAATTCACGCCAATATGGATCCAAATCACAGAAACAGATTGGCTTTTATAAAAGTAGTTTCGGGAACTTTTAAACGAAATGCACCTTATTTACACGTTAGATTGGGTAAAAAAATGAAATTCTCTAGTCCTAATGCCTTTTTTGCCGAAAAGAAAGAAATTGTAGACGAGTCTTTTCCTGGAGATATTGTAGGTATTCAGGATAGTGGAAATTTTAAAATTGGTGATACCTTAACTGAAGGTGAAATATTGAATTTTAAAGGAATTCCGAGTTTTTCTCCAGAACATTTCCGTTATGTTAACAATGCCGATCCGTTAAAATCTAAACAATTGTATAAAGGATTAGATCAGTTAATGGACGAAGGAGTTGCGCAGTTATTTACACTTGATTTAAACGGAAGAAAAGTAGTTGGAACTGTTGGAGCATTACAATATGAAGTAATACAATACCGTTTAGAACACGAATATGGTGCAAAATGTAGTTACGAAAATTTACCTGTTCACAAAGCTTGTTGGGTACAACCACAAGATCCTAAAAATCAGGAATTCAAAGAATTTAAACGTGTAAAACAAAAGTTTTTAGCAACCGACAAACAAGGTCAATTGGTGTTTTTAGCCGATTCTGCATTTACAATTCAAATGACTCAAAGCAAATATCCAACTGTAAAGTTGCATTTTACAAGTGAGTTTAATTAAAAGTTTGGAGTTTAAAGTTTGGAGTTTAAAGTTTGGAATTTGGAATTTGGAATTTATAATTTGGAACTTCTAAACGAATGCTATTTTCTATATTCTTTGTTCTATATTCTAAAATCTTAAAGTTGCTTTTAATTAAAAGTTTGGCGTTTAAAGTTTAAAGTTTGGAACTTGGAATTTGGAATTTGGAATTTGTAATTTGTAATTTGTAATTTATAATTTGTAATTTGTAATTTGTAATTTGTAATTTGTAATTTGTAATTTGGAATTTGGAATTTATAATTTGGAACTTCTACACGAATGCTATTTTCTATTTTCTTTGTTCTATACTCTAAAATTGTAAATATTAAATCGCTTTATTCAAACTTAATAGATTTGGCTGGATTTATTTTTGACACAATTACTGAAGGTACAATTAACATTAATAAACACAACACCAAAGTGCCAATATTTAACAGTAAAATATAACTGATATTTATATAAATTGGCACTTCGCTTACATAATAAGTTTCAGAATCAAGCGTAATAATACCCGTATATTTTTGAGTTAATAAAATAGCCAAACCTATTATATTTCCCCAAAACAAACCGCGTAAAATTAAGTAACCAGCATTGTATAAAAATACTTTTCTAATACTTGTATTGTTGCTTCCTAAGGCTTTTAAAATACCAACCATTTGAGTCCGTTCTAAAATAAGTACCAACAAAGCAGTAATCATATTGATACCTGCAACCAATATCATAATGGCAATAATTAAATAAATATTGGTATCAAAAAGACCAATCCATTCAAAAATACTTGGATATTTTTCAACAACACTTTGGCTATTTAAAGTAATACTTGTTTGAGCATAAACCTCTTTACTTTTTGTCTCAATTTCATCAAAATTACCAATTAACACTTCAAAACCTCCAACCTCATCATCGCTCCATTTATTCATTTTCTGAATATGTCTAATATCTGCAATCACAAAACTCTCATCAAACTCCTGAAAACCAGAATTGTAAATTCCAACCGCTTTAACAACACGAACCCAAGGTGCTTTTGATGGATCTTCCTTTACAAATAAAATATTAAATTCATCACCCAAATTAATATGCAATCGGTTCGAAATTTCTCTTGAAATTAAAACATCATTAGAAATTTCATCAGAAAAATTTGGCAAACTACCTTCAACCAAATAATCTTTAAAAAAAGTCCAATCATAATCCCCATCAACACCTTTAAAAATAATACCTTCAAAATCGGTTTCAGTTCTAATAATCCCAGCTTTTGTTGCAAAAACCTGTACATTATTAATGTTGCTTACGTTTTTAAAATCGGGATAAAAATCTTGGTTTTTAGAAACAGGCTCTAACGTAATTTCCGAATTATTACTGTCAAAATTTGTAATTTGTATATGACCGCTAAAACCAGCTAATTTTTCTCTAATTTTTTGCTGCAATCCAATTCCTGTTGAAATAGCAATCATCATAATAACAATCCCCAATGAAATAGCAATAATTGCAATTTTTATTATTGGCGACGATATACTACTTTTATACTGTTTTGAAGCGATGATACGCTTTGCAATAAATAATTCGTAATTCAAATTTATAATGATTTCTAAACGTTTCAAAAATACATATTTCTTATTGGTTTTTACATTGTTTTTTAGCTTCATTTCATGTGGCCAAAACAAACAACAAAATATAGCAACCAACAATGCGCCGGTTTCAAAAAATACTTCAGAAAAAATAGAAACTGGAGCCCATCAAACTCAGTTATATGTAAACTTGCTAAAAAATAAAAACATTGCAGTAGTTGCCAATCAAACCTCTGTTATTTTTAAATCTAAAGACAACAATTATACACATTTAATAGACAGCTTACTAAAGTTAAATATAAACGTGAAAAAAGTTTTTTCTCCAGAACATGGTTTTAGAGGTGAAGCCGATGCAAGTGAAGCTATTGAAAATGGCATTGACAAAAAAACAGGTTTGCCTATTGTATCGTTATATGGTAAAAACAAAAAACCAACTGCAGCTCAATTAGAAAAAATTGACTTGGTAGTATTTGATATTCAAGATGTTGGTGTGCGTTTTTACACCTATATTTCAACGTTACATTATGTTATGGAAGCTTGTGCAGAACTTGGAATTGAGGTGATGGTTATGGATAGACCCAATCCAAACGGACATTATATTGATGGGCCAACTTTAGAAAAACAGCACCAAAGTTTTGTTGGTATGCACGAAGTTCCGCTGGTTTACGGAATGACCATTGGCGAATATGCACAAATGATTAACGGCGAAGGTTGGCTTAAAAATAAGGTAAAATGTAAGTTAACTGTAATTCCATTAAAAAATTACACACATCAAAGTTTTTATCATTTACCAATTAGACCTTCACCAAATTTACCAAACGACAAAGCCATTAATTTATATCCAAGCCTTGGTTTTTTTGAAGGAACAATTATAAACGCAGGTCGTGGTACCGAAAATCAATTTCAGCAATATGGCGCACCTTTTTTTCCAAAAAGTGATTTTAGCTATACCCCACAACCAAATTTTGGTTCAAAATATCCAAAACACGAAGGAAAAATTTGTTATGGTGTTAATTTACAAAATGAAGAACGCTTATCTAACGTATCAATTAAATGGTTGTTAGATGCATATAACAAAACACCTAAAACAGAAGCCTTTTTTGGAAGTACTTTTACCATACACGTAGGTAACGAAATTTTACAACAACAACTTATTGAAGGTAAATCTGCTAAAGAAATTCAAGATTCGTGGCAACCAAAAATTGAAGATTTTAAAAAAATTAGAAGTCATTATTTGTTGTATAAATAATATTTTTTGTACATTTATAATTAATTGAATGTTAGTAAATTAGAAACCACTTCCAAAATATACTACTAAATCTGATAATTTATACTACTATTTTTAACATTTTATAGTACATTATTTTTTAATTTATTGTAGTATAAATACAACAATCAACCGTTTAGTTGACAAAAACTTTGCGCATAACAAACAAAACTTAACCGTATAGTTGACAAAATTTAATAGTATTATTTTATTTTTTCTGAACACATACAACAAACTTACCAAACAAAGTGCTGTTTATCAAATAATTGAAGTCAGTTTTTGTAATCATTTAATAATTTAATTAGCTTTATTGAAATTAACTTTTCAATAAAAAAAACGATGATTAAAAGAACCCTATTTTTTAGCAATAAAGCATCTATAACTACCCAACTAGAACAACTAGTTATAAAAACCGAAAACAGAGAAACAACCATACCTATTGAAGATGTAGGATTTGTTGTAATTGAACATCCTGAAATTTACATTTCAATTACTACACTAACAAAACTATCAGACAACAATGTAGCTGTTATATTTTGTGATGCTAAACATATGCCTTGTAGTATGTTACTTAATTTAAACAATCATTATATACAACAAGAATTATTTAGCCAACAAATAAAAGCAACAGAACCTTTAAAAAAACAATTATGGCAACAAGTGGTAAAAACAAAAATCAACTATCAGGCTGAACATTTAAAAAAACTAGGAAAACCTTACAATGTACTTCAGCATTTTGAATCAAAAGTATTGAGTGGCGATACCAGTAATATGGAAGGTGTTGCTGCAAGTTATTATTGGAAAAATATTTTTGATTTTAATTTTAAACGTGAGCGTTATGGTGATTATCCTAATTTGTACTTTCCTGAAATAGGTTGACTAAAAATTAGACAACTTAAACAACGAAAGTATGAAAGAACAAAAAGTACCCTGCCGAAAAAAATCCTATGAAAAAGTGGGTTTTGATTTAAAATTACTCGTTATTGACCAAATTCAAAATGGTCGTATTTCAATTAATTATGCTGCTAAAAAATACAATATTTCAAGATCTTCTATTGACTATTGGTTAAAAAAATATAGTACTTTAGAGCAAAAGAAATTAGGAATGAGCAAAAAAGACGAAATCAAAAAATTAAAGCAAAGAATTGAAGAATTGGAGTTTGTAAAAGACTTCCAGCAAGACATAATTGCGGATATGGAACTTATTACTGGTGTGGATTTAGCAAAAAAGTCATTGCCCAAAACATTAGCCGACGAGATTCAAAAAAAGAAACAAAACCGTTTAAAAGAAAATGGTTAATCGAGTGTTTTGGGATTAGCAAACAAGCCTTCTATAAGCGCTTAAAATCTCAACAAATCAAAGAAAATAATGAACAACAATTAATTCTGTTGGTCAAACAATATCGCAATAAAGTCAGTCAACAAACTGGTGGGCTGAAGCTTCATTCTGCACTTAAATCTCAAATGAAAAACCTTAA
>NZ_RHLN01000034.1 GCF_004121075.1 Lutibacter sp. HS1-25
AGTTTTCAATTTCAAAATGGGAAAGTTCTTGACTTTCTTTAACGCAGATATCTAATGTTTTACTGCTAATGTCGATACCAATAATAAAGTTTTTCATAAATTTGTTATTAAGTGAAACAGAATAGAGAAATCATCAGTTACTTAACTCCTTAATAATGGGCTTTAAATCCCGAATTTCTATTTGAGTATTTGATGAGCAGAGAAGTAAAAGTCTAAATCAGGACACGAGAATAAAATCTCAGAGCGCATGTCATAGTTTACTTTTACTTCTTTTCTCTTTCTAAATTTAATTAAAATTCCTTAATGCAAATCTAAAGGAGCCTGTCGAAGTGGGGGTCTGTTGAATTGTATTTTGATAATGAAAATATAAAGTGTAGTAGGTCTTCGACAAGCTCAGACTGGTCTTCGACAAGCTCAGACTGACAAGGTGGGTTAAATATAAAAAATGCTGTTTAAAAACCTAAATGTCACACTGAGCCTGTCGAAGTGGGGCTGTAAAATAGTAAAAAGCTGATTAAAAACCTTGATGTCACACTGATTTCTATGACAAAACCAAAGGATTTTTATAAAATTCTTGATTTTTGATAACGGCAAAAATACGATGAATAATTTTGTTTCTTACAGCATTCAATACTAGCATTTTATTTTTGCCTTCATTTACTTTTCTAAGGTAATAAACTCTTAAATCATTGTTAAGTCTAATGGCGCTCATAGCACCTAAATGCAATACAGCTTTGGTTGGTTTATCTGCAAACATTGACACCCTAGGCTTTCTATAAACCGAAGTTCCTGATTGATATTCAAAAGGAACCACTCCAGTATAGCAGGCCATCTTTCTTGGATCTGTTATTTTAGTAAAACCCTCAGTTTTAGCAATCATTGTCCAAGTTAATATCTTTCCTACACCTGGCACACTGCTAATTAATTTGGCTTGTTGTTTTAGGATAGAGTCTTCATTTATTATAGTCTGAATTTTTTGTTCAATCAATTTTATTTGCTTGACAATTTGGTCTATAAATTGTTTGTTTAGTTTGGCTAATTCTTTGTCAAGGCCAACATCTTTCATTAGTTTATAATCGTGTTGTTGTTTTAATAGACGTCTTTTCATTTTTATTCTAGAAGTACGTTCTGTTATGAATATTTTTAGCTTTTTAATAGCTTTAGGCGTGGGCTTCCAAAGCGTTAAATCTTCTTTGTTTTTTTCAGTAAATAAACAGATTCTATACGCATCTGTTTTATCATCTTTACCCCTAACTAAGCCTAAACTTTTAGATAAATGCAAAGGGTTCAATACATATATTTTAAAATTAAATTTCGGTAAAACTTCAAATAAATTCCAGTTATATCTCCCAGTGTTTTCCATAGCCACTATAACTTGATTTTCTTTATATACACGAAAGAATTTAAGAATAGCTTTTTGTGAGTTTTCAATTTCAAAATGGGAAAGTTCTTGACTTTCTTTAACGCAGATATCTAATGTTTTACTGCTAATGTCGATACCAATAATAAAGTTTTTCATAAATTTGTTATTAAGTGAAACAGAATAGAGAAATCATCAGTTACTTAACTCCTTAATAATGGGCTTTAAATCCCGAATTTCTATTTGAGTATTTGATGAGCAGAGAAGTAAAAGTCTAAATCAGGACACGAGAATAAAATCTCAGAGCGCATGTCATAGTTTACTTTTACTTCTTTTCTCTTTCTAAATTTAATTAAAATTCCTTAATGCAAATCTAAAGGAGCCTGTCGAAGTGGGGTCTTTCGAAGTGTATTCTGATAATGAAAATATAAAGTGTTACAGGTCTTCGACAGGCTCAGACTGACATTGAAAAGGAAATATACAAGTCTTCGGCAAGCTCAGGCTGACAAGGTGGGTTAAATAGAAAAATACTCATTATAACTTAAATGTCACACTGAGCTTGTCGAAGTGGGGCCTTGTATAGGTGAGCTTTGATAATGAAAATATAAAGGGTAGTAGGTCTTCGACAAGCTCAGACTGACAGTGAAAAGGAAATATACAAGTCTTCGACAGGCTTAGACTGACAGGTGGGTAAAATAGAAAAATACTCATTATAACTTAAATGTCACACTGAGCTTGTCGAAGTGGGACCTTGTATAGGTGAGCTTTGATAATGAAAATATAAAGTGTAGTAGGTCTTCGACAGGCTCAGACTGACAGTAAAAAGGAAATATACAAGTCTTCGGCAAGCTCAGGCTGACAAGGTGGGTTAAATATAAAAAATGCTGATTAAAAACCTTGATGTCACACTGAGCTTGTCGAAGTGGGGGTCTTTCAAAGTGTATTTTGATAATGAAAATATAAAGTGTAGTAGGTCTTCGA
Source organism: Lutibacter sp. HS1-25 (assembly GCF_004121075.1). Taxonomy (GTDB): domain Bacteria; phylum Bacteroidota; class Bacteroidia; order Flavobacteriales; family Flavobacteriaceae; genus Lutibacter. Next base: position 2,342 of record NZ_RHLN01000034.1, read on the forward strand.
CAGGCTCATACTGACAGTGAAATGGAGATATATAAGTCTTCGATAAGCTCATACTGACAGTGTTAAAGTAAATGAAAATAAATAAATTTTAGAAGTCTAAAACTTATTACGTAAAATCAAAAATGCTATGAAACAATATTATGTATACATTGTTAAATGTAAAGACAAATCATATTATACAGGGGTTACAAATTCATTAGAAAGAAGAATTCAAGAGCATAATTCAGGGAAAAGTAGCACTGCTTATACCTATAATAAAAGACCAGTTGAATTAGTTTGGTATGAAGAATTTTCTAATATAGATGAGGCAATTTCAATTGAAAAGCAAATTAAGGGTTGGTCTAGGAGAAAAAAAGAAGCTATCATAAATGATAATTGGGAAAAGTTAGTCGAATATTCAAAGAACTATACGCAATATGGGAAGTCTTCGACAGACACAGACCGGTCTTCGACAGGCTCAGACTGACAGGTGGGTAAATAGAAAAAAGCTGCTTAAAAACCTTGATGTCACACTGAGCTTGTCGAAGTGGGGGTATGTTGAAGTGTATTTTGATAATGAAAATATAAAGTGTAGTAGGTCTTCGACAAGCTCAGACTGACAGTAAAATGGAAATATACAGGTCTTCGACAAGCTCAGACTGACAGTAAAAAGGAGATGTTTAGGTCTTTGACAAGCTCATACTGACATTGAAATGGAAATATACAAGTCTTCGACAAGCTCAGACTGACAGTGAAAAGGAAATATACAAGTCTTCGACAGGCTCAGACTGACAGTAAAATGGAAATATACAAGTCTTCGACAGGCTCAGACTGACAGGTAGTTTAAATAGAAAAATGCTGATTAAAAACCTTGATGTCACACTGAGCCTGTCGAAGTGGAAGCCTGTCGAAGTGGAGTCTTTTAAAGTAGAGGTCTATTGAAGTGAAGCCTTTGAAGTAGTAGTCATCTCAGTGCATTCCCTTTACGTCTCTTTATTCTTTTAACAAATAAACTACCCTTAGATTTTTTCACTTCCCTAAAAATATATACTTTTAAAAACTGATAGAAAATTATCATGAATAAAAGGAAAATAGCCGTAGTTATAACAGCCAGACCTTCTTATAGTAGAATTAAAACGGTCTTAACAGCACTAAAAAACAATCCAAAAACAGAATTGCAATTGGTAGTTGCAGCATCTGCTTTATTGGATAGATATGGATCTGCAGTAAATTATATTGAAAGAGATGGTTTTAATATTGCAGCTAAGGTATTTAATGTCTTGGAAGGTGAAAATTTAACAGCTGCAGCAAAAACTACAGGTATAGGTATTTTGGAATTATCAACAGTTTTTGATAATTTAAAACCAGATATAGTGGTAACCATAGCAGATCGATTTGAAACTATGGCAACAGCCATTGCAGCTTCTTATATGAATATTCCTTTGGCGCATATCCAAGGTGGGGAAGTGACAGGGAACATAGATGAAAAGGTGAGACATGCCATTACAAAATTGGCAGATTATCATTTTGTAGCTTCTAAAGGTGCTGAAGCACGTGTTATAAAATTAGGTGAAAACCCAGAAATGGTATTTAATACAGGTTGCCCTTCTATTGATATTGCAAATGAAGTTTCAAAATTATCGAATTTGCAATTTGATCCATATCTAAAATATGGTGGTGTTGGTGCAAAACCATCATTAACCAATGGTTATGTGGTTGTAATGCAACATCCTGTAACTACTGAATATAAAGATTCTCGTAAACATATAGAGCTTACCTTAAATGCGATTGCTCAATTAAAGTTGCCAACACTTTGGTTTTGGCCCAATGTTGATGCAGGTTCTGATGGTACCTCAACGGGGATTCGTTCGTTTAGAGAACAACATCAATTACCTCATGTGCATTTTTTTAAAAACATGGAAGGATTTGATTTTTTAAACTTGTTACAGCATAGTCAATGTTTAATTGGTAATTCAAGTGTAGGGATTAGAGAATGTGCCTATTTAGGAATACCCGTAATAAACATTGGATCTAGGCAGCATAACCGAGAACAAGGAGGTAATGTAAAAAATGTAGGTTATAGTCAATCTGAAATTGAAACAGCTATAAACGAAGCAATATCAAATGGTAAATGCAAGGCTTCAACTGTTTATGGGAAGGGTGATTCTGGGATCAAAATTGCAAATTTATTAGAACGTATACCTTTACAATTTCATAAAACAATTACATATTAATGAGGGTTTTAGGTATTATACCAGCACGAGGAGGTTCTAAAGGTGTTCCAAGAAAAAATATAAAAATGCTAGATGGCTTACCCTTATTGGCATATTCAATTCAAGCAGCAAAAGAAAGTAAATTAATAACACATTTTGTTGTAGCTTCAGAAGATGATGAAATTTTAACGATAGCAAAATCGTTTATCAGCCCAGTTTTCAAAAGAATTGAAAGTAATTCGTTAGATGATTCACCTGTTACAGATGTGGTTAAAGAAGTAATAAATGATATAAATGATAACTACGATTTGGTTTTATTATTACAGCCTACAGCTCCAATTAGAACAGGGCATGATATAGATAATGTAATTTCTTTATTTAAAAATGATGATTCATTAAACAATGTGGTATCGGTAGTGGAGTTGCAAGATATCCATCCAGCTCGTATGTATACGCTTAATAATAGTAATCAAATGTTTTCATTAGAAAAGGAAAATGAAACAAAAAGAAGGCAAGATTTAGCTAAAGTATATTTGAGAAATGGAAGTATTTATGCTGTAAAAACATCCTTTTTTTTAAAAACGGGCCTATTGATGGGAGCTTCTAAAAAAGCATATATTATGCCAGAATCTCATTGGTTGAACATAGATACAGAGCGAGATTTTTTGTTGGCTGAAGGGATGATTAAAATGTGGAAAAATGGAAAGTTATAGTGCTAATTTTAAAAAACTGAAAGCCTGTATTTCGGGGATAGATAAGCTAGCTAAGGATGCAGAGCAGCAACTTAAAAGTATTGCAATCGTAAATTATGTACAACTTACAACTGAATTAGAATTAGTCGATTGTTTAAAGCAATGTGATATTTTTTGGTTTAGATTAAATCACAAACTAACCCGAAGCATTTTAAAAGGCGTAAAATGTAAATATATTCTTTGTGCTGTTACTGGATTAGATCATATTGATATTAAATCTTGTGAAGAATTTGGAATAAAGGTAATAAGTTTAAAAAATGAATTTGAATTTTTAAGAGAGATTAGAGCAACAGCTGAACATACTTTTGGATTGATGTTGGCTTTAATAAGAAAATCCAAATCTGCTTTTAAACATGTTGAATCTGGTTTGTGGAATAGATATTTATTTGAAGGCACAGAATTATATGAAAAAAAAATAGGTATTTTAGGGTTTGGTAGGTTGGGTGAGATTGTTGCTAATTATGCTTTCGCATTTGGAATGGAAGTTTATTATTATGATATAATTCATAAAACTACCAATAGTAGTTTTATGAAATGCGAATCTGCAGAGGAATTATTTTCAATTGTTGATGTTTTATCTATTCATTTACCTTACAACGAGCAGACACACTTTATGGTTAATAAGCGTTTATTAAATTATATGAAACCAGGATGTTTTTTAATAAATACTTCAAGAGGTGGGTTGGTAAATGAAGATGAATTAGCTTTAATGATTAAAAAAAGAAAAATAGGAGGCTACGCCACAGATGTTTTATATGGAGAGCCTACGATTGAGAATCATCCATTGGTGCATTTATCGAAAACACATGAAAATGTTTTAATCACACCACATATTGGAGGAAATACTTATGAATCCATTGAAAGGACTGAAAATTTTGTTGCTCAAAAATTGTTAAATATAATTCTGAATTAAGATGAAAATAGGGATTGTAATAGCGGATGGTGTAGGTTATCGAAATTTTATATTGAGTGATTTTATTAAAGAGTTGAAATCAAATGGTAATGAAATTATAATATATTCGGGTTTAATAAAAGATGTTTATAAAAAAGAATTATTAAATGGAATTTCATTTAGAGAATTAGAAATTTATAAAGAATCAAAAATAAGTTGGATTTTTAGAAAATTAAAAGAGGTTGCTCACTTGCAATTACATAAGAAATCTTTTGGAATTCGTTCGAGTTTAACAAATGGCTACCCTAAAAAATGGACTGGTTTAAAAGGAAGTCTAACTAAAGTTATTTATAAAATTACAACTTATTTAAATAGTGAGTTTTGGATACTTATTTTTGAAAAGTCACAATTTATTTCGTTAAAATACAGTGATGTAGTTGCTAAATATAAAAGATATTTGAATGAGGATAAACCTGATTTTTTATTTTTCACACATCAACGCCCTTATAATCTAGCTCCATTTTTAGGTGCAGCAGAAAGTTGTAAAATAAAAACAGGTACATTTATTTTTAGTTGGGATAATTTACCATCAAAAGGAAGGATGCTAGGTAGTTTCGATAATTACTTTGTTTGGAGTGATTTAATGAAACACGAATTACTTTATTATTATAGCAAAATCAGCAATCGACAAATTCATGTAATTGGTACGCCTCAATTTGAACCCTATGTAATGGATATATATTTTACAGATAAAGCATATTTTGTGCAAAGGTTTAATTTGGATGCAACTAAAAAAACAATTTATTATAGTTGTGGGGATGTTTCAACTAGTAAATTAGATCCTTATTATATTGATTGTATTGCTAATTTTATTCAAAATAATAAAATTGTAGAACCAGTTAATTTTGTAGTTAGAACATCGCCAGCTGAAGATGGGAGTAGATTTGAAGCATTACAAAAAAAGTTCGACTTTATTCAATGGAATATTCCTAAATGGCCATTAACACGAACTAATCATACAGAAACATGGTCGCAACGGGTGCCTGACAAACAAGATGTTACTGATTTAAGAGCATTATTAGCTTATTCAGATCTAAACATAAATATGTGTTCTACTATGAGCTTAGATTTCATGTTATTTGATAAACCAGTTATAAACGCTGTTTTTGGAAATGTTCAAAATGGAATGTACAATGATCAAAAATATTTAAATTATGACCATTATAAAAGAGTTGTAGAAAGTGGTGCTGTTGTAATTGCTAAAACACCTGAGGAACTGATAGAAGCAATAAATTCAGAACTTAATAACCCTAAGCAAAGAACAAAACAACGTAAAGAATTGATTGATTTACAGATAAGCAAAGAATTGAATGGTACGAGTAAACGGATTGTACAAACATTAGCTCAATTGAATGCATAAAGATAAAACCATCGCCATAGTTTGCAATTATGCCTTAAATCCCAATAGAATTGGCGGGATGGATCGTTTTTTTGTTGCTTATGATAAAAAATTGAAAGAATTAGGTTATCAAGTACACTGGTATTTTAGTAGCTATAAAGAACCAATACAATTCTTTGAAGGTTTAACAATATTTAGTGCTGAATCCAGTTCGGTAGAATCCTTTTTTATAAATAATTTGAATGAAAAAAATAGATCGTACAATATACTGGTGACTCATTTTATAGCTTTGTGTACGTCATTTTTTAAAGAAGCAAAAAAAAATGGTATCCAAAAAACAATCGCTGTAGATCATAATCCTAGGCCATTAGTAGGTTTTTCATTAAAAAAAAGAATGAAAAATAAACTAAAAGGAATTATTTATAGTAAGTATATAGACCTATTTGTAGGTGTTTCGGTGTACACTAAAAAATGCATTTTAAAAGATTATGGTTTCTTTTTAAATAAAAAAACTATGGTTATTTATAATGGCATTGATACTTCAGTTTTTAAAAAAAGAACACAAGAACATAAAAATAAGTTTATAGTAACTTCACATTTACGTTATTCTAAAGGTATACAGGATTTGTTAATCGCTGTTTCACAGTTGCCAAGTAATATTAAAAATACAATTCAAATAGATGTTTTTGGAGAAGGACCTTATGAAAATGAATTAAAATCAATATGCACTCAATTAAATTTAACAAGTAGTATCCATTTTAAAGGAAGTTCAGCCAATTTAAATGTATTGTTTGCTAATTATAGCTATATGATTCAACCTACGTATATGGAATGTTTTAGTTTGTCTATTTTAGAAAGCTTAGCGTCAAATGTACCTGTTATTACGACAACTGTAGGTGGGAATTTGGAAGTGATAACACATAACAAAAATGGTTTTATTTTTGAGCCAGGGAATGTTAATGAATTAAAAGTACTTTTAGAAAGAATTATATTGGGCGAATTAAAAATTTCTAATGAAACAAATTTTTTAATTGAAAGTGAATTCAATTTAGAAAAAATGGTTGATAATCATTTAATATATATACAATGAAAATAGCCTTCTTAACACCTGAATATCCTCATTTAGCAATGGGTAAATCTGGAGGTATTGGAACAAGTATAAAAAACTTAGCTTCGAGTTTAATAGCAGAAGGTTGCAAGGTTGTTATTTTAGTGTATGGTCAAACAAAAGATGCTGTTTTTTTTGATGGTAAGATTGAAGTACATCAAATTAAAAATAAAAAATTCAAAGGACTGTCTTGGTGGTTGACACGTAAAAAGATAGCAAACAAAATAAACGAATTGTATCAAAATAAAGCAATAGATCTAGTGGAAGCACCAGATTGGACAGGGATTACCTCTTTTATTCAACCTAAAGTGTGTCCCGTTATTTTAAAATTACATGGTTCTGATACTTATTTTTGCCATTTAGATGGTCGAAAAGTAAAATGGATCAACAAGTTTCATGAAAAAAGAGCTTTGAAAAAGGCAAATGGCCTCATCTCTGTAAGTCAGTTTACGGCCAATGTAACCAATACCATTTTTAATGTATCAAAGGATTTTACGATTATTCCCAATAGCATAGATATAACACTGTTTAATGAAAATATAAAGACTGAAGTTAAAGTACATACGATTCTATACTATGGAACTTTGATTCGTAAAAAAGGATTACTCGAATTGCCGTTGATATTTAATGAATTGATACAATTAAACCCTAAAGCGCAATTGGTTTTAGTAGGAAACGATTCAAGTGACATTGTCACAGGAAGTTCGTCAACTTGGGAGTTAATGCAACCTTTATTTACTACAGAAGCATTAAAAAAAGTAACTTATGTAGGTGCTGTACCCTATGAATCCATAAAACAACATGTTGAAGACGCTGCTGTTTGTGTATTTCCTACCTTCGCTGAAGCCTTACCTGTTTCATGGATTGAGGCAATGGCGCTAAAAAAAGGAATTGTTGCATCAAATATAGGTTGGGCAAACGAAGTGATTGATGATGGTATAAATGGGTATCTTGTTCATCCAACAAATCATAAAGTGTATGCTCAAAAAATTCATAAATTGTTAAATGAAGAACAATTAAGAACTCAATTTGGGAAAGAGGCACGGTTAAAAGTAGAAAGGTTTTTTTCACAAGAAGTGGTTGCAAAGCAGAGCTTAGAATTTTATAAAAGAATGATTAAATGAATAATTTAAAAAAACACATCACCAAGTCAGGAGAAATTGTATTGTATGCAGGAACACCAGATTTGGAAAAAATAGAAAATTTAGTTTTAGGAGCAGGTGATGTTTGGCATAGTTCATTAGACCAGGGTTTTACCAATGCTTTTGAAGATATTATATATCAAACAGCTGTTTATTGGTGGTTTTTAAATGATTTTGAAGAACAAGAAGAGGTTATCTCTTGGAGAGTTAACAGTGCTAATTTTGTGGTAAGAGCATCTGTTTGGGAGCAAATGGGAGGTTTTGATGAGATGTATGAATCGGATACAATGAGAGGTCTTGACTTTGGTTATGCATTATTGCGTTTAAAGTTTGGTGTTCCAATGTATGTAAAAGGTTTGTTTAATGCTAAAAACAATCAAGTTTCAATATCTAATAATGATAGGTATTTATTTTATAGAAAACATGTAAAACCACATCATAGTATTTATATGTTGTACAGAAAAGGCTTGAAAAATATATTTTCTGAATACAAAGCTTATCAGTATGCAAAAAAACATTTTACAATTAAAGCATCCAAAGTTATTTCTATCAGAAAATTGAATGAAATTAAAGGGAGTCCAACAGTTAGCTTGGTAATACCAACAATGAAAAGGCAAGCTTATAGTCAATTATTGTTAGAAGATCATAAAAATCAAACATATCAAATAACGCAAGCTGTTATTGTTGATGCAACACCAGAAAGTGAAAGAGATCCAAAGTATTATCAACAAAAAGATTTTAGTTTTAAAATTGATGTGAAATGGCAAACTACAAAAGGAAGTTGTAGAGCAAGAAATGAAGCGTTAGCATTATGTACAGGCGATTATATTATTTTTGCAGATGACGATATTCGAATTCAACCTAATTTTGTGGAAAATCATATTCGATTATTACAAACATACAATGCAGATGCCTGTAATGGATTGGATATTATGGCGGAAAATGTGTATCAAAATTTAGATGATTTAGAAAACAGACTAACTAAGTTAGGTGGTAAAAGATGGCGTGTTGGAGTAGCACAGTCATTTAGCAATGCCAATTCTTGTGTAAAAAGAGAATGGGTAAATAAAATTGGATATAATGATGTTAATTTCGATGGAGGTTATGGAGAGGATAGTGATTATGGATTACGTTTATTAAAAAATGGAGCTATAGTTTTACACAATCCTTTTTCTGCAAATTTACATTTAAAACCTCCAGTAGGGGGCTATAGATGGTGGGGGAGTCAAGCTAGTATTTTGGGTAAAAAAAGAAAACAACAACCATGGGAATTAGACAATCCAGTTAAATATTTCAAACCTGTACCAAGTCCAACAATTACCTACGGAATTTTAAAACATTTCAAACCGTATCAAATTTCAGAATGGCGAAATAAACATTTTTTCATATATCTTTTTAAAGCACCTAAAAAGGAATTGTTACTTCGTTTTTTTAAATATCCGTACAAACAAATCCAATTTAGTAAATCTATGCAATATGCAAAAGGTTTAATAGGGATAGGTGAACGTTATAAATAAATTGTTATGAAATTTAGTCTCGTCATTTGTACTTACCAACGTCCAAAAGCATTGATAACTTTACTGGATTCAGTTGAGAAACAAACCTTGTATCCCAATGAAATAATTATTGTGGATGGCTCTTTAGATGCTGCTTCCAAAATGGCATTAGACAATAAAACCTTCAAAAATCTAAGTTATTATTTAGTTTCAGATGCGCATAGAGGCTTAACCAAACAACGTAATTTCGGAATTTCAAAAGTAGCAAAAGAGAGTGAAATAGTTTGTTTTTTAGATGATGATACTATTTTAGAGAACAATTATTTTGAAGAATTGATTAATACTTATCATAATTATCCAGAAGCATTGGCTATTGGAGGTTATATTGGTAATGAAGTAGGTTGGGAGCAGTCGAATAGAGCATTGACTAAAAGTGAATATGGTTTTGATGGATATATTCGTAAGGAAGGAAGTCGGTTTGTATTGCGTAAACAATTGGGATTGGTTGATAAAACCAAACCTGGTTTTATGCCTAAATTCTCCAATGGGCGTTCAGTTTCTTATTTACCACCTTCAGGAAAAATATATGAAGTTGAACAACTAATGGGAGGTGTTGCCTCTTATCGAAAGGAAGTATTTCAAAAACTACAATTTTCAACTTATTTTGAAGGTTATGGCTTGTATGAAGATGCTGATTTTTCTTTAAGAGTAGCAAAAGAAGGTAAGTTATATATAAATACAGCAGCACAGTTAGAACACCATCATGAGCCAAGTGGAAGACCCAATCAATATCAATATGGAAAAATGGTGGTACGCAATGGCTGGTATGTTTGGAATGTAAAATATCCCAAGCCTTCTTTGAATGCTAGATTTAAATGGAATGCCATTGTATTGTTGTTAATAGGCATACGGTTTACCAATATTTTCACTACAAATAAAAGAAAAGAAGCATTTACGGAAGCTTCAGGTAGATTGCTAGGGTGGTTTTCATTATTTTTGAATAAACCGAAAGTAGAAAAATAATTATGTTAGTTTTCACGCTCACCCTTTAGGGTTGGGGTCAAAGCGTGAAAACGTATAGCATTTGCAAAAGCAAAAAAACTTCAATTAGTTTAGGGATAAAAGCTTAAAACATGATTGTATATTGCTATTTAGTTTTATTTTTGACTCAATAAGTAATTTTGAAACAATGAAATTCACCATCATCACACATGCCGAACATAAAATTCATGAGCAAGAACTCTTTGCTTACGAACCTTATGTAAAAGAAATGAATTTATGGTTGAAATATGTCGATGAGGTGAAGGTTGTAGCTCCCTTTTCGAAGAAAGAATTGACCTCTATTGAATCTAAATACAACCGTCATTCCGCACTTGATGCGGAATCTCATGATATAGAGAAGAGTTTAAAAAGTCTTCGACAAGCTCAGACTGACAACACTCAACGTCACCCTGAGCCTGAAGAACGTCATTCCGCACCTGATGCGGAATCTCATGATTTTGAAGTCAATGATGAGATACTGAAATCGAAGATTCACGAACACAGCATTAAAAAAAGATTGGTGAGTAATCAAGTTCAGCATGACGAAACGCAATGTCACCCTATGTCTGTCTCAGCCAACCGTCATTCCGCACCTGATGCGGAATCTCATGATATAGAGAAAAATGTAAAAAGTCCTCGACAAGCTCAGACTGACAACACTCAATGTCACCCTGAGCCTGTCGAAGGGTCTCATGATATGAAAAGCAATGATGAGCTGCTGAAATCGAAGATTCACGAACACAGCATTAAAAAAAGATTGGTGAGTAATCAAGTTCAGCATGACGAAACGCAATGTCACCCTATGTCTGTCTCAGCCAACCGTCATTCCGCACCTGATGCGGAATCTCATGATATAGAGAAAAATGTAAAAAGTCCTCGACAAGCTCAGACTGACAACACTCAATGTCACCCTGAGCCTGTCGAAGGGTCTCATGATATGAAAAGCAATGATGAGCTGCTGAAATCGAAGATTCACGAACACAGCATTAAAAAAAGATTGGTGAGTAATCAAGTTCAGCATGACGAAACGCAATGTCACCCTATGTCTGTCTCAGCCAACCGTCATTCCGCACCTGATGCGGAATCTCATGATATAGAGAAAAATGTAAAAAGTCCTCGACAAGCTCAGACTGACAACACTCAATGTCACCCTGAGCCTGTCGAAGGGTCTCATGATATGAAAAGCAATGATGAGCTGCTGAAATCGAAGATTCACGAACACAGCATTAAAAAAAGATTGGTGAGTAATCAAGTTCAGCATGACGAAACGCAATGTCACCCTATGTCTGTCTCAGCCAACCGTCATTCCGCACCTGATGCGGAATCTCATGATATAGAGAAAAATGTAAAAAGTCCTCGACAAGCTCAGACTGACAACACTCAATGTCACCCTGAGCCTGTCGAAGGGTCTCATGATATGAAAAGCAATGATGAGCTGCTGAAATCGAAGATTCACGAACACAGCATTAAAAAAAGATTGGTGAGTAATCAAGTTCAGCATGACGAAACGCAATGTCACCCTATGTCTGTCTCAGCCAACCGTCATTCCGCACCTGATGCGGAATCTCATGATATAGAGAAAAATGTAAAAAGTCCTCGACAAGCTCAGACTGACAACACTCAATGTCACCCTGAGCCTGTCGAAGGGTCTCATGATATGAAAAGCAATGATGAGCTGCTGAAATCGAAGATTCACGAACACAGCATTAAAAAAAGATTGGTGAGTAATCAAGTTCAGCATGACGAAACGCAATGTCACCCTATGTCTGTCTCAGCCAACCGTCATTCCGCACCTGATGCGGAATCTCATGATATAGAGAAAAATGTAAAAAGTCCTCGACAAGCTCAGACTGACAACACTCAATGTCACCCTGAGCCTGTCGAAGGGTCT
>NZ_RHLN01000035.1 GCF_004121075.1 Lutibacter sp. HS1-25
TGAAATGAAGCCCCAGTAAACGGCGGCCGTAACTATAACGGTCCTAAGGTAGCGAAATTCCTTGTCGGGTAAGTTCCGACCTGCACGAATGGTGCAACGATCTGGACACTGTCTCAGCCATGAGCTCGGTGAAATTGTAGTATCGGTGAAGATGCCGATTACCCGCTACGGGACGAAAAGACCCCGTGCACCTTTACTATAGCTTAGTATTGGTTTTGGATAAGTAATGTGTAGGATAGGTGGGAGACTTTGAAGCGGCGTCGCTAGGCGTTGTGGAGTCATCGTTGAAATACCACCCTTTGCTTATCTAGAGTCTAACCCAGTGATGGGGACAGTGCTTGGTGGGTAGTTTGACTGGGGTGGTCGCCTCCAAAAGAGTAACGGAGGCTTCTAAAGGTTCCCTCAGCACGCTTGGTAACCGTGCGTAGAGTGCAATGGCATAAGGGAGCTTGACTGAGAGACATACAGGTCGATCAGGTACGAAAGTAGAGCATAGTGATCCGGTGGTTCCGCATGGAAGGGCCATCGCTCAAAGGATAAAAGGTACGCCGGGGATAACAGGCTGATCTCCCCCAAGAGCTCATATCGACGGGGGGGTTTGGCACCTCGATGTCGGCTCGTCACATCCTGGGGCTGGAGAAGGTCCCAAGGGTTGGGCTGTTCGCCCATTAAAGTGGCACGCGAGCTGGGTTCAGAACGTCGTGAGACAGTTCGGTCTCTATCTGTAGCGGGCGTTAGAAATTTGCGTGGATCTGACACTAGTACGAGAGGACCGTGTTGGACTGACCTCTGGTGTACCAGTTGTTCCGCCAGGAGCATTGCTGGGTAGCTACGTCGGGAAGGGATAAGCGCTGAAAGCATATAAGCGCGAAACCCACCACAAGATGAGATTTCTTTAAAGGGTCGTGGGAGATCACCACGTTGATAGGCTATAGGTGTAACGGCAGTAATGTCATAGCCGAGTAGTACTAATAACCCATAGGCTTTTATGCGAACTTTTTTATTAAAAATTGATTTATAAGATATTATTTTTTCAGTATGTTAACTCATAAGCAGCGAAGGCTGCAGTGTAAAGTTGAAAAGTCAAAAGTTGAAAAGTGAAAAACTTAGAACTTTAAACTCAAAACTTTAAACTAAACCCTTAAGGTGGTTATAGCGATAGGGCTCACCTCTTCCCATCCCGAACAGAGAAGTTAAGCCTATCAGCGCAGATGGTACTGCCATTATGGTGGGAGAGTATGTCGCCGCCTTTCTTTTGAAAACCTTCAATATTAAATTATTGAAGGTTTTTTTTTATCCTTTTTTTTACCCAAAGGTTTTGTCAATTGTAAATTACGAATTACGAATTATCAATTTTCAATTATCAATTATCAATTACGAATTGTCAATTATCAATTATCAATTGTCAATTGTCAATTATCAATTATCAATTGTATAACGGTAGCGTCCAACTTTGTGTGTCTTCGTCTATTAATAACGATACCATCCGATACCGTCCAAAAAAGTGTGTCTGTGATTACCTAAAAAATATCTATAATTCAAAAACTAGTAGAGCCACGCGAAAGGATTCGCGCGGGAGCGGGTTATCAATTGTAAATTACGAATTGTCAATTATCAATTATCAATTACGAATTACAAATTATCAATTGTCAATTATCAATTATCAATTATCAATTGGTAGCGTCCAACTTTGTGTGTCTGCGTCATCTCAACTTATAAGATTTGAAGCGTTTAATTTTGTTAAAATTAAATTTTAGGTTATATAAAGTTACAAAATGACAATGTGTTTTTATTTGTTAGTATCTGATATGTTGTGATTTATATTTAATAACAAACTTCAAACTTCAAACTTCAATTATCAATTATCAATTATCAATTACGAATTACGAATTATTCATTTTTCACTATTCATTATTAATTGTTCATTATCAATTGTCAATTGTCAATTATCCATTATCAATTACGAATTATCAATTATTAATTACGAATTACGAATTATCAATTGTCAATTGTAAATTATCAAAAATCAGACTTCAATTATTCATTTTTCACTATTCACTATTAATTGTTCATTATCAATTATCAATTGTCAATTGTGAATTATCAATTGTTTAAATGCGTTAGTGATTGCAGCGGCATCCTTTTTTACAATGTAACATAGTGAAATTGTAAAAAAGATATAGCGGAAAGCACGACCCCTTGCGGGTAACGCCCAAATGCAAATGCTAAAAATATTTTTTAGTTCAAATATTTTTTAAAATAGCTATATTTACTGAAACTAACTTAAAAATATATTATGAAACAACAAACTTATAAAAACCATGCAAGAATGGTACTGGGTTTTCATGGTTTTACTTTTTTAGCAATTCTTTTATTGCTGATAGGTTCAATTAGAAATTTAATCAATTCATCAGCAGATAATTTATATTTGGCCTCGTTACTTGTTTTGGTATCCATTATTTTATTGCTTTTGTTTTTTTATTTAAGAAGCTTTGCACTAAAAGCACAAGACAGAGCAATTAGGGCTGAAGAAAAATTGAGATATTTTATACTAACCTCTAAACGAATGAGTACTAAATTAACAACTCGTCAAATTATAGGCTTGAGATTTGCACCAGATGATGAATTTCCAGCTTTGGTTGATAAAGCAATAAAAGAAAATCTATCAGAAAAAGAAATTAAATTGGCGATTAAAAATTGGAAACCAGATACTTATAGGGTTTAAATGTGGTTTGTAAATAAGTATTCAAAATCCTCATTTCAAATATGAGGATTTTTTTATTTTAACTATTTTCTGAAAATAATCTTCTTAATTTTATAAAATGTATGCCATTTTAGATTGTAATAGTTTTTATGCGTCGTGCGAACGTGTTTTTAAGCCACATTTGATAGGAAAACCTATTGTAGTTTTATCTAATAATGATGGTTGTGTAATTGCGCGAAGTAGTGAAGCAAAACCTTTTGTGCCTATGGGAGCAGAGGCTTTTAAATACAAAACGATTTTTAAAGAGCATCAAATTCATGTATTTTCATCTAATTACTCTTTATATGGCGATTTAAGTACAAGGGTAATGAATATTTTATCAAATTTTTCTCGTGATATTGAGGTGTATTCTATTGATGAAGCATTTTTTAAGTTAGATGGTATTAAAGAAGAAGATTTAAATGCTTATGTTTTAAATATTAAAACTACCATTGAAAAATGGGTTGGCATACCTGTAAGTATTGGCGTTGCACCTACAAAATCACTGTCTAAAGTTGCAAATAAAATTGCTAAAAAGTATGAGCAAACAAAAGGTGTTTATGTTATTTCAACTGAAGAAAAACGGATAAAAGCTTTAAAATGGACAAAAGTTGAAAATGTTTGGGGAATTGGGAGGCGTATTTCAAAAAAGTTAAAATCACAA
This sequence comes from Lutibacter sp. HS1-25, assembly GCF_004121075.1. GTDB lineage: Bacteria > Bacteroidota > Bacteroidia > Flavobacteriales > Flavobacteriaceae > Lutibacter. Next base: position 3,408 of record NZ_RHLN01000035.1, read on the forward strand.
AATATTTATACAGCTTATGATTTTACCTTATTGCCCGATGAGTATGTAAGGAAACAATTTTCGGTTGTTGGTTTGCGATTGAAACAAGATTTATCGGGAATACAAACAATAGGTTTTGAGCAGGTAAAAGACAAACAAAATATAGCAACTACGCGTACTTTTGAAAAAGCAATAAGAGATTACGAGCCAATTAAAGAGCGTATTGCAACGTTTGCAAATTCCTGTGCTGAAAAATTAAGAAAGCAACGATCTGAATGTACTAGTTTGTATGTTTTTTTGAGAACCAGTAGCTACGCTGAAGTACAAAGAAACGTTGGGGTAGTTGTACATTTGCCATACGCCACAAATTCTAGCATTACCATTTGTAGTTTTGCTGTTAAAGGTTTGCAGCAATTGTATAAAAATGGTTTTAATTATAAAAAATCGGGTGTAATTGTAATGGGCATAAAGCCTGAAAAACTACATCAGTTTTCGTTATTTGAAGATGAGCAACCAAAACATAAGTTAATTATGAAAGTGATTGATGCTATGAATTTAAAATACCGTTCGCCTAAAATTAAAATTGCCAATCAGGATTTAGATAAAACCTGGAAAATGAAACAAGAATATTTATCGCCAAGATACACAACAGCCATTGATGAAATAATTGAAGTAAAATGCGTTTAAAGAAAATAAAGGAGATACAAAATTTGACAATTTTTATTGCGGATACATCGCAGTTTATAGAAAGACCGATTGTAACAGAAAATATTTCGGCTGGATTTCCTTCTCCTGCGGAAGATTTTAAAGAATTACGCATTAGTTTGGATAAAGAATTGGTGAAGAATGAAAATGCTACTTTTTATGCGCGTGTTAGAGGAAACTCTATGATTGATGCGAATATTGAAGATGGCGATTTATTGGTAATTGACAGAAGTATTGAAACTAGAAATGGCAAAATTGCAGTTTGTATGATAGATGGTGAATTTACTGTTAAGAGATTGAAAGTTGAAAAAGATTGTGTGTTTTTAATGCCTGAAAATAAAACATTTAAGCCTATAAAAGTAACGGAAGAGAACGAGCTAATTATTTGGGGTATAGTTACCTATGTGATTAAAAAGGTGTAATGCGTTAGCGGTTGAAGCGGCATCCTTTTGCTTTTTTTAGCAAAAGATATAGCGGAAGACGCGACGGCAATTTTTATTGCCGGCACGCCCAATAAGACACTATCCCGTAAAGTGTGTAAACATATTTTTAGGGTTCAATTTTATCAAGTTGAACCCTATTTTCAAATATAGTCATAAATTGGTTTAAAATTAGTCCCCAGTTATGAATAGGCATTGTCCATTTTTTTGTGACCTCACCAAGGGCCAAATACACTGATTTTTTCACAGCTTCATCCGTTGGAAATGACAGTTTATTTTTGGTATATTTTCTAATCTTTCCATTTAAGTTTTCAATAAGATTTGTAGTGTAAATAATGCGTCTTATTTCTACAGGAAAATCTAGAAAAGCAGTGAGTTCATCCCAATTTTTATACCACGAATCTACAGCATAAGAGTATTTACCATTCCATTTTAATTTAAAGTCTTCTAATGCAGCTCTTGCTGCTTGTTGATTTGGAGCAGTATAGATATACTTCAAGTCTTTGGTAAACTCTTTTTTATCTTTCCAAACTACATATCTAGCAGAGTTTCGGATTTGATGTACCACACAGATCTGTTTTGTTGAATCAGGGAAAACCTGTGTAATTGTATCGGTAAATCCGTTCAAATTATCAGTAACGGTAATTAAAATATCCTGAACACCTCTGGTTTTTAAATCTGTTAAAACCGACATCCAAAAAGCAGCGCTTTCATTCTTTCCAAGCCACATACCCAATACTTCCTTTTTCCCATCTCCACGAAGTCCTACAGCTAAATAAATGGCTTTATTCACAACCCTTGAGTTTTCTCTAACTTTGAAAACTACTGCATCCATCCAAACAATTAAGTAAACACTCTCTAGAGGTCTATTTTGCCAGGCGATGATGTCTCCAGTGATTTTATCTGTAACTACTGAGATGGTAGAAGTTGAGACGTTAAAACCATAAAGTTCATTGAGTTGTCCTTCAATATCTGAGTTGCTCATTCCTTTGGCATACAGCGATACAATCAGGCTTTCAATACCTTCCGATAAAGTGCTTCTTTTGGGTACTATTTGGGGTTCAAATTCAGCATTACGGTCTCTTGGAACCGAGATGTCAAATTCACCTTGCGCTGTTTTGATTGTTTTTTTCCCGTAACCATTGCGAGAATTGCCAGAGTCTAGACGTTTTTGGTTTTTTGAATACCCTAAATGAGCTTCAATCTCACCTTGTAACATTGTTTCAACGCCTCGTTTATAAAGCGTATCCATAAAGTTGCCAAAATCTTTAGAATCTTTAAATTGTTTTAAAAATTCTCCGTTTAATAATTCTTCTTTTGTCATCGAAGTGTGTGTTTAAAAGTTAAAGTTAATTACTTCAAAAGTTATTTCCGAAATATTTTTTGCTTTTTAAAGAGCAAAATATTTCAGAATAACTTTTCTATTTACACACTTGACAGGACATTACCCCCAATAAAATTATTTAATCGCTTAAAATACTTCTTGAAATTACAATTTTCTGAATTTCAGAAGTGCCTTCGTAAATCTGAGTTATTTTGGCATCACGCATCAATCGTTCTACATGGTATTCTTTTACAAAACCATAACCGCCATGTATTTGAACTGCTTCTATGGTAACTTGCATAGCAGTTTCTGCGGCAAATAATTTTGCTTTTGCGCTACTTAAATCATAATTTAGTTTTTGATCTTTTTCCCAGGCAGCTTTTAAACATAGTAGGCGAGCGGCTTCAATTTGTGTTTCCATATCAGCTAATTTAAAGGCAATTGCTTGGTGTTTGCTGATTTCTTTTCCAAAAGATTTTCGTTGTTTTGAATATTTTAAAGCCAATTCGTATGCTCCAGAAGCAATTCCTAATGCTTGAGAAGCAATACCGATTCTACCACCAGCCAATGTTTTCATGGCGAATTTAAATCCAAATCCGTCTTCGCCAATTCTATTTTCTTTAGGGACTTTTACATCGGTAAACATTAAAGAATGTGTGTCAGATCCTCTAATGCCTAACTTATTTTCTTTATTTCCAATTAAAAAACCATCCATTCCTTTTTCAACAATAAAAGCATTTATACCTTTAGCGCCTTTTTCTGCATCAGTTTGAGCAATTACCAAATATACACTTGCACTATTTCCGTTTGTAATCCAGTTTTTTGTACCGTTTAATAAATAATGGTCGCCTTTGTCAATAGCTGTTGTTTTTTGTGAAGTAGCATCTGAACCCGCTTCTGGTTCACTTAAACAAAAAGCCCCAATTATTTGACCTGTAGCCAATGGAATTAAATATTTTTGTTTTTGTTCTTCGGTTCCAAAATGTTCTAATCCCCAACAAACCAATGAGTTATTTACCGACATAACAACAGAAGCTGATGCGTCAATTTTTGAAATTTCTTCCATAGCCAAAACATACGAAACAGTGTCTAAACCGCTACCTCCATATTTAGGGTCAACCATCATTCCTAAAAATCCAAGTTCCCCCATTTTTTTTACCTGTTCGGCAGGGAATTGTTGTTTTTCGTCTCGTTCAATTACACCTGGTAACAATTCGTTGTTTGCAAAATCACGAGCTGCATCACGAATCATTAATTGCTCTTCAGTTAAATTAAAATTCATAATTGATAAAAGTTAGGATTATAAATATACAATTAAGTAAATATAACTCTTTTCTAAGATTATTTTTATTAAATATGCAAACGGTTTTTTAAATTTAAAAAGAATGATTGTTAAAAGTTGGAATGTTATTGGTTTAATGTCTGGAACTTCTTTAGATGGAATTGATATTGTTTATACTCGTATTTCAAAAGAAAATGATATTTATAATTTCAATTTAATTGTGACAGATACCGTTAAATATGATACGATATGGGAAAATAATTTGCGAAATGCTTTTAATGCTCCAAAAGAAGAAATTGAAAAATTGAATATAGCGTATGGTAATTATTTAGGTGAAGTTGTGAACGATTTTTTGACAAAGCATAAAATTAAAAAAGTAGATTTTATAGCTTCTCATGGGCATACTATTTTTCATAAGCCAAACGAAGGATATACACTTCAAATTGGTGATGGTCAGGCAATAAGTGATGTTACAGGTTTAAAAGTTATATGTGATTTTAGAACGCAGGATGTTGCACTTGGCGGACAAGGAGCGCCGTTGGTTCCTGTTGGCGATAAGTTACTTTTTTCTGCTTACGATTATTGTTTAAATTTGGGTGGTTTTGCAAATATTTCATACGAATTAGCTGATAAACGTATTGCTTTTGATATTTGTCCAACCAATATTGTAATGAACCATTACACCAATTTATTGGGTTTTGCTTATGATGATTGCGGTAAAATTGCCAGTACTGGAACTATTAATAAAGATTTATTAAATGAGTTAAACAATATTCCATTTTATAAAGCAGCCTTGCCAAAATCTTTAGGATTTGAGTTTGTAAAAGAAACTGTTTTTCCTATGATTGATCAGTTTAATTTACCTGTTGAAACTGTTTTACGAACTTTTGTTGCTCATATTGTAACCCAAATTGCTAATTGTTTTAATAATAAAAAAACTTCAAAAGTATTGATTACTGGTGGTGGTGCTTTCAATACTTTTTTAATAAATGAATTAAAAAAACAAACCAACAACGAAATTATTATTCCAAACAATGAAATAGTGAACTTTAAAGAAGCCTTAATTTTTGCCTTATTGGGCGTTTTAAGGTCTGAAAATGAAGTAAATTGTTTAAGTAGCGTGACTGGTGCAATAAAAGATCATAGTTCTGGAAAAATCTTTGTCAATGGCAAATAAGTTTTATTATATTTGTTGAGTTTGCAAAAAAAAATATTAAACCTTTGTAAACTTTAATTAACTTAATTTTTCATATGGAAACCATTATTATAATAATTTTTATTTTAGGCTATTTAGCCATTACATTAGAACATAATTTGAAATTAGACAAACTGATTCCTGCATTGGCTATGATGGCTGTAATTTGGGCGATGGTTTCTTTTGGAATTGATAATTTTACAAGTTGGTTCGATTCAGGTGCACATGCTTTAATTGATGGTTTTTCTAATTTTACAAGTGAAGAAAAGCATCATTTATTAGAAGAAACATTGTTACATCATTTAGGAAAAACAGCTGAAATATTGTTTTTCTTATTAGGTGCTATGACTATTGTTGAAATTATAGATTATTTTGATGGTTTTGCAACTTTTAAAAATTATATAAAAACAAAAAACAAGAAAAAATTATTGTGGATTTTTGCTGCCTTGGCTTTTATTTTATCTGCAATTATTGACAATTTAACGGCTACTATAGTTTTAATCACTATTTTACAAAAAATTATTGACGATAGAGATACCCGTTTATGGTTTGCTGGTTTAATTATTATTGCGGCAAATGCAGGTGGTGCTTGGTCTCCAATTGGTGATGTTACTACTACAATGTTATGGATTGGTAATAAAGTTACTTCAGCCAAATTAATGGAATATTTAGTTATACCGTCTTTGTTATGTGTTGGTGTGCCAGTACTTATAGCATCATTTATGAAACCTTTTCAAGGAGATTTAAAAATTGTTGAATCAGAAGATGCAAATGCAACTAAAAGTAAATATGGCCCAACAATGTTGTATTTAGGTTTATCTGCAATTATTTTTGTACCTATTTTTAAAACAATTACTCATTTACCACCTTATGTTGGTATGATGTTGTCTTTATCTGTAGTTGCAATTTTTGCCGAAATTTACAGTAGATCACAGTTTAGTATATCAAGTGCTATTGAGACTGAGGGTGATGATTCAGAAGGGTTTCACAGCCCAGTTCATAAATCATTGTCAAAAATAGAATTACCAAGTGTTTTGTTTTTCTTTGGAATTTTAATGGCAGTTGCTGCTTTAGAATCTTTAGGAATGTTATTTATTGGTGCAGAACATTTAAAAGAAATTATTCCAAATACAGATGTTGTAATTATGTTATTAGGTATAGGTTCTGCAGTTGTAGATAACGTACCATTAGTTGCAGCAAGTATGGGAATGTTCCAAGAGCCTATAGATAGTCACTTATGGCATTTTGTTGCTTATTCTGCAGGTACAGGAGGTAGTATGTTAATTATTGGTAGTGCAGCAGGTGTAGTTGCTATGGGAATGGAAAAAATTAACTTTTTTTGGTACTTTAAAAATATCGCTTGGCTAGCGGCAATTGGGTTTGTGGTTGGTGCAGTAGCGTTTATGTTAATAAGAAACTTTTAATATAAATTAAACCGAGTTATTCTCGGTTTTTTTAATTTAAAAATACTATTTACAATTTTCAATCATTAATTTCGTTTATAAATTAAATAAAAAAATATATCTATGTTTTTAACTGTTTTACAGGATTCAGTAGAAGTAATAAGTGAAGTTGTTTCAGAAGAAAAAACACTTTCTATTTACAAATTAATTATGGATGGTGGTATTGGAGGTCAAATTATTATTGCTCTTTTAGTAATATTATTAGCGGTATCACTTTACATTTATTTTGAACGTATTTTTGCAATAAATGCAGCTTCTAAAACAGATAGTAACTTTATGAATCAAATTAGAGATTATGTCTCTAATGGAAAATTAGATGCCGCTAAAAATTTATGTGCTCAGGCAAGCTCGCCTGTTGCCCGATTGGTTGAGAAAGGAATATCAAGAATTGGAAAGCCTTTGGCAGATATTCATACAGCTATTGAAAATGCAGGAAGATTGGAGATTTATAAGTTAGAAAAAAATGTTAGTGTGCTGGCAACTATTGCAGGAGCAGCGCCAATGCTTGGGTTTTTAGGAACCGTAGTGGGTATGATTGTGGCGATACACGAAATTGCAAATGCAGGAGGACAAATTGATATCAAAATGTTGTCAGACGGTTTGTATACAGCAATGACAACAACTGTTGCTGGTTTAATAGTTGGTATTATTGCTTATGTACAATACAACCATTTAGTAGTGAGAAGTAATAAGGTGGTTTATGAGATGGAGGCCAAATCGGTTGAATTTTTAGACCTGTTAAACGAGCCTATATAATTAATGTTTATTTGTTTAAAGGTTGAATTGTTTAAACGTGTTTTAAAAATCAATATCAATATTTAAACAATTCTACAATTCAATAAAAATTTTATGGATATAAGAGGGAGAAATAAAGTAAATCCAAATTTCAATATGTCGTCTATGACTGATATTGTTTTTTTGTTGCTTATATTTTTTATGATTACTTCAACATTAGTTACTACAAGTGCTTTGGATATTTTGTTGCCAAAAGCAAGTGGAAAAACAGAAAATAAAAAGTCTACTTCGGTAACAATTACTAAAAATTTGGCATATTTTATTGATAACAATGAGATTAAAGAAGAGTTGTTAGAGCAAAATTTACTTTCAACTTTAGAAGGTCAAGACAATCCTACTATTATTTTACGTGCTGAAGAAGGAGTGCCTATTGAAAAAGCTGTTGTAGTAATGGATATTGCCAATAGAAACAAATACAAAGTAATTTTAGCTGTTCGACCTAAATAATTAATTGTGAAATTTTTAGATACCAATCATAAAAGAAAATCTGCAACAATAACAACCTTAATTATGGCTTTGTTATTGGTGGCTATTTTTTTTGTTGGGATGACTTATTTAGATCCGCCAGAAGAATACGGGATAGCCGTTAATTTTGGAACTTCAGATGTTGGTATGGGAGATGTTCAACCTACAGAGCCACTAAAAGCTGCCAATCAGGAAGTTGTAAAGCAGCAGGAAGAAGTTGTTCAACAGCAGGAAGTTACACCTTCAACCACAAAAAAAACGGAAGATGTTTTAACGCAAGATATAGAAGATGCGATTGCAATTAAAAAGCAGATAGAAGCTAAAAAAAAGGCAGATGAAGAAGCTCGTTTAGAAAAAATAAAACAAGATGCCATTGCAAAGCAAAAAGCGGAAGAAGCAGCAAAAAGAAAAAAATTAGATGCCTTAATGGGTGGTATTAACAATGCAAATGGAACTGCAACCGGTGGTGAAGGAAACGATAATAAGCCAGGTGATAAAGGTAAAATAACCGGCGATCCAAATGCAAGTGGTTATTATGGAAATGGCGGCACAGGAAGTGGAGGCGATTATAAACTTGGAAATAGAAAACCTATCAGCAGACCAAAACCAAATTATATTGGCGAAGAAGAGGGGTTGGTAGTTGTTCAAATTGAAGTTGATGTAAACGGACGTGTAACGAAAGCTACTCCAGGTGTAAAAGGTTCTACAACTACAGCACCTAGTTTGTTAGCACAAGCCAAAGAAGCTGCTTTAAAAACTACCTGGCAACCCGATAGTAAGGCACCTTCAAAACAAGTTGGAACTATAAAATATAGATTTTCATTATCTCAATAAATTTTAATGAATTATACAGAAACGCTTAACTGGATGTTTTCACAATTGCCAATGTATCAAAGGCAAGGTGATACTGCTTTTAAAAAGGATTTAACCAATAGTCTGGCATTTTCAAAGCATCTTAATTTTCCTGAAAAAAAATTCAAATCAATTCACGTTGCAGGTACCAATGGCAAAGGTTCTACCAGTCATATGTTGGCCTCAATTTTACAAGAAGCAGGTTATAAAATAGGTATGTATACATCACCTCATTTAAAAGACTTTAGAGAGCGTGTTAAAATTAATGGAAACGAAATTTCACAAGAAGAAGTTGTTGATTTTATAGCAAACAATCAATCTTTTTTAAATAGCCATCAATTGTCTTTTTTTGAAATGACTGTTGGATTGGCTTTTGATTGTTTTGCAAAACATAAAGTTGATATAGCCATTGTTGAAGTGGGTTTAGGTGGTAGATTAGATTCAACTAATATTATTACTCCTGAAGTTGCTGTAATTACAAATATTGGATTTGATCATATGCAGTTTTTGGGTGAAACTTTGCCTGAAATTGCATTTGAAAAAGGAGGGATTATTAAAAAAGATATCCCTGTGGTTATTGGCGAATATCAGGATGAAGTTTTTCAGGTTTTTGAAGAAATAGCTGATAAGAATAATGCAACGATGTATTTAGCTGAAGTTTTGGATGCTGAAGATTTTGAAACCGATTTAAAAGGAATTTATCAGATAAACAATGTTAAAACCGTTTTGCAAACTATTGAGGTTTTAAGTGAAAAAGGTTATTCAATTTCTGAAGAAAACTGTAAACAAGGCTTAAAAAATGTTGTTAAAAATACAGGGCTTTTAGGAAGATGGCAACTTTTAAACAATACACCAAAAGTAATTTGTGATACGGGGCATAATAAAGAAGGTTTAAAATATGTTTTTGAGCAACTTAAGCAAGAAGTTTATGAAAATTTACACTTTGTTTTTGGAGTTGTTAACGACAAAGATTTAAATTCAATTTTGCCTTTATTTCCTAAAAATGCGCATTATTATTTTTGTAAACCTAATATTCCACGTGGTTTAGCTACTCAAATTTTACAGCAAAAATCTGAAGAATTTGATTTGAAAGGAAATACATACAGCTCTGTACAAGAGGCTTATAAAGAAGCTTTAAAGTCGGCTTCAGAAAAAGATTTTATCTTTATTGGAGGGAGTACTTTTGTTGTTGCTGAAGTTGTTTAGGACTTCTTTTTAAATTTTAATCTAAATTTTTTATATCAGAAAAGTTATTATAAACTAATTTTTCATTATATTGGTATTCGTTTTTATTTCAAAAAATAAATTATTGCACTTTATTGGTAAGCCTACTTTTAATTACCAAGATTTAACCTCATTATTTTAAAATAATCTACCCCCAATTTCAACCTCAATAAATTTGGATATTTATATGCTTTTATAAGTATTTGAATTATTTATCCTTTAGCTACTATTACTAATTAAAATCAAATATTATGAAAACAAGAAAAAAATTATTGTTTGTAGTCGCAGGACTCATCTTTTTATTTTCAATTCAAAGTTTTGCTCAGGATGCGCCAAATGAAGAATTTAAACCAGTTTATTTAGTTGTTACAACAGCGCATTGGAATGCATCCTTGGATATTGACAATTCGGATTGGCTTGCGACAGAAAAAGAGTTTTTTGAAAAAGTAACTATGAAAAACGATTTGATTATTGGCTCAGGCTTTTATACACATTATTTTACGCCCGACAATTCTGAAATTTTATTTGTTTCGGTTTATAAAAATTGGAACGACATTGAAAGTGCAAGTGAAGTATCTGCAAAATTGATTGAAGCTGCTTGGCCAGATAAAGAAAAGAGAGCTGCTTTTTTTGAAAAGCAAAGAAGTTATTACGGTCCAATACATAGTGATGAAATTTATGCATCAATAAGATTTAAAAAACCAGTTAAATCAGATTCTAAAGAACCACTAATTTATTATGTGAAAAAAAATAAACGCGGTGAGGGTGGAGATGGTTTTGGTGAATATTTTGAAAATATAACTATGAAAAATCAGTATGTTAAAGGTTATTATACTTACAGACACAATTGGGGTGCAAATAGTTTAGATGCTTTAGAGGTATTTGTTTTTGAATCATTTTGTGATATTGAAAGCTCTTTTAAAGAAAATGCTAAATTAGAGGAAGCATATTGGCCAAATGAAGAAGAAAGAAAAGCCTTTTTTAAAGAGTATAGTAAGATATTTTCAGGCCATGGAGATTATATTTACCAAAATGTTCCTGCCTTGGCAAAATAATTTTTTTGTTAAAGTATTGATTTAGAATAACTTCTTTTTTTTATCAAAAAAAAAGTAAAATTTTCTTCAAAAAAGTTTTGCGTAAGTCGAAATGTGTTGTATCTTTGCCACCGCTAAGGGCGATTAGCTCAGCTGGTTCAGAGCACCTCGTTTACACCGAGGGGGTCGGGGGTTCGAACCCCTCATCGCCCACCAAATCAAAATCCTACTAGAAATAGTAGGATTTTTTGTTTTTAATAGGGTTTTTTATATGTAACTTTTATGGGATCAAATTCAAAATCCCACAACTTTTGAGAATGATCCTAAATGGATCAATAACAATTGTTGTGTTTATGCAAATATTGTTGTTAATCTAAAAAGGAAGAAGGATCAATAACAATTGTTGTGTTTATGCAAATATTGTTGTTAATCTAAAAAGGGATCAATAACAATTGTTGTGTTTATGCAAATATTGTTGTTAATCTAAAAAGGAAGAACTCAACGTTTCTAACTCCTCTAAATTGAGTTCTAAACGCTTTTATTTTAGCATTGAATGATTCAGCTGAAGCATTAGTGCTTCTATTTATAAAATAGTTTAGGATTGACCTATAATTGAGTGTTATTGTATTTGCAATTGTATTGAACGCTCTAAAACCTGTATTTTCTACATCTTTATACCAATGTGCTAGCTTTGTATATGCTACTTCTATAGTTTTGGCTGTATTGAATATGTTCCTTAGTCCTTGAGTAAGATCAAAAGCGATTTTTATATCAGGATATTGATCGAACAATATTTTGCTTCTACTGTATTGGCTTTCTGTCCAATTTGAGGGGGCTTTGTATAGCAAGTACCTACTTCTAGCCAAAAGTTGTTTTCTTGTGTCTCCGTTGCTAAACTCTTTGGGAGAGCATGTGCTGTTCTTTGCTTTTGCTAGTTTTATCTGTTCATTCTCTAGGTCTATAGCGTCCCATCT
>NZ_RHLN01000036.1 GCF_004121075.1 Lutibacter sp. HS1-25
GCAGATAAACCAACCAAAGCTGTATTGCATTTAGGTGCTATGAGCGCCATTAGACTTAACAATGATTTAAGAGTTTATTACCTTAGAAAAGTAAATGAAGGCAAAAATAAAATGCTAGTATTGAATGCTGTAAGAAACAAAATTATTCATCGTATTTTTGCCGTTATCAAAAATCAAGAATTTTATAAAAATCCTTTGGTTTTGTCATAGAAATCAGTGTGACATCAAGGTTTTTAATCAGCTTTTTACTATTTTACAGCCCCACTTCGACAGGCTCAGTGTGACATTTAGGTTTTTAAACAGCATTTTTTATATTTAACCCACCTTGTCAGTCTGAGCTTGTCGAAGACCAGTCTGAGCTTGTCGAAGACCTACTACACTTTATATTTTCATTATCAAAATACAATTCAACAGACCCCCACTTCGACAGGCTCCTTTAGATTTGCATTAAGGAATTTTAATTAAATTTAGAAAGAGAAAAGAAGTAAAAGTAAACTATGACATGCGCTCTGAGATTTTATTCTCGTGTCCTGATTTAGACTTTTACTTCTCTGCTCATCAAATACTCAAATAGAAATTCGGGATTTAAAGCCCATTATTAAGGAGTTAAGTAACTGATGATTTCTCTATTCTGTTTCACTTAATAACAAATTTATGAAAAACTTTATTATTGGTATCGACATTAGCAGTAAAACATTAGATATCTGCGTTAAAGAAAGTCAAGAACTTTCCCATTTTGAAATTGAAAACTCACAAAAAGCTATTCTTAAATTCTTTCGTGTATATAAAGAAAATCAAGTTATAGTGGCTATGGAAAACACTGGGAGATATAACTGGAATTTATTTGAAGTTTTACCGAAATTTAATTTTAAAATATATGTATTGAACCCTTTGCATTTATCTAAAAGTTTAGGCTTAGTTAGGGGTAAAGATGATAAAACAGATGCGTATAGAATCTGTTTATTTACTGAAAAAAACAAAGAAGATTTAACGCTTTGGAAGCCCACGCCTAAAGCTATTAAAAAGCTAAAAATATTCATAACAGAACGTACTTCTAGAATAAAAATGAAAAGACGTCTATTAAAACAACAACACGATTATAAACTAATGAAAGATGTTGGCCTTGACAAAGAATTAGCCAAACTAAACAAACAATTTATAGACCAAATTGTCAAGCAAATAAAATTGATTGAACAAAAAATTCAGACTATAATAAATGAAGACTCTATCCTAAAACAACAAGCCAAATTAATTAGCAGTGTGCCAGGTGTAGGAAAGATATTAACTTGGACAATGATTGCTAAAACTGAGGGTTTTACTAAAATAACAGATCCAAGAAAGATGGCCTGCTATACTGGAGTGGTTCCTTTTGAATATCAATCAGGAACTTCGGTTTATAGAAAGCCTAGGGTGTCAATGTTTGCAGATAAACCAACCAAAGCTGTATTGCATTTAGGTGCTATGAGCGCCATTAGACTTAACAATGATTTAAGAGTTTATTACCTTAGAAAAGTAAATGAAGGCAAAAATAAAATGCTAGTATTGAATGCTGTAAGAAACAAAATTATTCATCGTATTTTTGCCGTTATCAAAAATCAAGAATTTTATAAAAATCCTTTGGTTTTGTCATAGAAATCAGTGTGACATTAAGGTTTTTAATCAGCTTTTTTCTATTTAAACCACCTGTCAGTCTAAGCTTGTCGAAGACTTGTATATTTCCTTTTCACTGTCAGTATGAGCTTGTCGAAGACCTACTACACTTTATATTTTCATTATCAAAGCTCACCTAGACAGACCCCACTTCGAAAAGCTCAGTGTGACATTAAGGTTTTTAATCAGCTTTTTTCTATTTAAACCACCTGTCAGTCTAAGCCTGTCGAAGACCAGTCTGAGCCTGTCGAAGACACATCATCTTCATTTAAAAAATCCCATTGCTTTAAATTGTTACACAATTTTTTACCAATAACACTTTCAAATTTAGCAGCATCTATACCATAACCTTTGGGTTTTTTAGTTTCTAAATCATCAAAAGTAAGTATATGCCCTGCTTTTAAATCTTTATTCACTGCCAAGGATTTTTCAAAAATTTGTTTGAGGGCTGAAAACGATGCATTGTCATTTTTATTTATTGGATTGTTTTGAGCTGTATTTATTGCGCTAACTGCCTTTACCAACTGAACTATTTCAGGCATAGTTAATGAAGATTTTGCATCTGGACCCAATGAATTTTTATCAAACACCGCGTGAAATTCAATAATTTCAGCACACAAAGCAACTGCTGCAATACACGCTTCAATAGTTGATGAATGATCTGAAAAACCTATAGGAACTGAATATCTTTCTTTTAACTCTGCTATCACATTTAACCCCCATTGCTCAGGCAGTGTAGGATATGAAGTAGTACATTGCAAAATAGAAAACTCAACTTGTCGTTTTTTTAAAAACTGAACAGTACTATCCAATTCAGCAAAGGAACTCATCCCCGAAGAAATAATCAGAGGCTTCTTAGTTTGTGCCAATTTTTCAAGTAATACAAAATTAGAAACTTCACCAGACCCTACTTTGTAACGCTTTACGCCAATATCTTCTAATAAATCAACGGCAGCATTGCTAAATGGCGAACTCATAAATTCCAATCCAACTTCATCACAATGTTGTTTTAACGCTTTCCATTGAGCTCTTGAAAACTCCATACGCTTCCAATAATCAAAACGTGTTTTATCACTACCAGGCATTTTAACTCTAAAAGGCTCGTAAACACTACTTTCAGCAGCAGCTATATGTGTTTGAAACTTGATAGCATCAACTCCTGTAGTTGCTAAAGCATCAATATATTGATGCGCAATCCCTATATCACCTTCATGTGCTTGTGCTATTTCTGCAATAATGAATGTTTTCATTTTAATTTTCAACGAATTATTTTAATTAAACTATAATTTCAAATCAAATTCCACTAAAGCCTAAGTTTTTCAAACTACTATTTAAATTTTAACTCATTTCTATTTTGGAATCCAATACAATTTTGAATTAGTTAATTTTTGATATTGTTCAAATTCATAACTTGACAATCGATTCGAATTTTTTAACAACCTTGGTAAATTCAAAAAAACATCGAACAATGCCAAAAAAATTGCTACTAATGCTTTCATATCTCCCTTAAAAACTTTTAACTTTAGTTGCATCCATAAGGTATATGAAAATTTTCGAGGTATTAATTTTAAAGGATAAAATAACAGATACAAATACCAACCTGATCTTAAAGATCTACGTAAACGTAATTTATAATCACTTTCCATTTTCCTAGATTTCACATCAACTCTGTGATGAACTAAAATATCAGGGACATAATGAATCTCTAAACCTTTCTTATATAAATGAAAAGCCGCAAAATCTTCTTCTCCATAAAACATAAACCAATCTAAAAAATTTGGTATCATTCTCCAATAAGACATTCTCCAAGCACAAGCACCTGCTCCAAAACTTTTTACTCTCTCATTATCTTCATTACAAATCATAGTAATTGGTTGTTTTTTACTCCAAAAAATTCGGAATGCAATTACTGAGCATTTTGGGTTTTTATCAAAATAATTCTCTATCAACCCTAATGAATTACATGTCAGCAAACTAACATCATCATCTAAACAAAGTGCATAGGGAGTTTTAACTTTTGAAAACATTAAATTTCTAGTAAAATGAATTCCTCTAGATTTTCTATTCTTTAAAACAAGAATCATCGGATAGTTTTCTCTTAAATACTCTATTATACTATCATCTGTCGAACCATCATCACAAATAATACAGTCTACCTTTTTAGCAAGAATAATTTCTTTTAAACTTTCTAATGTAATTTTAAGTTCATCCAATTTATTCTTAGTAGCTATTGTTAAAGTAATATTATTCATTTTAACTTAATTATTATTTTTGATTGATTCTAAAACACTTTTTAAATAGTTTTCTGATATATAATTATTCAAGTCTCTCCTATTTAGTTTTAATGAATTAGGATTCACTAACCAATTATTATATAACTTTTCAATAAGAATTGAAATTTTTATTGAATCATCAACTTCAGAAGTATAAAAATAATCATCTCCTAGCAATCTCCTTGTTTCACTGTAAAATGGTGCTAACAATAAAATAGGTTTGTTTGCCTCTATACAATGTGGGAATTTACCCGGTAAAAAAGGACTGATTTCAGACTTTGATTCTAAAATTACATTTACAGAAACAGTTTGTTGCAATTTGTAAACTATATTAAACTTTTCATTTTTATTATTAAAATACAATTGTGGGAGTTCTTTTGCATAGATATCCAATAATTGTTTATGATAACTTGCATTACCCAACAATATCAGTTGGACTTTATCTTTTGCTTCAATGTTCTTTTTTAAAAACAATTTAAATCCCTTTATCAATCCCTCTGGTGATCGAGGTTTTATTAATGCCCCAGCGTGAAGAATCGTGAATTTACTTTGATTAAAATATTCAGGCAATTCACTTTCTGTAAAACCAACCTCCGAATTTTGATGAGGAATAACTACCCCTGTTTTTAAAAAGTTGGGAAAATAGCTACCCATCCACTCCCTTAATAATTCACTCGGAAAAGCACTATAAGCTGCTTTTTCTGAAACCGCTCTAAAAAAACGTTCCTTTTGCTGGTAACCCGATTCTACCCAATTATAAGGACGTGGATAATAATGATAGGGATAGGGATCGTGCACATAAGCCATCCATTTAGCATGTAATGCTGGAATTTGCAACACCGCATAATGTGATCTAAAACTAGCCCCCTTACTTAATGTTAATACCAAATCTGGCTGAAAATCCATTTCTTTTAAAATGGCTTTTTTAATACTATTGGTATCATTAAAAAAAGTAAACGAAAAACCGAGTAATCGTTCAATAAATGGATTGAAATTTATTTTTGTGAATCGTGTAAACACACGCTGACTTCGACTTAGCAAATAGGTTAAATTGTATTTTTTTTCAGGTATCGAAATACAGTCTATACCGTTCAATTTAATTATCTTTTGAGTAAAGTGCAATACTTTTAACTGATACCCTAAAGAATTTAAATTGTTAATTAAAGCTACTCTACCTTTTGAGGCACTGCTATCATTTACATCAATTGAGTCGGAAATAATTAAAATCCTTTCTATTTTCATAAACTATCAACCTAATTTTAATAGGATTTCAACTATTCTCTGAGCCGTATTCCCATCCCATTTTTCTGGAATCCCTCCTTTTTTCCAAGTACTATTCAATATTTTAGTTAGAGCTAGTTTTAATTGTTCTGGATTAGTTCCAATTAACTCATTTGTTCCAATATCAACAGTTTCAGGTCTTTCAGTATTATCCCGTAAAGTTAGACAAGGAACCCCCATCAAAGTTGTTTCTTCCGTTATACCACCCGAGTCAGTTATTACTGCTTTAGAATTCATTGTAAGATAATTAAACTCTAGATACCCCATTGGTTCGGTTAGAAACAATCGTTTGTTTGAAAAACCTATTTTATTTAATGTATTCTTTGTTCTGGGGTGTACAGGGAAAATTACAGGATAATCAGATGTGTTTTTTAATATTTCTACCAAATAATTATTTAAACTATTTTCATTATCTACATTTGAAGGCCTATGCAAAGTCAATAAAAAATAATTTTGATTTTCTAGATTTAATTTATCCCAAAATATAGGTTTTCGAAAAGATGATTTAAACTTCATTAAGGTATCTATCATCGTATTTCCAACAAAGAAAATAGCATTTTCATTTACGCCTGCCTTCTTTAAATTTTCACCTGCCAATTTAGTTGTTGTAAAAAAATAATTAGTGATACTATCTGTTACTATTCTATTAATCTCTTCAGGCATAGTCATATCTCCAGAACGAATTCCTCCTTCAACATGGGCAACTTTTACTCCCATTTTCCTTGCTACAATTGCACAGGCCATGGTGGAATTTACATCACCAACTACAACACACAAATCAGTACTTTTATTTAGCAACACTTTTTCATAGCCTCTCATAATTGCTCCCGCTTGCTCAGCCTGCGTACCTCCACCCGCTCCAAGGTTTATATGTGGCTCTGGAATATTTAGTTGTTCAAAAAAACGAATACTCATATTTTTATCGTAATGTTGTCCTGTATGAATTAACCTGTAATCTATATCAAAACCATTATTCTTAGACTGTTCTATGGCATCAATAAGAGGTGCTATTTTTATAAAATTTGGACGAGCTCCTGCTATTAAATCTATATTCATTTCTTTAATCTTTTTTCAATTTTCTTATAATGCAACCATATAGGGTACCTATAAAATTTAAAAGTCAAAAATACGCTATTTATAAAGGGAATTTTTGAAATATCTAAAATATCTTTTAACAATTGTGTATCGCGAAAAGTAATTGCAAAACCTGCTAAATAATTTAATATATTTTTATTTAAAAGATTTTTTGCCTGTAAATTTTGAGTCACTAATTTTATTGCTTCTTTTTTTGAAGTTATTCTAGTAAGGTTACCCGAAAAATATTCACCTGTATTGGAATTTGCATGTTTCCTTCCATAAAAAAGACATTTTTCAATGGTTATTCCTTTAATGTTGTTGGATAGCAACCTTGAATACAACTCCCATTCCTCGGCATACATTAAATGTTCTTGAAACCTATCCTTTAAAAACACTTCCTTTCTCCACATAATAGCACAAGAATTGAAAGTAAGTTCATTTTTCAAAACCTTTTCTATATCGTTTATACCTATAATATATGATGTGTATACTTTACTCAAATTAAAATCTATATCAAATTTATCAAAAAAAACATCTCTTAAATATCTACAAAATTGATATCGATTGTTTTTTAATTCATTTACGCACAATTCTAAGTTTTGGGGATGTACAATATCATCATCATCAAAAAATATGATATAATCTCCTTTTGCCAAGTCCAAGCCATAATTACGACTTCCTGGCAAGCCTTTTTTATAGGCATTTGATCTTTGTAAATATTGAAATCGGTTGTCATTATCTAAAATTGGTTTTATAACTTCTTTTGTATTGTCAGTACCTCCATCATCAATTATTAAACATTCCCAATTGGTATGCGTTTGTTTTTGAATAGACTCCAAGGTTTCTAAAATAAAGTGTGCTCTATTGTAGGTTGCCATGATGATTGAAACTTTATGAATCATTTCATTAAAGCTTTAATAAAACGAAAAGGCCTTAACAATGCTTTTCCAATTTTAAATTCAATTCTTTGTGTGTTTTTAATTTTTTCTATTTCTTCTCGCTTTATACTATTTAAAAAATGAGATATCAACTGTTCATAATTTTGAATATAAAGTTCTTTGTGCTTTGTATATATATAATTTAACAATTCATATTTATTTTTATTTGCCCTAGCTGTAGTTGAATTGGCTCTACGTCTATAATTAAAAAGAGTATTCGGAATCACTTTTGCATAACCTCCTTGTTGTAAAATTCGAATATAAAATTCCCAATCTTCAAAGCCTTTCCTCATAGTTTCATCATAACCTCCACAACTTTCCCAATCTTCTTTTTTAAATAATGAACTTCCTAATGCACAGTTATTAAATATAAACGATTGTACCTCCCCTCCATTAGGAATATATAATTCTGTCATTCCTTCATCATATAAAATAGTTGTATTACAAGTAACAATTTTTATTTGCATATTATTATTTATAAGTTTTATTGCCTCATCACAAAAGGTTGGTTCAAAAAAGTCATCGCTATCTAAGGTAACAATATAGTTTCCTTTTGCTTCTTTAATCCCCACGTTTCTAGCTGTACTTTGACCTTTGTTCTCTTGTGTTATTAACTTTGTTATTTTGGGCTCAATACTTTTTAAAATTGCTTTTGTCTCTGTATTCGATCCATCATCAACAACAATCACTTCAATTGGTGAATAAGTTTGATTCAAGGCCGAATTTACAGCCTGATCAATATATTGAGCATCATTATAGCAAGGAATGACAAAAGAGATTAAACCTTTATTCATACTTTTTGATTGTAAACTTTAATACATCTTTGGTAATATATGCCATCCTTTCAAAATAACCATGTTTAATGCAGCTAAATAAATAACTGAAATACAATTTTAAAAATTCTAATCTATTTTTATCTTTTAAACTATGTACTATTAATTCTTTAATTGCACGATTATATTTTAAAAAATAATTATATGCAATATTATTTTTTTTAACTCTTTTATAAAATTTAAAGAGATAATAAAAAACAACTTTTCTCTGATAGTTCTTATTTACTTCTGTAAGTGTACCGCTTATATTATTTTGATGTAATCTATAACCTGCAGGAGTAATATTTTTCATAAACTTTGCCTTTCCAAACTCACCTAACAAACTAATTAAAAACACATCCCAATTCGTTACTTTATAAGCCTCATGTGGTATATTAGTTATTACATTTCTAAAACACATAGTTACGGGCATTAAAAACGCACCACACACTAATTCATTACTTTCATAATCTCTTTTAACTTCTTCTAAAATGTAATTTCGATTTATTTTTTTACTATTTTCATCAAATAAAGTTACATCATGAAAACTTACTACGTAATCTTTATTTTTCTCTAAAAAATCTAACTGTTTTTGTAATTTATACTTATCTCGCCAAAAATCATCACTATCACAAAGTGCTATATAATCGCCTTTACACATTTTTAATGTTTCAAAAAAATTAGGAGTCATCCCTAAGTTATCTTCTCTTTGAATAAGGTTTATTAGATAGCCTTTGGGATGGCTTTTTATTACATTTTTTATAATATTCTTTGAATTATCCGTTGAGCAATCATCAGCTATTAATAATTCAAAATCATAATCACATTCTTGCATTAAAACGCTTTCAATGGCTTCTTTAATAAACTCCTCCTGATTATAATTAATCATACAAACCGTAACTTTCATGAAAATGTCTTAATTAAATTTTTAATTTAATATATTATTATAAATACTTACGATTCTATCATTAAAAGACTTTTCTCCAAACTTACTCAATAATTCTTCAGAAATTTTGTTGTCATCGATTTCTATTTCTTTATTAATTAACTTCATAATATAATTTGCCATATTTTCGTACTCCTTTATTTTAACAATTAAACCGTTATTGCTATTAATAACTTCATCAACGCCTCCACAATTTGTTGAACAAACTGGAATACCACAGGCTAAAGCTTCCAAAACAGAAACAGGCATTCCTTCACTTAAACTACTGAATAAAAAAAGATCTGCTTGCTTCAATTTAATTGAAACTTGTTCTCTATTTAATTTAGGTTCTAACTCTACAATTATATTTTTAAAATTATATGTGTTAATTAATTCTTCAACTTCATTTTTTTTATCTATTCCCCATCCAGAGAAGCCTATCCAAGTGAATACTATTTGATCTGAAATCTTTTCATCTACTAATTTTAATGCATTTAAAATAAATTTTTGATTTTTTATTGGATGATATGCACCTATGGTAATTAATTTAAACACCTCCCCCTTCATTTCCTTTCCATTTGTATTAAAAAGTGTTGAATTAACTGAATTTCCCACATTATAAAAATTATAAAAAAATCCATTCGCTATAAATTGTCTAGTTTTATCATCACTTACAACCAATATTTCTTTGCTTTTTTCCAAAACCTTATGTACTAATTGTTGTTCTTCTATACTTTTATGTCTTAAACTAAACTGATTATGCTCTGTAAGTACATAAGGTATATTAAATTTATTGTAAATAAAAAAAGCCTCAATACCTGCATTAAAAACACATTGCGCATGAATTAAATCTATATTATTATAAAGCTCATTAAAAGAACGTATTACAAAATTATTATATATTTCTAGATTTCTAGATTTTGAAAATTTTTCGACGTATGGATATTGGAAAGTAACTAGCTCAATATTATTAGGCGTAAATTCTTTTGAATATACTATATTATTATTTCCAAAATAGTGCTTTTTTCTACCAATAACATTCCTCTTAAATACACATAACCTAACGTTGAAATCATCTTTTAAAAGCCCAGCTTGTTCCCAAAAAAAAGTTCCGATACCTTTTTCTACATTTATAGACCAGCATATAAATAAAATGTTTTTTTTAACTTTCATTGTTTTAGTAAAATCTAATTCTTAAAATTAATTAGGTTATTTATTTCAAATTTATTTTTAGCCATAAGCATACTATCCTTTAAAAAAAATATAACCTTTATTAAACATTGAATAACTAGTAAATCCAAAAATAGCCTTAAATATACCACTAAAATCATGAGACATTAATTGAAATACTAAAAGCGTTATATATATATAATACTTTTTATCATTTTTTGAAAGGAGTGCTCTTAACAAATAATTTTTACTTCTAACACATACAAACTTGTAGTAGTTCTTTAAATTAATATTTCTTTTAAATAGTAATAATTTTAAATGCTTTAGCCTTGCTTTACATTCAGATACTATTTCATCAAAGTTTTCTTTTTTTAATTGCTTTGTTAAAGAATCATTATGTATTCTATACTTAATTAGACTATTATTTAGTAGTTTTATTTTAGGATTGGCATATAGCATTCGTAAATTAAAATCCCAATCATCTAAATTTGATATAGCTTCATCAAATAAATAATTTTGTTTTTCCAGAAAACTTCTTTTCCAAATTGGCCCTGAAACAAAATAAGTTACATCTCCTATCAAATAATCTTCTATTGGCTTATCTGATATTATATTAGTTTCATCAATTATTATAGCATCTTCAAAATTATAATACTGTAATTTACAAATGACTACATCGGTATTAATTTCAAATAATTCAATTCTATCTTTTAGTGCACTTGGATACATCAAATCGTCATCATCAAACCAAGTTACAAATTTACCTTTAGACATCTTATATCCATAATTTCTACAAGAGGATGGCCCTTTTAATCCAATCATTGGCCTTTTATAATATTGAAAACGCACATCTTTCTTGCAATAATCTTCTAACAGCTCCGCTGTAGCATCTGTACTACCATCATCTATCACAATACATTCCCAGTTAGTATAGGTTTGTGCCGATACAGTATCTAAAGTTTCTCCTATTAAATGAGCTCTATTGTAGGTTGGTATTATGATGGAAATTAATGGATTCATTTTATAAATTTTACTCTTTTAATAAAATAATATCCTTTATTAAATATACTATAGGAAATAAAACCTAAGAATGCATTTAACTTTGTCATCAATTTAAACTCGTTTTCAACTAATATAAATTTTTTTAAAGAAAACCAAGCTGCAAACCATTGCCGGTTTATAACAAATAATTTAAAATTAGATAATAAATAATTTTGAAGATACAATTTTGTAATATTATCCTTCTTAATTATCGAATTTTTATAAATTTTATTTCTTGCCAAAAAATAAAACCATTGTCGGTTATTATCATTGTCATTATAGGTAATACTTTGATTGTGTTTTCTTAAAAAAACCAAAATATTGTTGATGGTATGATATTCTGGAAAAACACTAAGAACTCTGCAATGAAACTCCCATTCTTGTGCTGCTTGTAACTCTTCATCGAATAAAAAAGATAAACTATTTAAAAAATTTCTTTTCCACATTGGGGCTTGTGTTAACCAAGCTATTTTTTGAGTCATATAATCATAAAAAATAGTTTCTGAAATAATATTTTCACTTCTAAGCCCTTCAATATTATGTATATCATCCTTAAAAAAAACACTTTGACAAACGGAAAAATTAAAATTTGAACTTTCTAAAGCATCAATTTGAATTAAAAGTTTATCACAATGCATCAAATCATCACTATCAAACCAATTGATATATTCGCCTTTACTTAACTCAAAGCCATAATTACGGCAGGCATTCGCTCCTTTTGGTCTCTCTTTAGGACGATGATGGTATTGAAAGCGTGTATCTTTTTTACAATAATCGTTTAACAATTGTTCCGTATTGTCTGTACTTCCATCATCAACTACAATACACTCCCAATTGGTATAGGTTTGTGCAATAATGCTATCCAATGTTTCACCTATTAAATGTGCACGGTTATAGGTGGGAATGATAATGGATACTAAAGGAGTGTTCATTGGTTGTTGGTTGTTGGTTTGATGAAATCAAAAATATTTTTTTATCAATCAACAAATGTTTAAAAAATTACGTTTGTAAAAATAGCAATTAAAAATTGCCACAAAAAATTTTATGGTTTTGTTTTAAAAAAAGTATCAGCATAATTTTTTGAATAAAAAAAATTAAAAATTGTTCTTGTTTAAAGAATTAATAATTAATTGACACATTTTTAATTAAAAAAAATTGAATAACTTTTCAACATCAAAATGTTAATTATTAATTGGTTAAAAAGATAAATTGGTTTTATTTTCTAATTAATTTTACATCAATGCTTCAACTAAGAAGCAGGTTAATTTTTTTAATTATGATAGAAGTAAAATCTATTTCTAGAAAAAATCCGCAAGATGATACTGCGGTACCAAAGTTTTATGCCCATGCCATTTCTACAGGCAAAGTAGATTTTGAGCGATTGGCATATTTAGTGTCTAACCAATGTACTGTACGTGTACCAGATTGTTTGGCTGTACTTCGTGCATTGGAAATGAACATGATTGATGAACTGGAACAAGGTAAAATTGTACAGTTTGGTGAATTGGGTAATTTTCAAATTGGTGTCCGTTCTGAAGGGAAAGCCCTTACAGAGGAAGTAAACAGTAATTGTATTACTTCGGCACATTTGAATTTTAGACCAGCAAAACGTTTACGCAAAATGCTTAAAACGTTGGAATTTAAATTACAAGCGAGCTAGCACCCTGTAGTTAATTTGATTTGATGAAAACCTCGATCGTTCTAGCGACCGAGGTTTTTTTATGCTTTTTTTTAAAAAAATTGATATAGTAGTTTGCTAAAACTGCTAAGCAATTTCACAAAATAGCTAAGAAGTTTGCTTAAATTGATAAGCAGTTTTTCACAATAGCTAAGCAAATTTAAAAAAACATAATAATTTCAAAAATAATACAACATACTTATGTAATAAGTTATAGAATACGCTCAAAAAATATGATTTTTTTTAGTGCAAAACGACACTAAAGGGCAGAAAAAAACTCAATAATTTTATGGCTAGCACCCTGTAGTTATTGAGTTATAATTTGATAAAAACCTCGATCAGTTCTAGCTAATCGCTTTATTTATTTGATAAAAGTAGAACATCATTTAAAATATTTCAACTTTTTTTGATTTTTTTTTAGTTTTGTTTTTAAACAAATACGTAAAATTGTTAATAAAAAACCTGCTAGTTGTAGTGTTTTGGGGCTTTTTAGTTCATTTTGTTTTTACGTACTTTTACTACGAAAATGGATGAAAAAGTACTTCAAGACCTACTTAACGTAGGCAGGTACAATTTTGTTTCACTGCGTTACACAAAATCACTCGAAGTGACGAACAACACACACCGTCAGTTCGAGTACCGAAGTGCAACGGAGGTGTATCGAGAACCACTATCAAATGCTTCTCGATACTGTTTTGCTATTTTATTCTTCCTTTATTCTATAACCATCCTTGCAAAACAACTCGAAGTGACGAAAATGAAAACTGTATCAAAGCCTGTCCTGAGTTTATCGAAGGATCAGTTCGAGTGATTTTAAAGTAATTACAAATTCAATTTATAACTATAAACATACTACTTTAAAATTGTATCAAAGCCTGTCCTGAGTTTATCGAAGGATCAGTTCGAGTGATTTTAAAGTAATTACAAATTCAATTTATAACTATAAACATACTACTTTAAAATTGTATCGAGAACTAGAACTTCTTCTTTGCCAAATTAACCAAACCTTCAAAATCTTCATTTGAG
>NZ_RHLN01000037.1 GCF_004121075.1 Lutibacter sp. HS1-25
CTATACCTCTGCAACCTTTTCACTTAAAAAAATGACCAAACCAATAGAAGAAAATTTAGATAAAATTCCTGTTGTAAATCTGGTAATTAGACTGATTAAAAAAGTCAAAATTCCGGGTTTGTTGGGCTTGTCGTTATACGATCTTTTGGAGATGTATATTATCGGAATTTTTAAAGGTGCCTTAACCTCAAGAGCTGGCGGAATTGCTTTTAGTTTTTTTATGGCATTGTTTCCTTTTTTACTATTTATCCTAACTTTAATTCCGTACGTTCAAATAGAGGGATTTCAGCAAGATTTTTTAAATACCATTGAGCATTTATTACCACCAAATACTTTTGAATCTGTTCAAGGTGTAATTGTAGATATTGCAAATAACAGGTATGGTGGCTTGCTTTCCTTTGGTTTTATAACTTCAGTTTTTTTAATGACAAATGGTGTGAATGCTGTTTTGGGAGGTTTTGAATATTCGTATCATATCAGCGAAATGCGAAATATAATTCGTCAGTATTTTGTATCAATGGGTATGGCAATTCTTTTGGCAGTGGTGTTGTTAATAACAGTTGCTTTAAATATTTATTTTGAAATGGCAGTTAATAATTTAACGGTTTCAGGATTGCTGGTTGATGATGTATTTTGGATACAATATGGCCGTTATGTTTTTTTTATCGTACTTATTTATGTTTCTGTTTCATTTTTATACAAATATGGCACAAAAGAAACCAAAGAAATTTCATACGTGCCAGGTGCCTTGTTAACTACCTTGTTAACCTTGTTAATGTTTAAGCTATTTGCAGTATATGTTATCAAATTTTCGACCTATAATGAGCTGTACGGATCAATAGGTACCTTGTTAATTTTAATGCTGTTTGTTTGGTTAAATTCCATTATTTTATTGTTAGGTTTTGAGTTAAACGCCAGTATTTACAGCCTAAAAAAACAATCACAAAATTAATACCTTATGAAAGTTATTGCAATGATTCCTGCTCGTTATGAAGCAAGTAGATTTCCTGGAAAATTAATGAAAGATTTAGCCGGAAAATCGGTTATTTTAAGAACTTATGAAGCCACAAAACAAACCAATTTGTTTGATGAGGTTTATGTAGTTACAGATTCTGATATTATTTTTAATGAAATTACTTCAAACGGTGGAAAAGCAATCAAAAGCATCAAAGAACACGAGTCGGGGAGTGACCGTATTGCTGAAGCTGTTGAGAATTTAGAGGTTGATATTGTGGTAAATGTTCAGGGCGACGAGCCTTTTACACAAGCCGAACCATTGTTTAATTTATTGGAAGTTTTTAAATCAGATACAGCTAAAGAAATTGCCATAGCTTCATTAATGATTAAAATGGAAGTTGAAGCTGAAATTAACAATCCTAACAATGTAAAAGTTGTTACCGACACTCAAAATTTTGCAATGTATTTTTCACGCTGTCCAATTCCGTATCCACGTGAAAAATCTATGGCAGTTTATTATAAGCATATTGGTATTTATGCTTTTAGAAAAGACGCTTTGTTGAAGTTTACAAAGTTGCCAATGTATCATTTAGAGGCAACTGAAAAACTAGAAAATCTTCGTTTTATAGCAAACGGATTAAAAGTTAAAATGGTTGAAACCAATAAATTGGCTATTGGAATTGATACGCCTGAAGATTTAGAAAAAGCAAATGCTATTTTTAATAAAACGGGTAATTTGTAAAATAATTTTTTTCTTCAAAATCTTCTGGAAAACATTCATATGTAAATCAATAAATGACATATAGTTATTTATGATAAAACTTTATGTCCACTGCCGCTAGTTTATAACGAGTGCCCACTTATAAATAATTCAAATAATTTGCCGCGTTGCAAACGCTTTTTGTTGGTTTCAAAAGTTATGTAGGTACTCGTCGCAGACGAGCACCAGTTAGAGTTATCTGTACGTGAACTAAAATAGTTTACGCACTTTAAGGGATAGTGTTAAAAACAGCCGAAAAGCTGTTAATCCCTACTTCTACTTCCTTCTTTGTAAACTGTAATTGCTTTTTTCAAGCGGTGTTTCATAATTAATGAAGGTTGGTAGTTTAAATGAAACTTCTTGATATTTCTTTTCGGTGTTAATTCACTTGCAGTGTCTGCTGCTTTTCCTTGAAATCCTATTTTAAACTTTCCTACATCGCCTAAATCTATAATTTTCCCATCCTCTAAATGCTGCTGCATTTTTACACCCAATGCAATAATAACCCCCATCACATCTGCAACACTGTGTGTACTTTCGGTACTAATTTCTTCACTTATTCTTCTAATATCAACAGTACCTGTATTTACTGCCTGCATAATAAACTGCTCTTTTTTTGTAGCAGCTATGGTATTGGTTCTTTTTGTTATTCTGTATCTTATAGCCATATCAATTTTTGGTGTTATTTTTTGTTTTTAAATTAAAATTGTTGATAAAAAACCGCAGTTAATTAACCAATCAAAGCTTTATTTTTTTATATTTGAATATACTTCTAAAAGCCTTATAATTAGTGGCTTTTTAAATATCCCCTAAATATAGTACATTTTTTATAAATTTAAAGTACATTAATCAATAAAATAATGTACTTTTTTAAAGTGTATTATGTACTTTACTATCCAAACTTAACCGCAAAGATGACAAGATTTATACGCTAACTGGTCAAAGTTTATGCGTATAGTTGACAAGATTTAATAGGGAACTTTTTTTGGAGTATGAGTTTCAGGTTATTTCATATACAAAATCAAATGAATTAGCCTACTGGCGCTCGTTTATAATGAGTGCCCACTTATAAATAATTCAAATAATTAGCCGCGTTGCAAAAGCTTTTTGTTGGTTTCAAAAGTTAAGTAGGTACTCGTCGCAGACAAGCAACAGTTGGAATATATGTTTTATTGCAAGTATGTTGCGGGTATGTTGCGGGTATCTATGGGGTATGTTGCGGAAATCAAAAATAACCGAGTTTCATATTATTTCATATACAAAATTAGATGAATTAGCCTATTGGCGCTCGTTTATAACGAGTGCTACTTGTAAATTGGAGGTGAATTAGAGCTTTTGCAACCTATATTATAAATAATTCATATAATTTGCCGCGTTGCAAACGCTTTTTGTTGGTTTCAAAAGTTAAGTAGGTACTCATCGCAGACGAGCACCAGTTGTACATGAACAGGAGATAATTAATAAATAACATAAAATTATGTAATTGTAATGTTATTTGTTGTTTTTAGCTATTTATATGAGAATAGTTGTTTCAAATAATAGCTATTTTATAGGTTTGAATCTTTACAAAATAGACACTTTAAAAGACCAAATAACTTTATAATAAAGCTGTTTGTATAGAAATTTAAAAAATTTATTAAGGGTTAATGTTAATTAAGTAACTTTATATTTTGTATTTTTTATTAAAATTTATAGAAAGCGTATTTTAACAAATTTAGAAATAATGTAATGTCGTTTTTTATTATGATTAGTTAAATATTAAATGTTAAACACAAAATTAAATAGCCCAAAATTCTCTAAAAGCCTAGTGTCAAGGTTTCATCTTATAAATGAATTAGAAAAAAACAATCATGTACCATTTGTTTTAATAACTGCTCCTGCTGGTTATGGTAAGAGTATGCTTATCAGTCAATGGGTTGAAAGTAAAAGTTATAAACATTGTTGGTTGTCATTAGAAAAAAGTATGAATGACACAGCCACTTTTTTAACCTATTTTATTGAAATGCTTGAAAAATGCAGTTCAGGTACAAAATCTAAACTGAAAAATCTAAATTTAGACTATCACTTTCTGTCTTGGGAAGCAATAATAGAGGTTATTATTAATGAACTTAACAAGTTAAATGAACCTGGTAAATTAATTTTAGACGATTATCATTTAATTGATAATCCAGAAATTCATAAGCTTATAAGCTCTATTATTAATGGAAACATTAGCAATCTTCAGTTGGTAGTAATTACTCGAAAAGACCCACCACTTCAATTGCGAAAGCTTCTGTTGTATCAAAAAATGCTAAAACTCAACTATAAAGACCTTAAATTTAAGGAAGAAGAACTTCTAGTGCTACTTGCTATGGAGTATAATGTGCGTTTTTCAGCAAATGAAATTACAGAACTTTTAAATAAAACAGAAGGGTGGATATTGGCTATTAAAATGATTCTAATGTCAACGTCGCTTTTAGGTTTGGAAGATAAAAATGTGAAATCAGGAATTTTAACTAATAATCTCGATATGCTCTTGGATCATATCAGTGAGAGTTTAGATGCTGATTTTTTTAAAAAAGTACAACTCTGTGCGCTTTGCGAACAATTCAATGAGGAATTAACCGAATCAATTTTTAAGTATGTTTTTGGATATTCATTCGAAGCAAATAGTTTTATTACAGAACTAAAGGGTTTAAATCTTTTTTTGATACCAATTAAGGGTAAAACATTGTGGTTTAGGTTTCATCATTTGTTTGGAGATATTCTTAGAATGCGACTTGAAAAAAACGAGCCAACTATTATCAAACCACTCTATATTCATATAAGTTTATGGTTTTCTAAAAATGGTTTTGTTAGTGAAGCAATTAAATATGCTTTAAAGGTTGAAGATTATGATTTGGCTAGCAATATAATCATTGAGCATAAAAAAATAGCATTGGATAATGGTGAATGGTGGGTTGTAAAGCAGTGGTTGGAAAAAATACCTGAGCACATTAAAAAATCAAATGTTGAATTGTTGCTAACGGAATTGCGTATTTGTGAGGATACTTACGATCACGAAAAGGTGGTTTCTTTATTAGGTTTCTTGGAATTATTAGGTGTCGAAAAATTAGATTATCAAACAAAAGCCATTTATCTTTTTCATAAGGGTTATTATTTTACCTTTTTTGTTGCAAATACAAATAAAGCTATAGCATTTCTAGAGGAATCAAATAAACTGTATAAAAATGATAGCTTTTTTGGGGCTCGCAGAGAATTAACACTTGCAATAGCTAAACAAATGAAGGGCGAAACAGCTTTGGTGTTGAAGTCACTTGATTGCATTCGACAGAATTCTCAACCTTCAAGTATTATGAACTTAAGATCTTTGAATGCAAAAGTATTTGTTAATTTACTTTCTGGAAATTTAAAAGATGCCTGGTTCGATGTGAAAAATTTTAATTTTATAGCCGAAAATTGTAATTTTAAAGTTGTAGAAGCAAACAGTTGGTATTTACGTGAAAATATTGCTTTTCAGTTATTTAATGAAGATGTTTTAATGCATTCTTTCAAAAGTTTTAAAAGTTTTCAAGGAATATTAAATTATCGAATGTATTTTGATGCTATTGCGGCATTGATACTCTACTTTTCGCTTAAAGGAAATGATAAGAAAATAGCTTTTTTGCTTCAGGAAATGAGCGATATGACCTCAAAATTAAAAGATGTAACATCTAAATTATATCATCAGTCTATCAGGGCAAGAATTAATTGGCATATTGGACAGGGTGAAAAAGAATTGTCCTGGGCGCAAACAGATTGGGTAAAGCAATACCCATCTGCATATTTCTTTTTAATTGATACGCCAAACCTTACTAAAATACGTATTATAGTTAGCCATGGAACCGTTTTGCAAGTTGAAGAAGCGTTGAAAGTACTTGCTGAAGTTGAATCATTTTTAAAGAAAATTCACAATAATTTTCATACCATTGATATTAAACTTCTTAAAGCAATGGCATTATTGCGATTGGGTAGAAATGAAATGGCGAGAACTTCTTTAACAAGCGCTTTATTTATTGCTGAAGAGAAACAACATATGAGTGCTGTTATGGAAGCATATTTGGTAATGCCATCTTTATTTGATTTAGTTGAAAAAAACCAAAATTTACGTAGATTCTTGTCTCGTATAGGCTTGAAATCAAAAAATAACGAGTTTCATACTATTTCATATACAAAATCAAATGAATTATCTGTACGTGAACAGGAGGTAGTAGGGCTCATAGAAAAAGGGCTTCCTAATAAGGAAATTGCCCATCAACTTAACATTTCAATATCAACAGTAAAATGTCACTTGACCAATATTTTTCGAAAGTTAGATGTTCCTAATCGTATATCTATGCTAAATAAACTTAAAAATTAAGCTATTTTAATACTTGAGTGCTATGCATAAATTTGATTTTTTTTTATATTTGTTAGATTGTTTTAAAAAATAAAATTGCGAATCTTTTGAAATTGTAGAAATCATATGGGGTTTAACAAAAATAAAATTACTGAATAAATATGTTTTTTTGTTTAATTTATTTCAGATATATTTAAACGGTATTTCATTAATTAATATTAAAATAACATTGTAACATATAAATATTTAATAAAATTCACTTATTTCAAACACAAAAATTATATTCACTAAATACTTAAATTATGAAAAAAAGTTTAACTTTTCTTTTTATTTTCTTGGTGTCTTTTTTATACGCTCAAGAAAAACCGAAACACATTACCCTTTTTACCAATGTACAAGTTTTTGATGGAACATCAGATAAATTAATCAAAGCCGATGTTTTAGTTGAAGGCAACTTGATCAAACAAATATCTAAAGAACCTTTGATGGTTGCACAAACCGATAATGTAACCATTATAGATGGAGGTGGTAACACCTTAATGCCAGGTTTAATTGAAGGACATGGACATGTGATGTTTGCTTCAGATTTGCCTAAATTGTTAAATCAAGACGAGTTTGAGCAAGGTATCAATGCCGCCCGACGTGCAAATGATTACCTAATGCATGGTTTTACAACCATTCGTGATTGCGGTGGAAATAGTTTTGGAGTGAAAAGAGCACTAGATCAAGATATTATTTCGGGTCCTAGAATTTACCCAAGCGGAGCTGCCATAGGTCAAACTTCAGGTCATGGTGATTTTCGTTCAAATGTAGATGGTCACCCATATTATGATGGTGTAGAAAACGGAGGTGTTGTTAATAAATGGAAACATACCTTAATCGCTGATGGTACTGATGAAGTTCGCCGTGCTGTTCGTGATCAGTTGTTTCGTGGTGCATCTCAAATTAAAATTCATACTGGTGGAGGTGTAACAAGTTTTACCGATCCGCTTCAGGCTGCACAGTATACACCTGAAGAAATTAAGGCAGCTGTTGAAGAGGCAACTCGTTATGGAACATATGTGATGACACACTCACAAATGAATAATAGTGTGGTTGCGTCACTTAATGCAGGTGTAAAATCCATAGAGCATGGTCTTGTTCTTGAAGAAAGTACCGTAAAAAGAATGGCTGAATTGGGTGTTTTTTATTCGCCACAGTTGTTTTTACCATTACAACCTACCGCAGGTAACCCAATGTTTCAAGATCCTATTCAACAGGCAAAATTAAAAATAGTTTCAGAAGGAACAAGAGATGCGATAGCATTGGCTAAAAAGTATAAACTAACCATTCTTTGGGGAACAGATTGCTTTTTTGGTAGTGCGCCTTATAGTGCTTATACACAAGAATTTGCTTATCGTGATGAGTTTTTTACACCTATAGAGCAAATGAAGCAAATTACAGGAAACAATGCAAAAGTATTGGCATTATCGGGTCTTAAGAATCCTTATCCTGGAGCTGAACTTGGTGTTATTAAAGAAGGTGCATTTGCAGATATGATTATTGTAAAAGGAGACCCTACAAAAGATATCAAATTATTAATGGATTCGAATAACATTGGTTTTATTATGAAAAACGGTAAAACCTATAAGAACACAATTAAGTAAGTAAAAGCTTTCAAAAAAGTAGATGTTTTTGAAAATAATCATTAAAACTATAAAAATGAAAAAAGTAACACTTATAATGGCTTTTCTTTTTATTTTGGGAAGTCTAAATGCACAGCAAATTTTAATTAGAAATGCCAATGTATTTGATGGTAAAAGCGAACAACTTCAATATGGTGTAGATGTATTGGTAGAAGGTAACTTAATTAAACAAATAGGAAAAGATATTAAAGCCAACAGAAGAACTCAAATTATTGAAGCCAATGGTTTGACCTTAATGCCTGGTTTGATAGATGCCCATGTGCATTTGTCATTAAACATGAATTTCTTAGGTATGTTTTATCAACAACCAGACTATTTGGCGGCAATTGCTTTAGAGGAAGCAAAAAATACATTGATGCGAGGGTTTACTTCTGTTAGAGATACAGGAGGAGAAGTATTGGGAATAAAATTAGCCATTGATCAAGGTCATGCAATTGGACCACGTATTTGGGCTGCAGGTGCTGGAATATGTATGACAGGTGGTCATGCTGATCTAAGACCACAAGCACAAAGACCGCGTCAATTAGGAGGCCCTGTTTATACAGATGGAGAATATAATGGAATTGCTGTGATTGCTGATGGTGTACCAGAAGTATTAAGTGCTGCTCGACTTCAAATGCGAAAGGGTTCAGCTTTTATAAAAATGTTTACAAGTGGTGCAGTTAGTGGTATGTACGATCCTTTAGATATTGGCGAATTTTCTTTTGATGAAATAAAAGCTGCTGCTGATGAAGCAAAACGTTGGAATACCTATTTAGCTGTGCACTCCTATAATGAAAAAGGGACGCGTTTAGCCTTAGAAGCTGGTGCAATGTCTATTGAACATGCAAATTTAATGACAGAAGAAACGATGAAGTTACTTGTTGAAAAAGGCGCCTTCTTAAGTACACAAACTGGAGTTTATTTTTCTGATGCACCTGAAAACTGGAGTGAAGAAAGCAAAATGAAACATGATAAAGCTAGAGATGGTATAGATAACTTGTTTAAGTTGGCAAAAAAGTACAATGCCAAAATTACTATAGGTAGTGACTATGTTGACAATGCAGAGCAGAAAAAAGGGCAGTCTTTTGAACTAAGCAATAGATTAAAATGGTGGACAGCTCCCGAGATTTTGAAACAAGCAACTTCTGGAAATGCAGAAATCTTATATTTTAGTGGCCCACGCAATCCATATCCAGGGAAATTAGGGCTTATTGAAACAGATGCTTTAGCAGACATACTTCTTGTAAAAGGCGATCCTACAAAAGACCTTACGCTTTTCCATGATTCAGAAAATAACATTCAGTTAATTATGAAAGACGGTAAGATTTATAAAAATACTATCAACAATTAAAATGATTGCTTATAAAAAACAATTAGGAGCAATTATATAAAACAAGATTAAATATAGCATATTAAAAAATGGAAAAAGAACTGGAATTAAAAGAGTTACCTAAAGGCGAAATATTTACATCAAAACAATCCGTAATAATTAATGGTCAAACAATAAATATTGATGCTGAAACAGGGACAATTCCGCTACGAGATGAAAATGATAAACCAATTGCATTAGCTGGTTTTACACATTACAAGAAATCAGATGCAAATGAAAATAGACCCATTGTTTTTGCATTTAATGGTGGACCGTTACAAGCTTCCTTTTGGTTACATATTGGTATTTTAGGCCCAAAACGTGTTGACCTAAATGATCCAAACTTCAATAAACCTGCACCTTACAAAGTTGTTAATAACGAATTTTCTATACTTGATAAAGCCGATTTGGTATTCATTGACCCAATTGGTACTGGTTTTAGCAAGCCTATTGGTGAATCAAAATTTGAAGATTTTTGGGGAGTTGACCAAGATATCCGAAGTACTGGACTATTCATCGAACAGTTTATGATTAGAACAGGTAAACTCAATGCTCCTAAGTACATTTTAGGTGAAAGTTATGGTACATTAAGAAGTGCTGGTGTAGTTAAATATCTTCAAGATAGAGGTATTGCAATGAATGGTGTAATTATGATTGGCGCAGTATTAGAAATGCATAATTTATTATTTGGACCAGGAAATGACACTTGTTATTTAGTTCATTTCCCTACATATGCAGCAACTGCCTGGTATCACAATAAAGTAAAGGATAAGGGTAGTAGTCTTGAGTCTTTTTTAAAGGATGTTCGTAAATTTACTGAAAACGAATATGCTCTTGCACTATTTAAGGGTGACCAATTAACAGATGTAGAAAAAAATGCTGTGGCTCAAAAATTAGAAGATTATGCTGGTGTAAGCAAAGATTATTGGCTTAAAGCAAATTTACGTGTTGTTAACAGTGAGTTTTTCCAAGAGCTTTTAAGAGATACAGGCTCAACTGTTGGAAGACTTGATTCACGTTATACTGGTGTCAATGAGAATTTATTATCACAATTTGCATTGACAGACCCTACTGGTGATGCTATTTTACATCCATTAATCGGAACATTTAAAGATTATTTGTACAATAATTTAAATGCTAATAAAGATTTGACGTATACGCCAATGGCTGCTACCAGACCAAATTTTAAATGGGATTGGAGACACAACGGAAATGTGATTTGGAACGCAGACCTAGCGGTTAGTACCTTACCAGACATGACATCAGCTATGAAGCGAAACCCGAATTTGAAGTTTCTAATTCTAAACGGATATTACGATGTGGCAACTGTATTTTATGGTGTAGAATATTCCATCAATCATATGGGGCTAGATCCTGAATTAAAGAAAAATATCATCATGAAGTATTACGAGTCAGGTCATGCATTGTACGTACATGCACCATCAAGACCAAAAATTAAAAATGATATAGACGCGTTTATTGATCAAACTTCTAAATAATTAATAAAGCTCATACTGGCTAGTATAAGGCGCAGTAAAGTGCATCTTATACTGGCTAACTGGGTGTATCATTGAAAAGTGTGATTTAGCTTTCTTGTTTAATGAAAAAGGTATTTGGTAAACATCTTTTTTTAAATGTTCTAGAAAAAAATAAATTTTATTGATAAGTATTTTTAAAATATCTATTTATAAAACCTACAATTAAATATTTATGTTATGGGAGAAAAATTTAAAACTTTAGAAGATAATGCAGAGGAAAAAACAGTTACCGTAATTATGACCACATCTCTTGGAGATATTGAAATGGTTGTTTATCCTGAAAAGGCTCCATTATCTGCAGGTGATTTTTTGGACTATGTAGATCGAGGTTTATATAAGGGAGCCGCATTTTATAGGGTAATCCGTCATGATAATGATGCTGGTTCGCCATTGATTGAAGCCGTACAAGGAGGCCTACTAACAGAAACACCTCCAACCAAACCCATTGCCCATGAATCCACACAACAAACCGGTATTAAACACCTCGATGGAACGCTTTCGCTAGCAAGAGTTGATGTTGGTTCAGGTACAGCCGCAGCCTTTTTCATCATTATTGGTGATCAGCCAAGTATGGATTTTGGTGGCAGTCGTAACCCTGACAAGCAAGGCTTTGCTGCTTTTGGTCGCGTAGTGAAAGGTATGGATGTAGTACGAGCAATTCAACAAATAAGAGAAGCATCTAACGATGGACCTTTTGTAAAAGGGCAAATGTTAAGCAAGCCCATTGTAATTGAATCTGTAAAACGAAAAGAATAAACCTTTATTTCCCTAGGTTTTATACTTTCAATTATAACTGTAAAGGACAAAATTTGATAATTAATAACCACAACAAAATGAAAACAAAAATCTTTACACCACTGTTTTTGCTTTTTTTCCTAGCATCATTTGCACAAGAGAAAGGCGAAATATTTACATCAAAACAATCGGTAATAATTAATGGTAAAACAATAAATCTTGACGCTGAAACAGGTACAATTTTGCTACGAGATGAAAATGATAAACCCATTGCATTAGCTGGTTTTACACATTATAAGAAGTCTGGCACAAATGAAAATAGACCCATTGTTTTTGCCTTTAATGGTGGGCCACTACAATCTTCCTTCTGGTTACATATTGGTGTTTTAGGCCCTAAACGAGTTGAAATTAACGACCCAACCTACACCAAGCCTGCTCCTTACAGCATTATTAATAATGAATATTCGATTCTAGATAAAGCCGATTTGGTTTTAATCGATCCAATTGGTACTGGTTTTAGTAAACCTATTGGTGACTCAAAATTTGAAGATTTTTGGGGAGTTGATCAGGATATCCGAAGCACTGGACTATTCATTGAACAGTTTTTAGCTCGAGTAGGAAAGTTCAATGCTCCAAAATATTTATTAGGTGAAAGTTATGGTACATTAAGATGCGCAGGTGTGGCTAAATACCTTCAAAATAAAGGTATTGAAATGAATGGTGTAATTATGATCGGAGCAGTATTGGAAATGCATAATTTATTATTTGGACCTGGAAATGACGCTTGTTATTTAGTTCACTTCCCTACTTACGCAGCAGCTGCATGGTATCATAATAAAGTTAAAAATAAAGGAGAAAGTCTTGAGTCATTTTTAAAGGATGTTCGAAAATTTACTGAAAACGAATATGCTCTTGCGCTTTTTAAGGGCGACCAATTAACAGATGTAGAAAAAAATACTGTGGCTCAAAAATTAGCGGATTATTCTGGTTTAAGCAAAGACTATTGGATGAAAGCTAATTTACGTGTTGTTAACACCGAGTTTTTCCAAGAGCTTTTAAGAGATAAAGGCTTAACTGTTGGAAGACTTGACGCTCGTTATACCGGTATCAATGAGAATTTATTAGCACAATCTGCTTTAACTGACCCTGCAGGTGATGCTTTTTTAAGTCCAATTGCAACGGCATTCAAAAATTATTTATACAATGATTTAAAAGCAGGTAATCATTTAACTTATACACCAATGGTAACGTCTCCTATTTTTAAGTGGGATTGGAGACACAGCGGAAATGTAGTTTGGAATGCACAATTAGCCATTAGTACCTTGCCTGATATGACATCAGCAATGAAACGTAACCCGAATTTGAAGTTTTTAATTTTAAATGGATATTATGATGTGGCAACTGTATTTTATGGTGTAGAATATTCGATCAATCATATGGGATTAGATGCTGAATTAAAGAAAAATATCGAAATGAAATATTATGAAGCAGGTCATATGTTGTACGCGCATAAACCGTCTATACAAAAATTGAAAAATGATATCGATGGATTTATTGATCAAACTTCTAAATAAGAAAACGTATAAAAAGTTAGTATAATATTACTATAAAAGACTTAAAAAATGGAAGACGAAAAAAATAAAAGTCGATTAAAATTGGTAATAAAATTGCAGATTGTGTGGTTGGTTATAGCTATTCTTTTTCATGTAGTGAGTCTGATCAGAGTTGGGATGGGCTTAACACCACTGTCAGAAGCGGCTCCGACAAATAGTATCATAAGTTTATGTGTAATTTATATTCCTCTTTTGTATCTCGGCTGGAAATCACATTTAGTGACCTATGGTTTGATTAATGGTTTTGTGTTTGGCATGATGTTATTTACGGGCGAAATCCCTAGAATAATGATGTATTTTTCTCCAGAAGGAATAGCAGCTTATCAGGCAGCAGCTATAGGATGGCTTGGTGGTATTTTGATCAACGGGATAGGTATTCCTCTAGGTTTCTATGGAAGTTTCTTAGCCCTGCGCATGGCTTGGAGGAAAAAATCTAATCATCCAATTGAATGAAAAAATAGCGAAGGCCAGAGAAGTTAATCCGGTCATAGTTCATTAATGAAAAACCAAATTAAAAAGATCGTAAAATAAACTAAATAGAAACGAGTATTAATTTTTAAAAACAAGAATCATGAAAGACGAAAAAAATGACATGAATGTAGATAGAACTATTCACGACAAGATGATTGTGCTCGATGGTTGTTGCCCTTTACTTACTTGGGGTATTAACCCAATGTCGGGTAGCGTAGATAAAGCGACTCTTGGCAAGGGGCCGGCTCTCTTCATAGAAGGGGGCGTTACTGCTGCTGGGGCTTCGGTTGGGGGTACCCGTACCAGCTTGGAACTCACAAGAACTTCCATCAAACTCCACAACCAAATGATTGAGGATAATGGTTGGATCAAAGTAAAAAGCACTGCTGATATTCTACGTGCCAAGAAAGAGAAAATATTTGGAATGTGGTACCTTTTCCAAGGTGCTTATGCTGTTGAAGACAATTTAGACCTTCTAGAAGAGTTCAAGGAAGCTGGTGTTGGCCAGGTGGCACCGGGCTACAATTACCGAAATCGATTCGCAAGTGGACAACTAGATCGATCTGATGCCGGACTGAGCATGGCAGGGGTAGACCTGATCAAGAAGTGTAACGAGTTGGGCATTATTGTCGATGGAGTTCACAATAGC
>NZ_RHLN01000038.1 GCF_004121075.1 Lutibacter sp. HS1-25
TTCTGAAGTAATAAACTGATGACGCTCCTTCCCAAAGTGAAGTTTTATTTCATTGAGTAATTTACGTCCATAGCGTTCAGTTCTGCCGGTGATGCACTGGATGTCTTTTGGGTATATGCAGGCTCTAACTATTTTCATTGTTTTCATACACTATCCATACTTTATCCTAGGAGTATCTATGCTTTATCTATACTGCACCTTTTCGGAAGAAAAGGAATGTTTAGGAATGGATAACTATTGGTTTTTTAATTTTTACCTAAAGATAAGTTGCTTTGTTGAGAATTAAAAATTTTATACAATTATGGCTAGACAAAATGGCATTATTAAGTTAAAAGGAACTATCGGGGATATTTCTTTTTACAAAACTGGAGATGGACACCTTGCCCGTGAAAAAGGTGGTGTTGATGCATCTCGAATTGCAAATGATCCTGCGTTTCAAAGAACTCGTGAAAACGGTTCTGAATTTGGAGCTGCTGGTAAAGGCGGAAAAGTACTTCGCAACGCAATTAGAATTCTTTTGCAAAATGCAAAAGACAAACGTGTGGTTAGCAGACTAACGACTGATCTTTTAAAGATCGTTAAAACGGATGCTACCAATGAGCGTGGTTTGAGAACTATTGAAAAGGGGGATATGAGTCTTTTAAAAGGATTTGAATTCAATATTAATGGAAAATTGGGTTCTACTTTGTTTGTCGCATTTAACAAGGATTTTGACAGAGTATCTGGTGAAGCTACTGTTGGGATTGCTCCT
This sequence comes from Lutibacter sp. HS1-25, assembly GCF_004121075.1. Lineage (GTDB taxonomy): Bacteria > Bacteroidota > Bacteroidia > Flavobacteriales > Flavobacteriaceae > Lutibacter. Next base: position 752 of record NZ_RHLN01000038.1, read on the forward strand.
TTTTCACCAAAGATTAGAATTGCTGCTCCAAGTGGAACTACGCATTTCAAAATGGTGATGGGTGCTGCAGAAGTGGATTTCGTTAATGAAACCTCCACTTTTGAAAGTGATGAAACTGCGGTGTTGCCTTACGACAGTGCTGATACTGCTCAAATTGATTTGAGTGCAAGTGTGACTGCGAATTCGGCTTTGCCAGTGGTTCAAGTATTGGGGATTGAGTTTTATCAAGAAGTGAATGGGGCTATGTATCCGTTGAAAAATGGTTCTTACAACGCTTTATCGGTAATTGATGTAACAACTGCCTAATGAATTTAACCCTGCACAGGACTTACTTTAAAGAGGGTACCAATGGTGCCCTTTTTTACCAAGGTCATTTTATGGGCTTTGTAATTGAATTGCCCTGGCTTGAGAACAAAAAGCAAGTGTCTTGTATACCTGAAGGTGTTTATGTGTTGAAGGCTCGTTTTTCAGAAAAGTTTAAATATCATTTGCAGCTTGAAAATGTTCCTTGCAGAAGTCTGATTTTGATACATCCTGCCAATGATGCCCAAAGTGAATTGAAAGGCTGTCTGGCTCCTGTAGGGCATTTGAATGGTATTGGAAAAGGATTGTACTCCAGACCATTATTTCAAAAAATAATTTCAATTTGTTACCAGGCTTTTGACAGAAAAGAAACGGTAACACTCACTATTAAATCTTAAAACAACTACATATGAAAATTACTGAACGCTATAAAAAACCTACTCCAACCTTTTTTAGAAAACTAAGAAACATTGGTATTGCATTGGCTGCTACTGGCGGTGCTATTATTGCAGCTCCGATAAGTTTGCCTGCTATTTTGGTAACAATTGCCACTTATTTAACGGTTGCTGGAACTGTGGCTACAGCTGTGAGTCAGGCGGTGGTTTCTGACACTTCGGCAAGCTCAGTGCAGGCTTCTGAATTTGATGAAGACGTTGACTCTGACGAAGACTAAGACCAAGACTAAGATTAAGACTTTGAAAGATGGAACAAAATAATTTACAATTACGCTCCGGGATTGTTGGTGGTACTTTTCTCTCCACCATTTTAAATATTACTTTACACGATGTGCTTTTTACGGTTGTAATGGTTGTGATTGGAGCGGTTGTAAGTTTTTTTGTTTCTTGGTTACTTCGGAAAGTTTTTTCTTCAAAAAAGAGAATGTAAAAACGCCTAGCTAATAAGCCAGGCGTTTTGTTTGTTTTAACTTTTAGGAGATTTTTCGGACGTATCAAATCGTTAATTGGATGTTTGTCAGTTTGCTATTTAGTTTAAAAGTAAACATAAATTTTATGAGTATTTGGCTGTTTTTTTTAAGAAATCAGTTTGTTTGTTATTTTATTAAATTGTTCATCGGTTAATATAGGTTCAAAATATTTTATGTAATCATTCAATTCTCTCAACAGTTTTATACTTACATGTTTGAAATTCTCTTTTGGTTTGTTATTAATCATAACAATAAGATTTCGTAATGGAATTTTTTGTTCTCCCCAATGATGATTATTTAAAGTTATATTTTCCGAAATGTATTTATAAAGTGCGAAATTAGACCTTTCAATTTGTTCAATTGGAGACCTTAAGTTTAAAGAATTTACAGATGATTTACTCCAATTTTTAGTTTCGATTATGAAAATTCCAGCTTTTGAAATTAAAAGATGATCAATTTGTACGAATCTAATTTTCTGATTCTGTTTTTTATAAAAAATTGCAGGATAAAAATATAATTTAAAATCATTAATTAAAATATAATCATCTGAAAGTTTTTTTATTTCTTTAACTACTAAATTTTCACCAATTGCACCTGAAATTAAATTCCTTGAATTTTCTATAATTTTTCTAGTGTATTCTAGTTTTTCAATTTTAGAGTTCGCTCTTTTATCAATCAAACTATGTTTATCTGTCTGATACTCTTTTATAAAATATTCATCACTTTTAATCTTTTTTGAAATACTAATAATAGATGATTTTATCAGTTTATGTTTATTATTTACAAGATAACTCAATCGTTTTTTTGAAGAGTAGAGTTTAAAATTCGAGAAAAATTTTAAAATGAAGTTATTGTCTTTATTATTCTTAATGAAATCAATTTTTGTCTGTAAGTCAAATATTTGATTATCTATTTTTTCTGTCTCTAAATCGATTATTTCAGCTTTGTTTTGTATTCTTTGTTTTAGTTTAGTACACGTTTCAAGATATTCTTTTTCTAATTTCTCTGAAGTGTCATTAAAAATTGAGAGTTTTTCAGAATTGTAATTTGACAAGAAATCATTAATCTCTTTTACAGAATTAAATCTGGAAATTCCATTATTCTCTAATTCAAATTTTAGAGACTTTAGTGATTCTATTGTTCCGTATATTCTTGCCATTTACGAAATTTCTTAAATTACAACGAACTCCTTTTGTCCTAACAAATACAACTGGCTATCAGTTTATTTTTAGGAAACACAAAGCATTTTTTATCTTTTATAAATAGCAAATTTAAACTTGCTGTATCATCTAGAACACGACACTGTAAGACGGACTAATAAATCTTAATAAGAGATTATCCAGATTATTAGTCTGTCTTTATTTGCTAAGTCAATCATATTTTTAGTTCCTTTACTTTTTCTATCCCAAAAAGCAATTAAAGTATCTGAAAAGTTTGCCAACTGTTTGTTATTTTGTAGTTATGCATCTGTCAGCAATGGCTTATATTCTGAAAAAGTACTTAAAATTCATTTCAAAAACTGTAAAAAGTGATGCAAAACAGGTGCATCATTTTATTTTAACATTAGAGGGCTTTGTAGGCCTTCAAATAAACCTTTTTAAGCTGTCGATATTGAGAAGAGTTTGCTGTTGCTTTAAAAAATAAGCCCCTTAAAAAGGAGCTTATGAAATATGATGTTTGTGTTTTAAGGTCTTGTGCAACGACTACCATTGTTGGCATTAGTTATTCTTTTATAATCTTTCTTGTTGTGCTTCCAGAATTTGTTTGGATGTACAATAGATAAACTCCGGATGATAAAAAAGATGTATTCACTTTACACTCATTTGATTTAAAATTATCAATAAACAATTCAGAACCAGTCATATTTAATATTTTAATAGTTTCAATATTATAAGTTCCTTCTGTTTTTATTTGAACAAAATCCTTTACAGGATTAGGATATGTTTTTACAATATTAGAAAGTAATGAAGATTCATCAATACTTAGAGCTGAAAAATCAACTAGGCAAAGTTCATTGTAAAATGGATGTTTGCCGGATGCCCCAAAAGAGTGTTTTTTTGTTACAGCCCCATTTGCGGTATTAAAATCTATAATACTACCATCATTTAAGTAACTACTATTCACTGTGCTGCCCCCATTGCAAGTAATGTAGAGACGACCATTTGACTCTATAAACGTACCTTGTGGTCTAGCGCCTTCAATATTATCGACTAAAACATGTACAACACTATAAATTCCTGTTGAAAGCTCAACTTTATAAATTACACCGCTGTTTACATTTAGATCGTCTTCTTGTGTTGTTGTAGAATACAAGAATCCATTTTTTTCCACAAAACCACCAGCGGGCACCCAACCTTGACCTTGAACGTACCCGTCAAAAGTATGAAGAATTGTAAAACCACTTCCATCTAAAGCAATTCTAAATAAAATACCATTTTGAAATGTCCCTCCTTGTCTGGTACAACCATATAGCATATTATCCGACGCCTGGAATAAAGGGTTGTTTAGAGCAACATTAAAGTCAGTAATACCCGTAGAATTATATACATTTTCAAAGATATTTGAAACAGTGTTGTAGCGCATGATTTTAGTGATTCCAGACTGTCTAGTCGTAAAGTAAATATTGCCATCATTTGCTTGCAATAATTTGGAATTACAAAAATCGTTTAAATCAGTTATAGCAAGCACTGAAAGTGTTGAGTTTGCTGGATTGTAAGTTGATAAAACACTTTTATCTTCACCTAAGTTAACCGAAGTGCTCATAAAGTAAAGAAGTCCATCTGAACCCAATATTGGAGAATTGTAAAATAGTTCTCCTATTGCAGATTGATCATCTAAGTATTCAATTACAGCAAATGTGTTCGTTAGCGGATCAAATTCATAAAATGAACCTTCGGCAAGCACAGCACCGGGATTGACAATTTGTCCTCCTTTGGTAGTAAAACCATATAATTTTCCATTGTTTGCTAACGTTAATCCTGCATAAGGTTCATAACCAGTTGCATCCGAAAAGGCGAAAAGAGTTTGGTAATTATTGCCATTTTCATCTACGCGATAAATGGTTCCTTTACCATTAGCACCTCCTTCTGAGGTAGTTCCATACATGTAAATTTGTGCATTTACAAAACCAGAAGCGAGAATTAAAATAATTCCTAGTAATTGTTTTTTCATGACGTTTATTTTAGTTAAAAGATAATTAAATATTTATTGTAATTATTAATGCCAACTCTCTTATATACTAATATTAATTATGTTTATCCAGTCAAATCTTCTAGTCTAGATAAAAGTATGTTGTACCTGTTCTATTATTTTTGATTGTGCAATTTTTCAATGTACTAATTTAACTAAAAAGAGTTCATAAAATATGTTTAAGGCTAATTTATAATGAATTTAAATATGCTTTGTGTTCATTTGATACATTCAAATGTATGATACAAAATTGAATTGAGATTACGGGAAACCGTATTGTAAACTCATTTTTTTATTATTAGGCAATTATTAAACATCCATAATTATTACTTTCAAGTTATTTTGTTCCGCTAAGTTTATCATATTCAAAGTTCCTTTACTTTTCCCATCCCAAAAAGCAATTAATGCATCAGCATAATTTGCCATTTGTTGGTTGCGTTTTGGTCCTGCAGCTTTTCTGTATCGTTTCCAATCTGCAGGGAATTTTGTTAATTGAAATCCTTTTTCAGCTGCGTATTTTTCTCCAAGAAAGTCGGCTCCTTTGGTGTGAGCTCCAGATACAATTTCAATGTTGGTTTTATCCTGGAGAATGTAGTCACAGGTTTGTTTTAGTTTTTGGTAGTTGGTGAAGGTTCGGCTTCCTGCAATTATTAGTTTCATAAGTTATCTGTTCATTTTTGTCTTGACACAAAAACCCTTCGGCTACGCTCAGGATAAACCAAGCCAAAAAAGTCAAGACTGATTTTAATTTATTTGAATTCTAGCGTTTTATTCACTATCGCATCCAGACCACTGCGTTCTTTGGATGCTTAGCCGTTGCTAAAACTTGAATTCCTACTTAAATTTAAATAGGTCAGTTTTTAGATTTATAGATTTTAAGACCTCAGCAATGCAATTTTTAGTTGCTTGATTGCTGCAAGTTGCTGCTGCAGGTTTTCTTCAAAAGCAATGATTTTCTTCAATTTTTCAACTTTGATTTGCCATTGTTGTTCTTGGTTGTTTTGAAGTGCTGTATTGATTACTTTTTTTGCATCTGAAATACTGATAAATGGAATGACACTACCTTTTAAATAATAACTGAAGTATTGACCTGTTTTAAGCGATAAACACAGGTAATACAACGACTCCCGGGCAGGTTCTGAAGCTGCGGTAATGACAAAACAATTTGGGCAAGGCTGGTTCATCGGCCTGCCACTGTTTAAGCCTTTGGACAAAATAAAAAAGTGCGGAGTATCGTAGGTTCTGCCGCTTTGGTGGGTTCTGATTTCATAAGTAGACATAGTTCCGGAATTAAAATTATAAGCGCTATCGCGCATATAATTTTTTCGGAAGAGAAAGAAAAAAGATAGCAGTAGATTAGGTTGTGTGGCAAATGTTGTCAAGGTTTTTGGAGAAAATATTTTGGGGATGAAGGATGAGTAAAGAGTGATGAGGTTTAGAAATATGATTTATAGTGTACATAAAAATATTTTTTTCAAAACCCGTAGGGCTTGACCTTGATTACATAGGTGCGGCTGGCGTGGGGAGCAACCGAAATTTGCTAACTTTTTTATTTTTTTTGTAGTAGGATTTTACTTTGGAACTGGTTGGGAGTACTTCATTTCGTTCATTACTTTTTTAGCTTCCTTTAAAAGATGTTTTATAAAAACTTAATTTTGTAGAAACGAATTCAACAATGAAACTTTTGAAATTACATCAAACACCTACTTTGGAAATATATTCAGCAGACACCTCAACAAGTATTGCTTTGCCTTTTGTTGAAAGTGGTATCAGCGCAGGTTTTCCTAGTCCGGCAGATGATTTTTTAGATGCTGCCATTGATTTAAATAAAGAGTTTGTGAAGAATCCGAGTACTACTTTTTATGGTAGAGTGCGTGGCGATAGTATGATTAATGCTGGGTTGAATGATGGTGATTTATTGATTATAGACAAAAGTTTAGAGCCTATCAATCATAAAATAGCTGTCTGTTTTATTGATGGAGAATTTACGGTGAAACGTATTAAAATCGAAAAAGACATTGTTTGGCTAGTGGCTGAAAACGAAAAATATCAGCCTATAAAAGTTACCATTGACAATGATTTTATTATTTGGGGCATTGTAACTACTGTTATAAAAAACGTTTAAAATGTACGCTTTAGTAGATTGTAATAATTTTTATGCTTCGTGTGAACGGGTCTTTCAGCCAAATTTAAGAGATAAACCCATTGTGGTTTTATCCAATAATGATGGATGCGTAATTGCGCGCAGCAATGAAGCTAAAGCTTTAGGAGTGCCTATGGGCGCACCTGCGTTTAAATTTAAAGCTTTGTTTGAACAACATCATATACACGTATTTTCTTCAAATTATGCCTTGTATGGCGATATGAGTCATAGAGTAATGACCTTGTTAGCTACTTATACACCTGATATTGAAATTTACAGTATTGACGAAGCTTTTTTACAGTTCAAAGGTTTTGATTTTATTGAATTACAAAGCTATGCGGAAACCATTAAGAGGACTGTTGATAAAGGAACAGGAATTCCGATTAGCATTGGTATTGCACCCACCAAAGCACTTTCAAAAGTAGCGAATAGAATTGCAAAGAAATTTCCACAACAAACAGGAGGCGTTTATATTATTGATTCAGAAGAAAAAAGAATAAAAGCTTTAAAATGGTTGGCAGTTGCTGATGTTTGGGGTATTGGACGTAAGCATAGCGCACGTTTAAATGCATACAATATTAAAACCGCTTACGATTTTATCAATTTACATGATGATTGGGTTCGGAAACAAATGAGTGTTGTTGGATTGCGTTTGAAACACGAATTAGAAGGCAAACAAACATTGGATTTAGAAACAATTCAAACAAAAAAAGCCATTGCCACCACGCGTACTTTTGAAGGAATGTTGACTGATTTTGAAAGTATTAAAGAACGTGTAAGTACGTTTGCTGTTAGTTGTGCAGAGAAGTTGCGTAAGCAACAAAGCTGCTGCAATGTTGTTATGGTATTTCTACATTCTAACTGGCACCGAAAAGATTTACCACAGTATGGTAAAAACATTGTTGTAAAAACCCATTATCCTACCAATTCGAGTATCGATTTGATTAAATATGCTACACAAGGATTGGAGCATATTTACAAAGAGGGGTATCATTATAAAAAAGCAGGGGTAATTGTTATGAATATTACACCTGAAAATGCGAAGCAATTTTCAATGTTTTCAGAAGAAAACCCAAAACATATGCCTTTGATGAAAACAATAGACCGTTTGAATAAAAGTATTGGGCAAACAAAAGTAAAATTTGGTTCACAAGATTTGGGTAGAACCTGGAAAATGAAACAAGAAAAGTTGTCGCCTAGATATACAACCAAGCTTAGTGAAATAATTACTATTTATTAAAAATGTGCTTTCATACCTCACATACACAGAAAGTCAAAAAAGTTGAAAATCGGTTCAAGGTTCAATTGATTGCAGATGATTTAAGGGCAACCTATGACACACCACATTATCACAACAATGGATTTGAACATTTGAATTCATTGATAATACCTCAACAAAAAACAACACATTTGATACCTGCAACTTGGGGCATTGTACCATCTACAAAAAAAGTAGATGAAGTAAAGGAATATTATAAACAACAACTCAAATACGGTAGTGGTTTAAATGCCAGAAGTGAAAAGCTGTTTGATTATTGGTTGTATCAGAAGTCGGCTTTTACCAAACGTTGTATCATACCTGTAAGTGGTTTTTTTGAACCACACGAGTACGAACAAAAAAAATATCCGATTCATATCAAAAGAAAAGATGATGATTTAATTGGGTTGGCAGGAATTTATACAGTTGTTGAAAATATAGTTACCTATACCATTCTAACACAAACTGCAAGTCCGCTGTTTGCTAAAATTCATAATAAGAAATTAAGACAACCCGTTCTACTTCGCAAAGATTTAGAAACTGATTGGTTAAGTAATGATTTAAAACAAAAGGACCTAGAATTATTATTGACAGAAAATTACAATGATACGGAAATTGAAGCTTATGCAGTAAGTAAAGATTTGTTCAACAGTAAGATTGATAGTAATTCTGAAAACATTGTAATTAAAGACACAGCTATTCAGATTACTTTTTAAAAAGCACTGTTTGTTTCGCAGGTAATCGCTAGACAAATGCGGTAGCATTTAGGCGAGCCGCCGGGCGAGTTGAACGAAGGGTGTTGGGGCAAGAGCACGTTGACAATCGGAAAAAGTGCGTGCAACAACTACGTGGCACACGCAGGGTTGGCGCTGTTTTTGATTACTTTTTTTGTATTCAATTTATGCGGTGGGAATGGCAAGGGCAAGGAATGGAGTGGCTATTTATTTGTATTGTTCATTTTGCCTTGATGCAAAACGAACCAAAAAATCAAGACTTATTTTAATTTCCTGGAATTCTAGCGTTTTATCCGCTATCGTATCCAGACCGCTGCGCTCTTTGGATACTTAGCCGCTTCTAAAACTTGAATTGCTACAGAAATTAAAATAGGTCGTTTTGGTGAGTTTACTATTTTAGAAGCAGGCTATTTAAAAGTAGGATTTAACGGAATGGATTGCTCTTGTGGGCGTTTGCAATATGGTTTAAGCCTTAAGAAGTTGTATTTCCATATATCAAATATGATTTGATTTGAAATAAACCGAACCCCGCATTCGCGAGGACAAGGGTTAAATCATATGCAAAATGGATTGGCTTATTCTGAAGTAAGTACAGCAAAAACTGTGACAACCCGATCAGCCCGAAGTGAGCAGCAGGCGAGCCGAAATTATGAAACAGCGGTTGCCCTTAACAATATTATTTGCGAAGCATAACATTAAAAGATTTTAAGGGCAAAAGTAGCTGTGGGTGAGGAATGCGTGTAATGTGTGCAATAAAATAAGTAAGTGCACTGCAATGAGCACCCACTGGAGCACAAATTGTAGTGCAACGAACGGCAAGTACAAGGGATTTGGTTAATGAATATGTGTTTTGAAAGATGAGACCCCCAGTCAAGCTGAGGGTGACGGTTTAAAGGTTAATGCCCTTGTAATTGTATTTTATGGAACTAAATGGAGCAATTGACGAACACCTTATTACCTGCACGAATGTTTGTAGTTTGTTAGGACTATTCTAATGGAAACGGATTTGTTGGGTGTTCGAATTATGAAAACTTTCGATATGTTTTTGGAACGGGCTTTTATAAGATTTGTGCGACTGGAAAATCGGAGATTTTTCGGAAGTAGCAAATCGTTTGTTGAATGTTTGTCGGTTCGTTATTTAGTTTAAAAGTAAGCATAAATTTTATGAGTTGTTAGCCACTGGGGCTTTTTAAAATAGTTTTTGTTGTTTATCAATTGTCTCTATTGAAATAATCTCAGTAAATTTTACTCTTGGTCGTTTTTCAATGAATTCGCCTGTTCTTTTATTAAGTCTATCTACAAATCCTTTTATAATACAATTTGTAAATAAAGTATGTTTATAATCTTTAATGTTACCTTTTTTCGGATAGCACGTAATTATATGGTTTTTAAATTCAAGTCCAATTGTATTTGAATTTTGGTTTCCTCTAATAATATGTCCTTCCAATTCAACGAATGAGTCGTGAATTAATTCTGGAAATAGAATTTCCTCGTCATCATCATCTTTTTTTGTGAAAATACCTTTTGAGTAAGTATTAATTCTTACAGAATTTTTCTCATTATTTTCAAGGTCGTTATACTCAACAATTAGTTCTCTTTCATCTTCAATTATATTTGCAAGTTTTGAGAAAAGTGAACTCGGGCAACTAGAGTATAATTCTAAATACTCAATAGGAACTTCAAGTAATTCTCCATTTTCATTTACTAATAAAACAAATTTGTTGTCTTTTATGAATTTGTAGTTTTCAATTTTTCTTTTTGTAAGTGTCCCAAGATGTTTAGCAATCTTTAAAACCCAAGTCATACTTTTAAAAGCAAGTTTAAACACATCTTTAAACCCGATATCTTTAAAATCATTTTTAGCCATTTCTCCCAATGCACTTCCAGTATATTTCGAACCAGCATAAATCAAAGCTGTTTTAACTAAATAAGCGTCATAATTCGCTAAGAAATCTGCAATCCAACTTCCTTTTTTTACTCTTATAGGTATTTCAAATTCAAAATTTTGAAATTCTGCATTTTCTTGATATAAAAAGTGTCTTAGGATTTCATCAATTCCAATTAAAACTTCTCCTGATTTTCTCGCATCAAGAAAACCATCCTCAACTAGTTTCCCCTCATATTTTATCTGAGCGAATATTATGTTTTCTTCTTCTGCAATATTTTTCATTTTTTTCGAATTCCCTTGTGGCTAACGGGCTTTTATAAGATTTGTGCGGTTTAAAAATACGATATTTTTCAGCCGTAGCAAATTGTTTGTTTAATATTTTAAATTTTCTATTAGTTCGAATTATAGCATGAATTTTATGAGTTGTTATGTAAAGTGCTTTTGAGTTCGGATTAATTTTTCGGAACTAAATTTCTACGTATCAAAACCTCATTTTGCATTATTTTTCAAATTCCGATATTTCTCATTTTAGCTGAATTTTCCTTAAATCATAAATATTCCAACAATCAAATTCCAACGCTCAAACTCCGCCATAATTTTAAAATCCGAGATTTCTCTTTTTAGTTTATATTTTTCTGAAATCTTAAATATTCCAACATTCAAAATCCAACGCTCAAACTCCGATTTATTTTTAATCTGAGATTTGTCATTTTAGTTTAAATTTTTATAGAATTCGTTGCTCAATTTCTATTTATTTCAATGATTTTTTTTGTGTAATTTCTCATACAATTAAATGATTTTGAATCAAATAACTCAAAATAAGGAATTCAGAGAGAATTCCGATGGCATTTTACATAACGGTTTAGGACATGAAAAGTTGCGATTTTGAAAACGCAATTTTTCAAGTGTTAAATTTAATATTATTTTGTTTATAAAACATTCAATTTTACTGAATTAAGCAATTTTTTATGTGCATTGTTGGCAGCTTTATTTTAATCGTTTTAAATATTCCTCTTTATAAAAACCCTCTTTTTCTTTTCTCTTTTTCATTAATTTTATGATTTCCTTTTTTTCTGAATCAGTTAAGTTAATGTTTATCGGGTTTTGATTTAATTCTGGATTTTCAATTATAGTTTTATAACTTATAATGTAATCAGATAACATAAAACCATTACTGAAACAACCTGATTGATAATGAACAAAAGTTAAAGTATCATTTAATACCTTTTTAAATAAATCATATTGTTTTAAATAATCCTTTTTAAGTAATCCTTCATAAGCAATTCCTTTAACAGTTCCACTTGGAAAATCGGTTAATTTAAGTAATTCAGATTCCTTTGAATTTTCAATAATCCAATTTTGTCGATGCCATTGTTGCGGTGTGATTCCTGCAACTCCAACTGATTTACTCGTTAATTCTCCATATTTATCTAATTCAATGATTGAATCTTTAATCTGTGGTCTAATTCCTTTCCAATCATAACTCCATTTTTCAGTATACATTGAATAAAAATAGAAGCAACAAATTATTAAAATCGTAAAAATTGGTAAAAAGTATGTGAAAAAGGTTTTCTTTTTTTTCTTTCTATTTTCTGCAATTTTTTTCATCATATTGCTGCCAACGGGCTTTTATAAGATTTGTGCGGATTAAAAATACGATATTTTTCAGCCGTAGCAAATTGTTTGTTTAATATTTTAAATTTTCTATTAGTTCGAATTATAGCATAAATTTTATGAGTTGTTAGGCAATGTGATTTTGAGTTCAAATTAATCTTTCGGAGCTAAATTTCTACGTGTCAAAACCTCATTTTGTATTATTTTTTAAAATTCCGAGATTTCTCATTTTAGCTGAATTTTCCTTAAATCATAAATATTCCAACGCTCAAACTCCGCCATATTTTTAAACTCCGTGAATTCTCATTTTAGTTGAATTTTTCTAAAATCTTAAGTATTCCAACATTTAGATTCCAACGCTCAAACTCCGCCATTTTTTAAATCTGAAATTTGTCATTTTATTTTAAATATTTATAGAATTCGTTGCTCAATTCTATTTATTTCAATGAGCTTTTTTGTTAAATATTCAGGCAAATAAATGATTTTTAGTCAAATAACTCAAAATAAGGAATTCAGAGAGAATTCCGATGACATATTGCCTAACGATTTTTTATAAGATTTGTGCGTTTGGAAAATCGGAGATTTTTCGGACGAAGCAAATCGTTAGTTGAATGTTTGTCTTTTGTACTAGTTCAAATTTAAGCATAAATTTTATGAGTTGTTGTAGCACGTTTTTTTAATCATTTTATTTCTCTTATTCTCAAATATCTGTTTTTTCCAAATGTTAAGAAATAGAACGGATATATCAATCCGATTACAACAATTAAAATCAAAAAATTCAATTGTTTATCAAATATATACAATGCTAAAAAATAAATCAATGCAAAAAATGCAGATATAATCGAAATTAATCGACCGTATTTATATCCTGATATTTCAAATTCTTTAGAATCGTTCTCGGTAATCTCGAAGTTAATTTTCGGGCTTTTACACCAATCAATTTTTCCGTTAATATTATAATTTCCAGAATCTAAATCAAACTCCTTAGTTTCTCCATTTGCAATCGTTCCAATTTTTTTGTCATCGATATAAATTCCGTAATCTCTTAGTTTATTATTCCATTCAGAATTTCTTTTTAAAATCAATTTTGTCATTTTTCATAATTTTTTTTCGGCAATGTGCTACAACGGTTAGAATATGAAAAGTGGGTTTTAGAATGTAAATATTTTCATATTTAACGAGAGTAAATTTAGATAAATAAATTTAATTATTAACGACAATGTAACCCATTTTTTATATGCGTTGTTGGCAAATGTTAATCATTATTATTAAATTTTATTATTATGAATAAAAATTGTATTTCAATAATATCTTTTCATCCAGACAATGAGTTTTGCAAGGAGGTATTAAAATTAGCCCAAAAACACGGTTATGATAAAGTCGAAATAGATACATTTGATATTAATGAAAAAGAGCCAAGATTAGTTCTTATAGTTAATGAGAAAATTTCAGCATAGCATCTAAAAAGCATTTTGTATTTAATTTTTTAAAAGTATCAAAATGAGCCATTAAAGAAGTTTTAAAATCTCTTGAATTATTCATTTTTAATAACTCTTTTTTTAACTCTAATTTTTCTTTTAAATCATTAGAATTATAATATTCAATTATTAAATTATTTATTTTATTCATTATTAAATTTTATTATTATGTTAGACACAACAAAAAATTCAGAATTGTCAAATGAAATTTTAACAATTCTAAAAGGGCTTTCTCATTCAGAAGTATTACAAGTATTAAGTAATACTAGAAGAGAATCAGAAAAGCGTTCAAAACTATGTTTTTAGAATTTTAAATATTTTATCATTATTAACTAAATTTTATTATTATGCCTGCAATTACTATAATCGGAAACGATCCAGATATGTTTGGTTTAAACGAGCCTTTTTTTGATTTATTAAAGAATCAAGAAACAATAAACTCAGATGAATTAAATAATGAGGTTAATAATTTATCAAAATCAATTGAAAATATTAAAAAGTTATGCCCTAAAAGAGATTTAGATATTGGTATTTCAGTCAAATGGGATGCCAGCAAGTGATAATTCATTTAAGTAGTTTTCAATTGCTAAATTATTTCCTTGTATTTTTAGGTCTAATCCGTATCTATTTCTATTTGGAATTATTAATACATTTTCCTTTGATTTTATTTTGTTAATTTTATTTATAACACTATTAAAATCATCAGTTTCTATTTTAATTATTTTTGTATCACTTCCTATCATTTCCATATATTTTTATTTGTTAAAATCGGTAATATTTGCCAACGGGCTTTTATAAGATTTGTGCGGTTTAAAAATACGATAATTTTCAGCCGTAGCAAATTGTTTGTTTAATATTTTAAATTTTCTGTTAGTTCGAATTATAGCATGAATTTTATGAGTTGTTGTGTAAAGTAGCTTTGGAGTTCGGATTAATCTTTCGGAACTAAATTTCTACGTGTCAAAACCTCATTTTGCATTATTTTTAAAATCGGTAATATTTGCCAACGGGCTTTTATAAGATTTGTGCGGTTTAAAAATACGATAATTTTCAGCCGTAGCAAATTGTTTGTTTAATATTTTAAATTTTCTGTTAGTTCGAATTATAGCATGAATTTTATGAGTTGTTGTGTAAAGTAGCTTTGGAGTTCGGATTAATCTTTCGGAACTAAATTTCTACGTGTCAAAACCTCATTTTGCATTATTTTTAAAATTCCGAGATTTCTCATTTTAGATGAATTTTATGAGTTGTTGTGTAAAGTAGCTTTGGAGTTCGGATTAATCTTTCGGAACTAAATTTCTACGTGTCAAAACCTCATTTTGCATTATTTTTAAAATTCCGAGATTTCTCATTTTAGATGAATTTTTCTTAAATCTTAAATATTCCAACAATCAAATTCCAATGC
>NZ_RHLN01000039.1 GCF_004121075.1 Lutibacter sp. HS1-25
GGTATCTATAACTGGATCTGCAACAACAGTTACTTGATAAATAGCACTATTTACAGCACCACATCCATCTCCTGACAAACGAACTTCAACATAGTAATAATAATCTCCAATGGAAGTATAAGCAGGTGGTGTATAACTTGCATTGGTGGCTCCTGAAATAGGTATACCGCCTGTAGCTGGATTTGTAGTTGTTACATACCACTGATAAGAAGGGGTACCTGTTCCACCAGAATACGTTACTTCCATAGCAGTTGCTGTTCCTCCATTACAAATGGTTTCTACGGTTCGTGGCGGAGCAACAGTAATACCTTCTTCTACAATAACTTCCGCTGTGTTTGAAGTTATCTGAGAACACCCTCCCGATGCAAATTCAATAACCACATAATAATAAATAGTCCCTACTGTATCAGTTGGCGGGTCATACGTAGCTGTGTTAGCTCCAGTGATAGCCGTTCCTCCAGTAGTAGCATCTACACTATTTTTATACCATTGGTAGGTTGGTGTACTAGGACCTACATATGTAACTTGTAACAAATTAGCAACACCCCCTAAACAGACTTCACTAGATACTGGCTGAGAGGTAATAGTTGCAGCTGGATCTACAGTTATAATATAGTCTATAGATGTACCAACACAACCATCAATTTTAGGTTTGATAGTGTAAATAACTGTACCTGAACCACTAGTGCTATTAAAAATTGTTTGAACTGGAATAATTTCAGAATTCCCAGAAGATATATACCCTGTTATTCCTGCTGATGCAATTGCTGTCCAAGAATAAGTTGTATTTGGATAATTTGAAGTGAGTATCACTTCAGTAGTAGGTGTACCTGAACATACCGTTTGATCCAAATTTGTATTTGTAATAGTTGGAACTGGGAATATTTCAAAAATTTCTGTTGCTGTATTTGAAACTCCACAAGCATTAGTTACCTCTAAAGTAATGGTGTATAAACCAGGAGTTGAATAATTAATACTACCCGGATTGAGTTGGTTAGAGTTTGTTGGTGTTCCTCCCGTAAATGTCCAGTTATAAGTTAGATTACTAAGGTCTGTAGTACAATTTTCAATAATTCCTACAGGTGAAATTGAGGTTGGACCACAAAAATCAGCAATCGGATCTATAACTGCAGTGGGTGGTTTTTTTACTTCAATATCTTGTGATGTTGAAACACTACCGCAAGAATTTGTTGCCGTAAGTTTTAACGTGTAAATACCAGCTTCCTTAAAAAGAAACGTTGGAGCAGCTGAATTTTGATCTGTACTATTTGTAAAACTCCAATCTCCAGTTGTACCACAATTAGCCGCAGTATAAGCTACTTCCCATAAATAGGTTGGCGGACTGCACATTTCAGATTCATCTGTTGTGTTATTTGTTGTAATATTTAAAGGAATACATCCTTCGGTTTCACTAAGACTGAACAGCGGAACTAAAGGGGGCTCAATACAAATTTCCTTTTCGAAAGTTGTGGAATCACAAGTAGTATTTTTAGCTGTTAATATTACATTATAAACTCCTGGTTGTGAAAAAATATGATTTTCATTTTGAATACTATATCTTGTTATAATGGGAGAACCATCCCCAAAATCCCAAGTATATGTTCCATCTAGAGAGCAATCCCATCCAAAACCTCCTGTGGTAGTATTGATAAAATCGACTCCTGTATTTACACATGCTTTTTCAAGTGCTTCAAATTTAGCTTCAGGACTTTTGATAATTAATATATTTGAAAGCGTGGCTGGTGTAGGATTAGGTTTACAAGCATTACTAATCCAAAGTTTTACGGTGTACTCATCAGGACAACTCGATTCCGTATAAGAGTGTGGTGTTATCGGAAAATTTGAAGAACTAGAAGGATTCCCTGCGTTATAGTATACTGAATTAACTAAATCACTCTGAGTGTATGTTACAGTTCCGCTATTATCACCAAAATCAATTTCATAAGTTGTATCTGAAGTATTAGTTCCCCATCCTGTAATCTCAAATATGATTCCTGCTGTAGGAGCACATAAGTTTTGAGTATTACCTGGAGTTGAAATCCCACCTGATGGATTTGTAGCATTTTTTACAACGTAGGTAGCTGAATTAGAACAAGTATTATTACCAATACCTGTAATTACCATGTTAAAAGTCCCATAACTTGAATAGGTATGGGTTAAAGGGAAAGTTACATTGTTTTCTGTATTACCATCTCCCCAATCTATATTGAAAGAATTAATACAAGTTGAGGAGTTATTATTACCTACCTTAACTGTATATTCTGCTCCAGATGAGGGATTTCCACAATTATTAAATTGACCTGCATTGCCTGGGTTTAAATCAATAAAATCAATTTTTGGTCTCTGTTTAATGTAAATTACTTTAGTTCGTTTTGTAGAACAACCATAAGTATCTGTTACTTCAAGAGTTACATTAAATTGATTTACTCCACAACCTTCTTGTGTGGTATATGTATGAATAGGTTTTTGATCAATACTATTATTTCCATCTCCAAAATCCCAACTATATGTCAAATTACCATCTCCAGTGGCATCTGGTGTAAATAAAATAGCGGTTCCAGAACATACATTATCATTAAATGTAAAATCGTTAATTATTGGCTTACTAACTTTTACAGTTTCTGATTCATTAGAAATATTTTGAAAAACACCATCGCTTCCTGCAACTGAAACTAGAACTATATCAACATTTCCATTAGTTATAGGTTGATATTGAATTGTTGTGGAGTTTCCAGTTATTTCACCTGTAGACTCATCTTTACCGTTTATTGTATATTTAAAAGTATACTTTCCATTACCTCCTTCACCTTTAAAAGTAATATTTATAGATTCACCTAAACAAATTCTAGTAGGATTTACTTCTAAGGTAGCAGATAAACCTGCAAAATAATCATAAACAGAAGTTGATATTGATAAAAATTGAGAATTAGATATAAATGTAACTAGAAATAAAAAAACAATAAAAAATCCACTCCCTTTTTTATGAGTAACACCAAACATTTCTTTCTTTTTCATATAATCTTATTCTTAATACCTTTAGCCTCTAATAATTAGTAATAAATATTAGAGAACTAAAATATATATTTATATCATTTTAAAAACTAAATCAACACAAAAACACAGCTATCTTGTTCCTTTTTTTTGTTTTTAACAAGATCAAAATTAAGTATTTACAACTAAATTTATAATGACAATTATCACAGCTATATTTTCATTTTAAATATCCTAATTTACAAAAGGTTTATAATTATTCGCTTTTAAAAATTTAAATTTGCAAAACAATGAAACCTTACAGGTTTCTATAAGGTTTTATATTGATTGTCATTTTCAAGCTAATAGCTAAATCCCCAATTCATAAGCCAAATGTAGTTTGTTTAATTCTTAGGAGTTTACGGGTTTCCGTAAATCAAAATAATACTTGCTCTCATAAAGAAATTATATACTTTAATATGATTCCCTCCTACTCGAAAATAACGGATACTAGCTCGTACATCAAACAAAACATTGAATATCAATAACTTAAAAACAGCTATTGATTTTGGCACGTTGTTTGTTTTATTTGAAGTGTAAAAGCTAGCTACAACTTTAAAACGAACCCTTTAAAATTATCTAATTATGAAAAAATCAATACTTACCTTCGTAACACTATTATTAGTTGGCTTTGGTATTACTTATGCATCTAATAATACAATAACAACTAATAACAACCACAAACCTGGAGAGGCTTTTACCTTTGTTGAAAGCGGCATTACTTTTTCTGTTTTTCAAAATGGAGAATTTGATTTTTATTTAAATCAGTCCAATACATTTAGCGCTAACTATTATAACAATGGAGTTAACATTAGTTTTAATGCTGGCTATAATTACGACGCTTACTTACAATATGATCGCTTTGGCGCAGTAATTCAAATACAAAATGTTCCAATATTTTACGATGATTATGGGCGAATTTCACAGGTTGGATCTATAAACATCAATTATTACAACGGCAGATTAGCTCGTTTAGGTGGTATGCAAATTTATTATAACAACTACGGAAGTTATGCTTATTACAGAGGCTATATAAATAGGTATAACAGAAATTATGTATACCATCCTTACCATAACTATTTGATAAGACCTTATTATGATTATTGCGTTGTAAGTTATAAACCGTACCGTTATCATTATAAAGAACAACGATATACGTACCATAAAGATCACGCTAAAAACAAGTATTATAGCAATTATAAAAACTACAACAAACATGAAAAAAACAACAAATACAACAATCATAAAAACTATGAAAACAGACAACGTATTGTTACCAATTCTATTCCAAAACACCGAAAAAATAACGGTTTAAACAACAGTAGAAACCAAGTAAAACCAACCGATTTATCTAAAAATAATCGAGAAAATTTTAATAGAACTTCAACAAATAGCAATAGACAAACAGCGACTGTTCAACATAGAAATACTGAGCGTAAAACGATAGAGAAAAGTACACAACAACAAAATTTAGATAAAAGAAATTCAAGCAACCTTCATAAAAATTATATAGAAACTGGTAGATCAATTTCAAATACCCAAAATAGAAAAAGCAACACTTTAAATACAAAAGTAAGTACTGCAAATTCTAGATCAAAAAATGAATATACCAGAAGACCCGTTTCAAAAGAAGTTGATAAAAGAATGGTAACTACAACATCAAGAAGAACATTATAATTTAAACAACCTGTTTTAAGCGTTCTAAAACCTGGTATTATGAATTGATTACTAAGTTTTTGAATATCACTATTAAAATAGGTAAGTTATTTATAAGATTAATGCGACTGTAAAACAGCAATTTTACAGTCGCATTAATTGTTAATAAGCTATTGTAACTTGTACCTGTTAAAATTTAAGTACAAATTTTGTTAAGCGTTTTATTTAAGAATTTTAAACGCTTAACATTTCAAGTTTTTCCCTGTTTTTTTCAGTTGCCATTCTATATTGAAAAATATCTTCAATTGAAACAACTGTCATATTGTGTTTGTTTGCAAAATCACAAATTTCAGGAAGTCGAGACATTGTTCCATCAACATTGGTTAATTCACATAAAACAGCAGACGCACCTAAACCAGCTATTTTCATTAAGTCTATGCTTCCTTCAGTATGACCTCTTCTATTAAAAACACCATTTTTTTGTGCCAATAAAGGAAAAACATGACCTGGATGTGATAAATCTTCAGGTTTTGCATTTTCTGAAATAGCTGTTTTAATTGTATGTAATCTATCTTTTGCAGATACACCTGTTGTTACTCCTTTTTTTGCCTCAATTGATATGGTAAATGCTGTTTGATTTTTACTTGTATTATCTGTAACCATTGGTTTTAACTGAAGACTTTTACACTTTTCTTCAGTTAAACAAACACATACAATTCCACTACATTCTCTTATCATTAAAGCCATATCTTTTTCCGTCATTTTCTCTGCAGAAAAAATAATATCACCTTCATTTTCTCGATTTTCATCATCTACTAGTAAAATTCCTAAACCTTGTTGTAATTTTTCAACAGCATTATTAACCCTTTCTATACTGTCTTTTCCAAAATCATTTAAACTATTCATCTTTGCTTCTTTTAAAATATTACTATTAATTCTTCTGAGCAAAGTATACGACAATAAGATATGTAACTGATTTTACATCAATTACATAGTTAAGTGATAGACTTTTTCTTCTCTCATCCAGACTTTAACTGTCGGTTTTGGAGTTTCACCAAATCAGTCCTTTTTCAAGGAGTCGCGGACTTTTACCGCCGGTAGGGAATTACGCCCTGCCCTGAAGAAAACGTTGCAAAAATAATCAAAATTTTATGTTTTAATCAACTTATTAAAACTTTAAGAAAATCTTTAGTATTACACTTCATAGAATTTCTGTAAAATTCTATGAAGTGTAAAATGAGTTTATTTATTTCCTAAAAAATTACAATACGTATTTAAAAAAAAATAGGGCATTCCAAACTAAATTAGAACTGCCCTATTAAAATCAACCCCAAGTCAACTTATTTTAATCTTTAATCAATCTTTTAAATTCAACATTGCTTGATTGAACCACTTTCAAAGTATAAACACCAGAAGCAAACTGTTCGCCAAATTGATAATTTTCATTTGCTTTTCCTTGTGCATAATGCATCAATTTTCCTGATATATCAAATACAAAAACTTCAACTTTAGCTTCACTATTCACAGATTTTATTGATAAATTAAATTTATCTTTTGATGGGTTTGGCCAAGCAGAAACTTCAAAAAGACCCAATGTTATAATTTCAGTTTCAACTTCTGATTTTCCACCATTACTTCCATCTCCATCAACTGAACCTAAATTAAATCCACTATGCACAACCAAATTACCTCCTGATAGCAACATTTGATTTGTTTTTATACCGCTCCAGTTACTTGAATAAAATAATTCACCATTTTTAGTTAAATTAAATCCTATCAAATCATTTTTACCAGGCTCTCCTTTATCTGACATCTCAACTTTAAGAAATAGATTTCCACCCAATGAAATAGTATTTAAAGGATCTGTTATATCTGTTAAATTTGCTTTTGTTATAAATTGAGCTGTTTTATTTTCTTCATTCTCAATATTAACTCCTAATGATTGAATTGCATTGCCTTTTACCTGATAAATGTGCAATCCATCACTTTCTAGCCTTCTAAAGATAACATTCATATGTCCCTTTAACTTATTTCCTTTTTTATTGTATTTTACATTAAATCCGAAATTTGTTTTTAACCCAGAAGTTGATGCGTAAACACCTTCAGAATTTACAGGCATAATATATCCTCCTCCTGTAATAAAATCACCTACAGGTTTGTATACAGTAATCACCATATTATCATCAGACTGGTTACGAATATAATAGCCATTATCGACAATAATCCCAACTGTGGTTGATTCAGCATCTGATGAGCCAATATTTACATTCCAATTAAACGTTACATTTCCTGTTCTACTATCATTTGAATTTATTAAATCAACAACATTTATCCATCCAGAAATATCAGTACCATTGTCTCTATTTACAAATTTCACCTTAGCATTTCTAATATCACCAGCATAAGGATCGTTAATACCATCGCTAACGGTTATATCCTGAATATTTGCACTTAAGACAACCATTGTTTCAGATGAACTTGAACTTGGAGTAGCCTGCAAAGTCTGTCCTGTATATTCAACTATTGCATCTTCTTGGCTAATATCAAAATCTTTTTCATCAGTACTTGCTAAATAACTAGCATCTTCCAAAAATTCGGCATTAACTGTATATATATTAGCTGGATTTTGTGTTAAAATTAAGCTTGTAGCAGCAACTCCATTTGCATTTGTAACTGCTGAAATTGATTGTGTTCCAATAGTAAATATGATTGTTTTTCCTTGAATACCATTTCCTGAAACATCATCAACCAAAGTAGCCGATAAATCAACACTATCAGAATATTGTTCTGATAAATCTCCATTATAAGTTATTGAAGTAGGACGTTTTTGAACAGTAATTACCGTTGTACAAGTACTTTCATTGGCATTTACATCTACCGCTTTCCAAACTATTGTATTATCTCCTAAATCTAACTGAACACCATCCATTGAAGTTCCACTAGTACTTGTTAAACCACCTACATAAGTTAAAGAAGCAATTCCGCAAGCATCGGTTGCTGAAGCATTAAACTCTGTTTGGCTTACCGTATAATAGGTTTGATATGGATCAATATATCGAGAGCTGTTTTCTACACAAGTTATTACTGGAAGAACATTGTCTTCAACTGTAATTACTGCGGTAGTTGTTGATACATTGTTGTTATTATCTGTCACTGTTAATGTTACTGTGTTTGGACCAACATTTGAACAATCGAAACTATTATCGGCTTCTAAACTTAAGATTCCACAAGCATCATTTGAACCATTGTCGATATCTGAAGCAGTTATGGAAGCATTTCCAAATTCATCTAATTGAACCGTGATGTCTTTTGCAAGTGCCTGCGGAAGTACATTGTCTTCAACAGTAACAATTGCAGTCGTTGTTGATACATTGTTGTTGTTATCTGTAACCGTCAAAGTTACCGTATTAGCTCCTACATTTGAACAATCAAAACTGTTATCGGCTTCTAAACTTAAGATTCCACAAGCATCATTTGAACCATTGTCGATATCTACAGCGGTTATGGAAGCATTTCCAAGTTCATCTAATT
>NZ_RHLN01000040.1 GCF_004121075.1 Lutibacter sp. HS1-25
ATGTAATCTGTTAATTGTGTAGTTCAAAGATACTTTTTAGTATTTGTAGCAACAGATCCCCGCATTCGCGAGGATGACGGTTCAAAACTTACTTGTTGTTAGTTGCTACTAATTAAAAATTAATACCATTTATAATTTGTCATTCCGACGAAGGAGGAACCACATCCAATGCTCAATTATATGTGATTTCTCATTGCAATCGAAATGACAAAACATACGTCATTTCCAGCTTGACTGGAAATCTGTTTATTGTGTAGTTCAAAAGATGCTTTTTAGTATTTGTAGCAACAGATCCCCGCATACGCGAGGATGACGGTTCAAAACATACTTGTTGTTAGTTGCTACTAATTAAAACTTAATACCATTTATAACTTGTCATTCCGACGAAGGAGGAACCACATCCAATGCTCAGTTTTATGTGATTTCTCATTGCAATCGAAATGACAAAACATACGTCCTTTTCAGCTTGACTGGAAATCTGTTGGTAGCTCTTTCCTATTGAAAAATTGACTCCCTTTAGGGCTGGGGAAAAGCAATTTTTCGGTAGCGTTGATTTTGTTAATAATTAAACTAATTTATAATTACACACCCCTAACCCCTCTCAAGAGGGGAATATTATAGTTGAATACTGGCTTTTAGCTTTAGGCTTTCGGCTTTCAACTTTAGACTTTCAACTTTAGACTTAAAACTTAGAACTTAGAACTTAGAACTTAAAACTGCTACTGAAAACTAGCTTTCGACTTTAGACTTTCAACTTTCATACTTGACTAAACTAAGTACCAACAACATCAAATAATCAAAAATTAACTACATTTGCCAAAAATCCATTTACTTTGAATTGTAAAGCTTTTAAACATTCATTTTTAGCATGCTTATTTTGTTTGGTGTATACTTCAACCTACGCACAAAAAAACAATACTGATTATACTGTTTCGCTTGGTGCGGGTATTTCATCAGATGAAACACTTCCTTTTTGGTTGGTATCAAACCGTTATGGTAATATACCTAATAGCGATTACGGACTCTTAAGTCTGGCTGTTTTTGATGACCTAAAACAACCTTCTAACGATTTTGGTATTGCCTATAAAGTCGCGGTAACTGGTGCTTTGGCGCAAGAAAACACACTTATTGTCAATGAAATGTATTTGAGATTGCAATATAAAAACTGGGCATTGGATTTTGGAAATATGCACGATGCTGTTAAATGGGAAGGCTTGTCTTCTTCAAACGGAAATATTATCAAATCTATCAATGCCAGAGCACTTCCAGGTATCAATTTTAAAACACTTGATTTTATAAAACTGCCTTTTGCTAAAAACTGGTTGAGTTTTCAGTTTAATTTTGCCAATTACTGGATGAATGACAATCGTTTTGTTAACAATGCCTATACGCATCATTCCAGTTTGTTTTTAAAATTCAAATTAAGTCCACAATTTAATTTAACTACAGGCATAGATCATTATGCGCAATGGGCAGGCACCTCTCCTATTTCAGGAAAACAACCTAGTTCATTTAAAGATTTTATCAGAATTGCATTGGGTAAATCTGGTGGCTCAAATTCTTCAGAAGGCGATCAACTAAATGCTTTAGGCAATCATTTGGGAGCTTATTTGGTGCAGCTAAATTATACTGCTGAAAAAACAAATTTAAGTTTTTATTATTCTCATCTTTTTGAAGATGGATCGGGAATGGAATTTCAAAACTGGATGGATGGTTTGTATGGTTTTATGATTGATTTAAAAAAACCAACTGCTCCAGTAACACATATCTTAACCGAATTTACTTATACCAAAAACATGAGTGGCGCAAATCCTCCTGATCAGGGATACGACGAAAATGGTGATAAAATTCACGGTAGAGGGCTTGATAATTATTTCAATCATGGTGTATATAACGGCTGGACTTATTTTGGGCGTACCATTGGTTCTCCTTATTTTACCACAAAACCTGTTGATGAAAACGGCATTACAAATGGTGTTATTTTAGGTGATAACCGTTTTATGGCTTTTAATGTAGGTTTAAAAGGTAATTTAAATTACCTGAAGTACAAAGCGCTTCTGAGTCATGTTACTTATTTTGGCTGGTTTAACAACGAATATGAAATCAAACCCAAACAATTTTCGGGTTTATTAGAAATGGTACTACCTCAAAATACAAAAGGCATTCCTTTTGATATTACAGCTTCTTTTTCATTTGATACAGGAACCTATGCCCCTGTTAATTTTGGCGGATTTATAACCCTTACGCGTAACGCTTGGTTTTAATTTATTTATGTCGTGCTATTTTGGGCTAGTTTGAATTTTTATTTTTTAACTTTGCAATTAAACACCTAAACCCTGTAAAATCAATGTTTTCATTTCTGAAAAAAAATAAAAACAATCTCACAAATCTGTTTTCTGAAGATTTTGTTGATATTCATTCGCATATACTACCTGGTATTGATGACGGTGCAAAAAACCTGGATGAATCTGTTGCATTGATCGAACGTATGCGTAGTTATGGCATTAAAAATATTGTAACCACTCCTCATATTATGGAGAGTGTTTGGGACAATACACCTGCTATTATCAATGGTAAATTAAATGAACTCAATGCACATTTAAAAAGTATAGGTATCAACGATTTTAACGTAAAAGCTGGAGCCGAATATTTACTTGACAGTCATTTTAATAAATTATTAAATACTGAAAAGTTACTAACCATTAAAGACCAATATTTACTGGTTGAAATATCTTATATGAATGCTCCTTTAAATTTGTACGAGATTTTATTCAACATACAAATAGCGGGTTATAAACCCATACTTGCACATCCAGAACGCTACTTATTGTTTCACGAAAATTTTAAAGAATACACCAAATTAAAAGAAGCAGGCTGTCTTTTTCAACTTAATTTATTATCACTGTCTAATTATTATGGCAAACATGTAAAAAAAGTTGCTCAAAAATTATTGGAAGAAAAGCAATATGACTTTGTAGGATCTGATACCCATAACCTAAGACATTTAGATTTTATGGAGAAAATTAACGATGCTAAATTGCTTAAACTGGTAACACCTATTTTAGAAAACAACAAACTTTTAAAATAGTTTGCAAAACTGTTTGTTGAAAATACCAAAAGCTTTTTAATACAAAAGATACGCAAACGCACCTTTATTGATTCCTTTCTATAAATTATAGCAGACCTGTATATTAAAAAATAGCTGATATATTACATCAATTGTTGTGTAATACATCAGCTATCTATAATTAGTTTAAAAATTTAAACTACGATTGCTTGAATAATTTTTTAAACCAAGATTTTTCTTCTGAACCATAACCATAGCCGTATCCATAACCGTATCCGTAGCCATAACCATAGCCTTTTTTATTACCTACAGCATTCAGTACAATAGACATATTTTGAAGTCTTTTTTCTTCAAACATTATTTTTGAAGTTTCCAACAAACGCTTATCCAAGTAATTGGCTCTAATTACATACAAATGCAAATCTACTTTGTAATTGTTTAACAACAAGGTATCTGTTACTGCTTGTACAGGTGCGGTATCAACTAAAATATAATCATAATGTTTTTTAGCATATGTCAACAAATCATCAAATCGCCCGTTCATTAGCAATTCTGAAGGATTTGGCGCTATAATTCCAGAGTGAATGACATCAAATTTCAATTCAGAAACAACATCAATCAGTTCAGCTGGTTGCATATTTCTGTCCATTAAAAAGTGTGTCAAACCTTTTTCTTTTGAAATTTTTAAATAGTCTGATAATTTAGGTTTTCTAATATCTGCCCCTATTAAAAGTACTTTTTTGTTGGTTAAAGCCAAAACTGTAGCCATATTGATAGAGACAAACGATTTACCTTCACCACTAATGGTTGAAGTTACATAAATTGTTTTACAACCTTCACCAGCACTAGAAAGCATAAAATTAACATTGGTACGCAGCAATCTAAATGATTCTGAAACGCCATCTCTGTTGTCTTCAGAAATCACAATTTTATCAATTGATTTTGACCAAGGAATGTCTCCCAATATAGGTGCTTTTACAACAGCTTCCACATCTTTGCGGTTGTGTACCTTATTGTCTAGTAAAAATAAGATGTATATAATTGAAAACGGAACAAGCAAACCTAATAAAAGTGCAGCCAAATAAACAATTTGTCGTTTTGGTGAAATTGGAAAATCACTACCATCTGCCTTGTCTATTACTCTGGCATTTGGCAAAGTTGCAGCCAAGGTAATAGAAGTTTCTTCTCTTTTTTGCAACAGGTACAAATACAGTGTTTCTATAATTTGTTGCTGACGTTGGATGTCTCTATAAGCTCTTTCCTGGTTAGGAACAGCTAAAATTTTAGAATTTAACAACATTTCCTGTTGCTTCAAATCATTCAATGAAATACTTAACGAAGATTGTAGATTTACCAAACTTTGCAATACACTTTTACGCAACTCTTTTAATTGTGCATTTAAATTTATAATGGTTGGATTTGTTTCGCTTGAACCTCTTAAAATTCTATTTCGTTCTAAAATCAATTCGTTGTAAGCACTTGTATTTTCACTAATAGACCCGTCAGCCAATCCTAGATTAGAAGGAATTAAATCATTTGAATTGTTGGCTAAATATTCAGATACGTAATTTGCCAATTTAATTTGGGTATTGATTTCAATAATTCTTTGCTCTAACGTAGCATTTGATTCTAAAACCAGCGTTGCTTCCGAAGAAATATCGGTTAATTTGTTACTTGATTTAAAAACTTCAACACCTTTATCAACATCCATTAAATCTTTTTCAATAATTTCAAGTCGTTGAGCTATAAATTTATTGGTATTGTTTGCAATAACACTTTTATCTTCAACTGCATTTTTATTGTAATGCTCAACCAAAGTATTTATCAGTACTTCAGCCTTATAGCGATTTCCATCAGTAAATGAGATATTGATTAAATTGGATTTTTTAGTTGTAAAATCAACATTCAATCTACCTAAATAATTATTAATAACATTTCTTAATGGTGTAATTACCACAAGTACTTCTCTATTTGTATAATCGTTATTTAAATTTGTAGGAGTAACTGTGAAATTTCCAAAAGGCATTTCGATTTTTTCACCAAAAACATGTTTAGAAACCTGCTCTTTGTTGTTGGCATTGGCATAAATTATTTCAAAATTGCTTGTAGATTTTATAAGTATTTTAAAATTGGCTCTTAATTTATAAAATGAAGAATCTTTTGCAAAAAAATTGATTTTTATAGGCGATTGATCTGTAAAAAGCTCGGTAGACATAATGTTACCTTTACTGTAATACCCTATGGTTAAGTTCAAATCCTTGATAACAGAAGCCATCAGTGTACGAGATTTTAATATTCCAATCTCGTTTTCAGCAGATGATTGTCCACCGCCAGCCAAACCAAGGTCTTTAAAAGCCGATAGTTCAGAAACAAGCCCTCCATGGTCTTCATCATCAATTAAAATGGTACTTGAAACCTGATAAATATTTGGTGTATAACGCAAATAAGTATAGGCGCCAATCAATGCAATTGCCACACCCAATACAAACCATTTCCAATGGTATACGTATTTTTCTATTTCTTCTCTTATTGATATTGTATGTTGGTTAAAATCTACTTGATTTAAATGATTTTCATTTTGCATATAAGGGCTCTGTATTTTTATCCTTTAAAAAGCTTAATAATTTGTAATAAATTTATTTTGGCTATTTTTAAAGGGTGCAAATTTACACTATTTTTATGGTTTGGTTATTTAATTTTTATAATGAAGTAATTTTAGGTATTGCTTTCTATAAAATCTAACTTTTCGTAGGTCGAATTGTTGGAAATAAATTCTGGAACAATTTCTTTCATTTTTTTAACGGTAGCTTCATAATTCATTTCAAAATTCAAGGCACAAAGCTCTTCAATAGATTTGGCTACAATTGCTTTATTCATAGGTTTTGTTTTTGCTATCATTATTTTATCATGGTATGTTTTGGCAGTAAGTTCACCATCAGCCAATAATTCTTCATAAATTTTTTCTCCCGGACGCAAACCTGTGATTTTAATGTCAATATCCTCAGGAAATTTTAAACCCGATAAACGAATCATATTTTGCGCCAAATCGTATATTTTGATAGATTCTCCCATATCAAAAACAAAAATAACGCCGCCTTCCCCCATAATTCCGGCTTCTAATACCAATGAACAAGCTTCAGGTATTGTCATAAAATAACGTGTAATGTCTTTGTGCGTTACTGTAATTGGACCTCCTTGTTCTATCTGTGCTTTAAACAAAGGTATTACAGATCCATTAGATCCTAGTACATTTCCAAAACGTGTAGTTACAAATTTGGTAATTCCTTTTCCGTTTTGAGAATTGATATACATTTCAGCTATGCGCTTTGTAGCACCCATTACATTGGTTGGATTTACAGCCTTGTCTGTTG
Organism: Lutibacter sp. HS1-25; assembly: GCF_004121075.1. Classification (GTDB taxonomy): domain Bacteria; phylum Bacteroidota; class Bacteroidia; order Flavobacteriales; family Flavobacteriaceae; genus Lutibacter. The sequence continues at coordinate 6,439 of NZ_RHLN01000040.1, forward strand.
AAATCATTACAAATTTTTCTACATCGTATTTTATGGCCAAATCTGCCATATTTTTAGTTCCGCCAACATTTACATAAACAGCTTCAAACGGACTTTTTTCCATTAAGGGTACATGTTTGTATGCAGCGGCATGAAATATATAGTTTGGTTTGTATTTGTTAAAAATGGCTTCCATTCTGTTTTTATTTCTAACATCAGCAACAATAACCGTTATGCGTTCTAACTTTTTATACAATAAAAACTGTTGAATATCGTACAAATCAGATTCAGCCTGATCTATCAGTATCAAATGTTTGTAATTGTAATTTGCAACTTGTTTAGAAATTTCACTTCCAATTGATCCGGCAGCCCCTGTAATAAGTATTACTTTATCGTTAAATTCCTTTTTTAAAATAGGATTGTCTAAAACAATAGATTCTCTTCCTAATAAATCTTCAATTTTTAAATTTTTAATTTGTTTTACTTTCAAATCACCATCAATCCAGTTTTTGGCAGGTGGTATAATTTTAACATTGATATTTAAATTACCCAATGCATTCGAAATTTCTAACAAACGAATAGGCTTTATTTTTTGAATAGCCAATACTACTTCATCTATCCTGTGTTTTTTAATAAACTTGCTATTGATTTTATTGCTATGAAATATTTTTAAGCCCTGAATGTATTTTTTGCTTTTACTTAAATCATCGTCTATAAATCCAACAATTTGAACATGACTGTCTTTGTCGTTTTTAAGTACCGAATACGCTAACAAACCAGCTTCACCGGCTCCATATATCATTATCCTTTTATAGTGTTTGGCTGTTGAAGTAAGTAGGTTGTAGATTTCTTTAAATAAATTACGACTTGTAACAAGAAATAACATATTCAATAAAAAATGAATTACCAAAATTGATAAAGGAATGGTAAAGTTAAGCAATACACCAAAAATTCTGTTTAACAAAACAAAACCACAAAGCAATAGCAACATAACAAAACTTGCCAAAGTTACATTTGCGGCATCTCTAAAACTTGTATGCCTTATAATACCTTTATAAGAACCAATTGCTATAAATGAGATCAATGCAGCAGCCAACACCAAAGGCAATTGGTATCTAAATTTTGAAGTGTCAAATGTCATTTCAAAATTAAAACGAATAAAATATGCAAGTATAAAAGTATTGATAACAATGTAGCAATCAATAACCAATACAATCCAACTTGGTACGTTTCTTTTTAAAAACCTATCTATCAAAATTACAAGATATTAAAATTCAGTTTGTTAGAATGTCTCATTTAATTTAATACTTAAAAATTTAAATGTCATAATTTTACTTTCACATTGATTTTTATAAGGTGAATATAATGATATTTAAGCGTACAAATATAGTATTTTAACTTTTTATAATGAACATACATTTGAGGTAATTATTTATTTGAGGTTTTAACTATGTAAAATCCTTTTAAAATAAGTCTTTGATTGTAGTTACAATTTTATGCAAGTCTTTATTGTTTAAATTAGAACCACTTGGCAAACACAAACCTCTTTCAAACAAATCATCAGAAACACCATTGATATATGCAGAATACTTTTTAAAAACAGGCTGCTGGTGCATTGGTTTCCACAAAGGACGTGCTTCAATATTTTCCTTTTCCAAAGTCAGACGTATTTTTTCACGCATTTCAAAAGAACTGGTTACAATACAGGTTAGCCATCTATTGGCACAATAACCTTGTGGCTCTTCTAATAATTGAATTGCTGAAATACCACTAAAAGCAACTTTGTAAAATTCAAAATTACTTCTTCTGGCCGCTACCCTATCAGCTAATACTTCCAATTGTCCGCGCCCAATACCAGCAACAATATTGCTCATTCTATAATTATAACCAATTTCTGAATGCTGATAATGAGGTGCATTGTCTCTAGCCTGGGTAGCTAAAAATATGGCTTTTTGTTTTGCAGTTTCCTCTTTACAAATCAAAGCACCACCACCTGAAGTGGTAATTATTTTATTGCCATTGAACGATAAAATCCCAAAGTCTCCAAAAGTACCACAACTTTGTCCATTTATTTTACTTCCCAAAGCACTGGCAGCATCTTCTATCAACACCATATTGTATTTTTGTGTCAACTGTTTAATTTCCTTCATTTTTGCAGGCATTCCAAACAAATGAACAACCACTACAGCTTTTGGTTTGTTGCCTTTTGATAGCTGTTCTTTAATGGCTTTTTCCAATAAAAGAGGACATATATTCCAGGTTTCAGGTTCACTATCAATAAACACAGGTAAAGCACCTTGATAACATATGGGGTTTGCAGAAGCAGAAAAAGTAAAACTTTGACATAGCACTACATCATTTTGAGTAACACCCGCCAATATCAAAGCCAAATGCAATGCTGCTGTCCCAGAACTTAAGGCAACCACTTTATTGTTTGTGCCTAAATAATTTTTTAATCCTTTTTCAAACTCATTAACATTTGGTCCTAAAGGCGCTACCCAATTGTTCTCAAAAGCTTCTTTTATGTATTTCTGCTCAGTACCTCCCATATGAGGTGATGACAACCAGATTTTTGTATTCATTGTGTTTTTTTGAGATAGCAAAAATAGGAATTTTAATGCTTTAATAAAGATTATATTGATTTTTAAGTTATAAGTCAGAAGTTATAAGTTATAAGTTGAAAGTTGAAAGTTGAAAGTCTAAAGTCTAAAGCTAAAAGCCATTATTCAACGGTAACATTCCCCTCTTGAGAGGGGTTAGGGGTGTGTACTTATAAATTAGTTTAATTATTAACAAAATTAAACACTACCGAAAAATTGCCTTTCCCCAACCCTAAAGGGTGTCAATTTTTCAATAGAAAAGTATTCTGTATCTGGTTACCAACAACCAACAACAGATTTCCAGTCGAGCTGGAAATGACGTATGTTTTGAACCGTCATCCTCGCGAATGCGGGGATCTGTTGCTGTAAGTACTAAAAAGCAACTTTAAACTAAACAAAACACTCCCCTAGCCCCTCTCAAGAGGGGAATGGATTTGAACCTAAGGACAAACTGATTTCAAGTCAATACTTCGAATTAGCTTAGCAAAGGACTGAAAATGACGTATATTTTGTCATTTCGAATGCAATGAGAAATCACATAAAATTGAGCAATGGATGTGGTTCCTCCTTCGTCGGAATGACAAGTTATAAATGGTATTAAGTTTTAATTATTGAGTTTTAAGTGGGTATTCAACATCTTGCTTTTGGTGGCTGAGCGTAGCCGAAGCCATTATTTGGATGAATTACAATTTTATATTTACAATTATCTTTCTTGTTCTTTTCCATTGATGAAAAGAACCAAAAATCTAGTCTGATGTTATTTTTCTATAAAATTATCAAATCCTTTTAACCATCACGCCCA
>NZ_RHLN01000041.1 GCF_004121075.1 Lutibacter sp. HS1-25
ATTTATATTCTTTTGATGTGTAATTATTACTTCTAAATTCTAGCCAGCCGAAGATGTACTTAAAATAAAGAAACGCTATAAATATAATAACTATTATTATGCTTATCAATATGGGTTTTCTTTTCATTGCCTATTGTTTTACCCAATTTTTTCCATCCCACTTATATGTACCTTCTGACATGTTACTAATATCGTTAAAAAAAGTCATTATTGAATGGTCTGTACTATTACCTGTGTTGGTCTGTACATCTACTTTACCATTCTCATCCTGATTAGCTAACCATCCCAAACCCAAAATATTCCAAAAACCTTGATGTTTAAATTGAAAAGTAGGGGTTTCTCCATCTGCTGTTAAAGAACCAGCTTGGTGAGGGTCAAAATCATAGACTGAAAACTTTATTTGTGATTGTTGTTCTTTAGGTAGTGTTTTAACATACTCCTTCAATGCTTTAATAAACCCTTTACCGTAAGCACCTCCCATACTATGAGTTATTATTTTTATAGTTTCTATGATTTCTCCAGAAGTTTTGTCTCTAGTTAAATTCGCAATTATACTTTTTGCTTCTTTTTTACCCCTTGAGTAACCTGCATCAACTCTGTTTTTAGCACTAAGGTTAGAGGTTACTAAACCTCTTGTAGAAAGGACAGTATTTAAAGCACCTCCCATAGAACCATCTAAATACATAGAGTTACTATCTCCAAAACGATTCATTACAGATGTGTCAAATGCTGCTGTTTCTTTCATATAAGTTCCATATGTATGCCATGAAAAACCTGCAAAACTTTTTGTCCCAGACATATAGTTAACTTTCTGATAAGACCTCCAATATTCGGCCTTTCCTCCACTTCCTCCGTGCATACCATTTATGAATATAACAATATTTCCATCAGGATCAGTAGCTTGAATAGGAGTATTTAAAGCATACACATAAGTAGAATTACTAAAATATAGTTCGCTTAAATTATCTGTAACATGCCATCTTCCTATTGAAGGGTCATACATTCTTGCTCCATAATCATACAAATCTAAACCAAGTTCTTCGTTATATTCTTTTCCTCCAAACTTATAAGGATGAGCAGTACCATTTATAACATTATTGTATCCCTTGTGTTTGAGACCAAAAGGATAGTAGTTATTTTCTTCTACAATTTTAAGTTCACCTGTTGATATTTGCAAATTAACAACATAAATATCTGCCGGATACGGGCTGTCATCACCTTTTACAATTCTAAGTCCTAAAAATTGAGTAGCTGGATGTTGTACCGTGTGAGTATAAGTATTAACTTTAGATGCTGCATCAGCATCTAATAATACTTCAGATACCATATTCCCTTGACCGTCTAATTCCTCTAAATAAACAGCTACTTGAATAAAAGGAGTGCTTGATGCATCTATCAATCCTAATTTTATTGTTAACGGCTGTCCTTGCCCTACACCTGGATAGTAAGGACTTTCGGATAAAATTTTATTTATAACTCCAGCATCTTTTTTATATGAGCTAAAACGTAAAGGGCCAGAACCTGATAACCTTTGGGCAGAAGAATTGTTGGCAGACCAACCAGCCCAATTAGGGACATTGGTATAAATTGGCATGAAGCCATACCTGTCATCTTCCTTATACGACAATCTTATATTTCCTAAATGATCTTTGTATTGGTATACATAATCATATCCTCCAGTACCACTAGGTTCTACATAACCTTCAGGTTGGTTAAAGAATTTCAAAGAACTGTTATCATACACATAATTACCCGCGTAATATGTAAATTTATCTGGCTTTCCACTTTCAACCACTTTTTTACTAAGCTTAATACCTGTTGCATCGTAAATATAAGAAATATTTCCGGTTGAAAAACTTATATTAGTTGGTAAATTTAAATGATTATATTCAATATTTGTAGAAATTCCTTTGTTGACATCTGTTAACATATTTCCGTTAGCATCATACGTATAATCGTTTGAAGGATCTGGTAATGTAGAATTATTATCATCTTTAAAATCGCCTGTCATTAAATTAGGTGTAACAATAGCATCAGATACTCTCATTAATTTATTGCCATCATAAGAATACGTAAGATCGTCCATTGTTCCAAAATGATTTGGAAATACTCTACCATACCAACGAGATATACCATATGTTGGATTTTCAACAATATGCCCTTTTCGTTTTAAGCGTTTAATATTCCCATTTTTATCATAACTCACTAAATCTAAACTATAATGGTCTGTTGCCTCAATTGCTTTTGTTATTCTATTTAAAGCGTCGTAACTATAATCATATTTTTTTGTATACACATCATCATTAAAAGTTTTCCAAGCAGTACTGCTTATATTTCCATTATAAAGTGGTTTAGCCCCCTCGTTATATCCTATTTCAAACCTAAACAAATCAAACCCTAAAGCTTGCGGATCATTAATATTCTTTAACCAACCTCGTATATTATATTTATAATTAACAACTTGTAGAGGTGAGTTTGAACCTCCACCAACACTCTTTACTATTAACTGACCTAACTCATCATAGCTGTTTTTTACGATATACTCCCAGCTTTTATTATCTATTTTTTGCTTTTGAGTAATTAGCCTCCCCATATGATCATATGAAAAAGCATCAACCACTGTTATAGCATTATTAATGTTTTCCTTAGAATTGGTATGTTCAGTTGTGGTTTCAATAACTTTACCTACAAAATCTAATTCACTTTTAATAATATCTGTAGTTTCTAAATAATTATTTTTACTAGCAACATATATAGGCCTACCTTTTACATCATAACCAGTAATGGTAGTAATCCAATTAGATGTACCCAATACTCTAACCTTGCTACCCGTTGCCAATCCTTTGGTTAATAATTTACTAGTATTGTTGTAGTTCACAATGGTTTGCCCGGCCCAAGAACTAGGCAAACTTAAGCCATCTTTATCAAAGGTGTAATCATCGTAGTAATTGATGGTCAATACTTCAATTGAAGTATTTGGAAAATTATTGTTCGAATAATAAATACCTAACCCCCCTGCAGTATCACTATTCACTTCATGAAAATTAGTAGAAGTATTGTTATTGTTTTGTGTATCAAAAAAACTTTGCATTGCATACTGATCAAGTTCTATAGAATGCGTATAAATACCCGTATAGGCAACTCTACCAAACACATCATACTTAGTAAATAACCATTCTTTGTTAACTGCTTGTATCGTATCTTGTGTTAGTACAGGCCTGTCCAAATTATCATACACAATAAATTCCCAACCTTTTCCTGGGATTTTCTTTTTTATCAATCTATTTCTGTAATCATAAACGTATTGATAACAAAGATCATTTAAGGCTTTTGTAGAAGGAAGTCCAGAATGAGCTTCCGAAGCTGGTGGTAAAACATAAGTTAAATTCTCAAAATCATCATATACATAATATGTGTCGTGTGCAATTTCTAGTTCTAAGCTACCAACAATAGTCCCATCTTCGTTAGTATCTATATCGGCATAAGTACGTTTTAAAACAACTCTTCCTTGCTTATCTTTAAACTCCTCGGTAGTGTGGTTCTTTCCACTTACCCAGTTTTCATCTTTAGTAATTGTTTTATATAATTCACTAGCATTATAATTACCATAATTATTACTTGAAGTGGTATTTAAATTTAAAATTGGAGTATAAGTGTTGTTTGCAAACGTTAGAGTTACATCATATTTTTTTACTTCATTATCGGTATTTGTTTGATATTCAAATTTAATGGTATGATCTGTATCACTATTTTTATTAACAGCCCAATCTGTACCTGGAGCGCCTTGTTCCAATACCCTATTTAGAGGTGATGCTTCATAATTTTTCTCTGAATATGGGTTAGTTGTATTTTCGTATTTTGAAACGTTGTAAAAAGATTCTGTACTACTTAATGCATTGGTTTGATAAGTTCCACCACTAGTTGAGGTGGCATACGGTAAATAATCTTTAGCTTGTCTGCCAAATTCATCATATCCAATATAGGTAACAATATCTTCAGAGCCACCACCGGCTCTAATACTTATACCTTGAATAGGTCTACCCAAACCATCTAAATAAGTGATATTTTCAATTTTATTTTCATTTGTTAAGGCTGTCCCACTAACTGCGTCTAAACCATTTAAAGTTTTTACTTGGTATGATGTTGTTTTAACATAATTTTCTGTAGTTGTTTGTCCAATCATAAAAGACGAAACAAAAAGGGTTGCTATGGTAAAAAGGAACGTTTTCATAATCATCTTTTTTTATTGTTTGTAGTTGTATTCGTTTTTACTTAATATATTCCCCTCAGCATCTTTTACATACTCCAATCTGTTAAAGGCATCATATTTATAATAAATGGTATAACCTTTAGGGTCTGTAATACTGGTGACTCCAATTAATGGATCGTAAGTGTAAGTGGTGACCATCGCGTTTGAAAGGGCTGTATGATTCCTCAACTGGTCAAGTTTTGTTCGTAAAATGTTTTCTGATGCTATAGAAATATCATTATTGGAGGCATCAACTGCCGGTGATATTAAGCTACTTTGAATTGCCATTGCTTGTGAAGAAGTGAAGTTCTCTATCTTTGCTATAGGGTGTTGATTACTATAACCCCATATATAATAGATAGAGGTGCCATCAGCTTTTGAGACTTCTAACGGATTACCATTAGCATCGTAATTATGATAAACGATACGGTCTTGTAATTCTTCGAGACCTTTTGATGTTTGAATAATTTCTGGAAGTACAATGTCATTTCCAAGATCTTTAAAATTAGTACGTTGTCTAGATAATAGCACATCACTTTTATATGTTTCGGTCTGTATCGGAATGTTGATTCTATATAGTTCTGTTTTTATTTTTTCTATTACACTCATCTGAGCTTCTGTCAACGAAGTGCCTGGTAGGGAAGGTATCCCTGTAATATCTTTCGGATAATACGTTTTAGTTTTCAAGGTAATTCCCTCACTATCTGTAGTTTCTTTTTCGGAAAGTAAATAATTATTATTGTATTTAAAACTTGTAATTGTTTCAATAGGATTAAGACCTTTTAAATCATATTCACGATTAATTTTTGAGGTTAATAGTTTTTTTCCTAAGTATGTTTTTCTTGTTTTGAAATAAAAATTTATACTATTTAAATCTTCAGTAATTCCATATGGATTTATACTTGTCTGCCAAGATTTTGGATTCCAAAGAGGTTCGATATAATTTACATTAAAATTAGATTCATCAACTGTATCATAATTGTATTCCTCTTCACTAACTAGACTATAATTAGGTTCTCCATTTATTTCTGTAATATATTTGAAATATTGTATTTTTTTAATAAATCCATGTTTGAACGGCTTTATTATTTTGTCTGCAATATCTTCATTATTTATTACTTCATTCATTATAGACCCTATAAAGGTATTTTCATTGCAACAAGAGGTCATGTCAAATAATGGATGTTTATACACTTCTCCTGTGTCAGTAATATCTCTTTCCACAAGCACATTTTCATAAGTATAAACTTTTTTACCATTATCTAATCCATTAGCAAAGTCAGATTCTGTAACAATACCATATTCTATAGAGGGCAAAAGACCAATTCCATTTTCAAAATTTGGAGAAGAAGATAGTATTGCCCATAACGTTGAAGACTTAATATGTTTTTTTACATACCCACCACTTTTTTGTTGATTAATAATATTTGGGTTAGAATAACTGTAGTTTTTAACCAATACAGGTGTTTCACTTACTCCATTATAATTTTTAATTGATTTAATTCTAAGCCCTCCAACATATTTAGTTTTATTGATAGTAACGTAACCTTCAGGTTCATCCCAACTAACTCTAGCGGTAACTGATGGAACGTATGAAGGAGGATTGGACCCGTGACCAAATTCCTCTGCTTCGATTGTATAAGTACCTCCTGCGGTGAGATTAATTGGGACAATGTATTCAGTAGCCGGATAAATAGTAGTTGCTCCAGATCTCTTATAGATTGTTTGCAAGCCACTAAATTTCGCATATGAGTTACTGCTTTGGCTTCCAGAATAAGCATCAGTAAAGTAAATACTTAATTTTCCATTTATTGGGCCACCAAGTGGATTTTGATCTATTGTAAAAGTTAAACTTTGTTTCCCATTTGAAAAACAACCTGTGCAATCTCCTGAGCCTATTGCTTGGATAACCTTGGACTTTGAATTATTAATTGGTGTATTTAAAGATACATCATATTGATTTGCTTCAAATTCAAACTCTGTATAACCACCTGTAGGATAGGTGATTTTCGTTAAGATTCCTGATTTCATTTTAGTTGGATGAGCATCTCTATTTGCATTACCAGCAGTATGTTCAGTATATGTATAAGTGTCAGGAATATAATCATATACTTTCGTGGTAAATGTAGTCAGTGGTATTAATGATTGTTCATTATTATCATTAATGTAACCCCAAAAATCTTGTTTTGAACTACCTCGACTTGGTAATAATTGCTGATCATATTCAAATTCAAATTTTTGTGAATCACTTGCTGTTAATGCCCCAATTGTTAATGATTCTAATTTTAAGGATTTTACTTTTGCTTTTTGGTCAAAATCATTTGATGCGGGCTCAGGTCCTCTTTTATAGTATGAATGATTTAAATGTATTTCTTTAACTAATTGGTCGATATTATTATTTGTGTCAAAAAACACCTTCATATTAACAAGTCTATATTCGTCATTTAAATCAAGTCTATCTAATGAAGATTCAAATTGCATATAACCATTTTTAAATATAATTTTATCTAAATAGCATTTATCTATTTCCACTCGGTTATTCCAAAAGTTCTGATTTAATAAATGACTTCCTTCTGGTGACGCATGATGAAATTCAATAGCATCTGATGTTTTAACCGGGATTTCAAAACTCTTCTTTCTTTTATACTCAAAAGTGATAGTATCTTTTTTATTAGGAGCAATAACTTTCGATAGATAATAGGCTGTTTGCGCATCTCTACGATAGCTAATGAAGGCAGAAGGTGGTGGTAGTTTTGAAATTTCTGTATCATTAAAGACTAATACAGTACCGTCTTCAATAACTACTTGAATACCATAATTCGGTGCCCCAATAGATGTAACTTTAATTGAATTATTACTTTCAAATACAACTTCTCTAATACCATTTTTTTTTATAAAGTAAAAAGTAGCATTGACACCATAAGCATTTAAAATATATTGATCTGGTTTATCATCTTCAAATCCACGCCAAGCATCATATAAATAATTAAAATTACTTTCATTAAACTCTAAATTTGTTATGCTTTCTGGCATATCACCAATTCCATCAGGAATACCCTTAATATTACGAATAATTGCTCCGCCTGCTTGCAAATTCCAGCCTAAACCTACCCACGAGGCTCGTTCATTTAAACGAATACCTGAAGAATTGTAATTGATAGCAATAGGCAATTCTAAACTCCCGCTTTTAACAGAATAGATTGGAACAGAAATATTTGTCTTTCCTAAGTTCGTGTTTACAGCATAGGATCCAAATCTAGCTAATGCAGCTGCATTTGGTGAAACGGGAGCCAATACTGGTAATTCTGTTTCTTGTCCATTCAATTGTAAACATGTAAATAAAGTAAGGTTTAAGAAAAAATTAACTATAAATATCCTTTTCATATCTAGTAAATATTTTATTTTTTTGTTAGTACACATAGGTTTAATATTTAATTTCAATATTAAAGACTTAAATTTAATCATCGCAAATGAAACACCTTTGTATTTGTAATGACATTCCTTAGTGTTTGACTTGAAAAATGAAATTCCACCTTTCCTAACTGATCACTGAGCGGAGTCGAAGTGTCTGTTGGCACAAATTTGCAATCTGTGATATCTTAGTACTATCAAGTTTAAAATAATTTGTTAGCGCGGATTTGAAATCCGTGCAAGTGCCTTATTAGCATAGCCCATCTGCTATAGCAGATTTGCTATCTGTGGCGATTTATTTAAAGCTTCTTAAAAGTCAAAACCATTTCCTAGTTTATAGAAAATGGTTTTGTATGTTCTTAATTGTTACGGGCACGGAATGCAATTCCGCGCTATCATTATACGTGTGGTGGCGCAGATTTGTAATCTGTGACACCTTATGCTATTGTACAGTTAGTAATAAAGTAAAACCACCTCCTAATTTATAGAAAGTGGTTTATATTATATTAGTATTAGTCGCTTACTCGTTACGGGCACGGAAAACATTTCCGCGCTATCATTATACGTGCGTTGGCGCAGATTTGTAATCTGTGACAATTACTAACTTAAAATTATATTTATTTTCCTTATGCTATTGTACAGTTAGTAATAAAGTAAAACCACCTCCTAATTTATAGAAAGTGGTTTATATTATATTAGTATTAGTCGCTTACTCGTTACGGGCACGGAAAACATTTCCGCGCTATCATTATACGTGCGTTGGCGCAGATTTGTAATCTGTGACACCTTATGCTATTGTACAGTTAGTAATAAAGTAAAACCACCTCCTAATTTATAGAAAGTGGTTTATATTATATTAGTATTAGTCGCTTACTCGTTACGGGCACGGAAAACATTTCCGCGCTATCATTATACGTGTGGTGGCGCAGATTTGTAATCTGTGACACCTTATGCTATTGTACAGTTAGTAATAAAGTAAAACCACCTCCTAATTTATAGAAAGTGGTTTATATTATATTTGTATGTTCTTAATTGTTACGGGCACGGAATGCAATTCCGCGCTATCATTATACGTGTGGTGGCGCAGATTTGTAATCTGTGACACCTTATGCTATTGTACAGTTAGTAATAAAGTAAAACCACCTCCTAATTTATAGAAAGTGGTTTATATTATATTAGTATTAGTCGCTTACTCGTTACGGGCACGGAAAACATTTCCGCGCTATCATTATACGTGCGTTGGCGCAGATTTGTAATCTGTGACAATTACTAACTTCATTTATTTAAAGCTTCTTAAAAGTCAAAACCATTTCCTAGTTTATAGAAAATGGTTTTGTATGTTCTTAATTGTTACGGGCACGGAATGCAATTCCGCGCTATCATTATACGTGCGTTGGCGCAGATTTGTAATCTGTGACAATTACTAACTTAAAATTATATTTATTTTATCAAATAGTGAATATGTAAATTAGCTTTACTTGTAAGGATTTTATACTAGTACTCATTGTTACGGGCACGGAATACAATTCCGCGCTATCGTTTCGTGTGACAAATCCGCGCCATCGGGTTACAAATCCGCGCCATCTGGTGGGCACGGATTGCAAATCCGCGCTATGGGGGTTGCAAATCCGCGCTATCGGGGGTTGCTCATTTATAGTAACAGTTTTACACGAACACAATGCAATTAGAAACATTAGAATACTTAATCTTTTTATCATAAAATAGTTGGCTTTATTCAATGTATTAAAATTAAGATTGTTTTTTTGACTTAGAATAAGGATTCACCTTGTAAATACTAAGCACTATCCTTTCATTTGTTATTTTTTTTAAGAAATTAACATGTTAAAAAGCATCTAAGTGTCCGTTGGCGCAGATTTGTAATCTGTGACATCTTATGCTATTGTACAGTTAGTAATAAAGTAAAACCACTCTCTAATTTATAGAAAGTGGTTTATATCTAATTTATAGAAA
>NZ_RHLN01000042.1 GCF_004121075.1 Lutibacter sp. HS1-25
CTCTTTACTCATCCTTCATCCCCAAAATATTTTCTCCAAAAACCTTGACAACATTTGCCACACAACCTAACCTGCTGCTATCTTTTTTCTTTCTCTTCCGAAAAAAATTACGTGCGCGAAGCGCAAATAATTTTAATTCCGGAACTATGTCTACTTATGAAATCAGAACCCACCAAAGCGGAAGAACCTATAACGCGCCGCACTTTTTTATTTTGTCTAAAGGCTTAAACAGTGGCAGGCCAATAAACCAGCCTTGCCCAAATTGTTTTGTCATTACAGCAGCTTCAGAACCTGCCCGGGAGTCGTTGTATTACCTGTGTTTATCACTTAAAACTGGACAGTACTTCAGTTATTATTTAAAAGGAAGTGTTATCCCATTTATTTGTATTTCAGATGCGAAAAAAGTAATCAATACAGCACTTCAAAACAACCAAGAACAACAATGGCAAATCAAAGTTGAAAAACTCAAAAAAATCAATGCTTTTGAAGAAAACCTGCAGCAGCAACTTGCAGCAATCAAGCAACTAAAAATTGCATTGTTGAGGTCCTAAAATTTATGAATCAATTATTAACAACACGACCTATTTGAATTTCTGTAGAAATTCAAGTTTTAGAAACGGCTAAGTATCCAAAGAGCGCAGCGGTCTGGATACGTTAGTGGATAAAACGCAAGAATTCAAAGAAATTGAAATCAGTCTTGACTTTTTTGGCTTGGTTTATCCTGAGCGTAGCCGAAGGGTTTTTGTGTCAAGACAAAAATGAACAGATAACTTATGAAAATTATTATTGCCGGAAGCCGCACCTTCACCAACTACCAAAAACTAAAACAAACCTGTGACCACATCCTCCAGGATCAAACCAACATTGAAATTGTAAGCGGAGCTTACAACAAAGGAGCCGACAAACTAGGCGAACAATACGCAGCTGAAAGAGGATTTCCTTTAACAAAATTTCCTGCAGATTGGAAACGATACAGAAAAGCAGCAGGACCAAAACGCAACCAACAAATGGCAAATTATGCAGATGTGTTAGTAGCTTTTTGGGATGGTGAAAGTAAAGGAACCAAAAATATGATAAACCTAGCAGAACAAAATAACTTGAAAGTAATAATTATGGATGTTTAATAATTGCCTAACAATTAAAAAATGTGTTTACAATACGGTTTCCCGTAATCTCAATTCAATTTTGTATCATAAATTTGAAATCATCAAATTAATCCAAATCATATCTAAATTCATTCTAAATTAACAACAAACATATTTTATGAACTCTTTTTAGTTAAATTAGTACATTCAAAAAATTGCACAATCAAAAATCATAAAATAGATATAAAATACTATTATCAGGAAAATTTGACCAGATAAACATAATTATTATATTATAAGTATATAAGAAAGTTAGCCACCATTTGACTATCAACCTAGATATGGAAATAAATTTTAAAGGAAAATACAAATCAATTACAAGTTTTAATTGGACTGAAATTCCAAATTTTGTAGTTATAACTGGTCCTAATGGAACAGGTAAATCTCAATTACTAGATTTAATACATAACACAATTATAAATAAAAATGGAACTACTGAAAGAGTTTCGATAATTGGGAAATCTATAAAGCCTAATGAAGTTACCTTTCTTAAAGGCGAATGGCAATTACAAAATACCTCTCACGTAAATCTCTCTAGCATTCAGCAGCAAATGGATGCTCATTATAATAATTTCAAAGGAGGTAATTATCGTAATATTAATCCTAGTCAAATACATATTTTTTCTGCTTGTCAAGAAATTATACGGAAAACAGGCAAACAATTTAATCAAATATCAAAAGAAGAATTCTACGAAAATTTTCCAGAAATATTAATTGAACAAGAAAGTCAATTAAGTCAAAAAATTGGAGAGGTCTTTTATAATTTCCGATTATCAGAAATAGAACTATTATCAAACAAAGAAACAGAAGAAAATATTAAGCTTAAGATTGGAGAAAAACCTTGGGTTGTTCTTCGTGAAATAATTAGAGAATCTAAACTCCCTTTTGAAATTAATGACCCTTCAACAAATGGTTTTAGAGATGGATTTCAATTAAAACTTACTCATCAAATTTTAAATGAGGAAATTAATTTTAATGATTTATCTTCAGGAGAAAAAGTACTAATTTCTCTCGTCTTTTATTTGTACAATTCCCAAGAAAAAAAGCTTTTCCCAAAACTATTATTACTTGATGAGCCTGATGCTCACTTACACCCTTCAATGTCGCAGCAATTTTTAAACGTTGTCAAGAATGTTTTAGTAGATAAATTTGGAGTTCAGGTTATTATGACTACTCACTCTCCTTCAACAGTTATGCTCGCTCCAAATGATTCTGTTTTTGAAATGTCAAGAGTTGAACCAAGAATAGCCAAATCTCCATCTAAAAATCATTCGGTTTCTTTATTAACAGCAGGATTGGTTTATGTTGGAGAAGGAACTAAATATTTTTTAGTAGAAGATAACGATGATGTTTCATTTTATTCTTTTGTTTATAATCAATTAACCTTGGAAAATATAATAAATGCAGATATCCCATTGGTGTTTATTTCTGCTTCTACTAAAGACAAATCAGGAGGAAAAGATGCTGTACAAAATTGGGTTACAAAACTTCAAGAGTCTGGAATAGTAAACATTATTCACGGTCTAATTGATGCTGATAGTGGAAACATAACATCTGATGGTGTATATAAAATAGATAGGTATAGTATTGAAAATTACTTGACTGATCCAATAATTGTATATGCAGCTCTTATAGATAAAGAAGTTAATCCTATAATTGAAGGTGTTAACTTTTCTGTTGGAGAAGAATACAAACTTAAATCTTTATCGGCAGGAATTTTGCAAAAAGTAGCAGATTCAATTATTTCAGACATAGAGCCTGATTTGGTCAATATTTTTACAGATTTTAATCAGAATACAGAGACAGAAAGAATTGAAATTGAGTATTCCAATGGAATTAAGTTGAGTTATCCGAAATGGTTATTTACAAGACGCGGTAAAACAATTTTGAATGAGGCTTATAATAGAAAATATACTAGTCGAGTAATAAATTTCACGACATTATTTAAAGCATTAAGAAAACTAAATTTATTTCCTAAAGACCTAATTGACAAACTGAATGAAATAAAAAAAGGTGGCTAACACCGGTAGCCGTTGCACAAGACCTTAAAATACAAATATCATATTTCATAAGCTCCTTTTTAAGGGGCTTATTTTTTAAAGCAATAGCCAAACTCTTCTCAATTTTGAATCGCTTAAAAAGGTTTATTTGAAGGCCTACAAAGCCCTCTAATTTTAAAATAAAATGATGCACCTGTTTTGCATCACTTTTTACAGTTTTTGAAATGAATTTTAAGTGCTTTTCAGGTTATAAACCATTGCTAACAGATTCATAACTACTCAACAACAAACAGTTGGCAAACTTTTCAGATACTTTAATTTCCTAACAATAAAAAAAATAAGTTCACAATACGGTTTCCCGTAATATCAATTCAATTTTGTATCATACATTTGAATGTATCAAATCAATACAAAGCATATTTAAATTCATTATAAATTAACAATATACATATTTTATGAACGCAATTTTATTAAATTAGTACATTCAAAAAATTGCACAATCAAAATAATAAAATAGATATAAAATGCTTTATCTAGGAAATTTGATCTGGATAAACAAACTTAGTATAAGTATATAAGAAAGTTGACTGTAATTTAAAAAAACAAACATAAATATGACTATAACAATTATTTTAGTAATTATAGGATTTATAATTTATTGGATTTTCATTAAAGATGGAGCCTACAAGCAAGGTGTTGGTGAATTAAAAAGTGGCGACTTTCATAAAGCATATGGTAATTTTCATAAAACAATAAGAAAAAATCCAAAACATTTTATGGCTGAATTTCATTTAGGTCTTTGTTGTAAACATCAAGCTGAATTGTTTAAAGAAACAGATACAAATAATGAGAATTTCAAAATTGAGGCGTTAAACCATTTCTTAAGAGCTTCTGAAATAAATCCAAATTTTCTTAAATCAAATAATTTAGTTGAAGTGCTAATTGCATCTGAAAACAACAATAACCTAAAACAAGAAATGATTAGTATAACAAAAAATAAAATTGACAAAACAACATCTGCAATAAAAGAACAATATTCTTGGTTAAATAGAATTTAAATCACAAATGGAAAAAGTTTCAATAATTGAATTTACTTTTTAGAAATCTTGAACTATCGATATTACTTTTAGGAAAATTCATCTGACAAAATATTATAAATAAATAGAGGAGCGGACTAAAAACTACAGCCAACAACTCATAAAATTTATGCTTACATTTAAACTAAATAACGAACCGAAAAACATTCAACTGACAATTTGCTACGTCCGAAAAATCTCCGATTTTCCAGTCGCACAAATCTTATAAAAGCCCGTTGGTAAAAATGGCGGAATTCAATATTTAATAAGAATTAAAAACATTTAAAAATTTAAATATAGAAAAATCTATAAATGCTGAAGAGTTATAATTAATTAAGAAATTAATAGTAAAAAAATAAATATTAATTTATGGATAAAATAGAAATTAAATCAATGAAAGAGGGAATTGGAGGTTGGCTTTATTTATTATGTTTTTTATTGATTATTGGGTCACCCATACGAAACCTTTTTGTTATTTATACAGAATACACACAAACACAACTTTTTTTTGATGAAATTAAAGGATTAGAAAGCTATTTATATATAATGAGTACGGCAATTTTAATTTTAATGACAATGAGTATTTGGTCCGGAATCTTACTTTTGCTAATCAAACCAAATGCAGTTAAAATCACTAAAATTTATTTAATCCTATTTTTGATTCACGGAATTATCCAAAATTTTTTTCCAAGAATAGCAGGCTTAGATCCATACTTTATTAATGAAATGGAACGTCAATTAATGATGAATACAATTTCATCAATACTGGTTTTTGGGATTTGGTTTACCTATTTAAATGTATCTGAAAGAGTAAAAATAACCTATCCAAAATCAATAAACAATACAAATTTTAAAATTCATCAAATATTAAATTTTTTAACTATTCCAATAACCAAATTAGTTTTTAAAATTACAAGTTTAAAAAGAGTTCATAATTTAGATTTAAAAAAATTAAGTTATGATGAAATCATAATTATTTCAATAATTGTAAGCACAGCATTATCACTTTTATTAGGTTATATTTTTGGAGAAACATATTACTTTTACAGTGATGGAAGAAGAGGGATAAAAGAGTCTCATTTTTATAATGAATTTCACTTTAATTATTTAATTAGCTTTACAAGTTTCATAATAATTGGTGGAATTATTTATATATTTTTAAATCAAAAAGTAAAAAACCAAAATTAAACTAATTAGGTTTATTAAAAACTAAAACAATGCATGAACAGAAATTAAAGAATATTTTATTCACACTTTATGTATTACATTCCTATAAAAAAGATGAAAATCCAAGTAATTTGGAATTAAAATCGTTAATGATTAATTCAGTTGAAACAATTGATATAAACATAATCAATAAAGAGGAGTTAATTCAAGAAATTAAAAACATATTAAATTTTCAGATAGAAATTCAAGCACTTTCAACAAGCCAAATTATTCAATTTAAAATTGGAGAAATAAGAAAAGCTAATTTATCTTCATCACAAATCAATCTGAAATTTGTTTTTTCAAAAAATGAAGATAAAGTTCTTGTTGATATCTATGAAAAAGAAAAAAAATCAATCACAATTAATTTATAAATATGGAAATTATTGGACAAGTATTCATAATGACACTTCTGATTTTTATTTTAGGGGTTACCGTGTCAATTTTATCATTTTTAAATAAAATGCTCAATCCTAAATTTAGGAAACAATATTATCTTTTCAAAAATATTTGTAAAGAAATAAAATTAACAGGTGATTTAGATTTGTTAAACAAATTTATTACATCAATTAATTTTGACGACAAAATATATAATTTGTTTTATGATAATAACAACAGAATTAATGATGATGAATTATATAATACTAATTATGATAATTCTAGAAAAGAATATATAAAAATTATTGAAATTGTTAATCATTTCTCGTTAGAAAATTGTTTGAAAAGCTCTTTAAAAAGCAATAATATTTCAAACAAGCCACTTGCCCTATATTTATTAAGTGAAATTAATGAACTGTCAGATGACTTAAAAAATAAGGACTTAAATAACAGAATTAAAATACTGAAATCAAAGAGTCGATTTATTGGTTATCTTATAAAAAATAATGACGAAAACGAAAGATACCTTAAAAGTTTATTAGAAAAAATTAAAGTTAAAATAAAGTAAAGAAATACAATATTTGTTTTATCAATTATATTTTTAACATCTCAACAAAAAGAGAAATTAAATTGAGTAATGATTTTGAGAAAAAAAATTAATTGTAGTTTAAAAAACACTTTTACAAACAATGGTAGCCGTTGCACAAGACCTTAAAACACAAATATCCTATTTCATAAGCTCCTTTTTAAGGGGCTTATTTTAAAATAAAATGATATATTAAATGTTTAAAAAAAACTTATTTTAAATGAGCAGAAGTCTTTTATATGTAAAACAAAACGCCTGGCTTATTAGCTAGGCGTTTTTACATTCTTTTTTTTGAAGAAAAAACTTTCCGAAGTAACCAAGAAACAAAAAAACTTACAACAGCTCCAATCACAGCCATTACAACAGTAAAAAGCACATCGTGCAAAGTAATATTTAAAATGGTGGAGAGAAACGTACCTCCAACAATCCCGGAGCGTAATTGTAAATTATTTTGTTCCATCTTTCAAAGTCTTAGTCTTTGTCTTAGTCTTTGTCAGAGTCAACGTCTTCATCAAATTCAGAAGCCTGCACTGAGCTTGGCGAAGTGTCAGAAACCACCGCCTGACTCACAGCTGTGGCCACAGTTCCGGCCACCGTTAAATAAGTGGCAACAGTCACCAATATTGCAGGTAAACTTATGGGAGCTGCAATAATAGCACCGCCAGTAGCAGCCAATGCAATACCAATGTTTCTCAGTTTTCTAAAAAAAGTCGGAGTTGGTTTTTTATAGCGTTCAGTAATTTTCATTATGTAGTTGTTTTAAGATTTAATAGTGAGTGTTACCGTTTCTTTTCTGTCAAAAGCCTGGTAACAAATTGAAATTATTTTTTGAAATAAGGGTCTGGAGTACAATCCCTTTCCAATACCATTCAAATGCCCTACGGGAGCCAAACAGCCTTTCAATTCACTTTGGGCATCATTGGCAGGATGTATCAAAATCAGACTTCTGCAAGGAACATTTTCAAGCTGTAAATGATGTTTAAACTTTTCAGAAAAACGAGCCTTCAACACATAAACACCTTCAGGAATACAAGACACTTGCTTTTTGTTCTCAAGCCAGGGCAATTCAATCACAAAGCCCATAAAATGACCTTGGTAAAAAAGGGCACCATTGGTACCCTCTTTAAAGTAAGTCCTGTGCAGGGTTAAATTCATTAGGCAGTTGTTACATCAATTACCGATAAAGCGTTGTAAGAACCATTTTTCAACGGATACATAGCTCCATTCACTTCCTGATAAAACTCAATCCCCAATACTTGAACCACTGGCAAACTTGAATTCACAGTCACACTTGCACTCAAGTTAATAACAGCAGTGTCTGCACTGTCGTAAGGCAACACCGCAGTTTCATCACTTTCAAAAGTTGAGGTTTCATTAACAAAATCCACTTCTGCAGCACCCATCACCATTTTAAAATGCGTAGTGCCACTTGGAGCAGCAATTCTAATCTTTGGTGAAAATGGAGTAATGCCAACAGTAGCTTCACCAGACACTCTGTCAAAATCCTTGTTAAATGCTACAAACAAAGTAGAACCCAATTTTCCATTAATGTTGAATTCAAATCCTTTTAAAAGATTCATATCCCCCTTTTCAATGGTTCTCAAACCACGCTCATTGGTAGCATCCGTTTTCACAATCTTTAAAAGATCAGTCGTCAGTCTGCTAACCACACGTTTGTCTTTTGCATTTTGCAAAAGAATTCTAATTGCGTTGCGAAGTACTTTTCCGCCTTTACCAGCAGCTCCAAATTCAGAACCGTTTTCACGAGTTCTTTGAAACGCAGGATCATTTGCAATTCGAGATGCATCCACACCACCTTTTTCGCGGGCAAGGTGTCCATCTCCAGTTTTGTAAAAAGAAATATCCCCGATAGTTCCTTTTAACTTAATAATGCCATTTTGTCTAGCCATAATTGTATAAAATTTTTAATTCTCAACAAAGCAACTTATCTTTAGATAAAAATTAAAAAACCAATAGTTATCCATTCCTAAACATTCCTTTTCTTCCGAAAAGGTGCAGTATAGATAAAGCATAGATACTCCTAGGATAAAGTATGGATAGTGTATGAAAACAATGAAAATAGTTAGAGCTTGCATATACCCAAAAGACATCCAGTGCATCACCGGCAGAACTGAACGCTATGGACGTAAATTACTCAATGAAATAAAACTTCACTTTGGGAAGGAGCCGCATCAGTTTGTAACAATCTATGAGTTTTCAGAATATTCTGGTATTGAGATAGATATCATAAACGAGTACATACAGAACTAAATAAAAAGGGGCAAATTCGGTGTCAGTTAGTACCTCCCCCCTCCTACAGCCCTTTATTTATGGGGAATTTT
>NZ_RHLN01000043.1 GCF_004121075.1 Lutibacter sp. HS1-25
TTGACTAATTTCTTTTAAAAAAGCAGCAAACTCGGTGGTCATCCGTGTTCCCTGTGCTACTAAGTTCCAATCTCTTTGAATAACTTCCTTGGTTGTTTTGTCCAGCCATCTACGTCGTTTTATGTGTAGATAAACCGTGTTTCCACGTAATGGAAAATCTTGGATTGTTACTTCTTTGTGAAAACCGTGCGCTATTAGAACTTTGGAAACCTGCTCTTTTGGAGGTATATTTCGCTCTTCAAAATAAAGATGCATTACTTCACCGTTTTTGGTGTTCTTTACCAGATAGAAGTGGTTGATTAAAAACTCAGGGAGTATGAGTTTTAGTAAGTCTAGATAATTGTCCAAAATTTATTTTTTAAACAAAAATCATAATTTTAATTCAATTCACACACAACTTTTGAGAATGATCCATAATCATTGATCAATGAATCCTTAAAAACTGTAGTCTAGTTATCTCTTGGAAATTTTTCTTGAAAAGTAATAAGGGTTTCGTTAAATTTTAATAAATGATTAGGCAACTTATAGTGTTTGTAACTCGGATTATAGATAACCCGATGGCGCGTATATAACACACACGTTAGCTCGGAATTGTATTCCGTGCCCATAAAAAGTAAATAATATCTCGATATAAATTCCCCCATCTCCAGCAGTATTTTTTTAACCATTCGTCACCTCAAACCTGCAAAAACGTCATCTCCAACCTGTTTGGAGATCTTTTAAATAATCCCAAAATAACCCAAATCATATCTAAATTCATTATAAATTAACAATAAACATATTTTATAAACTCTTTTTAGTTAAATTAGTACATTAGGGAAATTGCACAATCAGAAATAATAAATAAATACAAAATAATTTTATCAGAAAAATTTAACCGAATAAACATACTTAATATAAGTGTATTAGAAAGTTGCCAAACATATTAAAAAACAACTACATATAATGAAACAATTACTTTTAGGATTTATATTTTTTGCTTCATTTTTAGTATCTGGACAAAATGGAATAAGCAGTAATTCTTTAGCGGATAAGTCAAAAAAAGAACTTATGGAGATGGTTAAAGACTTATATGACATTGAGGTCAACATTTCTTATAATATCACTTCAAATGACTTAAAAAGCAAACGTGAAGATATGTCCGATGGTAAAAACTATGGTAAAGCATATTTGAATGATTTATTAGAAAAAATGGGCAATGACAGCCTTAATCCAATCCATCTAAACAATCTTGCGGATTATTATTCAAAAAATAAAAATGTTGAATTAGCGAATACGTTTTATGTAAAAGCATTAAAAAACATAGACATAAAACACTTTGATAAGGACAGCGCCAATTATTTTTCTTTTAGAGGTTTATTAAAGGCTAATCTTAATGATACGACAGCAATAAGTGATTTTAGTAAATCTGTTAAGATTAATCCAAATGACTCAATCTCCATGTACTTTTATCCTTTAATACTAATTTCTAGTGGTAAATATCAAAAAGCTAAGGAATTGATAAAAATGTTATTTAACAGCCAGGTTGAGAATGTTTCTTTTCCATATTTATACTTGGCAATGTCAGAAATCCTTGAAAGTTTCCAAAGTGCTACTATTTCAATAACTAAGAATGGGGGCGATATGAAAAAATGGGCTAATAAAAATTACAATGAGATTATTAATTATGCATTGCTTGATGAATATTTAATAATAAACAAAGGCAATTTAGAAATAGAGAATTGCAGACTAATGGCTGATTTGTTGGGGCTTTTTTTTAAAGTTACTCTTTTTGAAACGGAAGGTAATCACAAGATTATATTTAATTATACAGATTATGAAAAAAATAAACTTCGGGAAATCATTTTAAATTTAAATACATTAAAAGAGCAACAAAAACTAAATGAATACACAGCAAATCGCTGTTTAGGTCATGCTTATTTTATGCTAGATGAATGGGATAAATCAGTTGACTATTATAAAAATGCTATTCAAAATTTCCCAATAGAAAAACAAGATTTGGAATTCAATTCAATCGAGTGCTACGATGCAATTACATCTATTTATTATCAAAAATCAGACACAATAAATTTTAGGAAATCTATAAATTCTAAAATGGCTATTAAGACCAAAAATGAAAACACCATTGACGAATTAACCGTACTTGCTTTTTATTATTATCGAAGTGGAGATATTGTTAAAGCAGAAGAATATTGTAAAAAAATTAAAAATATTAGTCCTGATAACTTTGACGCTTCAAGACTATTATCTCACATTAACTTCCTTAAAGGACATATGCCTTTTGTTAAATTTTATGGTAAGGACGCTAAAAGATACATACGAAATAATTTGGACTATTATAACTTAATTATGCAGTATACAATTCAACAGATATATGATGGTGATTTTAATAATAGTGTAAACAATATTGAAATTGCTAGAAAAATAAAAGGAGATGATGGTTGCCAATTATGTGATAAATTAATGAAAATAATTGAAGACAATAAATAAGTACGTTTGGTAACACTGGTAGCCATTACACAAGACCTTAAAACACAAATATCATATTTCATAAGCTCCTTTTTAAGGGCCTTATTTTTTAGAGCAACAGTAAATTCTTCTCAATTTCGAATCGCTTAAAAAGTTTTATTTGAAGGCCTACAAAACTCTTTAATGTTAAAATAAAATGATGCACCCGTTTTGCTTCACTTTTACAGTTTTTGAAATGAATTTTAAGTACTTTTTCAGATTATAAGCCATTGTACTTTCCTGAAATAGGTTGACTAAAAATTAGACAACTTATTACAAACAAACATGAAAGAACAAAAAGTACCCTGCCGAAAAAAATCCTATAAAAAAGTAGGTTAATCGAATATGAATAAAAGGATAAGAACAAAAAATAACTAAATTTACAGTTAGTCAGAACTATGACCGACCATTTAAATTCTATAGCATATGAAATATATATCTTCCCAATTTCTTCTTGTTTTAGTCTTTTTCTTTAGCTTTTCTTTATATGCTCAATCCTTAGAAAATTTAGAAGGTACTTATTTTGTGAAGCAAGATAGCATTGTGCATTCTTATGAGTTTAACAAAAGAAAACTAACTGTTAGATTAAATATAAATGATGCATTTAAAGTGCAATATATTTACAAATATAATTGTATTATGAATGATGATAAAACATTAAAAGTCATCTTAATTGCTATTACCTCTGAAGAAATAGAAAGCATTGAAAATAAAAAGAAAAAAACTTATTCATATATCAAAGACCTTTATATGATGTCTGGCTATTTTTTTTCAATTTGGACATTGGAAAAAATTGAAGACGCTAATCTCTTTATAAAAGTAGAACCCAGTTCAATTAAATGGCCAGCTTCAGATGGACATTTGTCAAATTATTATTCGGGTTTTGAAGATCATATTGTATTACAATCAATAAATAATTAAAAACCATGAGCCGTCTATATTTAAAAACCTCTATCTTTCTTTTATTGTTGTTGACATCTTTTGGTTGTAAAACTTATGTTCCTCAACTCAATTCAGAAATACTAAGAAAAGCTCAAAATGACGATGCCGAAGCTCAATTTGAAATGGGTAAAATATATTTTGAGTCAGCTTGGAAACAACCCACTATCACTAAAAGCGGAACGGTAACTAGAAATTGGGATGAAGCTGAACAATGGTTTGTAAAATCAGCTAATCAAGGTCATACTGCAGCAAAATTTTATTTACATTACCAGTTTCAAAAAATAAACAATTATGAGTGTCTTTCAGATTGTTTAGAAAAAGTAGCTTATGAAGGTATTGCTGAAGCACAATACCTTTTTGGTTCTACATACTTAACGGATAAATTTAATACCCCGAAAGATTTATCTCTTGCCTATAAATGGATGTTATTATCAGCACAAAACGATTACGAGCATTATCAAATAGCCTGGAATTTAATCAATCATTTTAACATATCACATTTAGAAATTAGCAAAGGTCAAAAAATGGCTAAAAAACATGTTGAAAAATATGGGATTTCAAAAAGCATGTATCCTGAAAAATAGTAAAGACAAAAATTAAAGACGAAAGGTTAACACGCGTAGCCGTTGCACAAGACCTTAAAACACAAATATCCTATTTCAGAAGCTTCCTTTTTAAGGGGCTTATTTTTTAAAGCAACAGCAAACTCTTCTCAATTTCGAATTGCTTAAAAAGGTTTATTTGAAGGCCTACAAAACCCTCTAATGTTAAAATAAAATGATGCACCTGTTTTGCATCACTTTTTACAGTTTTTGAAATGAATTTTAAGTACTTTTTCAGATTATAAGCCATTGCTGACAGATGTATAAATACTCAAAAACAATCAAAATGCCTGGCTAAATATAGCTAGACATTTTGTTTTTTATGAAACAAGCTTTTCAAAATATAAGAAACCAAAAAAGTATTTTTATGCTATCAAATTGAAATTGATAGTGCTAAAGATTATTTCTTAAAATTTAATGATTTAAAAAAATAAAATTACTTTTGATCAAAATGAGAAGCAATGGAGGCTAACCCAAAATGATGTTGATAAATTCAACAGAACGTTTGAGTCAAAATAACTTTTATAAATCCACACTACCCAAAGCCGAACCGTTAACAAAAATTAAACATTAACTAAATAATAATTAACAAATGAAACAAATTTACTCTTTAATTTTATTTACTTTTTTATCCTTCAACGTATCATCAATGCAAATATTTGTCAGGACAGTCACAGGAAAAAACATTGCACTTGAAGTTGAAGCCAATGATACTATTGAGAATGTTAAAGCAAAAATTCAAGATAAAGAAGGAATTCCTCCAGAAAATCAAATACTAAAATACAATGATATTATCCTTGAAGATGGTAGAACTTTATCAGATTATAACATACAAAAAGAAAGCACCCTTCATTTAATAAATTCAACTCTTGGGATTACAAATAATATTGAAACAAATACACAATTAAATTTATACCCAAATCCTTCAAGTGAATATGTTAATATTTCTGGATTAAAGAAGAATGAAAATTACACTATTTGGAACACTATTGGAACTGAAGTAAAAAATGGAAACATTTCTAACCAAGAAAAAATAACCATTCAAAATTTGACTAATGGAGTTTACTTCCTGAAGTTTGAAAATGGAAATAGTTTAAAATTTATAAAAAAATAAAACTCAACAACAAACAAAATGCCTGGTTAAAAATAGCTAGGCATTTTGTTTTTTATGAAACAATGGTTTTACAATCAAAGTTTAAAATTGTGGTGAGAAATTATTGTCACAAAATTTCCTGCAGACTGGAAACGATACAGAAAAGCTGCAGGAACAAAACGCAACGAACAAATAGCAAATTATGCAAATGTGTTAGTGGCTTTTGGGATGGAAAAAGTAAAGAAACTAAAAATTCGATAAACCTAGCGGAACAAAATAATTTTAAAGTCAAGATTATAAATTTTATGACGTCATCTCCAACTTGATTGGAGATCTTTTCAATAACACAAAAATAACACAAAGCATATTTAAATTCATTATAAACTAACCTTATTCCTCTCTTTTATTCTTTCTGATTAATTATTAAATATAATGATTTACAAACTTAAGACTCTCATAAAATCTATGCTTACATTTAAACTAAATAACGAACCGACAAACATTAAACTAACTATTTGCTACGGCAGAAAAATCTCCGATTTTCCAGACGCACAAATCATATAAAAACTCGCAGCCAATGCTTGAGGAAAGTAACAGATTTAATTACATTGTTTACTAATCAAAATATTTGTAAATTTCAATTTTATTCAAAACAATAATAGTTTGAGTATGAACACCAAGGAAAAATTAGTTAATGAAACTCTAAAATTTATAGCCCAAAAGGGCTGGACCAATGATGAACGTGATTTTTTTGATTCATTGGCATTGTTCCTTGCTGATAGGCTACAAGTTGCTTACGTTATAATTAACAAACTTAATCCCGACGGACAAACTGCCGAAGCACTTTCTTTTATTTCGGGTGGAAATGTGAAACCCAATATTAGTTATCTCCTAACAAATACACCTTGCGAGAATGTTATGGGTAAGAATCTTTGCTGCTATGAAAATAATATTCAAAATTTATTTCCCAAAGATTCAATGTTGGTAGATATGCACGCAGAAGGCTACATTGGCATTCCACTTTGGGATATTAAAGGCGCTCCACTTGGACTAATATCCATACTCGACACTAAACCAATAAAAAATCCAGAAGAAATAAAAACAATTCTTCAAATTGTAGCCGTTAGGGTTGCTCATGAAATCGAAAGAAATAATTACGAACATGAGCTTATAGATAAAAACAAAAAAGCCGAAGAAAGCACTCAGGAATTAAAAGCAAAAAACGAAGAATTATTAAAAGCCAAAGAGAAAACAGAAGAAAACGAAAAAAAATTTAAAGCTACATTTTATACCAGTCCCGACGCGGTTAGTATTAGTACATTAAATGGTGAATATATAGAAATAAATGAAGGTTTTACAAGGATATCAGGTTATACTGAAACAGAAGTATTAGGAAAAACAGCTTCTGAAATAAATATTTGGGCTGTGCCGGAAGATAGAAATACTTTTATAGAGACACTCAGAAAAAATGATTATATGGAAAATTTTGAAAGTTTATTCCGGGCAAAAAATGGAACAATTATTCCCGCATTGGTTTCTGCCCGAATAATTATGCTTAAAAATGAACCCTTTATTTTAGCAGTTACAAGGAATATTACTGAAAGGAAGAAATACGAATCTGAACTATTAATAGCCAAAGAAAAAGCAGAAGAAAGCGAACTTCAATTAAATTTAATTGCTGATAATTTTGTAAACGGAATGCTTTATCAGATTGCTTTATTGGATGAAAATAAGAGACGGTTTAATTATGTAAGTAAAGCTGTCGGGAATTTATATGGAGTATCACCTGATGAAATAATGCAAAATCCTGATTTGATATATAGTAAAGTACACCCAGATGATATTGACGATCTAATTGCAAAGGAAAAAAAGGCTTTGCTAGAAATGTCAATTTTTGAGACAGAAGCACGAATGGTAAATATTGATGGAAGTATTCGTTGGTCGTATTTTATCTCAAAACCTCGTTTAATTGACGGGGTAATGTGTTTTGATGGAATTGAGCTTGATATTACAAAAAGAAAGCAACTTGAATTCGATCTAATTACGGCCAAAGAAAAAGCAGAAGAAAGCGACCGTCTCAAATCCGCTTTTCTTTCCAATATGAGCCACGAAATCCGTACTCCTATGAATGGAATTCTTGGTTTTTCAGCGTTATTGAGTGAGCCCGACCTTGAAAGTAAAGAACAGCAGAAATATATAAAAGTAATTCAAAAAAGTGGTGCCCGCATGCTTAACATTATTTCCGAAATTATGGATATTTCGAAAATAGAATCAGGGTTAACAGAAATTAATATTAAAAAAGTAAATATAACTGAGAAGTTAGAATACGTTTATGAACTCTTAAAACCTGATGCTGATGCTAAAGCAATAAATTTAGTCATTAAAGATAGTTTGCCGATGGATGAGGCTATTTTTAAAACAGACGAAGAAAAATTGTTTGCCATTCTTTCAAACCTGGTGAAAAATGCTATCAAATATACAGATAACGGTTCAATTGAATTCGGGTATAGTTCTACAAGCTTACCAACCAAAATAAATGAACTACAATTTTATGTAAAAGATACCGGCATAGGTATACCAAAAGACCGTCAAAAAGCCATTTTTGAACGATTTATTCAGGCAGATATTGCTAATATTCAAGCAAGGCAAGGTGCTGGATTGGGTCTAAGTATTGCAAAGGCATATGTGGAGTTGTTAGGCGGAAAAATTTGGGTTGAAAGTGAACAAGGAAAAGGTTCATGCTTTTATTTCTCCCTACCTTTCAATGTTGAACTTGAAGAAAAAAATGTTGCTTCAAAAGTTGTTTCGGACAAAAGCGCAGAGAATTATATTAATTCTGAAGTCTCAGGACTGAAAATATTGATTGCGGAAGATGATGAAGCATCCAAAATGTTGGTTTCCATTAATGTAAAACCGTTTAGCAGTGAAATTTTAACAACAACTACTGGAGTCGAAACAATTGAAGCTTGCCAAAATAACGCTAATATTGATTTAATCCTTATGGATATTCAAATGCCAGATATAAACGGCTATGAAGCTACACGTCAAATAAGACAATTCAACACAGATGTTGTCATTATTGCACAAACAGCTTTTGGACTTTCCGGGGACAGAGAGAAGGCAATCGAAGCGGGATGTAACGATTATATTTCAAAACCAATTAAGAAAGATGAATTACTTTCATTAATACAAAAGTATTTTGGGTAATAATTATAGATTAACAGACAACTAAACACAGAAAATAAAGCACATTTCTATAACGGCTATTGGCTAAATAATGAATAATTAATAATGAAAAGTTAATAATGAATACCAACTTAAAACTTAGAACTTAAAACTGTTACTGAAAACAGGCTGTTGGCTTTTGTATTGATAATAAACTCGTCCTATGGAATTTTTCGTTATAAAATATCAAATTCTTTAGCGTTGGCCGGAGCAGCGTCCAAAGAGCGCAGCGGTCTGGGCGTGATGGATAAAAGGATTTGATAATTTTATAGAAAAATAACATCAGACTAGATTTTTTTGGTTAGCTCACCCATTTGTTATTTTATTAAGTGTTCGTGAATCTCCTAAAGTCGATTTCTTTTTTTATCGATGAACTGCGAAGCACATCACGAACACATAAAAAACAATAAAAAAAGTGAGTAAAAAAAGAATAATAGAGTTAATTAAAACAGGCTGTTGGCTTTTGTATTGATAATAAACTCGTCCTATGGAATTTTTCGTTATAAAATATCAAATTCTTTAGCGTTGGCCGGAGCAGCGTCCAAAGAGCGCAGCGGTTTGGCTTTTGTATTGATAATAAACTCGTCCTATGGAATTTTTCGTTATAAAATATCAAATTCTTTAGCGTTGGCCGGAGCAGCGTCCAAAGAGCGCAGCGGTCTGGGCGTGATGGATAAATTTGTAATAATTATAGATTAACAGACAACTAAACACAGAAAATAAAGCACATTTCTATAACGGCTATTGGCTAAATAATGAATAATTAATAATGAAAAGTTAATAATGAATACCATTATAAAATATCAAATTCTTTAGCGTTGGCCGGAGCAGCGTCCAAAGAGCGCAGCGGTCTGGGCGTGATGGATAAAAGGATTTGATAATTTTATAGAAAAATAACATCAGACTAGATTTTTTTGGTTAGCTCACCCATTTGTTATTTTATTAAGTGTTCGTGAATCTCCTAAAGTCGATTTCTTTTTTTATCGATGAACTGCGAAGCACAACTTTTTAGTATTTGCAGTAACAGATCCCCGCATACGCGAGGATGACGGTTCAAAGAATACTTGTTGTTAGTTGGTTGCTACTAATTAAAAATTAATAATGAAAAGTTAATAATGAATACCAACTTAAAACTTAAAACTTAGAACTTAGAACTTAGAACTTAGAACTTAAAACTTAAAACTGCTACTGAAAACTGCTACTGAAAACTGGCTTTTGACTTAAAACCGATACATAAAAGTTTCTAACAATTGTGAATAACTTTTAAAAAATGAACATCCTTTAAGTCCTGTTTTTATAGTTAAAATTAAATGTTTTTAAAGTGTGAATAGGACAAAGTAGGTTATTTTAGTAAGATTTGTGCTTATTTTAATAACATCAAGAGATAATTTGATAACATCAAGAGATAATTCAATATCTTCAAGAGATAATAATAGCTACCAGTGCACATCATTTAGGATGTACTAAATTTTATGATAAAAATTTTGGTAAGCTAAAAGAAGAATGGTAGATTTGTTTGAGCATAAAATCTAACGCTTCTTTTAGCGTTACCAGTTTAAAAAAAGTCTTAAAGCGCCAACTTTAAGGCTTTTGTTTTATAACACAAAAAGTATTTTTTTGTGTTATTTGGGAAAAGTTATATTTCACCCTTTTCCAGCGCTTCTAAATATACTTTCTGCTAAATAAAACGAAATACATACATAAGTGGTCATTTCTTTTTCAAGCGGGCTTAAATAAGCTCATAGTATAAAACTAAATCGTAATTTCAACCAATTAATAATTAACAATTTGTTGTTTAAAAGTTATTCAATTTTTTTTGTGAATAAAAGTATAGATAAAATTTTTAAATGAATTAAACATTATATTTGCAGTCGCTTACAAGCGGATTTATTGCACTCGCTTTTTTACTTTTTTTTTGCTTTTGGCTTAAAAATCAATAATTTAAACTTAATACCATTTATAACTTGTCATTCCGACGAAGGAGGAACCACATCCAATGCTCAGTTTTATGTGATTTCTCATTGCAATCGAAATGACAAAACATGCTTTTTAGTATTTATATTAACAGATCCCCGCATACGCGAGGATGACGATTCAAAGAATACTGTTACTAATTAATAATGAAAAGTTAATAATGAAAATGGTTGAATTAATTATTAATACCGACTTAAAACTTAGAACTGTTACTGTATACTGGCTTTTTAGCTTTTGACTATTAGCTGTTGGCTTTTGTATTGATAATACACCTCCCTGCCCTCCTCAAGGAGAGGGCTGAGCGTTAAAAAAATGTTCTGTGAACATTTTTAGTGATAGAGCCAGATGGCGCTGGGGCTAAGCGACGTGGCAATACGTCATTTTCAGCTTGACTGGAAATCTGTTGTTTGTGTAGTTCAAATGAATGATTATTACTAGATACTAAATACTTTTCTATTGAAAAATTGACTCCCTTTAGGGTTGATGAAAAGCAATTTTTCGGTAGCGTTGATTTTGTTAATAATTAAACTAATTTATAATTACACACCCCTAACCCCTCTCAAGAGGGGAATATTACTAGCAAACAAAATAACTTGAAAGTAACAATTATTGATGTTTAATAATTGCCTAAAAATAAAAAATGAGTTAACAATACGGTTTCCCGTAATCTCAATTCATTTTTGTATCATACATTTGAATGTGTCAAATGATCACAAAGCATATTTAAAATCATTATAAATGAACAATAAACATTTTTTTAAATACTGTTCCATTAAATAAGTATGTTCAAAAAATTGCATAATCAAAAATAATAAAATAGGTGTAAAATCTTTTATCTAAAAGATTTAATTGGATAAACATACTTAAAAAAAGTATATTAGAAAGTTGCCCACAATTACGAAAAAAAATAAAATTATAAAAAAAAGACACTATGGAATTACAAAACAAGCTGAAAACATTAGCCGATAAAATCGTGCAAATGAGAGAAAAAATTGAAACTGAAGAAGCTACAAAAAATGCTTTCATTATGCCTTTTATTAATATTCTAGGTTACGACCTTTTCGACCCAACGGAGGTAATACCTGAGTTTACAGCAGATTTAGGTCTTAAAAAAGGAGAAAAAGTTGATTATGCAATATTTCAAAATGGAGAACCAATTTTAATAATTGAGTGCAAAAATTGGAAAGAAGATTTAAACATCCACAATTCACAATTATTTAGATACTTCCACGTAACCAAAACAAGATTTGCTCTTTTAACAAACGGAATTGAATATAAATTTTATTCAGATTTAGAAGAGTCAAATAAAATGGATGAAAAACCATTTCTTGAATTTAATGTTTGTAGTGTTAAAGAATCAACAATTAACGAAATTGCAAAATTTCATAAATCAAATTTTGATGTAAATAAAATTGTTGATAACGCAAGTTCATTAAAATACACGAAAGAAATTAAGAAAATTCTAGATAAAGAATTTCAAGAACCATCAGCTGAGTTTGTAAGACATTTTGCTAATCCTGTTTATTCTGGCAGATTAACAGAAAAAGTTATGGAGCAATTTAAAGAATTAGTTCTAAAAGCGACAAATCAGTATATCAGTGAAAAAGTAAATGACAGATTAACTTCTGCGCTAAACAAAGAAACTGAGAAACAACAAGAGGAAGTTATCGAGGAAGATACAAAAAACAATATTATTACAACAGAGGAGGAATTAGAAGGTTTTCAAATTGTTGTTGCTATTTTAAGACGTAATCTTCCCAAAAACAGAATTGTTCACAGAGACACTCAATCATATTTTGGAATATTATTAGATGACAATAATAGAAAACCAATTTGCCGACTTCACTTAAATGGAGGAAAAAAATATATCAGTCTATTTGATAAGAATAAAAAAGAAATTAAAGAGTCGATTGAGTCAATCGATGAAATTTACAGATTTGAAAAAGAGTTATTAGAAACAATTGAAAATTACGAAAAGGAATAAAATAACTGTAGTCAACAACTTATAAAATAGATGCTTAAATTTTGTTTAAACTAAAACAAAAACAACAAACATTCTAACAAACCGATTTACTACAACCGAAAAATCTCCGATTTTCCAGTTGCACAAATCTTATAAAAGTACGTTGTAGCCAATGCAGAAAAACAGTACGAAAAATCGAATAATAACATAAATTAATAATTATCTTTGAGCAAATCTTAAACCAGAATGAATAGAAGTAAATATTTTGAATACATAGATGAGAAAATCCACGTACTTGCTCATCGAATTCAGACAAAGGGAAAACTAAACATCCTTAATCTTCACTTGCATTCAGAAAACTTTTATCTTCATTTTTTTAATTTATTATATAGCTATGAGCTAGTTAATTTAAATAGTAATACTCAAAATGTTGAAGCTATTGATTTAATAGACCATAAAAACAAAATAATTTTTCAAGTATCAGCTACTTGTACTAAACAAAAAATAGAGTCGACTTTATCAAAAAATATTTTTAAAAAATATAGCGGTTATAATTTTAAATTCATTTCTATTTCAATAGATGCCACAGACTTAAGAACTAAAACATTCTCAAATCCTCATTCAGTAAGTTTTGACCCTAAGAATGATATATTTGATATAAAGACGATTTTAAATTTTATTCTCACAAAAAACATAAAAAGTCAAAAAGAACTCTATGAATTCATAAAAGATGAATTAGGAGGGGAAATTGATATAATAAAATTAGATAGTAATTTAGCTACTATAATAAATATTTTATCACTTGAAAAATGGGATGATTCGCATATTGACGATAATTCCAATAGTTTTGAAATAGAAAGAAAAATACAATTTAATGAACTTGATGAAGCTAGAGAAGTAATTGAAGAATTTTGTGTCTATTATAAAAAAGTAGATGAAAAATACACAGAATTCGATTTATTAGGCGCAAATAAAAGCAACTCAGTTTTAAATTCAATAAAAAAGGAATACAGAAAACTAAAAAAAACAGTTAATAAAGATGATATCTTTTTTAATACTATAGAAAATATTAAAAACAAAGTTCTAATAAGTAATAATTTAGAGAATATACCTATTGACGAAATTGAATTATGTATTGATATTTTAGTAGTTGATGCATTTATTAGATGTAAAATTTTTGAAAACCCAAAAGATTATAAATATGCTACTGCCTGATAATATTCATCCTGAAAATAGCATTTATTTTAATGCATCGTTAGTTTTACAAACTCTTCAAGAGTTTGGTAAACTAGATATGCTTGATTTATATCATATAGTAACTAAAAATAAAAAAATATCATTTCCAGTATATATTTTATGCCTAGATTGGCTTTATATAATTAATGTAGCTGAATTAAAAAAAGGAGAAGTAAACTTATGTTCTTAAAATCACTTGAAATAATAAATAGTAAAAATTCCTCAGTAATTCGAGAAATTCAATTCCGCAATGGAATTAATTTAATTGTGGACGAAAGTGATGAAAGCATAACAGGTAATAACATAGGAAAAACAACGGTTTTAAAACTGATTGATTTTTGTTTTGGAGCAAACAAAAATAATGTATGGCAAGACCCTGAAAATCCAAAAGAAGTTTATTCTCTTGTAAAAAACTTCCTTATAGACAATGAAGTTTTAGTTGTATTAACCTTATCAAATTCCTTAAATTCCACTGATGAAGACGAAATTGTAATTGAACGCAACTTCTTGAGTTCAATAAAAACGGTTATTAGACGGATAAATGGACAGCCATATACAGATGAAGAATTTGAAGATGTACTAAAAGAATTGTTTTTCCCAAATCTAGTAGTAGAAAAACCAAGTTTTCGCCAAATCATTTCTCATAACATTAGATATAAAGATTTAAGTATTAATAACACTCTAAAAACATTGGATAAATTTACATCTGATGCTGAATATGAAACATTATATCTATATCTATTAGGTTGTGAGTTCAATGAAGGGAATCAAAAGCAAGGGATACTTCAAAACATACGTCAAGAGGATAATTTCAAAAAGAGGTTAGAGAAATTTCAAACAAAATCAGCATATGAAACTACACTTTCTCTCATTGAAAATGATATTGAGGAATTAAATTCAAAAAAATCCAAGCTAAATTTAAACGAAAATTTTGATTCAGATTTGAAGAAATTAAATGAAATCAAATATGAAATTAACAAATTAAGTTCTGAGATCAGTAAAATAAATATTAGAAAGGAATTAATAATTGAGGCAAAAAACGATTTAGAAGCACATAAATCAGAAATTGACCTTCCTCAACTAGAACAAATTTATAATCAAGCAACAGACATATTAGGAGAATTGCAAAAATCATTTGAAAATATGGTAAATTACCATAATCAAATGATTGTAGAGAAAGCAAAGTTTATTAATAATGAATTACCTAATTTGGAACAAAAACTTGAACAAAGAAACAAACAACTACAAACGTTATTAATTCAAGAATCTAAATTATCTAAAATAATAGCTAAAAGTGATTCATTTGAAGAATTAGAACTTTTAATTAGTGAATTAACTGAGAAATACAGAATAAAAGGAGAATATGAAAATATAATCCAACAACTGCAAGAAGTTGAAGATAATCTGAATTCTTACAACAACGAACTAAAAGAAATTGATGAAGCATTATTTTCTGATGAATTCGAAGAAAAAGTAAAAACTCAATTAAACAAATTCAATAAATATTTCTCTTCAGTTTCTGAATACCTATATGACGAGAAATATGCATTAAAATATGAGAAAATAACAAATCGAAAAGGACAACGATTATATAAATTTTCTGCTTTTAACACAAATTTTAGTTCAGGAAAAAAACAAGGAGAGATTTCTTGTTTCGATATTGCATACATTCTTTTTGCACGTAACGAAGAAATGTCGAGTATGGATTTTCTGCTAAATGATAAAAAAGAACTAATGCACGACAATCAATTAGTTAAAATAGCTCAATTCGTGAATGATAATAATATTCAATTTGTTGCATCAATCTTAAAGGACAAGTTGCCTGTTGAATTAAATAACTCTGACAATTTTATATTGGAACTTTCAGAAGATAATAAACTCTTCCGAATTGAAAATAGTTAAAAGCACTGGCTACAACAACTGGTATAAAAAAATGCTAAATACATAAAAATAGAATGTTTCTAAAATATAAATAACTTAAATTTATACATCGGAAAATTATGTTTCCAAAAATGCAACGTTTGTTGCGTTAGAACCTTGAATGCAGCATGATAGCAGAAATCAATAATAAAATTCCATCTAAACTTTCGAATAGCGAAGATTTGTTAACTGGTAACTTTTTCGGAATTATCAGATATACTAATATTGAAAATACAATTCCTTGTATCTTTGAATCAAGTACTTTTAATAAAACAGAAGACAATAATATTTTTGACAAAGCACTTAAATCCATTTGTAAAACGCAAGACCCATTTATTTTTTGGCCTAAATTTGAGGGTAATGAAATCGATTTAATTATTGAATTAAGTGAATATGTAATAGGTATAGAAATAAAATACAATTCTGGTTTATCATCTGATGATGAAGTTTCTAATCTCGAGAACAATGAAATACAAAATAGTTGTAATCAGCTATCCAGATATTCCCGAATGTTAGAAAATAAATATCCCTTAAAAAAAAAGATTTTATTATTTTTAGCTAAAGAAAATAGTGCTTCTCATACATATTACGCTGTATTAAATCGAAATATAATTAGTAATAATGTTTCTTTTGGTTTTCTATCTTGGCAAGAAATTCTCATTTCTTTACAAAAATACAACTCATCTTCAAACGAATTAATAATAATAAATGACTTAATCAAATATCTTAATCAAAAAGGATTTGACACTTTTAAATCATTTTTTATAAAAGAAAATATTTCTAGAAATAGCTTCTTCAAATTCAACTTTAATGAAAAATTCTCCTTTCAATTAAAAAGAAAAATATTTAAATTATCCTATAAATATGAATGATACAGCACAAAATATAGACAATGCATTTTTAGTAGTCAGAGAAACTTATTCTAACCTGAACAAATTATTCTCTGCACTTGATAATGAATGTATTGAGAATGGATTTATTAATATAATTAAGGACCAAAAACCCTTTTTAAGATGGAAGTCAGATAACGAACCTTTCGGTTGGCTAATTAATTCATTTGTAAAACTGTATCAAAAAAAAGATTCTCCAAGAAAAGATGAGGATTCACTATCAAACGAAATAAGAAAAGATAATAATATTTACGCATTAGAATTTAATTTAGAAAGCTCTCCAGTTATTAGAATTGCTAAATTTTCATTTAGTTCAAATAGTTGGACAACATCACCTACAGTTTCTGAACATTGGGTGTTTTATTGGCCTTTAAAAAAGTTAAATTATAATGAATTTGAATTTTCAAATGATAACGATTTACAAAAATCAACACCCAAAAACGAAACAATCATAAAAAAATTCAAAAAACTAAAAAGTGTAGAATATAAGGAAGTATTACTTACAGAAATTACATCAAAAAATTTTAGTGAAAAAATATTTAAGGTGTTTGATGAATTATAAATTACGTTACCTAACACCAATAACCATTACACAAAACCTTAAAACACAAACACCATATTTCATAAGCTCCTTTTTAAGGGGCTTATTTTTTTAAACAATAACAGACTCTTCTCAATTTCGAATCGCTTAAAAAGGGAAATATTACACTGCTAATTTAAAAAGTATTAAAAATATTGTGCCATTAGATTAAAAGTCATTTAGAATTGAAGGTGTAATTTGCATACATAAACACTTATGCAACAACTCCAACTTATTCTAAATTATTTTTAGCTTGTATAACATTGTGAAAAGTTGGTGAATTTTCGGTAATTCGGCCTGCTCCCTTTTTATTAATTTTGAAAGTAACATCCTTTGTTGTTGTAAATAAAAGCACAGACGAAAAAGACGTTTTGAGATACGATTTCAAAACCACGAATGCTTCATCTAAGGTTAGCTCATTTTCTTCATCCTCAGTTTCTTTGGATTGGTAGTGAAATTTCACTAAAACTTTAAAGTCGTTATCAGAATAGACAGGTCTAACAAATATATTTTTTAAGTTAGGTTTACCAATGGTTTTTGCCATGGTTAATTTGGCAAATCGGCCTTCTTGGCTACTTTTTTTTACTTCTTCCCAATAAAGAACAAAAACATCTTGGTATTGCATAAAATAAAAATTATGATAAAATATTGTAGTATTTTAAAAGTAATATTAATAATTCAATTAATAAATTTTAATTGTTTAATTGTCAGTAAATAACAATAGAATATACTAAAAAATGATAAAGTAAGTGGAGAGGATTAATTCTACACACTAAAAAGCAGTATGTTATTTATTCACCTTTCCAATGATATCTTCTACAGATTTTATCTTTTGTGTTAAACATTGACTTTTACCCTTACGGATATCAAACTTAAGCGATGAATAAACTCGATTGCAATTAGGTTCTAGTACATCATAAGATTGTTGTACAATTGCTAAAGCTTCAGCCATGGTCTCGGTTTCTATGATAGTACCCATAGGTGTAAGTTGATAAGAAACACCACTTTCGTGTATCATTTTTATGATTTTACTTACATAAGGACTTATGCTCTCACCTTTATCGGTAGGAAACATGGCAAATTCTAATAGTACTGACATTGATATAGGAGATATTAGTTAAAGTTGCAAATATACTAAAGTGTTAAACTTATGAGGTAAAATAAATCAATTATCTAAGGTAAATGGATAAACTTATATTTAAACTATTTGTAAAAATATGTATAGTTATAAAATAGTTGCATTCTTATCATAATTTTACAATAAACAGATGCAAAACCTACTGTTTTTAAATAATTAGATACGGCTAATTCTTTAAAAAACCATTTGCTTAACCAAACTTAAATTTGATGTTAAATAGTTTATTTTTCTTTATATTTTTCTAAAAAAGATATAAATTTACGTGCATTCAAAATTGATTTGCCCTAGTTAAAACAAGTATTAAACTTAAAAATTAGTTATTATGAAACATTTTATTGCACTTTTTTTAATCTCTTTTTTAATAGTAGGATGTAACAATGATGATGACTACAACGACCACGACTACCACTTAGAATATACAAGTGTTATAAGTGCTGATGTTCCAAGTGAGTTTATATATGGACGTACTTATCGAATTAATGTTACCATAGAATTACCAAGTAGTTGTTATTATTACTATAATCAATATGATTATTTTTATGAAGGAAACGCAAGGCTTATTTACCCAATTGTGCATGTAGATGATGGTGTTCCTTGTGCCCAAAATATTAGAGAAATTACGTTTTCAATACCTGTACAAGCGTTACAATATGCACCTTATGTTTTTAAGTTTTATCAAGGCGAGGATGCAGATGGACAAGATAAGTTTTTAACTATTGAAGTTCCTGTAATTTAAAAAAAACGTAAAATTTTATTACTTCAAACCATTTTAAATAAACAAACTTGATGCCTTCAAGTTTGTTTATTATTTCCTTCTGTTTATCAACCATTATTTATTTAAAAACTTTATATTTAGTCTTTAATAATTAAAGAGACAATGCATGTTTTGGTATCATGAAGATTTAGAGCGATTAGAGGAAGATATAAGCACATTACCATACAAACCAAAATTAATTTTTTACGGAAGTTCTACATTTACGTTGTGGAATGATTTGCCTATAATTTTTGAAAAATACAAACCTTTAAACTTGGCTTTTGGAGGGTCTACATTGGCTGCATGTACTTGGTTTTTTGATCGTGTTTTTAACAATATAAAAAACATTGAAGCTATAGTTATTTATGCTGGAGAAAATGATTTGGCTGATGGTAGACATCCTGAGGAAGTTATTTTATTTTTAGAAAATTTATTGGCAAAAATTAGGGTAAAATATGGTAATATACCTTGTACTCTTATTTCTATAAAGCCCAGTGTTGCCCGTAATCATTTGTTAAATAGTATCCATTTTACCAATAGTCATATTCAAAAATTAATGTCAAAAGATAAAAATTGTCATTATGTTAATATCTATGATTTGATGTTGGATAATGAAGGAAAACCCAATGATAAATATTTTGGTGAAGATGGATTGCATTTAAATGATTTAGGATACAAATTATTATTGGATACGCTGAATAAATATCCTGAAATTTTACCCAATAAAAAAGCGATAAAGTATTATAAAAAGATTACTGTTAACAGCGATAAATAAGTTTTGTGAAAAGAGAATACCACAAATGGTTTAGTCCTAATCTTGAACGAGATATGGAATTGCTTGTATTTGGTCATGCCGGTGCAAAAGTTTTATTTTTTCCTCCTAGGATGGGGCGTTTTTACGATTATGAAAATTGGAAAATAATAGCGTCCATTGATCAAAAAATTAAAAATGGAGAATTACAGTTTTTTTGTGTTGATAGTGTAGATTTAGAATCGTTTTACAATAGTTTTAAGCAGCCAGATTATCGTATTTATAGGCATATTCAATACGAAAGATATGTTCTTGATGAAGTACTTTCATTTGCAAATTCTATCAATTCAAATCCCAATGTTATTTCTGCAGGTTGTAGTTTAGGGGCTTATCATGCTGTAAATGTCGCTATGCGTCATCCAGAATTGTTTTGTAAAGTTGTTGGAATGAGTGGGCGCTATGACCTTACCAAATCTAATGGGTATTTTAAAGACTTGTTAAGTGGTTTTCATAATGACTTTGTTTATTTTAACATGCCTAATCAGTTTTTGAAAAATTTAGAGGATACTAATTTAATTGAACAAATTAAAAAAATGGATATCATACTCACTGTAGGTAGGGAGGATCAATTTTTAGAAAGTAATCGCAAACTTTCTGGTATCTTAGATGAAAAAAAAATAAGACATCAATTAATTTTATGGGATGAAGAAGCTCATAAACCACGATATTGGCAAAAAATGGTTACAATTTATTTGTAATATGTGTTTTAAGAGGGCTAACTTAAAATATGAAGGTTAAATAGCTGAGAAAAAAGCGCCATTAGGACCATTATTGTCAATAAGAGCAGGAGATAATGCACCTGGTAAAACAGCTTCAACAGGGTGTTCTGCATTTTGCCCACCCATATCTGTCATTAACCAACCAGGATCTAACATATTTATTCTAACACCTGTATTTTCAAGTTTAACAGCGATGTCTTCTGTAAGTTTTCTAACAGCCCATTTAGAAGCGCCATAAGGAGCAAGTTCGGGTTGATCTTTAATGCCAGAAGTTGTATTGATAATCCTTCCAAAATCATTTTCAATCATATTTGGAATAAATGCACCACAAAGACGATACATAGCAAACACATTTACTTTAAATGTATCCATCCATTCATCCCAACTATGTTTCCAAATATTTTCGTGAAATGGTGTCATAATAGCTGCATTGTTATATAAAATATCAACACTAATTTCAAGCTGTTTTACATCTTTTATCAATTGGTTTACTTTTGATTCTTCTGAAGGTTCTCCTGGTACACAATAAATTTTAACATCATATTTCTTAAGAAGTGAAAGTGTTTCTGAACAACTTTCAGAAGTTCTTCCATGTACAATTATATTGCATCCTTGTTTAGCCAAACCTATTGCTATTTGTTGACCAATTCCTCGGCTAGATCCTGTAATTAATGCGTTTTTATCCTTTAATGATATCATATTATTAATTTAGTGAAATAATATTAGTTCAACTATTTTGTCAATGTTTTATTCGCTTTTTTTATCAATGCTAAAGTTAAAGTATCTGTAGCAAAAACAGAATTTAAACCTTGTGGTTCTTGCGGTGGATCAGCACTAAAATCATTTCCGTGTTGCCATTTTCCACTTTCTGGATTGGTTTTTGCAAATCCTGCAAATCCCCAAAAATTTAAACCAGCTAAAACACCCTGTTCTTTTTTACTTTCTGTAATTCTTTCAAAAATTGCTTTGTAAAAATTGTTTCTATTTTCTATAGAAGCTGTTGGAGATAAACTTTCTTTTTCTCTTGGAAAACCAAATTCAGACATTACAATTGGTTTTTGTAGTTTTTGAGCTACAACTATATGTTCATTCATATAAGCGTTTGCTTTTTCAATAGATGTTGCAGTTGATTGAGTTTCATTATCAATATTGTACCATCCCCAGTTTTTTGGCCACATGTGCATGGTTAAATAATCAATATTTTTGTTGCTATGTAAGCGTTCATACATTGCAATATCTTGTAAATAACTTGCTTTTCCTTCTGCACCTGTTGAGATTAAATGCGTAGCGTCTAAACTTTCTATTAAATCAACGGTTTTATTTAACCAATTAGCAAAAGCTTCTTCATGGTCTGGTGTCATTAAAACACGAGGCTCGTTTGCTACTTGCCAAGACATAATTGCATTGTCTTCAGTATATTTTATACCTGTATAAGTATTTGTTCTTCCAATTATAAACTTTACATGGTTAAAAAAGGCTTCCTTACAAGGTTCGCAACTATGAAATTGTTTGGTATAATTCATATATTGATCCCAAGAATATTCGGGTAAAAATGGGTTAGGAACTGTTCCGTAACCATTCCATTCTAAATATTGCGACATACCACCAGACCAAATCCAGTTGTTGTTTAAGTAAAGTACAGCGTACATGTTTCTTTTACGCATTTCAGCCAATAAAAAATCGAGACCATCTAACAAATCTTCATTGTATTTCCCTTGCTCATATTGCAAGGCGGGATGTACTCTAGAGTCTCCACCATCACCTTCGGCACCCACTAAAATCCGAAGGTTGTCAATACCAATTTCCTTCATTAAATCCAATTCCTTTAGCAAACGCTCTCTGTCTCCAATATTTTTTGCAGCAATAAGTGGTCCGTACCAATAATTTGTGCCAACAAAATAATAGGGTTTCTCGCCTTTATAAAATTGTGTGTTTTTTACGGTAATTAATTCAACAGTATTTCGCTCAGCGTTTTTATCAGTTGGGTTTTTACAAGAAAAAAGTATTGTAAAAAAGCAAAAGAAAAGTATTGATTGAAAGATTTTCATATAAATTAGGGTGAATTATTTTAAATAGATGGCTTATTAGCTATAATCATACATGCTCTTGAATTGTGATAGGGCGCTTTCCACATACCCATTTTATAATCGGAAGTATAAACCTTACGATTTTTATCAACCCTCCAAAACCACTCACCATTTTTTTTGTCGATGATATTATTTTGAATAAAATTTAAAATTT
Organism: Lutibacter sp. HS1-25; assembly: GCF_004121075.1. GTDB lineage: Bacteria > Bacteroidota > Bacteroidia > Flavobacteriales > Flavobacteriaceae > Lutibacter. The sequence continues at coordinate 22,597 of NZ_RHLN01000043.1, forward strand.
CTAATGATTTTTGAAGATATTTTTCATCTTTTGTTATTTCATAGGCATAATGCAATCCAACCATAGCTTCAGCCTGAGGCCACCAATGTTTATCTCCATCAATTTTTTTAGTATCAGGATTGTATTCATTATAAACACCTCCATCAGCATCAATGCCTTCTTTTAAAAAAGTATCAGCAATTAAAATGGCAATTTCATTTGTTTTTTGAAGTAAATCTGCATTCTCTAAAACTTTGGCAGCTTCAATTAACAGCCAAGCAGTTTCAATATCGTGACCATAAGAAATAACATTGCTTTTCAAATTCCATTGTTCATCAAAAAATAAATTTAAATGATTATTTGTGTTTAAAAATTTATCAAAAAAAAGTTGAATCAAATTGGTTAAACGTTTTTTTAGCTTTGGTTTAGGATATACTTTATATAAATTGGTATAAGCTTCTAACACATGTAAATGCGTATTCATGGTTTTGGCCTCATTTTCATCTTTATCACTTAAACGCATATCTTCAATAGGCGACCAATCTTCATTAAAAGCCTCAATATAACCATTGTATATTTTATCTTTTGCGTGTTTTTCAATCAGATTAAAAATATCAATTGCCCAATCTAAAGCATCATTGTTTTTTGAAAACAAATAGTATTCAGACAAGGCATAAATCATAAATGCTTGTGCATATATTTGTTTTCGCTTGTTAATAGGTTTGCCTTCAAAAGTCAGTTCCCAATAAACTCCCCCAAATTTTTCATCTTTAAAAAAAGTAGTTAAATACTCAAAAGAACGTTCACAAATTGATTTGTATTTATTCGTTTTAAAGTGATTTGAAGCTGCTGAAAAACTCCATAAAATTCTGGAATTTAAAATAATTCCTTTAGTCGCATTTGGGACTAATTTGTTGAAGTGATCGCGTTCGCCAACAAAACCATCATATACTTCATCTATTGAATTTTGAGTCCAGTAATTCAAGATATTTTGAAGTTCAATGGCTAATGAGTCTGATATTTTTTTAGCAAATGAGTGCATTAGTACAAACCTTTATTTTTCTCAACTAAATTTATGATTGTTTGGACAGACCCTGCAGATGTAAAAGTATCTTCAGGACTATTTATAACATAATCAACTAATTTTTCAATACTCGAAACAGCTACGTGCATTCGGGTATCTGATGAAGCGTAATAAATGTAAACAGTTCCATCTTCATCATCAATCCAACCACTTGAAAATAATACATTGGAGACATCTCCCAAAGTTTCTTTATAATTTGGAGCCATAAAATAGCCAGCTGGCTGATGAATTACTTTGGTTAAATCGTTTAAATCGGTCATAAATAAATACAAAACATAGCGCAAACCAGCAGCAGTATTTCTTACACCATGAGCCAAATGTAACCAGCCTTTTGGTGTTTTGATAGGAGCTGGGCCTAAGCCGTTTTTTAATTCATAAACAGTATGGTATACTTTATTATTGATGATAATTTCGTTTTTAACTACAGCATTTGTCATATCTTCAACCAATCCAAAACCAATACCGCCGCCAGAGCCAATATCAATAAAACCATCTTGCGGTCTGGTATACAGTGCATATTTTCCATCCACAAATTCAGGATGTAAAACTACATTTCGTTGTTGGCCAGATTTAGAAATTAAATCGGGTAAACGTTCCCAGTTTAATAAATCTTTTGTGCGAACAATACCTGCATTTGCAATTGCAGCACTGGTATCGCCAGCAGGCGCATTAGGATCTTTTTGTTCAGTACAAAAAATACCGTAAATCCAACCATCTTCGTGTTGTATCAAACGCATATCGTATACGTTGGTATCTGGATTTCCTTCAATTTGAGGAATTACGCAGGGTTTGTCCCAAAACTGAAAATGATCTATTCCGTTAGGACTTTCAGCGATTGCAAAAAATGATTTACGGTCAACACCTTCCACACGCACACACAATATATATTTATTGTTAAATTTTATGGCACCTGCGTTAAAAGTAGCATTGATACCAATGCGCTCTAAAGCCAACGGGTTTGTTTCTTGATTTAAATCGTATCGCCAATGAATTGGAGCGTGATTTGCTGTAATTATAGGATTTTTAAAACGATTAAATATACCGTTTGAAGCAGAAACAGGTTTGTTTTTTTTAGCGATTAATTTATTAAATCGTTTGATTTCTTTTTGAATTTTTTTGTTTTTCATTTTTCAGAATATTCAATTAATCTAATTTGTTTTCTAAATTGTTCCACCAGAATTTTTTCAATAAATACAGGCAAACTACCAAAACGGCTAATGAAATATAAATTGGAGTACTTTGTCTAAAAATCATGTACATTGGAATAATAACCAATATTGTTTGAGCTACAATTCCAACAAACACATTAAACATATCTAAACCAAAGTCGTTATTCTTTTTAAGAGTAGGATCTTCGGCAAGTAATTTTTCGTAAACAGGTTTCCAAAATCCCCAAGGTCTAACATTTTTATAAAAATCTTTTAAAATAGCTTCTTCAGTAGGTGGAGCACTATAAGTTCCTGCGATACTTCCAATTAATGAAATAACTAAAATTACAGGGAATAAATACAAGCCTAAAACTTCAGGAAATAATTCAGGAACAATCCCTGCTGAAATTAAACCAGCAGCCATTCCCCAGAAAAAACCTTCACCATTAAATCGCCACCAGTACCATTTCAATATGTTAGCACCTACGTAACTTCCGTATAAAACAGAAACAATCCATTGAAGCACAGAGTTTACATTTTTGGCATAAATACCCAATACAATACTTATAATTACAACAACAATTCCGGTAGCATAATTCATATTGCTTATTTGAGCATTACTTGCATTTGGGTTTTTATATTTTAAATAAATATCATTTACCAAATAAGCTTGAGCAGCATTTAATGTTCCTGCAAAAGTTGACATAAATGCGGCAATTAATCCGGCTAATAGTAATCCTAGGAGTCCTATAGGCACAAACTCTTTAATTGCGGTTGGTAAAATAAGTTCAAAATCTACATTTCCAGTTGAATTTATTAAGTCTAGTTTTTCATAATAAATTAAAGCCAAAGCTGCAAAACCAGCAATCATTAAATAACGAATAGGCATTAAAATAACCGAAACAAATCCACTCATTTTTGAAGCTTCAGCAGCAGATTTGGTAGATAAAATCTTTTGCATATCGTAAGTTGGAGCAGGGCCAGCCAAACTCACTAAAACGCCTTTAAATACCATCATCATAAAGAAAATGGTAAAGAGTCCAAATCCATCTTCTTGAATTTTTTGATTTACTTCTGGAATAATTGCGCTCCAATCCATATTCAATTCCCAACCAAAAGTTGGACTCAACCAACCTTCAGGAACATCTAAAACGTGAGCTCCAACAGCCTGAAAACCTAAGTAACCTATAACCAAGGCTGCAATAGTCATAATTCCAAACTGAATAACATCTGCCCACACAATACCCGACATACCACCTAATAAGGAATAAAATACGGCAAAACAGGTAAATATAATTCCGTAAAAATGCGGAACAAACTCAGGGCTTACTGTAAATGGTACATAATTGCTTACAACTTCCCAAGGAACAAATATTTCAATAAATTTTCCTAGTCCAATAAAACCATACGCCAAGTAACCTAAGCACATAATTAAGGCGAAAACAACTACAATTATATGTGAAAGTTTAGCACCTTTTTTAAAACCGAATCTGGTACCAATCCATTCAGCACCAGTTGTGGCATTTGAACGCCTAAGCCATTTAGACAAATAAACCATTAAAAATATTTGGTTGAAAACTGGCCATAACCAAGGAATCCAGGCACTTTTTATGCCATATACAAACATTAATGTAACCAGCCAAATGGTGCCTGAGATATCAAACATTCCAGATGCATTGGATAGTCCTAATAAATACCAAGGAATTGATTTTCCTCCTAATAAATAATCGTCTTTACTTTGTTGAGCTTTTTTTCTTAATACAAGACCAATAATTACAATTGATAATAAATACAATGCAATAATTAAAATGTCTGCGGTGTGTAATAATTTCATGGTTTAGTTTATGGAGTTAATGTCTTTTAAAAATAATGTGTTTGGTAATTTTTCGAATTCAATAAAATCAGTTTCGTTTAATTGTTTATGGTATGGCATATAATGGTGTTTGGTATCGTAATTTCGCCAAGTTAAAACCCAGCAAATTCCTGAATTTTGGATAGTAGGATATAATACTTTTGTAAACCAATTTTCTGTTTTAAGCGATTCTAAACCAGTTTCGGTAAAAGCATATAATTTATTTTTTTCGACAGCAGTTTTTTTAACAATTTCTAAATCCTGTTTAACAGATTTTATATAATCTTCGGCGTTGTTAAAATCGTAAATATCAATTCCTAAAATATCTACAAAATCGTCGCCAGGATAATAAGTTAAATAGTTGTCTGTTGGATTTAATTTGTTGGGTGAGTAGGCGTATAAGATATTGTGCAAGTTATGTTTGTCTCGCAATAATTCAACAGTTTCTTGCCAAAGTGTTACATAATCTTTTGGGTTACAATTTTCACCTCCCCACCAAAACCAAGAGCCATTCATTTCGTGAAATGGTCTAAAAATTACAGGAATAGCTTCATTATTATTTTTTAATGAATGTAAAAAATCGGCAACTCTGCTAATCCAAAGTTCGTATTTTTCTCTTTCGCTGCCTCCTTTAATTATTGAAGAAACTGCAGGTGTTTTGTCCCATGAATTTCCTTCAGTTATAGGATTGTTTAAATGCCAACTAATAGTTATGATTCCTCCTTTTTTATGTGCATCAATAATTAATTTTTTCATTAAATTAAAAGGAACTGTATCTAAATTGTATTCCTTACCAATTTCAATCCAACCCAAATCAAAGCCAAAAACAGCAGGGAAGTCACCTGTTACTTTTTTTACATCACTTTGTATTTTTGTAGTATCATTTTTATAATTCCATCCCAAGCCATAAGAAGTAGCATCTTGATGACCAACAGCAAAACCTTTTTTAGAGATAGCCTCTAATTTTTTGTATAATTCTATTACTTGTGTTGAAGCTTTTTTATCTACCAAACTTATTTTTTTTTGTGCAGGTTGTGTTGGACTACAAGCATAAAATAAAATAAACGAGAATATAAAAAGTAAGATTTTTGAAGTAAATTTTAACATATGATATTATTCTATACAGTTATCGCAATTATGATTGGATAAAGTTATTAGTTATATGTTCAAAATTAACTATAAAGTGTATTATTAGTTTGATATTATTTCATCAAAAGACTAACATATTATGACAATTTTGAGATTAGAATTTTGATTTCGGATTTATGAATCAGTAATCTTTAAATTTTTATAATAAATAAAAAAACCATCTTTAATTTAATAAAGATGGTTTTTACAAGTGTTAAATATATGAATTACATAGGAGGTAAATCGCCTTTTCCTTTGGTAGGCAAATTACTTAAACCCATATTTAAATATTGGTCTACTTTACGTGCAGCTTCTCTACCTTCAGAAATTGCCCAAACAATTAAAGATTGTCCTCTTCTCATATCACCAGCAGTGAAAATGTGAGGTACATTTGTTTGATATTCTGTTGGTGAAGCTTTGTAGTTACTTCTAGAATCTGTTTCAATACCTAGTTGTTCACTCAATGTTTTTTCAGGTCCTGTAAAACCTAAAGCTAAAAGAGCCAATTCGCAAGGCCAAGTTTTTTCAGATCCAGGAACTTCAACTAAAGTTGGTCTTTCTCCTGTTTTATATACCCATTCAACTTCAACAGTAACCAATGCAGTTAAGTTTCCATCTTTATCAGCAATAAATTCTTTTGTTGAAATTAACCAGTTTCTATCACAACCTTCTTCATGAGAAGATGAAGTTTTTAACTTCAAAGGCCAAAACGGCCAAGGAGTAGCAACTTCGTCTCTTTTTACAGGAGGTTTTGGCATAATTTCAAAGTTAGTTACCGATTTTGCACCCTGGCGATTAGAAGTACCAATACAATCTGAACCTGTATCACCACCACCAATAACAATTACATTTTTATCTGTTGCCAATACTTGGTTTTCAACATTTTGACCAAAAACAACTTTGGTTTGTTGTGTTAAAAAGTCCATTGCCTGTACAACACCTTTACTATCGGCACCTTTTATTGGTAATTCTCTTTTTTGAGTAGCACCACCACATAAAACAATAGCATCAAATTTATTTAATTCTTCAACAGAATAATTAACACCAACATTTACATTGGTTTTAAATTCAATACCTTCTTCTATTAAAATGTTGACTCTTCTGTCAATAATTTCTTTTTCTAATTTGAAATTAGGTATACCGTAACGTAACAATCCTCCAACAGCATCATCGCGTTCAAAAACAGTTACCAAATGACCTGCTCTATTTAATTGTTGAGCAGCAGCCAATCCTGCAGGTCCAGAACCTACAATGGCAATTTTTTTACCAGTTCTTTTTGCAGGTGGCTCAGGTTTAATCCAGCCTTCAGCAAAACCTCTTTCAACAATAGATTTTTCTATTTGTTCTATTGAAATAGGAGGGTTTATGATACCTAATACACAAGCTTGTTCACAAGGAGCAGGACATAATCTTCCTGTAAATTCAGGGAAATTATTTGTTGTATGTAAAAAAGATAATGCTTTTCTCCATTCACCTTTATGAACCATGTCGTTAAAATCAGGAATTAAATTTCCTAACGGGCAACCGCTATGGCAAAAAGGAATTCCACAATCCATACAACGAGAACCTTGTTTTTCAATGTCCTTAGTTTTTAATGGTATTGTAAATTCTTTATAATCTTGAATACGCTCTTTTACAGCAATATTATTTTCGTCTTGTCTTTCAAACTCTTTAAATCCAGCTATTTTTCCCATAATTAAGCAGTAATTTCTTCGTTAATTAATTTTTCATTCTCCAATCGTATTAATGCTTTTTTGTAATCTGTAGGCATAACTTTAACAAAATGTTTTAAATTATCAGACCAATTTTCTAATATTCCAAAAGCATGTGAACTGTTGGTATATTTAAAGTGGTTTTCAATTAATTGTTTTAACTCGGCTTCATCTTTACTAGAGATTGTTTCAAATTCAATCATTTCCATATTGCAACGTCCATTTCTGAATTTTTGTTCAGGATCAAGTACATAAGCAACACCACCGCTCATACCTGCAGCAAAATTTCTACCGGTATCACCAATTACTACCACAACACCACCTGTCATATATTCACAACCGTGATCTCCAACACCTTCAACAACTGCTGTAGCACCAGAATTACGTACACAAAAACGCTCACCAGCAATACCATTGATATATGCTTCACCGTTTATTGCTCCATAAAGAGAAACGTTACCAACAATAATATTTTCATTAGAAACAAAATCAGCTTCTTTAGGTGTTTTTATAATTAATTTAGCACCAGAAAGTCCTTTTCCTAAATAATCATTTGTATTACCATCAACGATCATTGTTAAACCTTTTGTAGCAAAAGCTCCAAAACTTTGACCAGCAGAACCTTTAAATTTCAATGTTAATGTATCTTCAGGTAAACCATTATCTCCATAAATTTTAGACAATTCGTTACTTAAAATTGCACCAACACTTCGGTCTGTATTTTTGATAGGGAATTCGTATTCCATTTTTTCTTTCCTGTAAATTGCAGGATGTGCCCAACGGATAATTTCAAAATCCAATACGTTTTCTAAACCATGGTCTTGAGTTTCTGTATTGTATAAAGGCTTGTCTGTAGCTGGTTTGTGTAATATTGCAGATAAATCTAAGCCTTGTGCTTTGTAATGTTCAACAGCAGGTCTTGCGTTTAATTTTTGAGATTGACCTACCATTTCATCAACTGTTCTGAAACCTAATTTAGCCATAATCTCACGCAATTCTTTTGCTACAAAATACATAAAGTTAATTACGTGTTCTGGAGTTCCTTTGAAGTTTTTACGTAACTCAGGATCTTGAGTTGCAATACCAACAGGACAAGTATTTAGGTGACAAGCACGCATCATAATACAACCTGAAGCAACAAGAGGAGCTGTTGCGAAACCGAATTCTTCAGCACCTAAAAGTGCTGCAATAGCTACGTCACGACCAGTTTTTAACTGTCCGTCACACTCTAAAACTACTCTGTTTCTTAAGCCATTTAATACCAGTGTTTGTTGTGCTTCAGCAATACCAAGTTCCCAAGGTAAACCACAATGTTTTAATGATGTTAAAGGAGAAGCTCCTGTACCACCATCGTAACCTGAAACTAAAATTACATCAGCTTTTGCTTTTGCAACCCCAGCAGCAATTGTTCCAACACCAACTTTAGACACTAATTTTACATTGATTCTTGCTTCTCTGTTTGCATTTTTTAAATCGTAGATAAGTTGTGCTAAATCTTCAATTGAATAAATATCGTGATGAGGTGGTGGAGAAATTAAACCTACGTAAGGAGTTGAATTTCTTGTTTTTGCTATCCAAGGCAATACTTTATCACCTGGTAATTGACCACCTTCTCCTGGTTTGGCTCCTTGAGCCATTTTTATTTGAATTTCCTGTGCATTTGTTAGGTAATTGGTTGAAACACCAAATCTACCAGATGCAACTTGTTTAATAGCACTGTTACGGCTATCACCATTAACATCTTTTCTAAATCTTGCTTTGTCTTCACCACCTTCTCCAGAATTACTTTTACCGCCAATTCTGTTCATTGCAATGGCTAGATTTTCGTGCGCCTCTTGACTGATAGATCCGTATGACATTGCACCCGTTTTGAAACGTTTTACAATATCAATCCAAGGTTCTACTTCTTCAATATCAATTGGGTCAAAGTTGTTAAACTCTAATAAACCACGTAAAGTCATTAATTCTTTACTTTGGTTATTTACAGCTTCAGCATATTGACCGTAAGTTTCGTAACTGTTAGATCTTACCGCTTGTTGTAATTTAGCAACTGTTGTAGGGTTAAACATGTGACGTTCTCCATTTCTTCTCCAACGGTAATCGCCACCAATATTTAAACTTTCACTTTGAGCTATCTTTTTTAAAGGGAAAGCAGTTCTGTGTCTTAAATAAATTTCTTTTTCAATTTCATACAATCCAACACCTTCAATTCTAGATGGTGTGTTTGGGAAATAGATATCAGTAAATGAACTTTTTAAACCAACAATCTCAAATATTTGAGAAGCTCGGTATGATAATAAAGTTGAGATACCAATTTTATTCATAATTTTTAATACTCCTTTTGCAATTGCTTTGTTGTAATTTTCAATTGCTTTTTCTTCAGAAATATTTGTTATAACCCTATCTTTTACTTGTTTATGAATTAATTCATTGATAATATAAGGGTTGATGGCACTTGCTCCGTATCCAAATAAACACGCAAAATGGTGTGGTTCACGTGGTTCAGCAGATTCAATTATAATTCCAAAACTTGAACGTTGTCCTAGTTTAATTAATTCTGTATTGATATAAGCACAAGCCAATAACATTGGTATTGGTGCATAAGTTTTGTTTACGTGTCTGTCTGAAAGAATTACAATATTACAGCCTTCAGTAACGGCTTTAGAAACCTCCTTAACCATATTTTTTAAGGCAGCTTCAATACCGTTTAAACCTTTGGTAATATCATATAAGGCATCAACAGAAACAGATTTAAAATGAGGGTGGTCAATGTGTTTTAATTTATCAAGATCCTCGTTTGAAATTACAGGATTTTGAATTTTTAATTTCTGACATTGTTCTTCAGTAATTTCAAAAACATTGATATCACCTCCAACAGGTAAACTAAAATCGGTTACAATTTCTTCTCTAATACCATCTAATGGTGGATTTGTTACCTGAGCAAATAATTGTTTAAAATAGTTGTATAATAATTGAGGTTGGTCAGATAATACAGCCAAAGGAGTATCATTACCCATTGAACCGATAGCTTCGTAACCCGTTAAAGCCATTGGGGTAATAATTTTTTGAACTTCTTCAATAGTATATCCAAATATTTTACCTCTATTGTTTAAGCTTGTTTCTTCATTTGGACACATATTACCAGTGTAAGGTACACTTGCTAATGGTAGTAAATTTTTATCCAACCATTGTCTGTACGGTCTTTTTGAAACAACTTCTTGCTTAATTTCTTCGTCGTTGATAATTCTTCCAGCATTCATATCAACCAAAAACATTTTACCTGGTTCTAAACGACCATGTTTAACAACGTTTTCAGGTTTGATATCTAATACACCAGTTTCAGAAGACATAACTACGTTACCATCTTTTGTAACGGTATATCTAGAAGGACGCAGACCATTTCTATCTAATACAGCTCCAATAAAATTACCATCGGTAAAAGGTACAGATGCAGGTCCATCCCAAGGCTCCATAATACAAGCATTGTATTGGTAGAAAGCCTTTTTGTCGTCACTCATTGTTTTGTCTTTTTCCCAAGCTTCAGGCACCATCATCATCATAACTTCAGGCAGCGTACGTCCAGTCATCAATAACAATTCAACAACCATATCCATAGAAGCTGAATCTGATTTTCCTTCAATAACTATTGGGAAAAGTTTTTTAATATCTTCACCAAATATATCGCTTTGCATCATTGCTTCACGCGCTTTCATACGGTTTACGTTTCCACGAAGTGTGTTAATTTCACCGTTGTGACACATATATTTAAATGGTTGTGCCAAATCCCATGAAGGGAATGTATTTGTTGAAAAACGTTGATGTACAAGTGCTAAACGAGTTACTACGTCTGGATTTGATAAATCTGTATAATAATTTCTAATATCTTCAGGCATTAACAATCCTTTGTAAATAATTGTTGTTGAAGAAAAACTTGGAAAATAGAATTTTGATCGATCAGATAGTTTTGAGTTTTCTACTATATGTTCTGAAATTTTACGAGCAGCAAATAATTTGGCATTGAATTGGTTTTCTGTTAAATCTAATCCATTTTTACCAATAAAAACTTGCTCAATAGTTGGCTCAATTTTAGAGGCAACATACCCAAGGTGTGCTTTATTTACAGGTACTTTTCTCCATCCTAAAACAGCTAGTCCTTGTTTGTTAATTTCAGTTTCTAATACTTTTTTACAAAAGTTAAGCTGATTTTCGCTAGGAGGTAAAAAAGTCATACCAACAGCGTATTCTCTTGGTTCAGGTAAATTAAATGATGTGTTTTTTACAAAAAACTCATGTGGGATATCAATTAAAATACCAGCTCCGTCTCCTGTTTTACCATCAGAACTTACAGCACCTCTGTGCTCAAGCTTTATTAAAATTTCTAAAGCATCGTGAATAATTTTATTTGATTTTTCACCTTTTAGGTTACAAATAAATCCTGCGCCGCAATTATCTCTTTCAAATTCTGGAAGGTAAAGACCCTGTTTTATCATACTGTATTTATTTATTTAACAATGTTCACAAAAATAGATAAAATAGTGTAAGACTTCAAGGGGAATTACGAAAACGGAAAAATTGGTTTAAAGAAGTGCGTATTTCCATAAAATTCTAATTGAAACAATTATTATCAAAACTGCAGTCCCATATGGTGCCTGCAATTTTTATTTCATTTCAAATGACTGGTAATCCAATACCGCAATTAGGATTTGGAAGTTCTGGTGAAGATGGTGTTTTTTTATTAGATAAGTTAGATGGATTGTCTGAACAACTTGGTTTTCATGAATATACATCAGGAAGTAAATCAATGATTGATGTTTTTGCAATTACAACTGCTTTAATGGTTGGTACAGCTGGCTTACCGCACGTAATAGTTCGTTTTTTTACAGTACCAAGAGTAAAAGATGCACGTGTTTCAGCAGGTTGGGCTTTGTTTTTTATAGCTATTTTATACACAACAGTGCCTGCAGTTGCCGTTTATAAAATAGCACTATAAAAATGTAGTGCTATTTTTTAGTATATTTAAAGTAAAATTAACAATCTGTGAAAAAAAGACATCAGCAAAAACTAATTGTAATATCATTTATATTGGTCTGTTTATTTAACATACCAATTGTGTTATTGTTTAGTAAAAGTGGTAGTATTTTTGGATTTCCGGTATTGTATTTTTACATATTTTTTGTTAAACTTAATAATTCCATATGGTTTTTTAACCAAGTTTAGCAAAGCTGAATCTTTTGAAAACACCGAATCAATTAAAAATATTCGTCGAATTTCAATTTTTTCACTAATTATTTTGGCTTATTTTTTCTATAGAAGTTTTACATTAGACCACTCATTAGTTTCAATAGGGTTAATTTCATTTGTGTTAATAGCACAACTTGCACCTGCATTTTTTGGTGGTATTTTTTGGCGAAGAGGTGTTTCAAAAGGAGCTGTTTATGGTATTGTTGTTGGTGTTTTAATTACCATTTATACTTTGGTAATTCCGTTTACAATTGATGCCCAATTAATTTCAAGTTCTTTTGTAAAAGAAGGTTTGTTAGGTGTTACAATGTTGCATCCATACCAGCTTTTTGGTTTACATTTTTTAGAGCCAGTACCTCACGCATTTTTTTGGAGTTTGTTTTTTAACATCCTTGTTTTTGTTCTGTATTCGGTAAATGCAATAGGTAATTATCGTGAGCGTAATTTTGCTGAAATGTTTGTTGATAGCTCAAAATATGCTGCTATGCATGAAGATGCTTATGTTTGGAAAGGCGAAGCTTATGTAAAAGATATCCGAAAAGTTTTGACTCGTTTTTTGGGTGAACAAAGAACTGAAAGAGCTTTGAATTTGTTTTACATAAAATACAATATTGATAAAAGTGATCAGGTAGCTGATGCTCGTTTGGTAAATTTTTCTGAAAAATTATTAACGGGTAGTATTGGAAGTGCTTCATCTCGAATTTTAATTTCTTCAGTAGTAAAAGAAGAAGAAATTAGTTTGCCCGAAGTTTTAAAAATTTTAGATGAAACTCAAAAAGCAAAAGAGTCTAATAAGCATTTGCAAGAGCGCGATAAGCAAAAAGATGAATTTTTAGATACCGTTGCAATAATGGATATGGAGACCAAGTTGCAATTATCTACGATTCGCCAGTTACACAACAAAAAGTAAGTTTTACTTTTAACGAAGTGCAAAGTGAAGTAGCGAGATTGGCTGGTGGGTTACGTGATTTAGGTGTTAAAAAGGGAGATACCGTAATTATTTATATGCCTATGATGCCACGCGCCACATTTAGTATGTTGGCTTGTGCGCGTATTGGTGCTATTCATTCAGTTGTTTTTGGTGGTTTTGCGCCACATGAGTTGGCAATTAGAATAGATGATTGTAAGCCAAAAGTAATTATTACTGCGACTTCGGGAATGGAAGTTGACCGATTGATAGCTTACAAACCTTTGGTTGATGAGGCTGTACAGTTGGCCACTCACAAACCAGATAAAGTTATTGTTTACCAACGTAATTTAGGTGCTAATAATCCAAAAACTGAACGTTATATTAGTTATAAAAAGTTGGTAAAAAAATCGGAGCCAGTTGGTTGTGTTGAAATGAATTCTTCAGATCCGTTATATATTTTATACACTTCAGGGACTACAGGAAAACCAAAAGGTATTTTAAGAGATACAGGTGGTTATGCTGTGGCTTTAAAATATTCAATGAAAAATGTATATGGTGTTGATGAAGGTGATACTTTTTGGGCGGCATCAGATGTAGGTTGGGTAGTTGGGCATAGTTACATTGTTTATGGCCCGCTAATTAATAGAAATACAACCATTGTTTTTGAAGGAAAACCAATTAAAACGCCCGATGCAAGTACTAATTTTAAATAAAAGAGGAGACGATTTGGCTATTATTTGGGAACCAAACGATCCAAACGAAACCAATAGAACTTTTACTTACAAAGAATTACATGCTGAGGTTTGTAAATTTTCCAATGTGTTAAAAAACAAAGGTATAGAAAAAGGAGATCGCGTTTGTATATATATGCCTATGGTACCAGAATTGGCAATTGCAGTTTTAGCTTGTGCCAGAATTGGAGCGGTACACTCTGTAGTATTTGCTGGGTTTTCAGCAGTAGCACTTTCAACAAGAATTAACGATGCAGAGTGTAAAATGTTACTGACTTCTGATGGTGTTTTTAGAGGAAATAAAGCGGTTGATTTTAAAACAATTGTAGATGAAGCTCTAGAAACTTGTCCAACTATAGAGGCTTCAATAGTTTTAAATAGAGTGAACGGAGATGTTAATATGAAAGCAGGTCGAGATGTTTGGTGGCACGATGAAATTGCTAAAGTAGACGCTACTTGCCCAGCTGAAGTTATGGATGCAGAGGATATGTTATTTATTTTATACACTTCAGGATCAACAGGAAAACCAAAAGGAATGGTGCATAGTTGTGCTGGTTATATGGTGCATACAGCTTATAGTTTTAAAAATGTATTCCAATATACACACGGAGATGTTTATTTTTGTACTGCTGATATTGGTTGGATTACCGGACATTCGTATATTGTTTACGGTCCATTGGCCGCAGGTGCAACCACTTTAATGTTTGAAGGTGTTCCTTCGTACCCAGATTATAGTCGTTTTTGGCAAATTGTCGAAAAATACAAAGTCAATCAATTTTACACAGCACCAACTGCAATTAGAGCATTGGCAGCTCGATTCTATTCAAGAGAACCTAAAGTTTCAAATACCAACCAGTTATTCATAGTTGCTGTATCTATATCTCATATCTCAGTATTTTTATGTGGGTTTTCTGTTAAAATAGCTACAAAATTGCCTCGCATTCCGGTTCCACCCATAATTGGGTCAATGGCAATTTTTGAAATTAATTCGGTATCGTTAATCCCTTTTCCAAAGGCTCTTGATAGTTGTTTGTCTTTATTTCCAAAGCCGTGAACCATATAAACCGAATCCCAACGAACTCTTTCTGTAACTCTTACTTTTATTGAAAAAGTAGAAATAATCAATTTTACCACTGTGTGTTGGAAAAATATAGGTTGAATCTTCATCAATATATAAAGGTCCTGAAGTGCGAGGGAAATTTTTAACCCCTATTTTTTTCATTTCTTCTAATGAAGTACCCATTTCATTTAATTGCCATTCAATAACTTCTTCATAATCGTTGTAGTTAAAGTAAGCTCCAACACCCATTCTTTTACCAATTTCTTTGGCAATCCACCACGATGGTTTAGAATCGTATTTTGGAGGAACAGCAGGAACTCTTACTGCAATTGATGGTGTTCTGTTGGTTGCTGAGCGAATACCATCATAGCGTTCTAAATAAGTACATTCTGGTAAAACAACATCAGCATAACCTGTTACATCCATTGGCATAGTATCAATAACTACCATAAATTCTAATGCATCAATGGCTTTTTCAATAAGTTTCTTTTGAGGAATTGATTTTGTTAAATTGGTACCTGCAACCATCCAAGCTTTTACTGGATATGGGTTATTTTCATCAGGTATAGAAGCTTGTATCAGTTCGCTTGTAATTCCCATTTGAGCTAAAGGATATTTAGCGCCAATCTCGTGCCAACCCCACTTTGGATGCGGATATTCTGGATGTGGGAATTTAGGGATACTGATACTTTCTTTTAAATAAAAACCACCTCTTCGACCCCAAGATCCTAATAAAGCATTTAAAATTGACATGGCGCGTGCGCGTTGTGTATCATCTCCATACCAAACTACGTGACGACCTGGGTGTATAATTACAGACGGAGCAGCGTGTGCCATTGCTCTGGCTGTTTTTCTAATTTCTTCAGGTTCAATAGTTGTTATTCCATATGCCCATTCAGGGGTAAAACGGCTAACATATGCCTTTAGTTCGTCAAAACCATTTGCATATTTTTCAACATAAGCTTTGTCGTATAAATTTTCTTCAATTAAAACATGCATCCAAGCCAACATTAAAGCAATATCAGTAGCAGGTTTAATAGGTAGCCAGTGGTTAGATTTACTTGCTGCGGTTGAAAAACGTGGGTCTACAGTAATTATAGTTGCTCCGTTATCTATGGCTTCAGACATTTCTTGCACTTGAGAATTGTGCATGTTTTCACCAATATGAGAACCAATAAGTACCAAACATTTTGTATCTCTAATATCTGTTGGTTCAGGAGACCCAACCCAAGAGCCAAATGTTAAATTAAATCCTGTTTCACGAGGGCCACGACATTGGGCATATGCTGGTTCTGCAATAGTATCAGATCCAATAGCTTTATATAAATGCTCTAGATGTGCTCCTGGCGCACCGTGTTTTAATAAGCCTAAAGATTCAGCTCCATATTTTTCTTTAATACCATTCATTTTTGAAGCAATTAAATCCAATGCTTCATCCCAACTAGCCTCTACAAAAGTTTGTTCCCCATGAATGGTTTTTCTAATTAATGGCGTTTTTAAACGATCTTCATCATTATACATTCCTACACCACCTGTTCCTCTAGGGCAAAGTCGCCCGTAACAATGTGGATCATCATCGTTTCCAATAATTTTTTTAACGGCTCCTTCTTCATCTGTATAAGTCCAAGCAGCACACTTCCAAAAACAAACTTCGCAATAAGTAGGCGTTCTTTTTAATTTTTTAGCAACATTTTCTTTCACCAGTTTATCTAAATAAGAGGAAGATCCAAACATATTTAAAGCACTTGTTGTTGCTGCTACAGCTCCTAAACCTAAAGCAGAAATTTTTATAAATTTTCTTCTTGAAGTAGTCATAAGTTTCTTTGTTGATTTCTGATGTAAATATATTTATAGGTAAGTGGAAACTTTATGATAAAAGTCATAGTTAGTGGCTGAACATGGTAACATTAGTTACATTAAAGAATTGATAATCAAAATTATAAATGTAACAATTGTTACAAGGAAGTCTTTGGGATTTGGGTTTCAGTAAGTTGGATTGTAATGAATTGTTTTTTACGAATTTTAAATTGCGTAAGTTTGTTGCATTACATTTTTTTCATGAAAAGAGGCGTTTTTAGAATCGGAATATTTACGTTGATACTAATGGTGTCAGTTGTTTTATTTTTTTTATTGAAGAATGAAAAATCATTACTTTCAGAAAATTCAGCGTATAAAACTTTAAAAGTTGCTTCAAAAGAATCTTGTCTACAATGTCATCAAAATACCAAAGGATATGCTAACTATCACAATCCCGATTTAATAGGGTGTTCTAGTTGTCATTTAGGAAATATCAATTCAACAGAAAAAGAAATTTCGCATAAAGGAATGGTTTTAATTCCGGGTAATTTAATTGATGCAAAAGAAACCTGCGGAAAATGCCATCCCAACGAATTGCGTAAAATTGAAAATTCATTAATGACGACCAATAGTGGTTTGGTGGCCGTTGATAAATTTATTTTTGGCGAAGCAGATTCACCCAATTACCAATATCATATTCAATTAATTAAAAATTCTCCAGCCGATAAACATATTAGAGATTTGTGTGCCAATTGCCATTTAGGTGCTGATAAAAAGGAATTTGGAGCAATTACCCAATTGAGTAGAGGTGGAGGTTGTAACGCTTGTCATTTAAATTATTCTGATGAAGCAAAAAAGGATTTGGAAACCTATATTGCTTCAAATAAAAAGCGGTTACCAACAAATCATCCAGCTACCAATATTTTTGTAAAAAACGAACATTGTTTTGGATGTCATAGTAGATCTAGCAGAATATCAACCAATTATGAAGGTTGGCAAGAAACTTTGTTAGACGAAAATGAGGTTTTAAATAAAAAGGGTTTTAAAGTTTTTGAAGATAAACGTGTGTATAAATATATTGAAGAAGATGTGCACCACAAAAAAGGATTGTTGTGCGTAGATTGCCATTCGTCTCACGAAGTAATGGGTGACGGAAAAAAATATACCCACGAAGAACAGGCTGTAAAATTACAATGTGCCGATTGTCATTTTAAAGAAAAACCAAACACAATACCTTACGATTCTTTAGATGCAGAAAGTTTGTTGGTGTTTTTGCATAGAGATTATAAACATTCTGATAAACAAATAATTTCAGTTAAAAATGATGGCCATCCGTTGGTAAATACTTTTGTAAACAAAGATGGAAATGCTTTTTTAATTGGAAAAGGAGATGGGCAGTTACACCAATTAAAACCACAATCTGAAATTTGTTCTAGAGACAACGCGCATAAAAACGTGAGTTGCGCAACTTGTCATAGTTCTTGGACATCACGGTGTATAGGCTGTCACAATGAATTTGATAAAGATGAACCGCGTGCTTTTGATTTATTAGATAAAAAATATGGAAAAGGTCAATGGAAAGAGTATGTATCTGAGTTTTCTTCATCTTTACCTGCAATGGGTGTGCGTGAAAATGCAGAAAGAAAACACATTGAGCCAGCAGTTCCGGGAATGATTTTAACCATTGATAAAGGAAGTTATGTTGGAAAAGAAATTGGGACAGATGTTTCTTTTCATAGGTTGTATGCGCCAAATTCTCCACATACCACGGTTTTAAAAGCAAGAGATTGTAAAAGCTGTCATACAAATTCTACTGCTCTGGGTTATGGAAATGGTAAATTAAAATATGAAATAAAAAATGGAGTAGGGCAATGGCAATTTACACCTGAATATGAATTAAACACAAATGATCATTTACCCGAGGATGCTTGGATTCCCTTTTTAAAGCCAGTTAAAAAAGGTGTTGTAAACTCAACAAGAACAGATTTTAGGCCATTTTCAGTAAAAGAACAACAGCAATTGTTGCTAGTTGGTGCTTGTTTACAATGTCACAAAGAAGATGGTAAAGTAATGCAACAAACTTTGGTTGAAGGAATTGAACCATTTTTGAAAAAATTAAACGAAAAGTGTATTTTGCCTACTTGGAAATAAATTTTTCTTATAAAGGTAAAAGTAACTCTTTCAAAAATGATTCAATTTTAAATGACTTTTTTATTCTGAAAAAATTTCGTTGTGTTGTTCCTGAACTCTAATAAAAGTAGTTCTTTTAGTTAATTCTTTAAGTCTGTTTGCACCCACATAAGTACAGGTAGAACGCAATCCGCCTAAAAAATCCTGAACCGTATTTTCAACACTTCCACGAAAAGGAATTTGAACAGTTTTACCTTCTGAAGCGCGATATTCAGCAATACCACCTACGTGTTTGTTCATTGCAGTTTCAGAACTCATACCATAAAATTGTTTGAATTTTTGACCATTAATTTCAATGGTTTCACCGCCACTTTCGCTGTGTCCGGCAAGCATACCGCCCAGCATAACAAAATCTGCACCACCACCAAAGGCTTTTGCAATATCACCTGGTATTTTACAACCACCATCAGAAACTATTTGTCCGCCCAAACCATGAGCAGCATCTGCACATTCTATAATTGCCGATAATTGTGGATAGCCAACACCAGTTTTAACCCTGGTTGTACAAACAGATCCAGGACCAATTCCAACTTTAACAATATCTGCACCTGCCAATAACAATTCTTCAACCATTTCGCCGGTAACCACGTTTCCTGCCATTATTACTTTGTCTGGATATTGTTCACGTGTTTTTTTAACAAAATTCACAAAATGTTCAGAGTAACCGTTGGCAACATCAATACAAATAAATTTCAAAAGCGGATTTTGTTTAAAAATTTCAGCTATTTTTTTTGAATCAGCTTCACCAGTACCAGTGCTTACAGCAATATAATCTATAATTTTGTTGCCGTTTGTTTGCATAAATAAATTCCATTCTTCAACAGTATAATGCTTGTGAATTGCAGTAAATATTTTATGTTTAGCCAATGCTACAGCCATTTCAAAAGTTCCAACTGTATCCATATTTGCTGCCATAATTGGCACGCCATTCCATTTGTAATTACTGTGTAAAAAAGTAAAATCTCTATCTAGAGTTACTTGTGATCTTGAGCTTAATGTAGATCGTTTTGGACGAATCATAACATCTTTAAATCCCAATTTTATATCTGTTTCTATGCGCATATTGTGTTAATTTTATACAGTTATACTTATTCCTTCGCTTTCTTTATTTTTGTTGCTGTCAAAATAAAAATCGACTCTACCAACATTTAATCCATAGCAACCTACCTGATTTACCAATACATTTTTGCCAATACTATTTTTTACAATGGTAGGTTTTGGTAAAAAAGTATGTGTATGACCACCTATAATTAAATCAATATTTTTTGTTTTTGAAGCAAGTACTAAATCACATATTTTTTCGGAGTCACCTTTGTATTCATAGCCTAAATGAGAAAGACAAATTACCAAATCACATTGTTCATCTTCTTTTAAAATCCGACTCATATCCTGAGAAATTTCAACAGGGTCAAGGTAAACAGTTTCTTTATACATTCTGGGGTCTACCAAGCCTGTTAAATTAATTCCTAAACCAAAAACGCCTATTTTAATTCCTTCTTTTTTAAAAATTTTGTACGGTTTTACGTGGGTATCTAAAATGGTATTTTTAAAATCGTAATTAGATGATATAAAATCGAATTTAGCATGTGGTAATTGAGCAAATAATCCATCTATACTATTGTCAAAATCATGATTTCCTATAGTGGCAGCATCATATTTTAACATACTCATTAATTTAAATTCAAGTTCTCCACCATAAAAATTAAAATACGGTGTGCCTTGAAAAATATCTCCAGCATCTAGCAACAAGGTATTTGGGTTTTCTTTTCTAATGTTTTCAACCAAAGTTGCTCTGCGTGCAATCCCTCCTAAATTTGGATATTTATAATGGTTGCTTTCAAAAGGTTCAATATGACTATGTACGTCATTGGTGTGTAAAATAGTGATTTGTGTTGGTTTTGCCGATAAACAAGATTGCATTGAGAGTCCGCCCAATGTTAAAAAAGCAGTAGCGGCTGAGGATTTTTGTATAAATTTTCTTCTCTTCATTTTCTTAATTTTTAACTATAAATCGCCCGTCTAATTCAACTTTAATGGTATCTATTTCTGCAAAATAATCAATAATAGCATTTCTAAGTTTGTAATCGAGTTTTGTTAAATTTATAGGATTTTTGAAAAAATTCATGCTGTCTCCTCCATTTTGTAAATAATCGGATGTTAATACAAAATAGGTTTTAGACTTGTCAAAAGGAATGTTGTTAATAATTAACTTATATTCTGTATTTGTAAGTGTTAAGTTAAATTGTTTTGAAAGCGGGTGTGCCAAATTTTGCTGAATTAAATAAGCAACCATTTCTTCTATTTTTTTAGCAGTTAGCTCAACAACAACCAAAGCATTTTCAAAAGGCATTAGGTTAAAAGCATTTTGAGTTGTAATGTTGCCTTTTGTAATTCCGGCTCTAATACCACCATAATTAAATAAAGCAAAATCAATGTTGTTACCAGTACGTGATTTAAAAACAGGATTGGCTCTTTGGTAACACATATCTGCAAATAAATTTCCAAGAGAACTTTCTAGTTTGCCATCAGTTCTTATCAAATCTGTTGGAGTGTAACTTAATACTTTGCTCATTTCAGAATCTACAGCAGTTTTATAGGGTTTTATATAAGCTGTAATTGTAGTGTCTGTTAATATTTCTTCAGTTATGGCTAGCTGTTTTCCTTCAATATTTTTTAATTGCTGAGGTTCCTTTTTACAGTTTGCTAATGATAGAACTGTAAAAATGAAAATAAATATTTTTTTCATTGTTGAAATGCTGATGGATTTTAATTAGATTTGTCAAATTAACGGTAAATATAGATGATTTTTACAGGATTTAAACGAAAAAGTGTTCAATTATTTTTCAATAAACATTTAACTGAATTTCCAGGGAATTCTCGTGAAAATAATGATGGAAAAGTAAAAAATGTACTTGTTTTTATGGATGATATTTCTTTAAAATCAACTATTTTAACTGATCTGAAAACCATTTTAAATATTCCTGAAAATGATATTGAGATATTGCTTTTTCAGAAAAAAATCAAAAAAAATCAAGAAGATGAAAATTTATTTTCTCCAAAAGATTTTGGTTGGTATGGTAAAATTAAATCCGAAAAATTATCAAATATTTTAACAAATAAGTACGATTTGTTAATTAACTATAGTAAAGTTGAAAATATATATAGCAACTTATTAATATTGCAAAGTAAAACGGCACTTAATGTTGGTTTTTCACATTTAGATAAGCGTTTTTACGACTTGATTATAAGATGTGACAAATCTGATATAGCTTTGTTTAATAATGAATTGAAGAAATATTTAGCGATTTTAAAGAAAATTTAAAATAACTATTAAAGGTTCTGTTTGATATTTAAAAATAATAAAAAGGGATAAATGAAAGAATTGTTTGGAACAGGAGTTGCGCTTGTTACGCCATTTAATGAAGATAATACAGTAGATTTTCAGGGTTTAGAGCGTTTGGTGAACTTTCAAATAGATAATGGTGTAAATTATTTAGTTGTTTTAGGAACCACAGGAGAACCTGCAACTTTAACAGCTGAAGAAAAAGAACAAGTTAAGGCAACAATTATTAAGGTAAACAATGGTAGACTTCCATTGGTTATTGGTATTGGAGGTAATAATACTATGAATGTTGTAAACGAAATTAAAACATCAGATTTATCAGCTTTTTGCGCCATACTTTCAGTTTCTCCATATTACAATAAGCCTACGCAAGAAGGTATTTATCAGCATTTTAAAGCTATTTCTGAAGCCAGTCCGCTACCAGTTATTTTATACAACGTACCAGGTAGAACAGGTAGAAATTTTGAGCCAAAAACCATATTAAGGTTGGCAAACGATTTTGAAAATATTGTTGCAGTTAAAGAAGCTGCAGGTGATATGCTGCAAGCTATGCGTATTATTCAAAATAAACCAGCAGATTTTATGGTAATTTCTGGAGATGATATGATTGCACTTCCAATGGTTTTAGCCGGTGGAGTAGGTGTTATTTCGGTAATTGGACAAGGTTTGCCAAAAGATTTTTCAGCAATGATTCAATATGGATTGGATAAAAATATTGATGAAGCAAATAAATTACAATACAAAATTATGGATAGCATAGATTATATTTTTGAAGAATGTAATCCATCAGGAATAAAAGCTTTGCTAAACAAGTTAAATGTTTGTAAAAACAATGTTCGTTTACCTTTAGTTGCAGCTTCTTTTGAATTGCAACAAAAAATCGATAACTTCGTTGAAAATTATTAGATATCAATTTCAAATTAAAAAATAAAATAATATGTTATCAGAAAGAATGCAATCCGTTTTAAATAATCAAATAAGAATTGAAGCAGAATCTTCTCAAATATATTTAGCAATGGCTTCTTGGGCAGAGTTAAAAGGTTTAGAAGGTGTTTCTCAATTTATGTATGGACAATCAGATGAAGAGCGTCAGCATATGCTTAAATTTTTCAAATATATTAATGAGCGTGGTGGACATGCCAAAGTTTCTGAATTAAGTGGTCCAGCACTTGAATTTGGTTCTATAAAAGAAATGTTTGAAACTTTATTTAAACACGAAATTTTTGTGTCACAAAGTATCAATGAGTTGGTTCATATATCATTAGAAGAAAAAGATTATGCAACGCATAACTTCTTACAATGGTATGTTGCAGAACAAATTGAAGAAGAAGCACAAGCAAGAACTATTTTAGATAAAATTAACCTGATTGGAGACGATAAAGGAGGCTTGTATTTGTTTGATAATGACATTAAACAATTAACAGTTGTTAGTTCTGTAGCGCCAACTGCGCCATAATTAACAAACAATTAAGTTTTTTAATCAATATTTTTTCGAAAACCACGTTATTTTTGTGAATTATTCTCGTGAAAAAATCATTTTAATAATTCATAATAAATAACTAATTTTGCCAAATGCAAAAAAATAAGATTTATATTTTCATTTTATTGGTTGCCTTAGGGATTTCTTCCTGTGGTGATTATAGTAAAGTACTAAACAAAGGTACTGCACAAGAACAATATCAAATGGCTACAGATTTGTATGAAGCTCAAAGTTATACAAAGGCAATTGGTTTGTTTGAAAAAATCACCCCATTTTATAGAGGAAAACCACAAATGGAGCGTATTCAATTTATGATTTCACAATCATATTACAATACCAAACAATATAAATTGTCTGCATATTATTTTGATAAGTTTGTTAAAAACTACCCTTCAAGTTCTAAAGTTGAAGAAAGTGCTTATTTAGCAGCTTACAGTTATTATTTATCATCACCAATCTATAGCTTAGATCAAAAAGATACGCACGAAGCTTTAAATGCACTGCAAAATTTTATTTATAAATATCCTGAGTCAGACAAAGTACCTGAAGCCAATGCCAATATTAAAGATTTAACTTTTAAATTGGAAAAAAAGGCTTTTGAAATTGCAAAACAATATTACAATATGAGTGATTTTATTTCTGCAATTACTTCATTTGATAATTTTTTAGGTGAATATTTAGGAACTTCTTATAAAGAAGAAGCTTTATATTACAGATTTATGTCTTCATATAAATTGGCCATAAATAGTTATTATTTAAAAAAAGAAATGAGATTACGTGATGCTATAAAGGCACATGATAAATACAAGAAAAGCTTCCCTAACGCTGAAAATTTAAAAGAAACTGAAAAGTTAGTTGAAGAAATAAACGAGGAAATTAATTTATTTACAGCACAAAAAACGGAAAATAATGGATTATAAAAACACAAAGGCAGCTCCTACTACAATTACTTATGATAAAAATAAGATTGAAGCTCCAACTCAAAATATTTATGAAGCTATTACAATTATAGCTAAAAGAGCTGAGCAAATTAGTGGTGATTTAAAAAGTGAGTTAATTGAAAAGTTAGAAGAATTTGCAACTTATACAGATAGCTTAGATGAAGTATTTGAAAATAAAGAGCAAATTGAAGTATCTAAATTTTACGAAAAATTACCAAAGCCTACTGCAATTGCTGTAGAAGAGTGGTTACAAGGTAAAATTTACCATAGAAATCCAGACGAAACTCAAAAATAAATGGCAATTTTAAGCGGTAAAAATATACTATTAGGTGTTACTGCTGGTATCGCTGCTTATAAAACTGCCAGTTTAGTTCGACTTTTTATAAAAGCAGGTGCAAACGTTAAAGTTGTAATGACACCTGCTTCTAAAGATTTTGTTACTCCATTAACATTATCTACACTTTCACAAAACCCAGTTTATTCAACCTTTTTTGACAAAAGTGATGAAGAGGATGAAGAATGGAATAGTCACGTAGAATTAGGCTTATGGGCCGATTATATGGTGATTGCTCCTGCAACTGCAAATAGTTTGTCTAAAATGGCAAATGGTGTTTGTGATAATTTGTTATTAGCGGTTTACTTATCTGCAAAATGTAAGGTGTATTTTGCTCCTGCAATGGATTTAGATATGTATCAGCATCCAACTACACAATTAAGTATTGAAAAACTACAAAGTTTTGGAAATGTTTTTATACCACCAGCTACAGGTTTTTTAGCAAGTGGTTTATTGGGTGAAGGTCGTATGGAAGAGCCTGAAAATATTCTTTCATTTGTAGAAAATGATATTTTAAGAGGAATGCCATTGTATAACAAAAAAGTGTTAATTACAGCTGGCCCTACTTATGAAGCTATTGATCCAGTTCGTTTTATAGGCAATCATTCTTCAGGTAAAATGGGCTTCGAATTGGCAAAACAAGCAGCTAGTTTAGGTGCAGAGGTGTATTTAATTTCTGGCCCTTCAAATGAAACCATAAGCAATTCACAAGTAAATAGAATTGACGTAGTGAGTGCTGAAGAAATGTACAACGAAGTTCATAAATATTATAAACAAGTTGATATTGCAATACTTTCTGCAGCAGTAGCAGATTACAAACCAAAAGAAATTGCAGTTCAGAAAATTAAAAAAGCTACAGATTCAATAACCATTGAGTTGGTAAAAACACATGATATCTTAGCTTCATTAGGAAAAGAAAAAACATCACAAATTTTAGTTGGTTTTGCGCTAGAAACAAACAATGAAATTGAAAATGCAAAAGCCAAATTGAATAAGAAAAATCTAGATTTTATTGTACTTAATTCATTGCAAGATTCAGGAGCAGGATTTAAAGGGAACACAAATAAAGTCACGATTATTGATAAATTCGAAAATATTACTGAATTTAGTTTAAAATCTAAAGCTGCAGTAGCCGAGGATATTTTTAATAAAATACTTCAAGGAATTTATGCGTAAACTATTTCAAATACTTATTGTTTTTTTTTCAGTATCTCTTTGTAATGCCCAAGAATTAAACTGTTTATTGTCAATAAATTCAGATAATATTCAGGGTACGAACAAACAGGTTTACACTACTTTAGAAAATGCATTGAAGGAGTTTATGAACCAAACTAAGTTTACGTTTTACAATTATAAAACACAAGAACGTATAAATTGTAGTATGACAATTACAATTTTAGAGCAAAATGGTGATAATTTTGTTGGTAATATTCAAGTTCAATCTTCTCGCCCAGTTTATAATTCAACTTATTTATCTCCGGTATTTAATTTTAAGGATGTTAATTTTGGATTTAAGTATCAAGAATTTGAACCTTTATTATACAATCAAAGCGAATATCAGTCTAATTTAGTATCTATAATGACT
Organism: Lutibacter sp. HS1-25; assembly: GCF_004121075.1. GTDB lineage: Bacteria > Bacteroidota > Bacteroidia > Flavobacteriales > Flavobacteriaceae > Lutibacter. Next base: position 49,112 of record NZ_RHLN01000043.1, read on the forward strand.
TACTATGCTTATATTATTTTAGGTATGGATGCTGATACTTTTTCTTTTGGTGGAGGTATGCCTTTTTTTGCAAAAGCTCAGGATGTAGCAGTACAAGCACAACAAAGTGGTTATACTGGTTGGAATCAAAGCGATGGACCAAGAACTCGTTTTATGCTTATAGACAATATTATGTCTCCAGCATACAGTTTATTTCACAATGCTTTGTATAAATATCATTTGCAGGGAATGGATTTAATGATTAGTGACCCTAAACTTGCAAAAGAAAATATAGCTAAAGCAGTTAACAGTTTAAAAACATTATACGATGCACGTCCAGCATCTTTTGTATTGCGCGTGTTTTTTGATGCAAAGTCTGATGAAATAGTAGATATTTTTTCTGATGGTCCTAATTTTGATACTTTTAAACTAAAAGAAGATTTGCTTAAAATGTCTCCATTGAATGCTGAAAAATGGAATGTAATTAAGTAATTTTGAAAAATAAATTACAAAAATGCTTATAAATCTTTCTATAAAAAATTATGCCTTAATAGATAGTCTATCTGTTAACTTTAAAGATAAATTATCTATTATTACAGGTGAAACAGGTGCGGGTAAATCTATATTATTAGGCGCTCTTGGTTTAGGCTTAGGAAATAGAGCCGATGCATCTACTTTAAAAGATGCTTCTAAAAAATGCGTAATTGAAGCTCAATTTTCAATTTCAAATTACAATTTAAAACCTTTTTTTGAAGAAAATGAATTGGATTTTGAAGATGTTACCATTATAAGAAGAGAAATTCTTCCAAGTGGAAAATCCAGAGCATTTATAAATGATACACCAACAACTTTGCAGGTGTTAAATGCATTAAGTGAAAAACTAATTGATGTTCATTCTCAACATCAAACATTACAATTGTCAGATGTTCAGTTTCAATTTCAAATTATTGATGCACTTGCAAACAATGCTGCAAAAATTGAGTCGTATAAAAGAGGTTTGATTCTTTTTAATAAACTTAAAAGTGAATTGAATGATCTTAAATTAAAGCAAGAAAAAGCCAAAGAACAATACGAATACAATTTGTATTTGTTCGAAGAATTAAATAAAGCTGCTTTTAAAATTGATGAACAAGAAGAAAACGAGCAAGAATTAGATAGATTAAACAATATTGAAGATATTAAATTAAATCTTTCTGAGGCTCAATCGGTTGCCTTAAATGAAGAAATTGGTTTGCAATCGATGTTAACTTTGTTTACATCAAGTTTAAGTAAAATAGCTTCTTTTTCAAAAGAATATGAAAGTTTGTATAATAGGGCTTTAAGTTTAAAGATAGAGTTTGATGATATTGCTTCTGAAATTGAAGATTTTAATGAAAATGTTGAATTTGATGCTTCAGCTTTAGAAAAATTAAACGATAGATTGCAACTTACCTATAATTTGCAAAAAAAACATGGTGTAAGTACAATTGCAGATTTACTTGAAATTCAAGAAGCACTTTCTGTAAAAGTTGATGCTGTCACAAATTCTTCAGCAATAATAGCTGAAAAAGAAAATGAAGTAAATGAAGTTGCTAAAAAAATAGATGAATTGGCAAAAAGTATTTTTCAGCAAAGAGAAAAAGCAATTCCTGTTTTAATTGAAAAATTAGAAAGTAGTTTAACTAATTTGGGAATGGAAAACACCCGTTTTCAATTTAAATTATCACATTCAAAACAATATTTTACAAACGGTAAAGATGAACTTCAATTGTTGATTTCGGCAAATAAAGGAATGAATTTTGGTGAATTAAAAAAGGTTGCATCTGGAGGCGAAATGTCTCGAATTATGTTGTCTGTAAAAGCCATACTTTCTACCTATTTAAAACTGCCAACCATTATTTTTGATGAAATAGATACAGGCGTTTCAGGTGATGTTTCTCAAAAAATGGCAGATATTATGCAAGTAATGAGTGAAAATATGCAAGTTATTACAATTACGCATTTACCTCAAATTGCTGCAAAAGGACAGCAACATTACAAAGTGTATAAGCAAGATATTGAAAATGATATAGTTACGCAGTTGAGGATGCTTGATAAAGAGGAGCGTATAATGGAAATAGCTGAAATGTTAGGAGGTAAAAATATTTCTTCAACAGCAATTGAGCATTCAAAACAGTTATTAAATTAAGAATTTACTATATTTGCAATTCGAAATATTAAAATTTTTATATGTACAACCTACTAAAAGGTAAAAAGGGAATTATTTTTGGAGCATTAGATTCAAATTCTATTGCTTGGAAAGTCGCTGAAAGAGCTCACGAAGAAGGAGCTGAATTTGTATTAACAAATGCCCCTGTGGCAATGCGATTTGGAACAATTGATGAACTTGCAAAAAAAACAGGCTCGCAAGTTATTGCTGCTGATGCAACGTCATTAAAAGATATTCAAAATTTAGTAGACCAATCTATGGAGATTCTAGGTGGTAAAATCGATTTTGTTTTACATTCTATAGGTATGTCTGTAAATGTTCGTAAAGGAAATCATTATACTGATCAAAATTACGAATATACTAAAATTGGATGGGATGTTTCTGCTGTATCATTTCATAAAGTATTGTCTGTTTTGTATAAATCAGATGCTATGAATGAATGGGGTAGTGTAGTTGCATTGTCGTATATGGCTGCGCAAAGAGTGTTTCCAGATTATAATGATATGGCTGATAATAAAGCTTATTTAGAATCTATTGCTCGTAGTTTTGGATATTTCTTTGGAAAAGATAAAAAAGTACGTGTGAATACAATTTCTCAGTCTCCAACATTAACTACTGCTGGAAAAGGCGTTAAAGGTATCAATGGGTTTTTAAATTATGCTGAAGAAATGTCGCCACTTGGAAATGCAACTGCTTTGGAATGTGCGAATTATACAATTTCATTGTTTTCAGATTTGACTAAAAAAGTGACCCTTCAAAATTTATTCCATGATGGTGGATTCTCAAATGTAGGAGTTAGCCAACAAATTATGGAAGCTTGGGAAAATAAAGAATAATTGATATACATATTTATAAAAAGTACAAATTGAAAGATTTGTACTTTTTTTGTTTTAAAACATTTACATTAGTACAAATTTTTTACAATTGCAATTAACATTTTCCATAATAATTCCTGTTTACAACCGTCCTCAAGAAATTGATGAATTGTTACTAAGTTTAACCAAACAGACGTATTCAAATTTTTTTGAAGTTGTTATTGTTGAAGATGGTTCTGAAAATACTTCTAAAGAAATTGTTGAAGGCTATAAAAGTGTTTTAAATATTCAGTATTTTTTAAAAAACAATACTGGTGCAGGTGCAAGTCGTAATTTTGGAATGCAACAAGCAACGGGAAACTACTTTATTATTTTTGATTCAGATTGTATAATTCCGCCCAATTATTTGGTTGAAGTTGAAAATGCTTTGATGAATAATTACACTGATGCATATGGTGGAGCAGATGCTGCACATGATTCTTTTACCACCATTCAAAAAGCAATTAATTATAGTATGACTTCTTTTTTTACAACTGGTGGAATTAGAGGAAGTAAAAAAGCTGTTGATAAATTTCAACCCAGAAGTTTTAATTTAGGCATGTCAAAAAAAGCATTTGAAATAACTAAGGGGTTTTCTAAAATGAAAATTGGTGAAGATATTGATTTAACTTTTAGGCTTTGGGAGCATAATTTTGAAACACAGTTTATTGAAAATGCATTTGTATATCATAAAAGGAGAAGTACTTTTATGCAATTTTTTAAACAGACATTTGCTTTTGGTAATGGAAGGCCTTTTTTGAATAAAAAATATCCAGGAACTGCAAAAATAACGTATTGGTTTCCAACTGTTTTTAGTTTGTTATTGCTGTTTTCGTTAGCTTGTTTGGTTTTTGATATTCAAATATTTGCTTTGTTTTTTGGGTTTTATTTTACCTTGTTGTTTTTAGATTCATTATTAAAAAATAAAGATATTAAAGTTGCTTTTGTAAGTGTTATCACTACTTTAATTCAGTTTTTTGGATATGGATTTGGTTTTTTAAAAGGTCAATTGTTAAACAATTAATCTAATTATTTTGTTTAAACTGTATCGCAATTGCTTTTAGCTGTTCTGCAGTTAAATTTGATGTTTTTTGTAATTTATAGATAAAGGCATCAATTTCATCATCTGTACTTGGGCAACCAATATTAATGCCTTCACCTTTTAAAATTTCTTCACCAGCAATCATCTTAGAGTCTACTAATAAATTGGCTTTACTGTCAAAAATAAGATAAAACGGAATTCCTTGATTTTTACCACCGTATTTATTCAATAAATCTTCTGCTCCTGGGTTTTCTAAATTTTTATTTTTTTCTGATTCTAATACGGTTATATATGAAATTACATAATTGTCTGTAAAATATTTATTGATGGTTTTATTGTTAATATTGGCCTCCATTTTTTTACACCATCCACACCAAGAAGCTTTGAAAATGATAAAAACATTTTTATTTTCGATTGTAGCTTTTTGCAAATCATTTTTTAAAATTTGTGCTGCTGATTTTGGAGTTTCTTGTGCCAATGTTATTTGAAAACTCAATGCAATTAAAAGTACAAACAGGCTATTTTTTAATTTCATAATTGTTGTATTCAAAAAAAAAAGTTGAGCATTGCTCAACTTTTTTTAATTATTCTACTTTGTCTTTTCCTTTACCTTTATTTATTTTTATGGTTAGCTCGGTTTTTTCTTCATTCAACTCCATATAAATTGAATCACCTTCCTTTAGTTGAGAATTTACAATTTCTTCAGCTAAAGCATCTTCAATATATTTTTGAATAGCACGTTTTAATGGTCGAGCACCATATTGTTTGTCAAAACCTTTGTCGGCAATATAATCTTTAGCCTCATCGGTTAAGGTTAATTTATATCCTAAACCTTCAATGCGATTCACCAATTTTTTCAATTCAATATCAATAATTGAGTGAATATCTTCGCGTTCTAAAGCATTAAATACAATTACGTCATCAATTCTATTTAAAAATTCTGGAGCAAATGATTTTTTCAAAGCGTTTTCAATTACACTTTTTGCATTCGCATCGGCTTGTGCAGTTTTTGAAGCTGTTCCAAAACCTACGCCAGTTCCAAAATCTTTTAATTGACGAGAACCAATGTTAGAAGTCATAATAATAATTGTGTTTCTAAAATCAATTCTTCTGCCCAAGCTATCGGTAATATGTCCATCATCTAAAATTTGAAGTAACATATTGAAAACATCAGGATGTGCTTTTTCAATCTCATCTAATAAAACAACTGCATAAGGTTTACGACGAATTTTTTCAGTCAATTGTCCACCTTCCTCATAACCAACATATCCAGGAGGCGCACCAATTAATCGAGAAATGGCAAATTTTTCCATGTATTCGCTCATATCAATTCTAACCAAAGCATCTTCATTGTCAAATAATTCAGTAGCCAATACTTTTGCTAATTGTGTTTTTCCAACACCAGTTTGACCTAAAAATATAAATGAGCCAATTGGTTTGTTTGGATCTTTAAGTCCAACACGATTGCGTTGAATTGCTTTAACAACCTTAGAAACAGCCTCATCTTGACCAATAACTTTACCTTTTATTAAGTTTGGTAAATCATGCAAGCGATGACTTTCAGCCTCAGCAACTCTATTAACAGGAATTCCTGTCATCATAGAAACTACTTCAGCAACATTGTCTTCAGTAACAGTTTCGCGATTTAATTTAGAAGCTTCTTCCCATTTTTTTTGTTCAGATTGTAACAAGCTTTCAATACGTTTTTCATCATCGCGTAAGCGAGCTGCTTCTTCATATTTTTGACCGTTTACAGCAGCACTTTTATCTTCTTTTACTTTTTCTAATTGAGCTTCTAAACTAAGTACTTCTTTAGGTACAACAATATTGGTTATATGTATTCTAGAGCCAGATTCATCTAGAGCATCAATAGCTTTATCGGGTAAAAAGCGATCAGTCATATATCTACTAGTTAATTTTACACAAGCTTCAATAGCTCCATCAGTAAAATTAACATTGTGATGATCTTCATATTTATCTTTTATATTGTGTAAAATTTGAATTGTTTCTTCTATTGAAGTTGGTTCAACTAAAACTTTTTGAAATCTACGTTCTAAAGCACCGTCTTTTTCAATATTTGTACGGAATTCATCTAAAGTTGTAGCTCCAATACATTGAATTTCACCTCTTGCTAAAGCAGGTTTTAACATGTTAGATGCATCTAAAGAACCAGTAGCTCCACCTGCTCCAACTATTGTGTGAATTTCATCAATAAATAAAATGATATCATCATTTTTTTCCAATTCATTCATCAAAGCTTTCATGCGCTCTTCAAACTGTCCTCTATATTTTGTTCCAGCAACCAAGCTAGCCAAATCTAAAGACACAATTCTTTTGTTGAAAAGTATACGAGAAACTTTGCGTTGAATAATTCTTAGAGCCAATCCTTCAGCAATAGCAGATTTACCTACACCAGGTTCTCCAATAAGCATTGGGTTGTTCTTTTTTCTACGACTTAAAATTTGAGAAACACGTTCAATCTCTTTTTTTCTTCCAACCACAGGGTCTAACTTTCCTTCTTCAGCCAAACGAGTTAAATCTCGCCCAAAATTATCTAAAACAGGTGTTTTTGATTTTTTTTGAGGATTGTTATCGCTTTTTTGCTGTTCAAAAGGATTTGATTTTGATGTTTCAAATTCATCATCAGACGAATTTTCTGCTCTTGGTAATTCTATTTCTTCATCCATAAACAAATTTTTATATATATTTTTTACATCTTCATAACTTGCATCAAAATTATTTAGCAATTTAGTTGTTGGGTCGTTTTCATTTCTTAAAATGCACAACAACAAATGTGCAGTGTTTACTGAATCATTTTGATATAATTTAGCTTCTAAAAAGGTTGTTTTTAGTGCTTTTTCAGCTTGCTTAGTTAAATGCAAACTTTTCTTTTCATTTAAAAAATTGCTAGCTGGGTAAATTGGACTTAAACCTTCAATTTTTTTGCGCAAATGATCAAGGTTAATATCCAACGCATTTAAAATTTCAATAGCTTTTCCATTACCCTTTCTTAACAACCCTAACATAAGATGTTCTGTACCTATAAAATCATGTCCTAAACGCAAGGCTTCTTCTTTACTGTAGGCAATTACATCTTTTACTTTTGGTGAAAAATTATCGTCCATTTTTTTAAGTTTATATGGTAAATTTAACTGATTTTTTTCTTTTTATTATGCAAAAATAACACCACTTTTTAAGTTATTATAAAAAAGCGCGTTAAATAAGATTTAAAACTTCTGATATTCAATAGTTTATAGCTATTGTGTAATTGCAGTATTGTTGATAAATTTTATAAAAACAACCCTTTAAATTACTTGTGAAAATATGAAAAATTGTATATTGCTTTGTTAAAAAATACTACTAAAAATAAATATAAAATATATGGCAGACGGAGAAAAACTGATACCAATTAATATTGAAGATGAAATGAAATCAGCTTACATTGATTATTCAATGTCAGTAATAGTTTCAAGAGCATTGCCCGATGTTAGGGATGGTTTAAAGCCAGTGCATAGAAGGGTTTTGTTTGGAATGCATGAATTAGGAGTAAAAGCAACAGGCGCTTATAAAAAGTCAGCAAGAATTGTTGGGGAAGTACTAGGTAAATATCACCCTCATGGAGATACATCTGTATACGACTCAATGGTTCGTATGGCGCAAGATTGGAGCGTTAGATATATGATGGTTGACGGACAAGGTAACTTTGGGTCTGTTGATGGGGATAGCCCAGCAGCAATGCGTTATACTGAGGTTCGTATGCAAAAAATTTCAGAAGAAATGCTTGCAGATATCGATAAAGATACTGTTGATCATAAATTAAACTTTGATGATACCTTAAATGAACCAACTGTTTTACCAACCCGAATTCCAAATTTATTGGTTAACGGAGCTTCAGGTATTGCGGTAGGTATGGCTACAAATATGGCACCTCATAACTTAACAGAAGTTATAAATGGTACATTGGCCTATATTGATAACAGAGAAATTGAAATTTCTGAATTGATGAAGCATATATCAGCCCCTGATTTTCCAACAGGAGGTATTATATATGGTTATGAAGGTGTAAAAGAAGCTTTTGAAACTGGTAGAGGAAGAATTGTAATTCGTGCAAAAGCTATTATTGAAGAAGTTCAAGGTAGAGAATGTATTATTGTTACTGAAATTCCTTATCAGGTTAATAAGGCTGAAATGATTAAAAAAACAGCCGACCTTGTAAACGAGAAAAAATTAGAAGGTATAGCCAATATTCGTGACGAATCGGATAGAAATGGTATGCGTATTGTTTATATTTTAAAACGTGATGCCATTCCAAATATAGTTTTAAATAAATTATTTAAATATACAGCACTTCAAACTTCATTTAGTGTAAATAATATTGCTTTGGTAAATGGTAGACCAGAACAATTAAATTTAAAGCAATTAATCCATTATTTTGTTGAACATAGACATGAGGTAATTGTTAGAAGAACTGAATTTGAACTTAAAAAAGCCGAGGCCAGAGCCCATATTTTAGAAGGTTTAATTATTGCAAGTGACAATATAGATGAAGTAATTAAAATAATAAGAGGGTCATCTAATGCTGATGAGGCTAGAGAAAGTTTGATGAATCGTTTTGAATTGTCTGAAATTCAAGCCAAAGCAATTGTTGAAATGCGTTTGAGACAATTAACTGGTTTAGAGCAAGATAAATTAAGAGCAGAATATGATGAGATTATTTTATTGATTGCTGATTTGAAAGATATTTTAGCAAATGAATCAAGACGCTATCAGATTATTAAAGATGAATTAATTGCCATTAGAGATAAATATGGTGACGAGCGAAGATCTGTAATTGAATACGCTGGTGGAGATTTATCTGTTGAAGATATGATTCCTAATTCTAATGTGGTTATTACAATATCACATGCTGGTTATGTAAAACGTACAAATTTAGACGAATATAAAGTTCAAAATAGAGGAGGAAGAGGTCAAAAAGGTGTGTCTACAAGAAGTGAAGATTTCTTAGAGCATTTATTCCTTGGAACAAATCACCAATATATGTTGTTCTTTACTCAAAAAGGAAAAGTATTTTGGATGCGCGTTTATGAAATTCCAGAAGGAAGCAAAACTTCAAAAGGAAGAGCAATTCAAAATTTAATAAACATTGAACAAGACGATAAGGTAAAAGCATTTTTAGTAACCGAAGATTTGAAAGATGAAGATTATGTAAATAATCATTACGTAATTATGGCAACAAAACAAGGCCAAGTTAAAAAAACTTCATTAGAGCAATACTCTCGTCCAAGAACCAACGGAATCAATGCAATTACAATTAAAGAAGATGATGAATTGTTAGAAGCAAAACTAACAACTGGAGACAGCCAGGTTATGCTAGCCTTGAAATCTGGAAAATCTATTCGATTTGAAGAAAGTAAAACCCGTCCAATGGGTAGAAGTGCATCTGGTGTTAGAGGTATAACATTGGCCAATGATAAAGATGAAGTTGTTGGTATGATTGCTGTTAATAACTTAGATAGCAATATATTAGTTGTTTCTGAAAATGGTTATGGTAAGCGTTCAGATTTAGAAGATTACAGAATAACCAATAGAGGAGGTAAAGGAGTGAAAACCATTAATGTAACTGATAAAACAGGTGGTTTGGTTGCTATAAAAGAAGTGACTGATGAAGATGATTTGATGATTATTAATAAATCAGGAATTACAATTAGACTTGCAGTAGCAGATTTACGTATAATGGGACGAGCAACACAAGGTGTTAAATTAATCAATATTAAAGATAATGATTCTATTGCTGCAGTGGCAAAAGTTGTACACGAAGAAGAAGAATTAGATGAGAATATTGATACAATTGGCACGGAAATTGAAAACAATGAAAATAATAACGAAGAGAACACAAATCAAGAATAATTAATTTAATAACAATGAAAAGAACACTATTAATTCTGTCTGCTTTTATGATTAGTATGACAGTTTTCGGACAAAAAGATGAACTTAAAAATGCTCAAAAAAACATTGATGCAAAAAATTATGCAGCAGCAATAACTGAGTTAGACAAGGCAGAGTCTTTAATTTCTGCTGATGATCAAAAATCAAAAGCACAATATTATCATTTAAAAGTTTTAGCATTATATCAAAATGGTACTAACTTAGCTAATATTGAAAAAATAAGTAAGGCGTGTAAAGATTTGTTTAAATATGAAAAAGAAACAAAAGTAAAATATACACCAGAAGTAAGAGAAATTTCAAATAAACTTTTTGCGACAACAGTAAATAATGCATCTGAAAAATATAAAAAAGCTTTAGAAAGTGGAGCAGATGCTGATTACGCTAGTTCTGCAAAACTATTTTATATAGCATATACTTTAAGTCCAAAAGACACATCATATTTAGACAATGCTGCTTTGATTTATAATAGAGCAAAGCAATATGATAAATCTAGCGAGTTATATGAAAAACTATTAAAACTTAATTACACAGGTATTTCTAATTCATATGTAGCAACAAGTAAAAGTGATGGTCAAGATGTTACTTTTGCTGATGAGAAAGCTATGAATTTACAGGTTAAACTTGGTTTAGCTGAAAATCCTAGAGTTGAAGTGAGTGAGTCAAGAAGAAATATTATTTATAAGTATTTGGCTGAAAACCAGATAGAATTAAATAATTTTGATAAAGCTATTGAGGTTTTAGGTGAAGGTAGAAAAGAATTTCCAACTAGTTATGAGTTGCTAATTACCCAAGCAAATCTTTACTATAAGCAAGGTAATAATGCAAAATTCAAAGAATTATTGGAAGAAGCAATTAGACTTAATCCAACAAATGCAAGTTTGTATTATAATGTTGGTGTAATGAATATGGATCTAAAACATACTGAAGAAGCCATTGCTAATTTTAAAAAGGCAATTGAATTAGATCCAACATTTGCATCTGCATATCAAAATATTGGTACAGCAATAATTGATAAAGCACTTCCAATTGTTGATGAAATGAATAAAAACTTGAATGATTTTAAGAAGTATGATCAATTACAAGCGAAACAATTTGAAATTTACAAAGAGGCTTTACCTTATTACGAAAAAGCTTATGAGCTAGATAAAACAAGTATTGGAACAATCCAAACTTTGTTAGGTTTGTATGAAAATTTAGGTATGTCTGAGAAATCTAAAGCATTACAAGCTGTTTATGAAGGAATGAAATAATTTAGGATATAAATTATTTGTTATAAAAAAGCCCACATTTATGTGGGTTTTTTTTATAATTACTTTACAAATTTGTCTTTATGTTTGAAGCGTCTGTGGGTCCAAAAATAGTAAGCAGGTTGGGCTTTAATTTGAGCTTCAACTTTTCTTAGATATAAATCAGTTAATTCAAAATCAGGATGATTATTTGCGTTATCTGTAATTAAGCTTAGTGTTGTTTCGTAATATCCTCTTTTAATTTTTCTGGTATCTAAAAAAACAATATTCATATTGTATTTTTTAGCTAAAGATTCACCACCAGTATGAACAGGAACCTTTACGCCTAAAAACTCAGTCCAATATACACCTTTTTTAAGCTGTGGAGATTGATCGCTAAGCAATCCATATATTGATTGAATATTTTTTTTATAATTGTCGTATATTGTTGGGAGTATTTTTGAAGACTGTTTTAATGTAACGCCAAATTTCTCTCTCGTTTTTAATATTTTATTGTTAAAGTAAGGATTACTTACTTTTGTAAAAGCGGCATAAGCATTGTAATTAATAAAAGCATTCATACCAATAATCCACTCCCAGTTGGCGTAATGTGCGCTAATTAAAATTACACTTTTACCGTCTTTTTTTAATTCTTGAACTAATTCAATATTTGTATATTTATAATGTTTATCTAATTCTCTTTTTGAAATTGTAAAAGTTTTAACCATTTCCATAAAAACATCTACAAAGTGATGGTAAAATTCTTTTCTAATTTTAAATAATTCTTTTTCTGATTTTTCAGGAAAAGCTAATTTTAAATTATTTAAAACTACTTTTTTTCTATAGCCAATTACATAGTATAGTATTGTGTATATAAAATCAGAAATAATATAAAGCAACCGAAAAGGTAGGATTGAAATAAGCCAAATAAACGGATAAACTAGGTAAAAAATAAATAAATTCATAATATTGTAAAATTGACTCAAAAATAATTATAATTTTTTTGAATACGTTGAAATCATTCAACTCATTATCATCATTTTTTTATACATTCGTTTTTTAAGAAAAATCTAAAATTATGAATATTGATAAAGTACTCCTTTTAATAATTATAGTGAATGTTTTGTTTTCGATTAAGGGCTTTAGTGATCAGTTTTTTTTTGATAAATATAAATTTCAGATGGGTGCTATTCAACGAGGTGAAAAATATAGAATTTTAACTTCGGCATTTTTACATGTGGATTATTTGCATTTAATTTTGAACATGTATGTTTTGTACATATTTGCGCCTCAACTAATTGTTATTTTAGGTATTGTAAAATTTTTAATTATCTATTTTGGTAGTTTATTAGCGGGAAATATTTTTACACTTATTTTTCATAAAAACGAGTATTATTACAGTGCTGTAGGGGCTTCAGGTGCTGTGGCAGGAGTTATTTATGCTGCGATATTGTTAAATCCAGATATGAGATTATTTATGTTTCCGTTACCAATCCCTATTCCTGGATATATTTTTGGTATAGGATATTTGTTGTATTCTATTTATGGAATGAAAAAGCAAATTGGTAATATTGGTCATTCGGCTCATTTAGGAGGTGCTATTGGCGGATATGCCTTAACCTTGCTTGTTTTTCCTCAAATAATTTTCCATAGTATAACAACTATTGTATTGTTGGGAATTCCTATAGTTTTATTGTTGTTATTCCGAAATAAATTAAAGTCGTAAATTTTAAGCCTAATTGTTGTGAATGTTTTTTTGAAATTTCATGTTTTCATCCATTTCCTTCTTTAGGTCAACAGCCTGAATATAAATAGACATTTTGCTTCTTAAAAAGTATAGTATTACAATTACAATAGTTGTAATTGGCACGGTATAAATAAAACTAACTTCATCTAAATAATCATTAGCATCATTTATAACAGAAATTAATTGAAATAAATAAACGCAAAGAGGTATTAAAATGGCATGTGCCCACCAATGTTTACAGGTTATAAACCAAACAAATAGTAATAAAAAAGGCACAAACTTTGAAAAAAACATATATACATAGGATATAACAAGCCCATAATAACCAGCAGTTATTGTTCCAAATATTGTTTCATAATTCTCTAAGTCATCAGGAATGTTTTGGTGAATATAAAGAAGGTATGGTGTAAATACAATAATTAAAGTTATAAGACTTCCAACGTATAATGAAATTTTTCTCGTGTTTTTCATTCTTTTATAATGAATATGAAAATATATTTATCAAATATATAATATATTTAACAGAATCAAAAATAAATTAAAACAGCAAAACGCCACAATTTATATTGTGGCGTTTTGTTTTGTATTGTTTACTAAGTAAAGTTAAATCTATCTCTCTTGCGAAGGGATTACAATTAAACTTTTTTTGATCGCCTGTTTTTCAGTTGATTGAATAGTTAATACACTCACAGCAACAAATGCAGCTACCATAAGCAATCCGAAAATTAATTTTAATTTTTTCATTTTAGTAAGAATTTAAATGATTAGTAAGAACTTCAAACTTACATTAAATCTTACATATAGGCAAAAAAAATCCCTCATTATTTTTAAATATTTTTAAAAATAACAGATTAAAAAGTTGTTTTCTTAATATTTACAAGGGGTAAAACCCCTTTTTTGATATGAAAACACTTTAAATTTTAATTAATAAAATTTTTATTTTTGGAGATTTTTAAAAGCAAATTTGACTTTAAAAACAAAAATTGGGGAACTTTTGTATAAAAATCAACAAATTAAAACTCCTCTCCGTAAAGAGTTTATATTTATAGGGACGCTCTTATTACTGCAAATTTAGACTATTTATTTAGAAATGCAAGTTGACTGTTGCAATTATTAAATCGCTATTAATTGTATTGGTAAGTTTATTGGAATCTCAAAAATGCATTTATATTTTTTCACAAACCAATACAATATAATTGTTGTTTAAATCAGTGGTGAAAAATAAATATTGATTTCCTCCATCTTTTATACCTGTTTTCTTTCTAATTTGTTCAACAGTTTCTGGGAAATTACGTGTTGTAATATTTGCCTTTTTTGAAGGGATTAATTTTTTGAGTTGTTTTTTGTCATATGTAATGCAATGCAATATTTTAAAACTTCTTCCCGGAAATTCAATTAAATTATTTGATGTATACAAATGAGAATGTTGATGAAGTTTCTCGATTTTATAATGTGTCGAAATTTGATTAAATGCACCAGATTTTAAAATAGCAGCATTTGGTTCAAAAATATATTTTTTAGGTTCCGAATAATTTGCTGTTACAGTATTATTGAAATCAAAATTAAATTGTTGACTATTTGTTTTGTTAAAATTGATGGTTTTAATTAAAATCGATTTATTGTAGTTTTTTTCTAAAATAAACAGCAATTCTTTTACTTCATTTTCAATTGCAATAATATGTATTTCTTTTACAAATTTTAATTCGTTTATGGCACTTGAAATATCTAAAATTGGAGATACCTTAATTAAGATATTTTTGGTTTTTTTAAACAATACATCTAAATTTTCAGGAATATTGGGTAAGCAGTCTCCTAATAAAAAAACTTTACCTTTTAAATCACTTCTTCTTGAAGGATCAGTATAAATCCAATCGTAATTTTGTAAACTATTTTTTAAATATTCTATACCATCACTATTATAAGTTTGAATATTTTTGAGGTTTAATTGTTTGAAATTATGATTTACTATTTCAGATAAATCTTTGTCAATTTCACAATGTGTTACATTTTCAACATTTTGTGAAAAATAATAAACGTCAACACCAAAACCACCTGTAATGTCAATTATGGAATCACCTGAAATTAAATCTGATTTATATTTTGCTGTAATTTCTGAAGAAGTTTGCTCAATATTTAATTTATTAGGAAAATAAATATTTTTGGTAGAATACCAAGTGGGTAATTTTTTTTCACATTTAGTTTTGGAAACTATTTGTTCTGCAATTTCTTGAATAGTAACAGTTTTAAATGGACTTCCTTTTAAAATTAGTTTTGTTATATCCGATTTTAGATTCGAATTTATAAAATCTTGAACGTTTGTATTTAAAATTTGTGTATTCAATTTATTGGTCGCTTTTTTTTATTTATTAGCCAAAAGATAAGCAGTTTTTTCTTCAACAAAAAATTCTAAATCTTTAAAGAAATTAGTAAAATCTTCTTCAAATTCATTATAGTGTAAATTTAAATCTTCAATAGCTAAATTCATTTGTGAAATACCTTTTGTTCTTCTGTTCATACCTCCCAAAACACGTTCAATTCCTTCTAAAGTTGCATAATTGACTAGCCAATTATACTGTATCATATTGGGTAGTAATTTTTGTAGTTTTTCTGGGAAATCAGCTGCGTTTTTTGTTAAAAAATGATAGGTGTTTTCAGCGTATGATTCTAATGAAATTGGAGAATACATATTCCAGTTTTTAGCTAAAAAGTGATCGTATAAAATATCAATAATCACACCGTCGTAATGTCTATATCTTGGATGTAAACGGTGCATACTTTTTTTTACAATAGGATGGTTATCAGTATAATTGTCTATTTCTCGATGTAATAGAATGCCAATTTGAATTTCTCGGGGATAATTATTGTGCTTTTTACCTTTAACAGCATCAGCAATAAAATTTCCTATTAAAATATTTTTATTGTTTTTAGAAAGGTATAAATGAGCCAAGAAATTCATAAAATCTGTTTAAAACAATGATACAAAAAAATCCGCATTTAGCGGATTTTTAGTATTGTATTTTGAATTATATCTTAACTGTTTAACATAACAGGCATTACCAACATAGTAATAAATTCGCCTTCTTCAACACCATCAACAGGTGTTAAAATTCCGGCTCTATTAGGTAAACTCATTTCAATTAGCACTTCGTTTGAGTCTAAATTGCTTAACATTTCTGTTAAAAAACGAGAGTTGAAACCAATTTGCATATCGTCTCCTTGATATTCACAAACCAATCTTTCTTTTGCACTATTTGAATAATCTATATCTTCAGCAGAAATGTTTAACTCTGTTCCTGCCATTTTTAATCTAATTTGGTGTGTAGTTTTACTTGAGAAAATAGAAACACGTTTAACTGAATTCAAGAAAATCCCACGTTCAACTGTCAATTTATTAGGGTTTTCTTTAGGTATAACAGCTTCGTAATTAGGGTATTTCCCGTCAATTAATCTACAAATTAATACTACATTGTCAAAAGTGAATTTAGCATTTGAATTGTTATATTCAATAGTTACATCACTTTCAGTACCTCCTAAAATTCCTTTCAATAAATTCAAAGGTTTTTTAGGCATAATAAATTCAGCAGAATCGTTTGAAACAACATCTGTTCTAGAATATTTTACCAATTTATGTGCATCCGTAGCTACAAATGTTAAGCTATCTGAATTAAATTGAAAAAACACACCACTCATTACTGGTCTTAAATCATCGTTTCCAGCAGCAAAAATAGTTTTAGAGATCGCTGTTGCTAATATTTCTCCAGGAATTACAGTACTGCTAGGTGATTCAATTGAAACAGCTTTAGGAAATTCATTTCCATTAAAATAGGCCATATCATATTTACCATGACTAGAGCTAATTTCAATAGTATTATTTTCTTCTGTTTTAAAAGTTAATGGTTGGTTTGGAAATGTTTTTAAAGTATCTAGTAATAAACGAGCAGAAACTGCTGCAGAACCTTCAGATTCAGACTCTACATCAATAGTAGTACTCATTGTTGTTTCTAAATCAGATGCTGATATTTTTAATTCATTTTGATTTAGTTCGAATAAAAAATTATCTAAAATTGGTAATGTGTTGCTGCTGTTTATAACACCTCCTAAAACTTGAAGTTGTTTTAATAATTGACTACTTGATACTATAAATTTCATTGAAGCTTATTTTTAATGAATAATTAACAAAGATATTCTAAATATGTTGTTTTAAAAAAGATATTTATCAACAGTCAAAAACCAATAATTCAGCGCTAATTTGTAGTATAATAGCAAGTTAGGTATAATTAAAAATAAAAGTTATAATTATGTTAATATAGTTTGTTAAAAGGCGACCCTGTTATATAAATTTTATATTTGTTTTAAACTTACAATCTACTTTTATATATGAAGAAATTATTTGCATTTCTATACTTATCATTATTTTTTACATCAATATTAATTGCTCAAGTTCCTGAAAAACAGAATTCTGCAGCTATTTTTGAATCTATTCAAAAACTAAATTTTTTAGGTACTGTATTGTATATAGCAGCACATCCCGATGACGAAAATACACGTTTAATCTCTTATTTTGCCAATGATTTAAAAGCTAGAACGGCTTATTTAAGTGTAACAAGAGGTGATGGTGGGCAAAATTTGGTTGGGCCAGAAATGAGTGAATTGTTAGGTGTTATTAGAACCCAAGAGTTGTTGTCTGCTAGAAATATTGATGGTGGAGAACAATTTTTTACCAGAGCAAATGATTTTGGGTATTCAAAACATCCTGATGAAACTTTGGAAATTTGGAATAAAAATGAGGTTTTAAAGGATGTTGTTGCTGTTATTAGAAAATTTAAACCCGATGTGATTGTCAATCGTTTTGATAATAGAACCCCAGGATCAACACATGGTCATCATACTTCTTCAGCAGTTTTAAGTGTTGAAGCTTTTGATTTAGCGGCTGATGTAAATTATAAAACGTATTTAAAAAATGATGAAGTTTGGAATCCAACTCGTTTGTTTTTTAACACATCTTGGTGGTTTTATGGTAGTGAAGCAAATTTTGAAAAGGCAGATAAAACCAATTTATTAACCCTTGATATTGGTACCTATTATGTTAATAAAGGTTTGTCTAATGGTGAGATAGCATCATTAAGTCGAAGTCAGCATCAATCTCAAGGTTTTGGAAGTACAGGAGTTAGAGGTAGTCAAATAGAATATTTGGAGTTTTTAAAGGGTGATTTTCCAAATAATAAAAATGTTTTTGAAGGCATAGATACTTCGTGGAATAGGGTAAAAGGCGGTAAAGAAATTGGTGAAATTGTTTCAAATATTGAAAGGAATTATGATTTTAAAAATCCATCAGCAAGTATCCCGCAGTTAATAAAAGCATATCAATTGATTCAAAAGTTAGAAAATGAATATTGGAAAACTATCAAATTAGAGGAGGTAAAAAATATTATCGCAGCCTGTAGTGGTTTGTACTTAGAGGCAGTTGCAAACAATGCTTCAACAACAATTGGTTCTAAAAATACATTTAAAATTGAAGCAATTAATAGAAGTAATTATGCGATTAATTTAAAATCAGTAGTTGTAAATCCGTTAAATATTGTTGAAGAAAAAAAATGGAGCTTAACTAAAAATGAAGCTGTGTTTTTTTCTGTTGAAGTCGAAATTCCTTCAAATAGCAACCAAACATCTCCTTATTGGTTGGTTGAAAAGGGAAGTTTGGGAATGTATAAAGTTGCTGATACCAATTTGATTGGATTGCCCGAAACTCCAAGAACAATTACGGTTGTATTTAATTTAGACTTTAACGGAGTTTCAATTCCTTTTTCAAAAGAAGTTGTTTACAAATACAATGATCCAGTTAAAGGAGAAGTATATCAACCATTTGAAATATTGCCAGAAATATCTTCATCATTTAATGAAAAAGTTTACATTTTCGACAATAATAATGCTCAAAAAATTACCCTAAAAGTAACTGCGGCTAAAGATAATTTAGAAGGTGAACTTGTTTTGTGTGTTCCAAAAGAATGGACTTTTTCTCCTGAAAATCACAAATTTAAAATGACTCAAAAAGGAGAAGAACAAAGTTTTGATTTTGAAGTGTTTCCGCCAAAAAATCAATCGGAAGGTTTAATTTCTCCCATTGTAACAGTGGGGGAAAAATTATTTACCAATGAATTGATTGAGATAGATTACGGTTACATTCCTTTTCAATCTGTAGTAAAACCTTCAGAAGCAAAAGTTGTACGCTTAAATATTGAGAAAAAAGGACAATTAATTGGTTATATTCAGGGAGCAGGAGATGTAATTCCTACAAGTTTAAGACAAATTGGTTATACTGTTGTAGAATTGAATGAAGATGATATTACACCTGAAAAATTAGCAAATTTTGATGCTGTAATTTTAGGAATTCGTGCGTATAATACCAATGATAAAGCAAGTCATTATCAAAATTTTTTGCATCAATATGCTAAAAACGGCGGAACTTTAATTGTACAGTACAATACCAATCATCAGTTAAAAGTTAATGAAGTTGCACCATATTCATTAAAATTATCAAAAGATCGCGTAACAGATGAAAATTCGGAAGTTCGCTTTATCAATCCAACACATGAATTGTTAAATTACCCAAATAAAATTACCGAAAGTGATTTTGATGGCTGGGTTCAAGAGCGTGGTTTGTATTTTCCAAATGAATGGGATTCGAATTTTGAAACCATTATTAGTATCAACGATAAAAATGAAAGTCCAAAAGATGGTAGTATTTTAGTGGCTAAATATGGTAAAGGAAATTTTATATATACCGGTTTAAGTTTGTTTAGAGAATTGCCAGCAGGTGTGCCGGGCGCTTATAAATTAATGGCAAATATGCTTTCTGTTGGTAAAAATAATACAAAAGAACCTATGAAAAACTAGTATGGAAAAACCAAAATATACATGGAAAAAGGAATATTCGGTTGTGCTAATTTTAAATGCAGTTTATATTGTGTTGTTTTATATATTAATGAAAATATACGTGTAACATGCAACAATTAGACTGGATTGTACTTATTGGAACTTTGTTTTTTATTGTTGCTTACGGAGTTTACAAAACCAAAGGAAGTAAAAATGTTGATGATTATATAAAAGGTGGAAGTGAAGCCAAATGGTGGACAATAGGCTTGTCTGTAATGGCAACGCAAGCCAGTGCCATTACTTTTTTATCAACGCCAGGACAAGCTTTTCATAGCGGTATGGGATTTGTTCAGTTTTACTTTGGATTGCCAATTGCTATGGTAATTATTTGTTTGGTTTTTATTCCAATTTACCATCGTTTAAAAGTATATACTGCTTATGAATATTTAGAAACTCGTTTTGATTTAAAAACAAGGAGTTTGGCTGCAATTTTGTTTTTAATTCAGCGGGGTTTGGCTGCCGGAATTACCATTTTTGCGCCTGCAATTATTCTATCAGCGGTTTTAGGTTGGGATTTAACAACTTTAAATATTTTAATTGGGACACTTGTAATAATTTATACAGTTACAGGTGGTACAAAAGCAGTTAGTGTAACTCAAAAACAGCAAATGGCTGTTATTTTTGCAGGGATGTTTGTTGCATTTTATTTAATTGTAAGTTATTTACCTGCTGATATTTCTTTTTCAAAAGCATTAAAAATTGCTGGTGCTAGTGGTAAAATGGATATTTTAGATTTCTCTTTTAATTTAGATAACAGGTATACATTTTGGAGTGGAATTATTGGTGGAAGTTTTTTAGCACTTTCTTATTTTGGAACAGATCAAAGTCAGGTACAACGATATTTATCAGGTAAATCTGTAAAAGAAATGCAATTAGGACTCATATTTAACGGTTTGTTAAAAGTGCCTATGCAGT
This sequence comes from Lutibacter sp. HS1-25, assembly GCF_004121075.1. GTDB lineage: Bacteria > Bacteroidota > Bacteroidia > Flavobacteriales > Flavobacteriaceae > Lutibacter. The sequence continues at coordinate 69,942 of NZ_RHLN01000043.1, forward strand.
TTTTTATTTTATTGGTGGGTGTAATGGTTTTTGTGTTTTATCAATTCAATGCTTCGCCCTTAAATTTCAATCCGGCAGCAACAAAAACGGTTCAAAATTCAATTTATGGTGCTGAATATGAGCAGTTAGAAAATAAACACAAAGAAATTGAGTTACAAAAAGCTGAAGTAAATTTAAAATATGGAAATAATTTAAACAATGTAGGTTTGGTTACTGAAATTAAAAATTTAAATGCTTTAGATATTGAAAATAGAGCGCAAGCCAAAGCGTTGATTATAAAAGCAGCTCCTTCAGCAGAAACTAACGATAAGGATTATGTATTTATTCATTTTATATTGAATAATTTACCCCGCGGACTGATTGGCTTATTGTTAGCTGTAATATTATCAGCAGCAATGTCCAGTACAGCATCAGAATTAAATGCGTTGGCAAGTACAACAGCTATCGATTTGTATAAAAGAAATGTGACTTCTAAAAAAACCGATGCGCACTATGTTAAAGCTTCAAAGTGGTTTACTTTAACTTGGGGTATTATTGCAATTTCAGTAGCTTGTGTGGCGAGTTTATTTGATAATTTAATACAGTTGGTAAATATTATTGGGTCTATTTTCTATGGAAATGTTTTAGGAATTTTCTTATTGGCATTTTTTATTAAATATGTAAAAAGCAATGCTGTTTTTTTGGCAGCTTTAATTACGCAGGTTATTGTAATTATAGGTTGGTATTTTGATTGGATGCCTTATTTATGGCTGAATTTATTTGGTTGTGCTTTGGTTATGCTTATAGCTGTAATAATTCAAATATTTACTAAAAATAAGTTGGTTGCTGTATAGGATTCAAATTTTTATTCATAAAAAAACCTTGTAAGAAATACTTCTTACAAGGTTTTTTTGGTTTTGTAGATGTTAAAAATTAATTTACAGGAATTGTAAATCTTGCTTTTTCCCAAGCAAAATTTATTTTATTTTCTTTTACAGAATAGGCTAGTACTTCCTGACTTTTGTTTTCAAAAACAGGAGTTACTTTAAGTCTTAACAAATCATTTTCTTGGTTGTATCTATTAGATCCCCAAGCATCATTTTTTGTACTTAAAATAACTGTCCAGTCATCATTTTCATTTGGAATAATAAAAAATCCATATTTCCCAGCAGGTACAATGGTGTCTGCAATAGAAACATCTTCGCTAAAAGACACGGTTGTATTTTCATTTGCGCCAGCTCTCCATACTTTTCCGTAAGGCACCAATTCTCCCCAGATAGTTCTGTTTTTAACGCTAGGTGCACCATAATCTATATCAATAACAACATCTTCAGCAATGCCAGAAACTTGAGTTCTAGGGCTTACTTGCGCAAAAGTTATGGTTGTAATAAATAGAAAAACCAGTGTTAATTTAAATTTTGAAATCATTATTTTGACCATTCAGCAATTGATTCTTTATTCATTTTAATATAGTCAGCATTTTTTGCTTTTTCAGCACCTGCCAACGATTTTTTAGCAGTAGCTATTGCTCCTGCTTTGTCGCCCATATCAGCTTGTATTAAGCTCATTCTTCTTAAATACCAAAACGGAGCATCATCACCTTCACAAGCCTTTTTAATCCAAGTTAATGCTTGTTTTAAGTCTTTTCCTTCAGCTTGATAAAAAGATGCAGCTTGAAAATAATCGTTTTTTGTAGGGCCTGCCATCACAGTTTCAATACTTTTTGATGCAATTTTATCGGTAGGAACTTCAAAAGTTACGCCCACATAAATGTTAGCCCAAAGAATTCCAAGTACCGCTGAATTTGTTTTTAAGTCATCAATTTCAATTGTAAAAGTCTCTATGTTTTCACTAATTGTTAAAGCATCAACAGTTGTTTTTGCAGCAACTTTACTTTCATCCCATTGTTGAGGTATTCCCCAGTTATTGGCATCGCTGTAAAAAATCACATCCCAATTTTTTTCATTAGGAATGGTGTAAATAGCATAAGTTCCTTTTTTTAATTCTTGTCCGTCAATGGTAACATTATCTCCAAAAGTAATTTTTGTATTTGCATTTGCGCCAGTTCTCCACATTTTACCATAAGGAACTAAATCTCCAAAAATTGTTCTGCCGCGCATAGATGGGCGAGAATATTCAATAGTTACATCAGTTAAACCTACAACTTGCTCTAATTTGGCAGCAGGACTAGGTTGCGGTGTTTTAATTTGTGCGTTTATTGTTGAAGACAATCCAACTAATAATGTAAGGATAAATAGTTTTTTAATCATTGTAGTAAATTTTAGTTAGATAACAAATATAGTTTTTAAACTAGGCTGAATTTACTTTTGTAATAATTTTTAACAATTATTTATGAAGTATTTTTGAAAAAATTATTGGTATTTTTTCTTTCTTAAGAAGTTGAAAGTCAGTCCGAAAATTAAAAGAAGTACCAAAGGAAAAACAATGTTTATAAGTTGCCATTTACCCGATTCTTCAAAAGCTTTTTGTTTGTTTAAAAAGTTGATTTTTATTGTTTTTGAACGAATATTAATCAGCCCAGTATCGTCTAAAAGGTAATTTACAGAATTCAATAAAAATTCTTTATTTCCATAACGTTGATTGGTCCATTTATTAACGCCTAATTCAAGAGGTTTTCCTTTTGAAATTTCGTTTGAAATAATATCTCCATCAGCAATTACAATCATTTTTGTAGGCTTGCTAATGTCTTTAAAATTTGTTTGAAATGGTTTAATTCGCCCTGAATAAGCCGATTTAAAATTGCCTTCTAATAAAACGCCAATAGGTTGATTTCCATCGTTGTATTCATTTTGGTTTGGTTGAACTGCAATAGACTTTAGCGCTACAATTGTTGGTGTACCTTCGGGTATAGAAAAAGGTGAACTTTGTAATAAAATTGTTTTTTGAATGCCGTTTTTTAAGGTATCTATACTATTTGCAAATTTTAAATTTACAGCTTCAATATTGTTGTTTATAGGATGATTGTTTTGCGAATTTACCAAAGGGTAATATTTCCAAGGAAATTGATTGAATTGTGTTTGATTTCCAATATTTCCGGTTGCTAACGGAATTTCAGAGCTGTTTAAATCAGTAATTAAATTATAGTTAATTCGTACGCCATAATTAAAAAATAAATCGGTTAAAGCCAAGTCTCTTGGGTAAGCCAATGCTTCGCCAGTATTCATTAAACTATCCAATTCGGCTTGTACATTGTCTATTAACCACAATGTTTTTCCGCCTTTCATTGTAAACTGATCAAGGGTAAACTTTTCTTCTTCACTAAATTTTTCGGTAGGTTTGGCAATAATTGCTAAATCATAATTTAAAATTTCTTGAAGTGTTTTTTGAGCCTGTGTTTTTACAGAATCTAAGGTAAATGGCGCTAAAAAATAGTATTGGTTTAAAGTGCGTAAAAAGTCGGCTATATAAATGTCATCTAATTCGCCATTTCCTTTTATGATGGCAATTTTTTTTGATTTTTGAGTCGTTATTTTTTGAATTGCATTTGCAAAAGCATACTCTAAATTCTGAATAGAACTTTCTAACTGTTCGTTTTGGGAATTGGCAAAAATATCTTTTAACAACGAAATATTTTCGGTCTTATTTTTATAATTGATTACTGCGTAAGGGAAAATTACAATTTCAGAAAGTTTTCCATTTTCTTGAATTTGTAGGCTGCTTGGTTCTAATCCAGATTTTATTAATTCTTCAGCAATATTTTCAGGATTTATAAATTTAAAATGAATGTTATTGTTTATATTTTTTAACTCTTCTAAATGTAGTTTTGTTTCGGTTTGAAGTCTTTTAAATTCCGCAGGAAAATCACCTTGCAAATACACATTTACAGTAAGTATATCGTTAATATTATTTAAAGTATTTTTAGTTGCATCAGCTAAAGTATAACGGTGATCTTCGGTTAAATCAAAGCGTTTGTAATATTGTGAAGCGCTATAGTTTAAAAGAATTAAACCTAAAAAAACAATCGCTATTTTAGTGTAGTTTATGGTTTCGCTTTTAATTTTGAATTGCGTAATAAACAAAAAGAAAAAGGTAATAGAAGCAAAATAAATTAAGTCGCTTGTATCAAGTACACCTTTGCTAATACTGTTAAAATGTGCACTCATTCCAAGTTGAGCGATATCTAAATTTTGAAATTGTTGAATAGTATTGAGTGCTTCAAAACCATAAAATAGAAAAAACGAAAGCATTGCCCCAATAATAAAAGAAACAATTTGATTTTTTGAAATAGTTGATGAAAAAACGCCAATGGCTGTATAAGCACTAACTAAAAATAGTAGCCCTAAAAATGATCCGATGGTGGTTCCAAAATTAATGTTTCCAACAGGGTTTCCTAATTGGTAAATACTATAAATATAAATTAAAGTTGGCGATATGGCTAAAATTGCCAAGATAAGCGCACCAAAATATTTACCAGTAATAAGTTGCCAAATTGTGATGGGTTTTGTTTTTAAAATTTCAATGGTACCTGTGTTAATTTCATCCGAAAAACTGCGCATTGTTATGGCAGGAATTAAAAAAATAAAAATCCAAGGTGCTAAAAAAAAGTAACTGTTTAAATCTGCAAATCCAGCATGTAAAATATTAAAATCACCTTTAAAAATCCATAAAAAAAGTCCGTTAATTATCAAATAAACTGCAATTACCAAGTAAGCAATTGGAGAGGAGAAAAACGAATTAAGTTCTTTTTTTAATATGGAAAACATTGATTTTTATTTAATTATGTGATCTTATTTTATGTTTTAATTTTTGAAGGTATCTTTAGAAAAGACTTTTTTTATAATTTATTTTTACAATTCGTATCAACATTTATTGAAGCTTTTTATGAGAATTTAATTGAAATTACATCGCGATAATTTAAGCCTAGAAGCGTTGATGCACCACCAACGGTATCTAAATTACTACGGTAAATAGCAATTTCAAGGTAGTTAGCCGAATTAAAAATAGCCATTTTGCTACCATCTTTTTGTCGTTGCTCTTTTGGTAGGGTAAAATCAACAATATCACTGTATTTTTTATTAATTTTATTAAACTTATAGCTATTGGCGGCAATCTCAAATTCACGTCCTTTGCCAATTTCTTGAAATAATTTTTTAGTAACATTACAAATTACGTTGCCATAATTATCAATATAAATAACATTACCCAAAATGGTTGAATTGTCGTTAGAAATAGTTGGTTGTAATTCTACTATTTTAGTGTATTTGGTAATTGGTTTTCCAATAACTTCTAAAGTTCCACCTCTGGCAATATGGCAGGCTACTTTTACAAAAACATCCATAACAGGAAAACTCGTCTCAACTCTGTCGTGTATATTAATTTCAACAATTTTTTCAGGATTTATATCTGAAGCCAACAATGAAATAATGCCATTATCTGGACAAATAAAATAATGGTTGTCTAAAAATATAGCAATATGTTTGTTTTCTGAAGTTAATTCAGAATCTACACCAATAATATGTATGCTTCCATCAGGAAAACTTTTGTAAGCATTTTTTAAAATATAGGCAGTTTCAGGAATGTTAAATGGCGAAATTTGATGCGATATATCAACAATTCTTGCTGTAGACAATTCACTGTAGATAGTGCCTTTTATGGCTCCAACAAAGTGGTCTTTTGTCCCAAAATCAGTAGTTAGTGTAATTATTGACATATAAAATAGCTAAGAATTCTTTTAAAAAAGCAATTTTTAAGCACTTAATAAAATGTTTAAAACTTATTGGTTAAGCATTAAATATTGTTAAATGTTATATTTAAATTTGTTTACAAATCTAATCAATTATTCGGTTATTTTGAAGACAATTTTTATATAAACCTAACACTTTTATCATTTGAACGAACGCCTGATTGAACTAACTGATATTAATCCAAATGACTTGTTTGGAACGCAAAATGTTAATATTGAAATTTTGCAAAAATTTTATCCAAAACTTAAAATTGTAGCCCGAGGAACCAATTTAAAAGCTTTTGGCGAGCCTGAAATTTTAGATGAATTTGAAAAAAGGTTGGATATGCTTATTAGATATTTTAATAAGTATAATAAATTGGACGAAAATAGTATTGAGCGCATTTTAATGTTAAATGGTAACGAACAAAAAAATGCAAAATTGAATGACGATGTTTTGGTACATGGTGTAAGTGGAAAATTAATAAAAGCTCAAACTATCAATCAGCGTAATATGGTTGAAAAAATGGCAAAAAATGATATGCTTTTTGCTATTGGTCCTGCAGGTACAGGTAAAACATATACAGCTGTTGCATTGGCAGTAAAAGCACTGAAAGAAAAAGAGGTAAAGAGAATTGTTTTAACACGTCCGGCTGTAGAATCAGGTGAAAATTTAGGTTTTTTACCAGGAGATTTAAAGGAAAAACTAGACCCTTACATGCAACCTTTATATGATGCTTTAAGAGATATGATACCCTTTGAACGATTGGATTCGTATATTGAAAAAGGAATTATAGAGATTGCGCCTTTGGCTTTTATGCGTGGTAGAACGCTAGACAATGCTTTTGTAATTTTAGACGAAGCTCAAAATACAACTCATAGTCAAATGAAAATGTTTTTAACGCGTATGGGTAAAAGTGCTCGATTTGTAATTAACGGTGATCCTGGGCAAATTGATTTACCAAGGCGTCAAATTTCAGGTTTAAAAGAGGCTATTCTTACTTTAAAGGATATAAAAGGAATTGCATTTGTTTATTTTGACGATAAAGATGTGATTAGACATAAATTGGTTAAAGAAATTATTTCAGCATATAAAAACCTGGAAATAGGAGATGAGTAAATTAATTAATAGTTAACAATTAACAATTAAAAATGAATAATGGATAATGAATAATTAGGAGTGAATTAAAAGTCTGTTATAGCTTTACAACTTCTAAATTCTAATATCTCACTTCTCATATAAATATATAATTAAACGATTACAAAATAATAAGATGAGCAATACAATCAACAATACAAATTTTAATTTTCCCAATCAAAAATCGGTTTACAAAGGAAAAGTTAGGGAAGTTTATAACTTAAACGATGAACTTTTGGTAATGATCGCATCAGATAGGCTTTCGGCTTTTGATGTGGTAATGCCAAAACAGATTCCATTTAAAGGACAAATTTTAAATCAGATTGCTGCTAAAATGATGGATGCAACCAAAGATATTGTTCCAAACTGGATTATTTCAATTCCAGATCCAAATGTTGCAATAGGGCATATGTGTGATCCTTTTAAAGTTGAAATGGTTATTAGAGGTTATTTATCAGGTCACGCTGCACGTGAATATAAATTAGGAAAAAGAGTATTGTGTGGTGTTTCAATGCCTGATGGTTTAAAAGAAAATGACAAATTTCCTGAACCAATTATTACACCTTCAACAAAAGCAGATAATGGTGAACATGATGAAGATATTTCAAAAGAAGCGATTTTGGCAAAAGGGATTGTTTCTAAAGATGATTATGAAGTTTTAGAAAAATATACAAGAGCATTGTTTGCGCGTGGTACTGAAATTGCAGCCGAGCGTGGTTTGATTTTAGTTGACACAAAATACGAATTTGGAAAAACAAAAGATGGTAAAATTGTGTTGATTGATGAAATTCATACACCAGATTCTTCTCGTTATTTTTATGCTGATGGTTATGCTGAAAGACAACAAAAAGGGGAGGCTCAAAAACAATTGTCTAAAGAATTTGTGCGTCAGTGGTTAATTGAAAATGGCTTTCAAGGAAAAGATGGGCAAGTTGTTCCTGAAATGAATGAAGCTAAAATCAATGAAATTTCAGATAGATACATTGAATTGTATGAGAAAATTACTGGTGAAAATTTTGTAAAATCGGATGTAAGTAATATTTCAGAAAGAATAGAAAAAAATGTGCTTTCGTTTTTAAACGCTTAGCATAATATTTTTTTCAAAATATTTTAAATTCTTGTTGTGACTTTTTTAAGTTGTAACAAGAATTTTTATTTTGTAATGGAATCAGATAAAGTTTCAATAATTTCTTTAATCTCGGTATTATTTGAATTTGGTATTTTTAACCAACTCAGTGCTTTTTCATCTGTTGAAAAAATTTCTAGTTTTATTGAAGGGTCTTTTTGCATTAATTTGTACATAGTAGCAGACACTACTTGGCTTGGAGTGTTGGTTATTATAGCTACATTTCTTTTTCCAAATAAGCTGGCATTGCTTTCAATATAGCTGGCAAAACGAGAGATATGAGCTGCCTCAATTTCAAAATGTACTTTTTTGAAATTTAAAAAATAATTCATATTTGCCTTAAATAATGGATCTTTAATTAGTGATTCTTTAAATTTGACATAAGCCCCAGCATTTAAAACACCTTCATGAATTTCAATAATTAAATTGAAATCTGTTAAAATTTTATAGGCACTCTTCAGTTTTGACATTTGAATAATTTAAAAAACGAAGTTAAAAAAAAACGTTCCAAAAAATAATTTTGGAACGTTTTTTTAATGTAAAGTAGAAGTTATTTTTTCTTTTTTTGCTTTTCTTGTTGTTCTTGCGCTTGTTTCATAGCTTCATTTAAACGCTTTCTAAACTTACCTTCTTTTTTAGGTTTCTTTTTGTTTTCTTGAATTTTAGCGTGGATCTTTTCTTCATCAATAATGTAATGTTTGATAATTAACATAATTGTGATAGTTAATAAGTTAGAAACAAAGTAATACAAACTTAAACTACTCGCATACATGTTGAAGAAAATTAACATCATTATAGGTGATAAATACATCATCATTTTCATCATTTTCTGCATATCAGGCATACCTTCTTGTGTAGGTTGCTGCATATTCATTTGCTGACTTTGACTCATTTTCATATAAAAGAAAATTGCTACAGATGCTAAAATAGGGAACAAACTAATGTGAGATCCATACATTGGTATATGAAAAGGAAGTTCAAAAACAGAATCGTATGAAGATAAATCATCGGCCCATAAAAATTGCTTTTGACGTAAATCTATATTTGCAGGGAAAAATTTAAACAATGCAAAGAAAACAGGCATTTGTAACAATGCTGGAATACAACCCGAAAGAGGGCTTACACCGGCTTTACTTTGTAGTGCCATTGTTTCTTGTTGGCGTTTCATTGCGTTTTCCTTACCTGGTAAACGGTTGTTAATTTCTTCCATTTCAGGTTTTAAAACCTTCATTTTTGCACTTGACACATATGATTTATAAACCAGAGGAGACATTATAATTCTAACAACAATAGTCATAAGAATTATGATTAAACCGTAGTTACCTATAAAACCTTGTAAAAAATTAAATACAGGAATAAATAAATACCTGTTTAAGAAACCAAAAATACCCCAGCCTAAATTTACAACAGCTTTAATATTGCGGTCGTATTGTTTTAATATTTCGTAATCATTTGGTCCAATATACCAATTCATATTGTAGTTAAGTTCACCGCCTTCTAAAGCAAGAGGGGCTTTTAACGTAAAAGCTTTGGTAAATGTAGTATCAACTTCTTCATCAATAGACAATGTAGAAGAAGTTAATTTTGCTGTTTTGAAAGCTTCATCGGTAATTAAAATAGTTGAGAAAAAGTGTTGCTTATAAGCAACCCAATTTACGTCACTTTCTTCAGTATCGTCTTCTTTACCTACAGAAAGGTAATCAATATCTTCATCTCCTTTTTCAAAATAGGTTTCAGTTTGTTGGTTTTCATAACGAATACTTTTTTCATGACTGTAAGCGTCTAAATTCCAATCTAAAGTTATAGGTTGATTGCCGTTAATGTATTGATTTAAACCTTGTGAACGTAAGTTAAAGTCAACCATGTATTCACCTGGTTTTATAACATAGCGATACTCTAAATATTGAGAGCTAGATACTTTTAATTTCATAGAAAGTACCTGGTTTTCACCATCTTTAGAAAAACTAGGTTCAAAAAAGAGATCTTGTGTATTTAATGTTCTGTTGTCAGAGGTATTAAAATGAATGTTAAAAGACGCATTGTTGTCTTTTATCATATACAAAGGTAAAGAATCGTAAGTAACGTGTTTTTTTAGTAAAGCTTCTTTTATTTGTCCACCTTTATTAGATATGGTTAATTTAAGTACATCATTTTCTAAAACTGTTTCTGCATCAGCTAAAGTAGCAGAATATGCAAATGCTCCAAGTTGAGCTTGTGCTTTAGCAATTGATAAAGAGTCTGTTGCTTGGATGGCAATTTCAGTAGTATTTTCACCATTTTGAATTGTAATGGCTTCATTTTCTTTTTGTACTTGCTCAGTTTTTGCTTTTTTCTCTGCAGCTAATTCTTCTGGAGTAGGTTGGTTGGTGTACATCCACCAAATCATAATAGCTCCTAATAATACAAAACCTATTAATGAATTAAAATCGAATTTTTTTTCTTCCATGTGTTTGTTTAAAATGTCAATTTGTCATATGCTTATTTAAAAACTTCTAAAAAGCACGACAAATGTACTAATTGTAACGATATATTTAATTTTTTATAATGATAGACTATTAAAGCAAAGAGTGTTCCAAAGCAGCTTTTACAAAATCTACAAATAAAGGGTGTGGATTTAATACCGTACTTTTATATTCTGGATGGTATTGTACACCAACAAACCATGGATGTGATGGTATTTCAACAACTTCAACCAAATCGGTTTTTGGATTTTTACCAGTGGCAATCATTCCTGCTTTTTCAACAGCTTCTAAATACGAGCTGTTAAATTCATATCTATGTCTGTGTCTTTCGCTAATCAATTCCTTTTTGTAAATATTTGCTATTTTACTATTTTTTAATAACTGACAATCCCAAGCACCTAAACGCATTGTGCCACCATAATTGGTAATACTTTTTTGCTCTTCCATTAAGTCAATTACAGGGTTTTGAGTTTCAGAATCCATTTCGTTTGAATTGGCATCTTTTAAACCAAGAACGTTTCTTGAAAATTCGATAACAGCCATTTGCATTCCTAAACAAATTCCAAAGAAAGGAATGTTGTTTTCACGGGCATATCTTACAGCTTCAATTTTACCGTCAATACCACGTTCTCCAAAGCCAGGAGCAACTAAAATACCGTTTAAGTTTTTTAATTTTCTTGGTACGTTTGTAGCAGTTAAATCTTCAGAATGAATCCAGTTAATGTTAACTTTTACTTCATTTTGAGCGCCCGCATGAATAAATGCTTCAGAGATAGATTTGTAAGCATCATGTAATTCAACATATTTACCAATCAAACCTATTTCAACAGTATGTTTAGGGTTTTTAAATTTAGTTAAAAACTCATTCCAAACTTTTAACTCAGGTTGTTTGTCTATAGGAAGTTGAAATTTTTTCAATACAACTTTATCCAAACCTTCTCCAAGCATTAAAACAGGTACGTCGTAAATAGTTTTAGCGTCAATAGATTCAATTACATCTTCTTCTTTAACATTGCAAAACAATGCTAATTTTCTTTTTATAGAATCTGAAATTTCATGTTCAGTTCTACAAACTAAAATATCTGGACTCACACCACTTTGCATTAACATTTTAACAGAGTGTTGTGTTGGTTTTGTTTTTAACTCACCAGCAGCAGCCAAATATGGCACCAATGTTAAATGAATTACAATGGCATTTTCATGACCTAGTTCCCAAAGTAATTGACGAACAGATTCTACATAAGGCAGTGATTCTATATCTCCAACAGTTCCTCCAATTTCGGTAATTACAATGTCAAATTCGCCTGTATTACCTAATAATTGGATACGCTCTTTAATTTCATCAGTAATATGAGGAATTACCTGAACTGTTTTCCCTAAAAACTCACCTTTACGCTCTTTATCTATTACAGATTGGTAAATTCTACCAGTAGTAACGTTATTTGCTTGTGAAGTTGGTATGTTTAAAAAACGTTCGTAGTGACCAAGGTCTAAATCAGTTTCAGCACCATCATCAGTAACATAACATTCACCATGTTCGTACGGATTTAATGTTCCTGGGTCTATATTAATGTATGGATCTAATTTTTGAATGGTTACAGTGTAGCCTCTTTCTTGTAATAATTTTGCTAAGGATGCTGCTATAATTCCTTTTCCAAGTGAAGAAGTAACGCCTCCAGTTACAAAAACATATTTCGTATTTTTCATTATTCGTAGGTTTGGGCAAAAGTACTAAAGCTAATTTAGTTTACAAAAGGAAACTTAAAAAGTTTGAAAGAAGAAAAATATTAGTTTTTTTTGAAAAAATATTTTGAAATGTTTTTAAAGTTAATTTTATCAAATTCAGTTACTTAAAGTGTTTGTAGAGGTGAGAATGGCACTTTTAAAAGTCGCTTTTGGGGATAAAAGAATAATATTTTGATTTTTTTTTTATTTCTATTTGCCAAAAACAAAAGTAATTGTATATTTGCCAACGCTTTTAAGGAGAGTACTTCTTATAAAAAAGCACTAAACAGAAACACGATTTTTTAAAGATATTTATAATGAGTAAAAGAACTTATCAGCCGTCAAAAAGAAAGAGAAGAAATAAACACGGATTTAGAGAGCGTATGGCTTCTGCTACTGGTAGAAAGGTGTTGGCTAGAAGAAGAGCAAAAGGTAGAAAGAGAATTAGTGTTTCTTCAGATCCTAGACCAAAAAAATAATGAAACATTAGTTTTATATATTGAGGTGTTACTTTTAACCAGTAACACCTTTTTTTATGTTTTTTTAATAAGTTTTGAAAACTTATTTTTATAAAAAACGGATTTTTATAGATATTTACAAAATTTTATTTAACACAAAAGAATGCCTAAAAACAAAAACATTAAGTCGATTTTGATAATTGGTTCAGGTCCAATTATTATTGGTCAAGCGTGTGAATTTGATTATTCTGGTTCGCAAGCTATTAGATCGTTAAAAGAAGAAGGAATTGAAGTAACATTGATAAACTCTAATCCAGCTACCATTATGACAGACCCGTCATTGGCTGATAACGTTTATTTAAAACCTTTAACTACAAAATCTATTATTGAAATTTTACAAATGCACCCAAACATTGATGCTGTTTTACCTACAATGGGTGGACAAACTGCATTAAACTTATGTATTGAGGCAGATGATAAAGGTATTTGGGAAGATTTTAATGTTGAATTAATAGGTGTTGATATTGATGCCATAAACATTACAGAAGATCGCGAACAATTTAGACAGTTAATGATTAAAATTGGTGTTGGTCAGGCGCCATCAACAACTGCTACTTCGTTTTTAAAAGGAAAAGAAATTGCACAAGAATACGGTTTTCCGTTGGTAATTCGTCCTTCATTTACTTTGGGTGGTTTTGGAGCTTCAATAGTATATGATAAAAAAGATTTTGATGAATTGTTAAGTAGAGGTTTAGAAGCTTCTCCAATTCACGAAGTAATTATTGATAAAGCTTTACTTGGCTGGAAAGAATACGAATTAGAGTTGTTGAGAGATAGTAACGACAATGTTGTTATTATTTGTACTATTGAAAATATGGATCCTATGGGAATTCATACTGGAGATTCAATTACGGTAGCTCCAGCTATGACTTTAAGCGATAAAACTTTTCAAAGAATGCGTGATATGGCAATCCATATGATGCGTTCTATTGGTGATTTTGCAGGTGGATGTAACGTTCAGTTTGCTGTAAGTCCTGATGAAAAAGAAGATATTATTGCTATTGAAATCAATCCGCGTGTATCTCGTTCTTCAGCATTGGCTTCAAAAGCAACAGGATATCCTATTGCAAAAATTGCAGCTAAACTAGCAATTGGTTATAATTTAGATGAATTAAATAACCAAATTACAAAAACAACTTCAGCATTATTTGAGCCAACATTAGATTATGTTATTGTAAAAATACCACGTTGGAACTTTGATAAATTTGAAGGAGCAGATAGAACAGTTGGTTTGCAAATGAAATCTGTTGGTGAAGTAATGGGAATTGGACGTTCGTTTCAAGAAGCATTGCACAAAGCAACGCAATCTTTAGAAATTAAACGCAATGGTTTAGGTGCAGATGGAAAAGGTGAAAGAGATTATGATACCATTATTCAAAAATTAACTTACCCAAGCTGGGATAGGGTTTTTGTAATTTATGATGCTATTCAAATTGGAATTCCATTAAGTAGAATCCACGAAATTACCAAAATTGATATGTGGTATCTAAAACAATACGAAGAGTTATTGGCTTTAGAAAATGAAATTTCTTCTCATAAATTAGAATCTCTTTCATACGAATTGTTGTTAGAAGCTAAACAAAAAGGTTTTGCCGACAGACAAATTGCACATATGTTAGATTGTTATGAAAGTGAAGTGAAAGCTAAAAGAACAGCTTTAGATATCAATCGTGTTTATAAATTGGTTGATACTTGTGCTGCAGAATTTAGTGCTCAAACTCCTTATTACTATTCAACTTTTGAAAATAAAATGATTAGCCCTGAAGGGGTAAGTAAATCAGACAACGAAAGTGTAGTAACCGACAGAAAGAAAATAATCGTATTAGGTTCTGGGCCAAATAGAATTGGACAAGGAATTGAATTTGATTACTGCTGTGTTCACGGAGTTTTAGCAGCTAGAGAGGCTGGTTATGAAACTATTATGATTAACTGTAATCCAGAAACTGTTTCAACAGATTTTGATACTGCTGATAAATTATATTTTGAGCCTGTTTTTTGGGAACATATATATGACATTATTGAACACGAAAAACCAGAAGGTGTAATTGTTCAGTTAGGTGGTCAAACTGCTTTAAAGTTAGCTGAAAAATTAGACAAATGGGGTGTTAAAATTATAGGAACAAGTTTTGAAGCTTTGGATTTAGCTGAAGACAGAAAACGTTTCTCAGAGTTATTGGTAGATTTAGAAATACCTTTCCCTAAATACGGAACAGCTACTACAGCTGATGAAGCAGCTGAAATTGCTGATAATTTAGATTTTCCAATTTTAGTTCGTCCTTCTTATGTGTTGGGTGGACAAGGAATGAAAATTGTAATCAACAAAGAAGAATTAGAAAAGCACGTTGTAGATTTATTAAGAAGTATTCCTAATAATATGCTATTGTTAGACCATTATTTAGATGGTGCTATTGAAGCTGAAGCTGATGCAATTTGTGACGGTGAAGATGTTTATATTATAGGTATTATGGAGCATATTGAACCTTGTGGTGTGCATTCTGGAGATTCTAATGCTACTTTACCTCCTTTTAACTTAGGTGAGTTTGTAATGCAACAAATTAAAGATCATACTAAAAAAATAGCTTTGGCTTTAAAAACAGTTGGATTAATCAATATTCAATTTGCAGTTAAAGATGATGTGGTTTATATTATTGAAGCAAACCCGAGAGCATCTCGTACGGTTCCATTTATTTCAAAAGCATACCAAGAGCCTTATGTTAATTTTGCAACCAAAGTAATGTTGGGTGTTAATAAAGTAAAAGATTTTACATTTAACCCTCAGTTAGAAGGTTATGCAATTAAGCAACCGGTATTTTCATTCAATAAATTCCCTAATGTAGATAAGAAGTTAGGACCTGAAATGAAATCTACAGGAGAAAGTATTTTGTTTATTGATTCTTTAAAAGATGATGCTTTTTATGAGTTATACTCTCGTAGAAAAATGTACTTGAATAAATAATTGATCATATTGAAAATAAAAAAATCCTAAATATTTAAATATTTAGGATTTTTTTTATTCCAACTTTAGGAAGAAAAACGAATTATAATGCTGGTTTTATTAACTCCAAAATTCTCGTTTCTTATTCAATTCATCTTCTTGTAATTTGTATTCTTCAGGTGAAATTACCTTTAAAAAAGAAGGATCCTGCTCTATTTCAAACTGAATTCTTTTTACAATTTCTTCAAAAGATTCGTTTTCATAGTCAATTTTCATAGGCTCTTTAATTACCATAGATTGTAAAACGTCTCTTTTTTTAATAATCAATCCTTTTTTATCAAACGATCTTCTAAAACCATCAATCACAATAGGTACAACAATTGGTTTGTAGGTTTTAATAATATGTGCTGTACCACGACGAATTGGTTTGAAAGGTGTTGTAGTACCTTGTGGAAAAGTAATAACCCAACCATCGTCTAAAGCTTTTTTGATATTACTTATGTCCGACATTTTTACTTGTCTTTTAATATCTTGACCTTTACTTCTCCAAGTTCGCTCAATTGAAATAGAACCAACATAAGCAAAAATCTTTGGTAAAAGTCCCGCTTTCATAGTTTCTGAAGCAGCAATATAGTAGATGTTTAATTTTGGATTCCAAATGTATCCAATGTTTTTAATGGTATCAACTCTACCTTTTAATGAGGCATTAAACACATGTAACATTGCCGCAACATCGGCAAAGTAAGTTTGATGGTTAGAAACAAAAAGTACATTTGTTTCGGGTAGGTTTCTAATAATTTCTGAACCTTCGATTTGAAGTTTATTAAAACGACGATAACGACCGTGCGAAACAACTCCAAAAAAGCGAATGAGCCATCTTTTTATAAATAATATGTGACCAAAAGGATTCCTTTTAAAAATAGGCATTGTAATGTATAGGGTTTGATTTTAAGCAAATTTACAGAAAATTTGTTACAATTTAAGGAATAAATCTTTAATCTCACTTAGCATCATAGCTGTAGCTCCCCAAACCACATAACCATTTAATTTAAAGCAAGGTGTGTCAATTTTACTTGCATATGAAGTTGATACGTTTTCTATAGAAATTGAAGCTTCATTTAAAAAATCGACTAGAGATACTTCAATTATAGTTGCTACTTCATGGTTTTTTTTAAAAATGGGTGTTTCTTGTGTGTAAGCTAAGTAAGGGTTTACTAAAAAATTACTAGGAGGGATGTAAACGGGGGTCATTTCTTTAAAAACCTGTATATTAGTTATGTTAATTCCAACTTCTTCATGCGCCTCACGCAATGCTGTAGCTTGTAGGTTAATATCATTTGTATCAACCTTGCCGCCAGGAAAACTTATTTGAGCGGCATGTGTACCTTTATAATTTGCCCTTTTTGTTAATAATATATGAGTTTGATTGTTAATATTTGGATAAAATAAAGCCAACACAGCCGCTGGTTTAGGGTTGTGTGCTTGTATAAGTTCTGCTGTAAGTCGTTTTCTTATTTTTGGAGCCAATTTAAATTGAGACTCTATACCGCCTAACGGGTTTACAGATAACTTTGGGATTAAAGATTTAAAACTGTTAAATTCCATCATCTTTTTTTGTGTAAAATGTAGGTAAAGATAAATGAAAAATGACAGCAATTAAGCGAATAGAAATTACAATTAATGAAGTTGAAATGTAAATAACATTGATATTGAAATTAAAATGATGCAATGTTAAAAATACCATAGATCCAAATACGCTGGCTGTAGCATAAATTTCTTTTCTAAAAATAATAGGTATTTCATTGCATAAAATATCTCTAATAACACCTCCAAAAGCCGCCGACATTGTTGCAATTGAAATAATAATAATTGGATGAAAGTTAGCTATTAAACCAATTTCTGTTCCCATAATGGTGTACAAACCAAGTCCAATTGTATCAAATAAAAGTAGTGATTTGTTGAGGTATTTTAATTTTTTTCTAAAAAATATTGAAAATATATAAGCGCCTATTATTAAAAAAATATACTCTATATTTTTCATCCAAAAAACAGGTTGAGCACCAATTAAAACATCTCTTAAAGTTCCGCCGCCTACTGATGTGGCAAAAGCAATAATAAATACGCCAAATGGGTCAAGTTTTTTGCGCATTGCAACTAGGGATCCAGAAATTGCAAATGCAAGAACACCCAAAATATCTAAAACATGAAATAATGTCATTGTTGTTTGGAATAAAAAGTATTAAAAAAAAGGTAAGTTAATTTAAATGGTTATTTAATTTCAAATTTAGCTGCCAGTGCTGCGCCAATAATACCAGCTTCATTTTCGGCTTCAGCAGCAACAATAGGTGTGTCTATTTTAATTAGTGATTTAAATTTTTCAATTTTTTTACTGATTCCTCCACCAACAATAAACAAATCTGGAGATAATAGTAAATTTACATGTTTAAAATACTCATTTAGTCGTTTTCCCCAATTTTTAAATGATAATTTTTCATTTTTCCGAATAGAGTCTGCACAATATTTTTCAAATACAATTCCGTCTTTGTTTAAAACATGGCCAAATTCTGTATTAGGAAGCAGTTTGCTATCTACAAATATTGCAGATCCAATGCCTGTGCCAAGAGTTATCATAATAATAACACCTTTTTTAGCTCTTCCGGCGCCAAAATTAATCTCAGCCAATCCAGCAGCATCAGCATCATTTACAATATAAAAATCATTGCCAGTTTTGTTTTTAAAAAGTTCATTTACAAGAACTCCTTTCCAATTTTCGTGTAAATTACCACCTGTTAAACATTTGCCATGTTGTAAAGGAGTTGGAAATCCGCAACCTACAATACCTGTCCATTTAAAATGTTTGATTTGTTTTTGAATGGTTGTAGCAACTGCTTCTGGTGTAGCTGGTTGAGGTGTTTTTAGGCGGTGTTTGTTAGAAATTAATTCTCCGGTTTCGGTATTTACTATAGCAGCTTTGATACCACTACCACCAACGTCAATTCCTAAAATTTCCATAATTATTGTATTTTATATTTACATGTTTTATTACATACGATCTTCAATCCATTTTTTAAAATCAAAAAAGTTTTTTGGTGCTACACCATGTCCAACCAAATATTCCTGATAACTGTTTTTTATATTTAATTGATTCAAAAACTCAGGTGCTTTATTGGCCCATTCAACAGGGATAACTTGGTCTACACTTCCGTGTGAAATAAAGAAATCTAATAATTTATAATCAGATTTTTCTAAATTTTCAGGTAACAATTCTGCATTTATATAGCCACTTAAAGCAATTACTTTTTGAATTGTTTTTGGGTAATTTAAAGCTACGGCATAACTTAAAATAGTTCCTTGACTAAATCCTAAAAGAAAAGTTTTTTCAGGAGAAATGTGGTATTTTTCCTGCACTTCAGTAATAAATTTATAAATAATATCTCTGGCTTTTATAGCTTCAGGGATGTCTGAAAACTTACCTTGAGTGCTGTTAAAATTTATGGTGTACCAAGAGTAACTTCCATAACCAAGTTCTTGTACGGCTCTTGCGCTAACAATTAATAAGTCTGAAGGTAATTCGTTGGCAAATGAAAACAAGTCTTCTTCATTACTTCCGTATCCGTGAAGCAATATAAGTAGTGAGGTATTTTCGTTAATTATTGCTGGTTTTTTTACAATGTACTTTAATGATAATTCTTCCATATATGTTTTAAGAGAGTCCTTTAAATAAATCTTGAAAAAGTTTGCCCAAAAGTGGAACTTCTTTTTCTTCACCTTTTAATGCGGCAAAACTACCTAAAATCCATAAAATAACTGTTGTAACTGCAATAATAAATCCTAAAGTATGATTCATATATTGAAATGCAAATCCAGCAGCTAAATTTAAAAGCAAAATACCAAATGATTGACGAATATGAAAAGATGTAAAAGGATTTTTATCTTTGTTATTCATGTAAATGGCAATTATCAATCCAAGCCAAAAAACATAAGAAATTACGGCCATTGTTTTACCTTCTTGTACAGTTTGATTTTGCATAATAATAGATTTTAGCGGTTATTAATTATAGTATTACTTTGTTATTTGCAATTATTCCATAAACTTTTCCATTCAGTTTTTTATCTATAAATATAGCATTTTTTGAGCTTGAAATGATATCTTTTTCGGTAAATTTATATTCAAATTCAGGGTTAAACAATGTTAAATTCGCTTTTTCACCTTCATTTATGGGTGAATTTTCGATATTAAATATTTTTTTCGGATTGATAGTTAAGCAGTTGATAAGGGTATCAATGGCTACTTTTTTGTTTAAAGCTCCAAACAAACTTTCTAAACCAATAGTACCAAATTTAGCACCAACATATTCCAAATTTTTATGTTCAATGTCTATAGGGTTGTGGTCGCTTGTAATAATGTCTATTACACCTTCATTTAAACCTTTTATCAAAGCTTTGTTATCTGTTTGGGTTCTTAATGGAGGTAATACTTTTGTGTTGGTATTGAAACTAAAAAGTTCACTATCTGTTAAAACTAAGTTGTGAGCAGCTACGCTACAGGTTACATTTAAGCCTTTATTTTTAGCGTCTTTAATTAGTTTTACCGATTTTTTTGTTGAAATGGTTGGGATGTGTAATTTACCACCTGTATATTCTAAAATAAACAAGTCTCTAGAAATTTGTAACTCTTCAGCCAAAGCAGGAATCCCTTTTAAACCTAATTTTGTGCTGTTTACTTCTTCATTTACCAAACCAGTTGTTGCAATAGCGTTGTCTTGCGGAAAACTCATTACCAAAGCATCAAAATTTTGGGCATAAAGCAATGCTATTTTTAATAAATTACCATTGTTTATGGCTATTTTATAATCTCCAAAAGCAATTGCGCCAGAGTTTTGCATATCGTATAACTCTGCCAAATCTTTGCTTTCGGCATTTTTAGTTAAACAACCAATTGGATATAATTTGGTTGCAAAACCTTCGGCCTTATTTTTTAGAAATTCAATGGTAGATTTATGGTCGGCTACTGGATTTGTATTTGGGTTTACTGCCACAGCGGTAAAACCACTTTTTGCGGCTGTATTTAAACCGTTTTCAATGGTTTCGCAATCTTCAAAACCGGGTTCTCCAAAACAAACACTTGTGTCAAACCAACCTTGTGAAATATGAAGGTTTTCTAGATTTATTTCTTTTATTGAATTGTTGGATTCTATAGAATTGGCAATTTTTGTAATGATACCGTTTTCAATTAAAATATCTTTTTTTTGTTGATGAAACGGACTGGATTTGTCAATAATTGTTGCAGCTTTTAAGAGTAGATTCATATTTTGAAATATTTTAATATCAGCATTTCAATGAACAAAAATAGGGCAGAAAATGCTAAAAACCATTTAAAAAGCCAATTGATTTCTTGTTCATTGTTAATTTCTTTAAAAATTTCATCAATAGACGATGAAATTGTTACATTTTCAGCTTCATTAACAAGTGAATTAATGTCTGTATAATTTAAATCACTTTCTTTTCTATCGTAATTAAATGCAATGGTTTTAAGTATGTTATTGTTGTTTAAAATAGTGTAAAATCCACTTTCAAGAATATTGTTTTCTAAATTTATAGTCACTTTATTTTGTGCTATTTTTTGAAGTGGAATAAACTCGCTACTACCATTTGAGATTTTTAAAACTTCATCTTTTTTAATGGTGGCTTTTATATCAAATGTTGTATTTGGACTTATGGTATAATATAGTTGATTGGTTTTTAAGCTGTTGGTGGCAAAGTTGTAAAATATGGGAACCATCAATGGAGATTGTATAAAATTAGAAACTTCAATATTTAAAGGTGAAGCAATCCAATAAACCTGACTGTTAAATGTATTGATAGCCGAGATAAATGGCTTTTTATTGTCTAAAGTTAAAATAGTTGAGCTAAAATTAAATTGTGTATCGAACCAGAAATTTGTTGTTGGATAATTAAAATTAGCTACTTTTTTTTCAAAAACGGTTGCAATTAACTGGTGCTCATAATTAATAGAAGTTATTTTGCGTTCAGTTTCAATGGCAGATTTAATTTTTCCAATTTTAAGCAAATTTAAAAATTGGTTGTACAAATTGATGTCTGTTTTTTTTGCAGGAATAATTGCAAAATGGCCTCCGTTTTGTAAAAATTCAATCAGAATTGTAGTTAGTTCATTTGGAATAATTTCAAGTTCATTTAAAACTATAAATTGCTGATTTTGTATGCTATTGTAATTTAAATTTTGAAGTGGAGTAGTGCTGTAATTAAATTCGTTTTCAGTATAAATTTTAGCTAAAAAATCACTTTCATTTCCAATATTTAAAACATTTATTTTTGAAGGTTTTGAAATGGAAAAATAAAAGTCGTTGTCAAATGTTAAGTTTGCATCTGTTAAAGAAATTCGACCATTAAATTTTAAAGTGTTTGGTATTGTAAAAGGGATTGTAATTGTATTGTTTTTATTAAATTTTGCCATTGTTTTTCCTATTAATTTGGCTTCTTCAAAAAGCGAAACAGGAACGTTTAATTCAGATTTTTCAACAGTTTTTACAATTGCATTCAGCGTAATTTCTTCAAAAGTAGTATTGCCAATGTAAACACTGTCTATATAAACATTGTTTTTATTAATGGGTGTTGTTTGTAAAAGTTTAAACTGAGAATTTAACTGAAATTCAGGTTTTGTATTGTTGTTTATTTGTTGAAAATCAGTGATTAATATGTTTTTATGAATGGTGTTTTTGTCTGTTGATTTTTGCTTGTTTAATTGAAGTAAAGCAAGGTTTAAATCAAAATGTTTAGATGAATATTGAATATTTATCAACTCGTTTTTTAAAGTTGCAGCATCTAAATTTTTAGCAGAAGTTGAATTTGTAAAAAGTGAAATTGGGTGATTTTGATTGGCGGTATTTTCAATTATTTTTTGAGCAACACTTTTTAACAATTCGCCTTGATCTCCTTTGGCTTGCATACTAAAAGAATTGTCTAAAAAAATAGCCGTACTAAAATTTTGTTGCGTTGTGTGTTTTGAAAAATAAGGTTGAGAAAATGCTAAAATTAAACAGGTTAAAGCAAGCATTCGGGTAGCCAATATCAACCATTTTTTTAATTGTGAACTTTTGCGCGTTTGTAGTGCTATTTTTTTTAAAAACTGAAGGTTGGTAAAAGGTACTTTTACAAATCGTTGTAATTGAAACAAATGAACTATTATCGGAATGATAAGTAGTAGTAATGCGTATAAAATTTCAGGGTATTTAAACTGCATTTTTTAGAGTTGTTTCTCAAAGATATGAAAATGAATGCGACTTATGAAAAATAGTTTTTTAAAATTCCCAAGGCATAATTACTGGCAATTGAATTTGCAAAAGTCGAAAAATCTATGTGTGCATTGTCGTTTGCTTTGTCTGATATAATTCTGATAATTGAAAAAGGTATTTGATATTCAAAACAAACCTGCGCTACTGCAGCACCTTCCATTTCTACACAGGTTGCAGTAGGTATTAATTTGTTCAATTTTTTAATTTTTTTCAAACTCGAAATAAATTGATCGCCACTTGCAATGTCTCCAAAAACAACTTTAGGGTTGTCAATATCAAAAAGTGCCGCGTCACTTGGTTTTATGTAAGTATTGTAATTTTTAAAAAAAGTATTGGTTGCTGCTAATAGTTTTGAAGCATCGCTTGTGTTTAAAAACTTTTTCTTTAATATAGGAATTTCTAACTTTTCGTAAAAAGGAGAAGCATTTAAATCGTGTTGAAATAAGTTTTTACCAATTACAACATCACCAATATTTAATTCGTTTACAATACCACCTGCAACACCTGTAAAAATAATTTCAGAAACATCAAAATCATTGATTAATTGAGTAGTTGTAACTGCAGATGCCACTTTTCCCCAGCGAGAAAAAACCAAAATTACTTCTTTGCCAAAAAGTGTTCCTTGGTAATATTTTCGCATTCCTTTTTCAGTAATTGTTGTATTTTCAAGTTGGTGTAACAATGCCTGAATTTCTTCTTGCATTGCGCTAATAATTCCTATCATTTTAAAATTTTAATTGATGATTTTTCCGTCTATCATTTCTAACTTTCTGTCTGCCATTTCAGCCAATTCTTCGTTATGTGTTACAATTACAAAGGTTTGGTTAAATTTTTCGCGCAAGGTAAAAAATAACTCATGTAAATTTTTGGCAGATGTAGAATCTAAATTTCCACTTGGTTCATCGGCAAAAACAACATCAGGATTGTTTATCAATGCTCTTGCAACAGCCACACGTTGTTGCTCACCGCCCGATAATTCGTTTGGTTTGTGGTTAATCCTGTCTGCTAATCCTAAAAAATCCAGTAGCTCTTTTGCTTTTTCTTCGGCTTCTTTTTTAGGTGTATTGGCTATAAAAGCAGGTATACATACATTTTCAAGCGCCGTAAATTCGGGCAGTAATTGGTGAAACTGAAAAATAAAACCAATGTGTTTATTTCTAAATTTTGAAAGATCTTTGTCTTTTAAATCCAACAAGTTTTGTTGTTGAATTGTTAGTGTAGAGTTTTTGTTTTTTGAAGGTTTGTCTAAAGTTCCTAAAAGTTGCAATAAGGTAGTTTTACCTGCTCCCGACGGGCCAACTATCGCAACAATTTCGCCTTTTTTAATGTGTAAATCAACTCCTTTTAAGACCTCTAAATCTCCGTAAAATTTGTGAATATTTGTAGCTTCTATCATTTTCTAAAATAATGTTGTGAAATTAAACAATTAAATGAAAACTACAACCACGATTTTATTTGACTGTAGTCTAAAAAGTAAATTAACTTCAGAGAGACAATATTATTGATTGGTTCTTCAAATAAGTTACTTAAATTCTCATTAAAATCTAAATAAGACAAATCATCTTCATTAAAAATAGAATTGCGATACTGGGCAACTAAAAAGCTTCCTGGGGCAAATTGCCAAGTGTAGTTTAAATCTAAATTCCAAACATTGTAATTGATATCGTTATTTTCTAAATAAGTTGATGCGTTTAATATGCCATCATCATTTAGTAAATAATATTGGTCATCATATGCAACAGGAGACCAGTAATATCTAAAGGAAAGTGATAGCGATGATTTAGTACTGAAATTTAATTGTCCGCTTAATGAATTTGTAATTTCTTTTGAATTTCGATTTCCAAAAATAATATCTCCATTGTCAAGATTGTCAACATAACCATAATCGTTCAATAGTTGTTCGTAATTTATTTCGTAAACCATTTCAAATTTATCAGAAAAGCGGTAACGGGGCGCAATTGCAACACTTTTATAATTGTTGTCGCTATTGTTGTAACGAACAGCGAAGTACAAACTAAAATCTATTGCAAATTTCTTTCTGTAATCTGTTGATATCCAAGCGCCAGATTCAAAAACCCCTTGCTGTTTAAAATAGCGCCCATCAACTCTTGGTTCGTAATAGTCGTATTGGTAACCTATGTTAGTTTCGATATTTGCTCCAAAAAAAATCGTTTAATGGTTGAAAAGTATGCGTTTAATTCAAAATCATTACCAGTATATGCGTTTGTTGAGCTTAAATAGTCTAATCCAGCTTCAAAACGAATGCGGTATTCGTTAAAAGTTTTAGTGGGTTCAAAAATTTGATAAGAGATTTTTCCTTCATAATTAGCGTAATTATTTCTTCTGATAAAGCCTAAATCTTTGATGTCGTAATTTTCATTAGCTCTACTGTATTCTACATAATATTGGTAATTTCCAAAGGTTTTACCAAGTTGAATATAACCAGCATAACCAGGTTTATTTACGCCATCTTCTTTTACATTGCTCATTTTTAAATTTCCGCGTACATTGTATTTATTTTCTTTATCTGAAATATCATATAGCAATGCAGAGGTATTGGCATCTCTAAAACTACCATCGCGCATTACATTGGTGTTTACAAAGCTTACAGATGAGTTTTTATTGAATTGTTGGTCAATTACAAAAACATTGTAATTGGTAAATGGTTCAGTTGTTTGTGCTCTAACCACGCCAGTAATGGTGTCTTTTATAGTTGCCTGTGTTTTTTCGGTAATAGCATTAAAAATTCCAATTCCAAGTCCGTTTTTATCTCGACCAGATAATTTAATGGCATTTATCATATTTACTGTTGAAGGGTTTTCTATGATTTTTTCATTTTCAAGTAGTTCATCTTCAATATCATAATAATCCGTTGGAGTATTTCCTATTCTTCTTGAATAAAATAAATTCCCTTTGGTAAAAAGCTCAGTACCTTCGGTAAAAAACTCTCTTTTTTCAGAAAAACGTTGTTCAAAAGGACCTAAATTTAGTACGGTTTCATCAAAAGCAGTTTGACCAAAATCTGGAATTAAAGTAACGTCTAAAGTGTAGCTTTCACTTAAACCATATTTTATGTCTAAGCCAAAATTTGCATCAAATCTGGTATCTCCATCATAATCTGAAAGAGTTCCAGACGTATAAGGATAAAAGCTCAATCGGGTAGGAGGTTCAATGTTTTCAAAATCAGTGATTTCTCCTGAATAAAATGAAATTTCACCTACACTTTTATTGATGGGGCTCCAAACATATTGTTCGTTTAAATAGTTTATTTTTCTGTGGAAGTTAACGCCCCAAGTTTGCACAGGTGTATTTGCAAATCGTAGTTGAGAATAAGGTATTTTAACTTCAACAACCCAGCCATTATCGTTAATAGTAACTTCGCTATTCCAAACTGCATTCCAACTAAAATCTTCATCTCCATCAGGAAAAACTTTAGCGTCGGCTTGTGAATTGGTGCTCATAACAAAAAATTCAAAATCGTTTTGACCATCGTTAAATGGGTTCAAACTAATAAGAAAAAAATCGGTATTTTTAAAAGTATCTCTACTACCAAATTGCATTGGTATTTTATCGGGAGTATTATCAAATAAAGTTGCTCCAAAATAAATAGCTTCATTGTCGTAAGCAATTTTTACAACTGTTTTTTTATTTGGATTTTCTGGAGTTCCCTCTCCGGGTCTAAACATTACAAAGTCCTTTGCTATATCAGCATTTTTCCAAAATTCTTCATTTAAAACACCATCAATAGTGGGCTTTTTTTCAACTCTCAAGGCCTTTACTGATTTTTTAGCTTGTTGAGAGAACCCGATTGAAAAAATAAAAAGAAAGTATAATAATAAATATTTTTTCATCGTTTTTTTGAGAGTATTTTCAATTCTAAACAAAAATATTCAACATAAAATAGGTGAACTCTTAAAAAAATGTTAATAAAATTAAATTTAAGGATTTCAATAGTTAAAAAAGATGTTGTGTAAAAGTGTTGAAAATAATAGTTTGCAAACATTTGTAATTTAAAGTTAAATCATTGTTTAAAATCAGCTGTTTAAAAGTTAAGTATTTGAAATTTAGAGTGAGATAAAATAGATAAAACACAAAAAAACGAGGTGTTTTTTAAATTAAGTATATTTTAATTGAAAACGTTTGAATTAAGGCATTTGAAGAGTTTTATGAAGCAAATAAAATTAATAAGATTTAAAATTTACATGACTGTTGTTCAAATTTGATTTATTATATTTGTTTTTAGAACATTAAAAAAATCTATACTACTAATGAATTTACACGAATATCAAGGAAAAGAATTGTTAAATAGTTTTGGCGTTAGAATTCAACGTGGAATTGTTGCTGATAATCATAAAAAGGCAGTTGAAGCTGCAAAACAATTAGCAGAAGAAACTGGTACTGGCTGGTGGGTTGTAAAAGCTCAAATTCACGCAGGTGGAAGAGGTAAAGGTGGCGGCGTAAAATTGGCTAAAAGTTTGGCTGAAGTAGAGTCGATTTCTGAAAATATCATAGGAATGATGTTGGTTACACCACAAACATCAGAAAAAGGTAAAAAAGTACATCAGGTTTTAATTGCTGAAGACGTTTACTATCCTGGTGATAGCGAACCAGAAGAATATTATATGTCTGTTTTATTAAACAGAGCTACTGGTAAAAATATGATTATGTATTCTACCGAAGGTGGTATGGATATTGAAACGGTTGCTGAAGAAACACCTCATTTAATTTTTACCGAAGAAATTGATCCTTTGTTAGGCATACAAGCTTTTCAAGCTCGTAAAATTGCTTTTAACTTAGGTTTGTCGGGTAATGCATTAAAAGAAATGACAAAGTTTGTTACTTCATTATACACCGCTTTTGTAAAATCAGATGCTTCTTTATTTGAAATCAATCCTGTTTTAAAAACTTCAGATGATAAAATTTTAGCCGTAGATTCTAAAGTAACTTTAGACGACAATGCTTTGTTTCGTCATAAAGATTTAGCAGCGTTGAGAGATTTACGCGAAGAAAATGAAATTGAAGTTGAAGCCAATGCAGCAGGTTTAAATTATGTAGATTTAGATGGTAACGTTGGCTGTATGGTGAACGGTGCAGGTTTGGCAATGAGTACAATGGATTTAATAAAGCAGTCGGGTGGTGAGCCAGCTAACTTTTTAGATGTTGGTGGTACTGCAGATGCAAAACGTGTTGAAACAGCTTTTAGAATTATTTTAAAAGACGACAATGTAAAAGCCATTTTGGTAAATATTTTTGGTGGTATTGTGCGTTGTGATCGTGTAGCGCAAGGTGTTATTGATGCATACAAAAATATGGGAGACGCTATTAAAGTGCCTATTATTGTGCGCTTGCAAGGTACCAATGCCATTGAAGCAAAACAGTTGATTGATGATAGTGGTTTGGCTGTAATCTCTGCAACAGAATTTCAAGAAGCAGCAGACAAAGTACAACAAGTGCTGGCTTAAATTGATAATAAAATCAATAAAAAAACCGTCTAAAATTACTTTAGGCGGTTTTTTGTTTTTATAAGTTGTTCTTAAAATTATAATTTGCTTTTAAATGTATAACTTTAAATTGGTTTTTTGGGTGTTACCCACAAGGGGTCGGGCTTTCGTTACTCGCTTTTTTTTGTTGTAAAAAGCAACAAAAAAAGAGCTCAAACATGCCACTCAATCCCTAACACTTATTTGAACAATAAATAACAGCAAACTGCCACTAAAACAGCTACAGCCTCATATTTAACTATTAAATCTTTTTCGAAGTATTTTTAATTGTTCCAACAGCAGTAGCCGGAAACACCATACCACCTTGGCTAATTTCCATTGCCAAAGTTTGGTTTAAAAGTGAGTCTACAAGCCATCCTGTTTTAGTATCAATAATCATTTCTCCGTTTACAGTTCCGCTTAAGTTTATATCAACATCATTTACTTTGTTTGCAGAAATAATGCCTTCAACACCAATTGTAGCATTGTTGTTTTCAGTTTTAAGCAAAGTGTATTTTATATTGTATTTCATCTCGCTTTTTTCCAAAGTTGAAATTTCTTCATCCCAACTATCACCAACATTGATCTTGTTTTTTGGGTAAATCACAAAATTAGTTCCCGAATAAAAATTGTTTGAAATGTCTTTATTTTCAACAATATTACTTAAATCCATATTGTTTAATTTTCCTTGAGAATCAATTACAATTTGAAACGATTTATTCAATATTTTTTGAAATTCTTCACTTATTGCAGCAACTGTTGGGTCGTTATTATCGGGTGTATTAGAATCGTAATTTATTTCCATACCCATAATAGATTGTGACATTTGGACTCTTTGTATTTGTCCGTCTAAAGCAATATCGTTATCAGTTTTGTTGGTTATTAAATAAGTCATTTCCATACTCATTAACATTCCCATACTCATTTCGATACCATTAGCATCAAATTTAATAGTTTGATCCGTTTCGGTTGTATAATTGTATTTATCGTTGGTATTTAGATTGTACTTTAATTCAATTGCTTTTTGGCTAAAAGCAGTGCTAAAGATAAAAAGCATTGCAACTGTTGTTTTGATAAGATTGATTTTTTTCATTATAATTTTTTTAATTGTTTATTCAAATATATTTTAAATAATTAGAAATAAATAAAAAAAAAGAGGTTATCAAATAAATTATGATAACCTCTTTTAAAATTGATAAAACATAGATTAAATATCTTCAAATCTAATGTCTGTAAAACTTTCTGCACTTGTGATTTCAACATTTTCTTCATTATCAGAAGCTTTTTTGAAATCTTTTTGATGACGTTCAGAGATAACTTCTTCGCCTTTTTCTCCTAAAATATAATCAGTTGCAGCTTGAAGCATTTCATTAAACTCTGTGAAATCTTCTTTGTATAAATAAATTTTGTGTTTTTTGTAATGGAAAGATCCATCGTCGTGTGTAAATTTCTTACTTTCAGTGATTGTTAAGTAATAATCTTCTGCTTTGGTAGCTCTTACGTCAAAAAAGTAAGTTCGTCTTCCTGCTCTAAGAACTTGAGAAAAAATCTCCTCTTGTTCTAAATGTTCGTTTTCATTCATAATTAACTTTCTATTTTTATTAACCTTTTTATTGGATATATTCACAAATCTATAAAATAATTTGATTTATTTTATACTTTTTATATTTCTTTTTCTAAAAGTTGTTGCTCGTATAATTCTTTATAATAGCCATTTTTATTAACCAACTCATTATGTGTACCTTGTTGAATAATCGCTCCGTTTTCTAAAATTATAATGCTATCTGCATTTTTAATTGAAGAAATTCTATGACTAATAATCAGTGTTGTTTTGTTTTTGCTAATATGGTCTAAATTGTTTAAAATAATTTCTTCAGTTTCTGTATCAACAGCCGAAAGGCAATCGTCGAAAATTAAAATTTGAGGATCTTTTATAATTGCCCTGGCTATAGAAACACGTTGCTTTTGACCTCCAGACAGCGTTACACCTCTTTCCCCAACATAGGTATTAAAACCATTGTTAAATTCTATAATATTATGGTAAATGTAGGCGTCTTTAGCTGCTTTTTCAATTTTTTCGTCTGAAGCATATTCATCACCAAATTTTATGTTGTTTTTAATGGTATCTGAAAACAGAAAAGCTTCCTGCGGAACAAAGCCTATACTTTGTCTTAAATTATCTAAATTTAGTGATTTGATATTTTCTCCATCAATTAAAATTTCCCCAGAAGTTACATCGTATAAACGAGCAATTAAATTGATGATGGTGGATTTTCCTGAACCTGTATTTCCTAAAATTGCCAAAGTTTTTCCTTGTGGTAATTTAAATGATACATTTTTTAGTGCTGTAATATTGGTATCGTCATATGTAAAAGTTACATTTTTAAACTCAATATCGCCATAAATTGTAGACTCATTTGGGTTGTTGTTTACTATTTCTGGTTCAATTTTTAAAAATTCATTGATACGATTTTGAGAAGCTTCAGCTTCTTGTATAATTGAGGTTACCCAACCCACAACAGCAACTGGCCAGGTAAGCATATTTACATACATAATAAATTCAGC
Organism: Lutibacter sp. HS1-25; assembly: GCF_004121075.1. Lineage (GTDB taxonomy): Bacteria > Bacteroidota > Bacteroidia > Flavobacteriales > Flavobacteriaceae > Lutibacter. The sequence goes on from NZ_RHLN01000043.1 coordinate 100,866, forward strand.
AATAACACCTAACGAAATTTCGCCATCCATATATCGCAAACCACCAACATAAATAACCAAAATGTTACTTAAACCTATCAAGAGCATCATTAGTGGATGAAATAGTGCATTTGCTTTGTATAAGTGAATGTTTTTTTCTTTGGCTTCATCACTCAACAATGTAAATTCAGCAATCGCTTTATTTTCAATATTGTACGATTTTATAATGCTTATTCCTGAAAATATTTCCTGTGCATTTGCAGTTAATTTTGATAAATATTGCTGTACAATGGTGCTTCGTTTGTGAATAATACTGCTTAAAACATAAATAGAAATAGATAAAACGGGCAGTGGTAATATGGTGTATAATGTTAAGGTCGAATCAATTTGAAACATTTTAATAATGGCAACAATAAATAAAACCAGCATGTTTACAGTATACATAACGGCAGGACCAAAGTACATTCTAACTTTAGAAACATCTTCACTAATGCGATTCATTAAATCACCTGTTTTGTTTTTTTTGTAAAAATTTAATGAAAGTTTTTGGTATTGTTGGTAAATTTCATTTTTTAAATCAAACTCAATTAACCTAGAAGTCACAATAATTAACTGGCGCATTAAAAAGGTAAAAAAACCAGATAGCAAAGCTGCTCCAATAATTAATAAAATATTGTAAAAAAGATCCGTTTTTACAATTTCTATATCGGTAATTGTGCCAAGTCGGTAGTTTTCAGCAACATCAACAGATTCTTTTGTAAAATGTGGTACTTGAAGTATCAAAAGATTTGATAAAACGGTAATAAATACACCTAATAAAAGTCGGTATTTGTATTTGAAAAAATATTTGTTTAAGTACTGTAAAGCTTTCATAAAGGGAGTAGCTGCAATCAATTTTAAAAGCACGAATATACAGCAATATAATTTTATGTTACTATATTTTAAAAGTTTTAACTTTAGTTTAAAAAAAATAAAACACGCTTCTTTATCAAAAAAAATATAGTATTTTTGCGGCTTCAAAATAAAGTTCTTTAAATGATAAACAGAAGACATATTAGAGTTAAAGTAATGCAATCGGTTTATGCGTTGCAACAATCTAAAAGTGACAACCTAATAAGAGAAGAAAAATTCTTATATTATAGTATCGATAAAATGTATGATATGTACGCACTGTTATTACGTTTATTGGTTGAAGTAAGAAATTTAGAAAGCAATCATATTGCCATTTCTAAAAAAAAGTTTTTAGCTACTGCTGAAGAAAAAAATCCAAACACAAAATTTATTGACAATACAGTTTTTAATATTTTGAGCGAAAGTGTTTCGTTGAATGAATATTTAGAAACCCAGCATTTAACCAATTGGGAATTGGATGATGAATATGTAAAAGAAGTTTGGAAGCTTACCAAAGAAAGTGAGATTTATGCTTCTTATATGGAGTCTAACACCAATAATTTTCAGGAAGATAAAGAGTTTGTGGTAGCAATGTTTAAAACTATTGTGGCTCCAAATGATAAAATTGCTGATTATTTTGAGGATAAAAATATTACTTGGGTTGATGATATTCCGTTTGTAAACACCTGGATAGTTAAAACTCTAAACAGTTTAAAAGCAAATGGTACTTTACAATTAGGAAGGTTGTATAAAGATGATGACGATAAAAAGTTTGTTGTAGATTTGTTTAGAAAAGTTGTTTTGAATCAGTCTGAATTTGAAAAAGAAATTGAAGATAAAACACCAAACTGGGACAAAGATAGAATTGCAGAAATTGATTTGATTTTAATAAAAATGGCAATTGCTGAGTTTTTAAAATTCCCTTCAATTCCTACAAGTGTTTCAATAAACGAGTATATCGAAATTTCGAAAGATTATTCTACAGACAAGAGCAGTTATTTTATAAATGGAGTTTTAGATAAAATTTTAAAAGAATTTTCGGCTTCAAAAAGATTGAATAAAATAGGAAGAGGATTGATCTAATTTTATATTTTTACAAATTAAATTTATAAATATGAAAAAATAGTTTTATTATTATTTGCTGTAATAAGTTTAAGTTCTTGCGAAACAAAAACAGCATCATCTAAAATAAATGAGTCAAACTTAGAAAGCGCTAAAGAGCGTGATGCAAAGTTAAGTTTAGGTTTGCCAATTGTTGAGTTTGACCAAGAAGAATATGATTTTGGAACCGTTGTTGAAGGTGAAAAAGTTGAAGGTGTTTTTAAAGTTACAAACGCTGGTAAAGTAGATTTAATTATTCTAAATGTAAAACCATCTTGTGGTTGTACTACACCAAATTGGACAAAAGAGCCAATTGCTCCAGGGGCTTCGGGTGAAATTAAATTCGAATTTAATTCAACGGGTAGAGTTGGTGTTCAAAATAAATCAATTACAGTAAAATCAAATGCAGAAAAAAATACCCAGGTTATTAGATTAAAGGGTACTGTAACTGCAAAAAAATAATATTAATATCAATTAAAATAAAACAATGTATACAGCAATTTTTTTACAAGCAGAAGGTGGTTTAATGAGTATGTTACCATTTTTATTAATGTTTGTGGTTATTTATTTCTTTATGATTAGACCACAAATGAAAAAAGCAAAAGCCGAAAAGAAATTTCAAAGCGAAATAGCAAGAGGAAATAAAATAATTACTACAAGTGGTATTCACGGTAAAATTGTGGATATTGTTGATAGTGACAATACTGTTATTATTGAAACTAGCGCAGGGAAAATTAAATTTGAACGTTCTGCAATTTCAATGGATTTAACAAAAAAAGTACAAAATTTAGTTGAAAAAAACTAAATTATCAAAATAGTCAATTATAAAAAGTGAGCCTATTTGGCTCACTTTTTTTGTATATTTATGTTTTAATTAAAATATGAAAACAATTAACAAAGCATCCATTTTTACCCTAAAAAAAAATAGAAAAATCAAACTTTTTTTAGGTTTTTTGGTACTAACTTCTGTTGTTTGGTTGGTAATAGAATTGTCTAAAACATATACCAGTATTACTACATTTAAAGTGCAATTTGAAAACATACCTGCCGATAAATTACTGCAAAATGCATCTGTTTCTCAAATTGATTTGGTGCTAAAAGCTCCCGGTTTTTCTCAATTAAGATATAAATCGAAACTAAAAAAAATTAAATTAAATTTAAGCAATGTTACAAAGCAAAAAAAGCAATATTATTTTTTGCCAAACGCACAACTTTCTTATTTAAGTCAACAATTTCCTGCTAATATTGATGTGTTAGATGTTTTAAAGGATACTATTTTTGTAGAATTGGGCAACAACATTTCTAAAAAAGTACCTGTTTATCCAAATGTAGATGTAAAGTTTAAGCTGGGTTATAATTTTATTGAAAACTTAAAAAGCACTCCAGATTCTATAACCATAACAGGGCCAGAGAAATATATAGACACTATTTTTCAAATTCGTACGGTTTCACTAAAATTAAACGAGGTTTACGAAACTATTGATGCTTCTATACAGCTAAAATCTCCAGTTAAAAATAATCAGGTTGTATTATCAACCAACAAAGTTCAGGTAACAGCTAAAGTTGATAAGTTTACCGAGGGTAGTTTTAAAATTCCTGTAAAAATTATAAATGTTCCTGAGGGCATAAAAGTTAATCCTTTTCCAAAAGAGGTAAATATAATTTACCAAGTTGGTCTTTCAAATTTTAATAAAATCAATCCAGATAGTTTTTCGGTAGTTTTTGATTTTAACCAATATAAAAACGATTCTATTATTAAGTATTTAACGCCTTCAATTTTGCAGAAAAGTAATTTATTGTATTCAATAAAAGTTGTTCCAAGTCAATTAGAATTTTTAATTCAAAAGTAAAAAAACATGAAAATAATTGGACTAACAGGCGGCATTGGAAGTGGAAAAAGCACTGTTTTAAATTTATTTAAAGCTTTAGGTGTTGAAACGTATGTTGCCGATATTGAAGCCAAAAAATTAATGTCAACCGATTTAGATTTGAAAAAAGAGATTTGTGCTTTATTTGGAAACGAAGCTTATTTGAATAACGAATTAAATCGGGCTTATATTGCTTCTGTAGTTTTTAACAATAGTGATAAGTTGCAGGAGTTGAACAGTTTAGTGCATCCAAAAGTACGTGCTCATTTTCAAAATTTCATAAAAAATTGTAATGCAAATCTCGTTATTTATGAAGCTGCCATACTGTTTGAAAGTGGTAACCATACCATGTGCGATTATATTATTACTGTTACGGCAGATTTAGAAGAAAGATTAAAGCGCGTTTCAAAAAGAGATGGTGTTACAAAACAGCAAGTTTTAGAAAGAATGAATCATCAAATAAGCGATGAATTTAGAATTCAAAATTCAAATTTTGTAATAAAAAATAATGATTTGGAAAGTACAAAAACACAAGTATTAACTGTGTTTGACTTATTGCAAAAAATGCATTAAATTTGCTGAAAATCTTAATTATTTGTTAATTAAGAGCAATGTCTGTTAATTTTTTTGAAATAGCGTTATTTGTGTTGTTAAAAGTTTAAATTTGATTAATGGGAAAGAGGATTTTTATACTCATTATTGTATTGATGAGTATCGCCTTAATAGGTATTATTTTTGTTCAAGTTTTTTGGATTAAAAACACAATATTAATAACAGAGGAGCAATTTACATCAAACGTAAAAATTGCTTTGGCTAAGGTTTCAGATGATATCAGGCAAAGAGAGTTTGATGATTTTTATGAAAAATATGCAGCCAGTTATAAAGAGGGACAGTTAATTAACGGTTCTGATATACGTAATTTTATTTATGAGCGTATAGATACTGTTAGTAATGAGCGTTATACCTATACACAAAGTATAATTGAGCAAAATTATAAAGTCCCGGTTGAGTTCTTTGAAAATGATTCTATTGATTTTAAAGAGATTTTTAGTAAAGAAGATTTTTTTGTAGCTAAAAACATAATGCTTGACAATTCAAGAGGCAATAAAACAGAATTACCTGAAGAGCATATTACTAAAATGGGAAGAATTAAAGAGGCTGAAAAGTCTTTGTTAGTTCAATCATTTGACGCTACACGAAGTCGTATTCCAATTCATCAAAGGGTAAATAATACAGAGCTTACCTTGCGTTTAAAAAGCCAGTTAGATTTAAGAGGTATTTCAACCGATTTTAAATATGGTATTTACAGTAATGGTTTGGCAACACAAGTAAAATCTGATTATTTTAAAAAAGAAGTAGGAAAAAGTTATATGGTTCCTATGTTTTCTGATACAGAAGGAAACAGTAATTATCAGTTATTTGTAACTTTTCCAAAAAAGAAAAATTTTATTCTTTCTTCTATTTCAAAAATTTTAGTGCTATCAGTGTTTTTTATTTTAATAATTATTCTGTCATTTGTAACAGCATTGTATCAATTGGTAAGACAAAAACAAATTTCTGAAATTAAGACAGATTTTATCAATAACATGACGCATGAGTTTAAAACACCCATTGCAACCATAAATTTGGCATTAGACGCTATTAAAAATCCTAAAATTATAGGAGATAAAGAAAAAGTTGAGCGCTATGTTAAAATGATTAGAGATGAAAATAAGCGTATGCATATACAAGTTGAAAATGTATTGCGTATTTCAAAATTAGAAAAAAATCAATTAGATGTAGTTAAAGAGCCTGTTGATGTTCATGATATTATTGAAGAAGCATTGACACACGTTGATTTATTGTTAAAAGATAGAGGTGGGGTTATTAAATTAAATTTTAAAGCGACTTTAAATGATGTAATGGCAAACCAGTTTCATTTAACAACGGTGTTTGTAAATATGTTAGAAAATGCTATAAAATATTCAGTAGACGCACCAATAATTGAAATTGAAACTGAAAATACGCATAAACATATTATTATAAAAATTAAAGATAATGGTATAGGTATGAATAAAAATGTTCAAAAAAACATTTTTAAAAAGTTTTATAGAGAAGAAACAGGAAATATTCACAATGTGAAAGGTCACGGTTTAGGACTTTCATATGTTAAAAAAATTATAGAAATTCATCAAGGTCAAATTAATGTTGAAAGTGAAAAAGGAATAGGAAGTACATTTACCATTAATTTACCACTGATTTAAATAAAAAAATATGGAAAACAACAAGATTTTATTAGTTGAAGACGATCCTAATTTTGGAATCGTTTTGAAAGATTACTTATCGTTAAACGATTATAATGTGACCCTTGCAAAAGATGGTTTGGAAGGATTAATTATGTTTAAAAACGACGAATTTGATATGTGTATTTTAGACGTAATGATGCCTCGTAAAGATGGTTTTTCTTTGGCAAAAGATATTAGAGCTACCAATTCTGAAGTGCCTATTATTTTTTTAACTGCCAAAACAATGAAAGAAGATGTTTTAAAAGGTTATCAGGCAGGTGCAGATGATTATTTAAATAAACCGTTCGATTCTGAAGTGTTATTGTATAAAATCAAAGCAATTTTACAACGCAAAGAAGCTGAGCAAATTACAGAAGAAGAATCATTTGAATTTACCATTGGAAAATTCGAATTCAATTCTAAATTACGTCACTTAAATTTTCCAGGTGAAGAAACTCAAAAACTTTCTCCAAAAGAAAGTAAATTGTTAAAATTATTGGCGGTGCATAAAAACGATTTGATGCCAAGAGAAATGGCTTTGACAAAAATATGGAGAGACGATAATTATTTTACATCTAGAAGTATGGATGTATACATTGCCAAACTAAGAAAGTATTTAAAATTGGATCCTAATGTTGAAATTATAAATATTCACGGTGAAGGATTTAGGTTGATAGAAAATAAAGTATAATATATAATTAAACCTGCTTTTGGCAGGTTTTTTTATGCTTAAAAATAGCTACATTTGTTAAAACTATAATTGAAATGGCAGAATTAATCAGAATTTTTGAAGAAAACCCAAACGAACGTGAGATTGACAAAGTTGTGAAGGTTTTAAAAAAAGGTGGATTAATAATTTATCCAACAGATACCGTATATGGTTTAGGTTGTGATATTACCAATTCTAAAGCTATGGAGAAAATAGCTAAAATTAAAGGTATTAAATTAAACAAAGCCAATTTTTCGTTTGTGTGTTACGATTTAAGTAACCTATCTGATTATGTAAAGCAAATTGATTCATCCACTTTTAAAATATTAAAACGAAACCTTCCTGGACCTTATACTTTTATTTTACCAGGAAATAATAATTTACCAAAAGCATTTAAAAATAAAAATACGGTAGGTATTCGGATTCCAAATAACAATATTATTAGAGAATTGGTTAAAAAATTAGGCAATCCAATTGTATCAACGTCTATTTATGATGAAGATGATTTAGTAGAATATACTACAGATCCAGAATTGATTTATGAAAAATGGGGTAGTATTGTTGATGTTGTGGTTGATGGAGGTTATGGTGATAATATTCCGTCAACAGTGGTAGATTTATCTGAAGGTGAAATAAATGTATTGCGTGTAGGTAAAGGAAGTGTTGAAGATTTATAGGTCTTCAAATTTCTTTTTTCCCTGTACATAATAACTCCAAACTATACTTTTTATACTGTAGTAATTGTTATTTTGGATTGATTTTTTTCTTTTTCTTAGTGTTTTTGGTAATGAATAATAAAAGTTAGCGTGTGCTCTTAAAATGGCTAAAGTATGAATTGGTCGCAATTCTGCTAAAAATTTAACACCTGCAATGCCATCTAAAATCATTCGCATAAATATTACAGGAACCAACTTTGAAGTTGGTAAATTTTTAACCAAACTAAACAAACTATTTCTAAAATTTAAAAACGATTTTCTAGGACTTGCTTCTTTTATGGTTGCGCCACCAATGTGGTAAACTGTTGAAGCGCCAACGTATTTAATAATATAATTACTATTTTTTGCTCTCCAGCACAAATCAATTTCTTCCTGATGCGCAAAATAATCTTCATCAAACCCTTCTAATTCAAAAAACACTTCAGCACGAATAAAAAAACAAGCACCCGATGCCCAAAATATTTCAGTAGTATCATTGTATTGTGAATGGTCTGTTTCAATGGTCGAAAAAACACGACCTCTACAATACGGGTAACCAAATTTATCAATAAAACCGCCACCTGCACCAGCATATTCAAACAATGATTTGTTTTTAAAATCTAAAATTTTTGGTTGAATAATAGTTGTAGTTGCTTCGTTTTTAAATGTTGAAATAATTGAATCTAACCAATTTTCGGTCACTTCAATGTCTGAATTTATAAGTCCAAAAATATCCGCTTCAACATGTTTTAAAGCATCGTTATAACCTTTGGCAAAGCCTCCGTTTTTTTTATTTTGAATGATTAAAACCGATGGGAAATTTTGTTTGATAAATTCAACCGAATGATCAGTTGAAGCATTGTCTGCAACATAAATTGTTACATTTTCCTGTGTGCTAAAATTAACAATTGAAGGAAGAAATTTTTCCAATAATTGTTTGCCGTTCCAATTTAATATAACAAGTGCTATTTTCACAGGTGCAAACTTACTTCAAAAATTATAGAAAATGATAAATTATTTTTTATTTATCACCGTAATTCGGAATGTTTTCTAAGAAAATATAACATTCGTTTTCAGTGTCCATTTTACAGAAAAAATGTTCTAATCCGTTAGAAACAATCAAAAATTCTGAAGTTAATTTTAAATTATATCTTGCAATTTGATCAAAAGTAGCTTGTGTTATTTTTACTGACGGGGCTTTGCATTCAACAATAATATTTGGCAATCCGGTATTGTCAAAAACCAAAATGTCTGTGCGTTTTGTTAACTTGTTGATTGTCACTTTTTTTTCAACAGCAATTAAAGAAATTGGGTATTTTTTTTCTTCAATTAAATAATGAATTAAATGTTGTCTAACCCATTCTTCAGGTGTAAGAACAACATATTTTTTTCGAATGATATCAAAAATAACAAGCTTATTTTCGTTACTTTTGATTCTTAATTTATATGTAGGTAAGTTTAAGGGCTGCATACCGCAAAAGTGCTAATTTTTTTTTATACATGAGTGACGTTGCTAAAATAGTTTCTGATATTGGAAATGGAATTGTAAAACCTATTTATTTGTTGATGGGCGAAGAGCCTTATTATATTGATAAAATTTCAGAATATATTGAAAACAATATACTTACGGAAGAGGAACGAGGTTTTAATCAAATGGTAATGTATGGAAGAGATATAGAAATAAGCGATATTATAGACAATGCAAAACGTTTTCCTATGATGGCTGAAAAACAGGTGATTGTAGTTAAAGAAGCTCAGGATTTATCTGGAACTATTGAAAATTTATTGTCTTATGCGCAAAACCCACAACCTTCTACAGTGTTGGTTTTGTGCTATAAATATAAAAAAATAGACAAGCGTAAAGCCTTGTATAAAGCCATTCAAAAAAGTGGTTTGGTGTTTGAAAGTAATAAATTATACGAAAATCAGGTAGCTGATTGGATTCGTAGGGTACTTTCAGGAAAAAAATATGACATTGATACCAAAGCAACGTTGATGTTGGTCGAATTTTTAGGAACAGATTTAAGTAAAATTAGCAACGAACTGGATAAATTAATTGTTGTTTTACCCAAAGGAACTAAAATTACTGCTAAAGATATTGAAGAAAATATTGGAATAAGTAAAGATTACAATAATTTTGAATTGCGTAAAGCGGTAGGGGAGAGAGACGTGTTAAGAGTAAATCAAATTATCAATTATTTTGCTCAAAATCAAAAAGCCAATCCGTTAATTATGACGATCTCTTTGCTAAACAGTTTTTTTACGCAATTGCTTATTTATCATAGTTTAAACGACAAGTCTAAAGCCAGTGTTGCAAAAGCATTGGGTGTAAATCCGTTTTTTGTTTCAGATTATACTGTGGCAGCCAAAAATTATCCCATGCGAAAAGTATCGCAAGTTATTGGATTGTTGCGTGATGCCGATGTAAAAAGTAAAGGAGTTGGCGCAAATTTACCAGCAAAAGATATTTTAAAAGAGTTGCTATTTAAAATTATTCATTAAATCCCAACTTCAAACTATTTATCAACTACAATTCGTTTGTCTCTGTTTGCCAATTCCCAAGCAGTAAAAAATACCAGCTGCGTTCTTTTTGCCAAAACTTCATAATTTATTTTATCTGGAGTGTCTGACGCTTTGTGATAATCTTCATGAGTACCATTAAAATAAAATATAATAGGAATGTTATTTTTTGCAAAATTGTAGTGATCAGACCTGTAATAAAAACGATTAGGATCGTTATCATCATTATAAGTATAATCTAAAACCAGCTTTGTAAATTGGTTATTAATAGCTTCAGAAATCTCATGCAATTCGGAACTTAATTTGTCTGAACCAATCAAATAAACAAATTCTGGAGTATCAGTATGTGCTTCATCAACCCTTCCAATCATATCAATATTTAAATCGGCTACGGTATTTTTTAAAGGAAAAACAGGATGATTTACATAATATTTTGAACCTAACAAACCTCTTTCTTCACCAGTAACATGTAAAAATAAGATAGATCGTTTTGGGCCATTTCCTTCTAAGACAGCATTTTGAAATGCTTCAGCAATTTTCATAATGGCAACAGTTCCTGAGCCATCGTCATCTGCGCCGTTAAAAATATCTTCTTCCGTTTTTCCAAGGTGGTCAAAATGGGCAGAGATTACAATAATTTCCTCAGGTTTTTCAGAACCTTCAATAAAAGCAAGCACATTTTCAGAAGGTTTTAAATTTGGTCTTAATTCTTCAGTAGGAATTTCCTGAAAATAATCATCGCCTCCTAAAGGTGAAGCAATGTTGTGAGATTTATAAAAATCCTTTAAATATTCAGCAGCCAATTTTTGACCAGGTTCACCTGTGTTTCTACCTTCAAATTCATCTGAAGCCATTACATACAAATGTGTTTTTAAATCTTTAGGTGTAATTATTTTTGAGTATTCAAAAGCAAGATCGCCTGTTATTAGCGCAGGATTTTGAATAAAAGGCAATGTTATTTCTGAAAAATTAGCAGTTTTTCCACAATAAATAAATGGCAAAAACAGGATGATAAACAAGATATTTTTCATTGTGAGGTTTTTTGAGTTAATCAAATATATTAAAAAAATTAAGAGTGATTAACTGTAAACTGCTTTAAAGTTTTGTTAAAGCTAATGAGTTCAGAGTCAAAAAGTTGGTCTAAACTATTGTCTTCAATTAAAGTAGCTGTTTTTCCTGAAATAAACTTCGAAGGTGTCATTAACCACAATTCATCAGCCAATTGCATCGCTAAATTAGCTTCGTGAGTTGACACAATAATTGTTTTTCCAAAGTTTTTAGCCAGATTTTTAAGTAACGAAAAAGTGTTTATGGTATGGTGTAAATCCAAATGAGCAGTAGGTTCATCTAAAATAATAATTGGCGTATCTTGGGCAAGTGCACGCGCTACCAATACTTTTTGTAATTGACCATCACTTAATTCATAACACTTGCGATTCATTAAATGTTGTGTATTTGTTTGTTCAAAAGCCGACTGAATTATTTCTAAATCGTTGGTTGTTAAATAACCAATCCAATTGGTAAAAGGCTGTCTACCTAAAGCAACCAATTCATAAACAGTTAAGCTAGAGTCTGGTAATCTTTCAGTAAGCACCAGGCTCAATGTTTTTGATAAATCGGCATTTGTTAAGGTCTCTAATTTGGCATTGTTAATTAAAACAGTGCCGCCAAGTTCAGGCTGAACTTTAGTTAAAGTTCTTAATAAAGTAGATTTTCCAATACCATTTTTTCCAAGTAAACAAACTAAATTACCAGGTTCTAAACAAATGTTTAAATTTGATGCAATGGTACTAATATGCTTTTTTGAAGCGTAACCAATACTTAAATCAGTCGTTTTTATAATGTATTTAGTTGTTGCATCCATTAATAATAAATTTTTCTTTTTCTAACCAATAACCAAATAATAATAGGTGCTCCAAATAGCGAAGTTATGGCGTTTATAGGCAGCGTATATTCGCTGGTTGGCATTTGTGCAATACTGTCGCAAATAAGCATTACAATAGCGCCGCTAATGGCAACTGCAGGTAACAATGTTTTATGGTTTGAAGTGTTAAAAAGTAATTTTGTTAAATGCGGAACCGCCAATCCAATAAAAGCAATAGGACCCGAAAAAGCTGTAATTACACCTGTTAATAAACTAGTTGCAATAAGTGTAATGTTTCTGGTTTGTTTTACGTTTACACCCATACTTTTGGCGTAATTTTCACCTAAAAGCAAACTGTTTAATGGTTTGATAATAAAAACAACCATAGAAACTCCAATTATATAAATGGTAAATAAAGCAATTATTTCTTGCCAACTTAAATTTCCTAAGCTTCCAAAACTCCAAAACATATATTGTTGTAATTCTGCAGCACTACTAAAATAGGCCAATACACTTATAACTGCTGAAGTTAAACTTCCAAACATCAAACCAATAATAAGAATAGACATGGTGTTTCTTACTTTTATAGCTGCCAACATTACTGCAGCAAGTACTAAAAATGCACCAGAACTTGCAGCAATTGCCAAGCCAAAATTGGTAAATGCATAACTTGTAATGCTTGCGCCAAAAAACGAAGCGCCCAAAATTAAAATAGCAACACCCAAACTTGCTCCAGAACTGATTCCTAATACAAAAGGTCCTGCAAGCGGATTTCTAAACAATGTTTGCATTAACAAACCGCTAATTGACAAGCCTGAACCAACAAGTATGGCAGTAATGGCTTTTGGTAAACGATAATTTAAAACAATGGTTCTCCAAGAGTCTTTTTCTACTTCACCACTTGTTAGCGTTAGCAATATTTGTTTAAACGGAATGTAAACAGAGCCCAAACTTATATTTATCAAACAAAAAATAAGTAAAACAACCAACAGAATGATAAATGTATTTTTATATGATTTTAGATGATTTACCAAGATTGTTCGTTTAAAAATGTAACTAGTTTTTCAATGGCTTTTCCTCTGTGACTAATAGCACCTTTTTGTGTCATAGACATTTCAGCAAAAGAATTGTTAAATCCGTTTGGCATAAAAATAGGATCATAACCAAAACCACTGTCGCCTTGTTTTGCTGTTAGTATTTGTCCTTTACAAATGCCTTCAAAAATAAATTGTTTGCCATCAATATTAAGTGCAATGGCAGTTCTAAATTGTGCTTTTCTGTTTTTTTTATCTTGAAGTTCGTTTAACAACTTATCCATATTGGCGTTGGCATTGTTACTTTCGCCAGCATAACGCGCAGAGTACACGCCAGGTTTGTTGTTTAAAGCTTCAACTTCAAGTCCGGTGTCGTCTGCAAAGCAATTCAATCCAAATTTTTTAGTAATATAATCGGCTTTTAAAATGGCATTGCCTTCTAAAGTATTGGCCGTTTCAGGAATGTCGTCAAAGCAATTGATAGCTGCCAAACTAACAATTTCAAAATTGGTTAACATGGCTTGTACTTCTTTTAATTTGTGTTGATTGTTGGTTGCAAAAACCAGTTTTATTTTACTCATGATGGTAAGGTTCGTTTTTTAAAATAGTAAAGGCGCGGTACAATTGTTCAACCATAAATAAACGAATCATTTGGTGCGAAAAAGTCATTTTAGACAAGGAGATTTTTCCTTGGGCTTTTTGATAAACAGTTTCAGAAAAACCATAAGGTCCGCCAATAACCAATACCAGTTGTTTTATACCTGCATTCATTTTTTTTTGAAGAAATTCAGAAAATTGAATGGAGCGAAATTCTTTTCCTTTTTCATCCAACAAAATAAGTTGATCAGTGGGCGCTAATTTAGATAAAATAAGTTCGCCTTCTTTTTCTTTTTGTTGTACTTCGCTTAAATTTTTCACATTTTTTATATCAGGAATTAACTCCAATTCAAAATTGATATAATGCTTCAATCTATTTTGATAGTTTTCAATAAGCGTCTGTAAATTTTTATCATCGGTTTTACCAATGGCCAATAATTTAATTTTCATTCAGCAAATATAAAAAGAAATAAAGATGAAACTTTTGAAAATAAAAAAGTTATTTTTGTGTGACAATTTGCATAAAATATGATTAGTAAAGAACAATTTGAAAAAGAGTTAGATATAATAATTTCAAACGCTATTAGAGAAGATGTTGGTGATGGAGATCACAGTTCATTGGCTTGTATTCCGGTTTTAGCAAAAGGAAAAGCAAAATTACTGGTAAAGGAAGATGGAATTATTGCTGGGGTAGCAATGGCAAAACGCATTTTTAATTATGTTGACAAAAATTTAAAGGTTGAAACACTTATCAATGATGGCGAAAATGTAAAATATGGCGATGTTGTTTTTTATGTTGAAGGAAGTTCTCAGTCTATTTTAAAAGCCGAACGTTTGGTGCTAAATATGATGCAACGTATGAGCGCCATTGCAACCAAAACAAACCAATTTGTAGCGCTATTAGCAGGTACAAAAACAAAAGTGTTGGATACGCGAAAAACCACTCCGGGAATTAGAGCTGTTGAAAAATGGGCGGTTGTAATTGGTGGTGGGGAAAATCACAGGTTTGCTTTGTATGATATGATTATGTTAAAAGACAATCATATTGATTTTTCGGGTGGCGTAACCAATGCCATTGAAAAAACAAAACAATATTTAAAAGACCATAATTTAGATTTAAAAATTATTGTTGAAGCCAGAAGTTTGGATGAAATTAAAGAGATTTTAGCCTGCGGAGGTGTTTATCGTATTTTAATAGATAATTTTAATTACGAAGATACGGCAACTGCTGTAAAATTAATTGGCAACCAATGTTTAACAGAATCATCTGGAGGTATTAATTTAGAAACTGCCCGTAAATATGCCGAATGTGGTGTAGATTTTATTTCATCAGGCGCTTTAACGCATTCTGTTTACAATATGGATTTAAGTTTAAAGGCGGTTGAAGGTTAGTTAGATATTAGAAGTTATAAGTTATAAGTTAGATATTAGAAGTTAGATATTAGAAGTTATAAGTTGTAAGTTAAAAGTTAGATATTAGAAGTTATAAGTTGTAAGTTAAAAGTTAGATATTAGAAGTAAGATATTAGAAGTTCGAAGTTAAATATTAAAAGTTTTAAAGGATAAATTCGGGTGACCGAAAACGGAAGATAGAACAAGGTTGTCACGCTGAGCTTGTCGAAGCGCAACAATCGATACTAAATATTAAAAGGATAAATTTCCTTTTTAATGAGGGCAGGGAGGTGTAATATTTACAACAAACCTATACCTCTGCAACCTTTTCACTTAAAAAAATGACCAAACCAATAGAAGAAAATTTAGATAAAATTCCTGTTGTAAATCTGGTAATTAGACTGATTAAAAAAGTCAAAATTCCGGGTTTGTTGGGCTTGTCGTTATACGATCTTTTGGAGATGTATATTATCGGAATTTTTAAAGGTGCCTTAACCTCAAGAGCTGGCGGAATTGCTTTTAGTTTTTTTATGGCATTGTTTCCTTTTTTACTATTTATCCTAACTTTAATTCCGTACGTTCAAATAGAGGGATTTCAGCAAGATTTTTTAAATACCATTGAGCATTTATTACCACCAAATACTTTTGAATCTGTTCAAGGTGTAATTGTAGATATTGCAAATAACAGGTATGGTGGCTTGCTTTCCTTTGGTTTTATAACTTCAGTTTTTTTAATGACAAATGGTGTGAATGCTGTTTTGGGAGGTTTTGAATATTCGTATCATATCAGCGAAATGCGAAATATAATTCGTCAGTATTTTGTATCAATGGGTATGGCAATTCTTTTGGCAGTGGTGTTGTTAATAACAGTTGCTTTAAATATTTATTTTGAAATGGCAGTTAATAATTTAACGGTTTCAGGATTGCTGGTTGATGATGTATTTTGGATACAATATGGCCGTTATGTTTTTTTTATCGTACTTATTTATGTTTCTGTTTCATTTTTATACAAATATGGCACAAAAGAAACCAAAGAAATTT
Source organism: Lutibacter sp. HS1-25 (assembly GCF_004121075.1). GTDB lineage: Bacteria > Bacteroidota > Bacteroidia > Flavobacteriales > Flavobacteriaceae > Lutibacter. The sequence goes on from NZ_RHLN01000043.1 coordinate 116,821, forward strand.
CATACGTGCCAGGTGCCTTGTTAACTACCTTGTTAACCTTGTTAATGTTTAAGCTATTTGCAGTATATGTTATCAAATTTTCGACCTATAATGAGCTGTACGGATCAATAGGTACCTTGTTAATTTTAATGCTGTTTGTTTGGTTAAATTCCATTATTTTATTGTTAGGTTTTGAGTTAAACGCCAGTATTTACAGCCTAAAAAAACAATCACAAAATTAATACCTTATGAAAGTTATTGCAATGATTCCTGCTAATGTAGTCTGGTTGTTTTGTAGTTCAAAGATACT
>NZ_RHLN01000044.1 GCF_004121075.1 Lutibacter sp. HS1-25
TTCTCCTGTAATAAAATAAGCCAACTCTTCACCATTTTCACGAGTTAAAATAACTTTAGCTCCACTAACAGGTTCATTGTTAACAGCATCAAAAATTTGTCCTTTTAAGGTTAAAGGAGGGATTCTTGTAAAAGCATAAATATCATCACCTCCAAGACCACCTTTTCGGTTTGATGAAATATACCCTTTAAAACCTTCATCATCTAGATAATACCCAAAATCGTCTTTTTTACTATTGATAGGCTCTCCTAAATTGATCACATTTACAATCTCATTATTTTCATTTGTAACTGCGGCAAAAATATCCATTAAACCCAAACCAATATGCCCATCAGATGAAAAGTATAAAACTCCATCTTTATGTAAAAAAGGAAATGCTTCATTACCCTCAGTATTTACTACAGCACCTAAATTTATAGGTTTTCCAAAGGTTCCATCTACATTTATATCACTAACATAAATGTCAGTTCCTCCATAACCACCTGGCATGTCTGATGAAAAATATAATTTTTTACCATCACTACTTAAAGCTGGGTGATATACAATATAGGCCGTATTGTTTAAACTAATTGGTTTTGAATTTTGCCATTTTCCATCAACAAAATCTGCTGTATAAATTCCTACCTGACGAATTTCTCTTCCATTAAGATCCATTTTTTCTTGATCAGAATTATTTCTAGAAAAATACATTTTTAAACCATCTGCACTAAATGTTGCAGGACCTTCGTGCAATGCGGTATTTACATCACCACTTAAAGGTGTTGCTTTTTCATTAGATCCATTTTCAATATTGGCTACATAAACATCAAGCAAAGGTTGTTTATCCCAAGCATACACTCTTTTAATAGCGGCTGCTTCATGTCTAGAAGATGCAAAAACCAATTGTTGATTAATAACATAGGCTCCAAAATCATTATATTTTGAATTAAAATTCACCTTATTTATGGTATTTTTTTCAACTGAATTAAAAATACCACTTGCTAAATCGTTGTTCTTAAAAAAATTCTTAACTATTGAACTCTCTTTATTACCAGCGTCTTTGTATTTCTTCATCCATTCTTTAGATGCATCGTAATCACCATTAGCTCTTAAAGTTTGAGCGTAGTATAAAAAATACTCAGAAGGCACATTTGGCTGTTGAACAACTTGAGCATAAATAGGTAGTGCCTTTTCTGGCTCTCTAAGCATAATATAGGCATCACCTAATTTACGTAACGCATAATCTTTATTAATATCTTTTTCAATCATTCTATCGTAAGTATCTATTGCACTTACAAATGAAAAGCCGTTAAATTGTCTTTCAGCTTTTTTCTCTCTTTGTGTTTGACCAAATACAGATGCATTTATTAAAATAAAAGCAATAAATAAAAGTGATATATGTCTCATGGTTTTCATTTTAAATTTGGTTAAAAATATCTAGGTGATTTCAAATTTTTCTTTGTAAACCTAAACTCATACATCAATAATATTTCTTGAGAACCTGATGTATATGGTCGTATTTCACCTGTTGGTACTTCATAAGTATATCCTATTCTAAATTGTTCAGTCACTTGAAAATCGACCAAAGCTCCAAAAGCTGCTTGTTTTCCATTTGCTCTGTAAGATGCACCTAACCATAATTTTTCATAGAATAAAAAATTAGCAGTTAGATCTGTTGAAATAGGAGCACCCTGTGTATATTTTCCTAATACTGAAGGTTTAAACTTAACATCTTGACCTAAATCAAAAACATAGCCACCAATTAAATAATAATGTACTTGTTCAAGTGCAGCATAATCAGTTTGATTGTTAACATCATGATTTATAAATCTTGGCATAGATAAACCAGCATACCATTTATCTGTATGGAAAAGTAATCCAGCTCCAATATTTGGATTCCATCTATCTAATCTTTCATCAAAATATGGATCTTGTCCAATTTCAACACCATTATACAATTCGTCTGCTAATTTATAATAAGTAGCTCCAGCTTTGATACCAAAGGCCAATTTAACAGACTCATTAAGATTAATGGTATATGAAAAATCTCCATATACATAGGTGAAATTTTCGTAACCCGCTTTATCATTTATTAACGATAAACCTAAACCTATTCGCTCATTTCTTAAAGGAGAATTGATAGAAAGTGTTTCAGTTTCAGGTCCTCCATTAAAACCAACCCATTGATTTCTACCCAAAGCAACAATGCTCATTACCCCTCTACTACCTGCATATGCAGGGTTAACAGCGATAGTATTATACATATATTGTGTAAACTGTGGTAATTGTTGCGCTTTAGAACTATTAATTCCTGCAATAAAAATTACTAATATTATAATTATACGTTTCATAGATTTAATTTAAAATTAGTTAGTTCCTAAATAGATATACCCAGTTATTGGTTTAAAACCACTACCAACTACATTTACAATATAATAATATGTACCTGTTGGTAAATCGGCTGATCCAATTGTTGGACCACCTCCTTCGTTATGACCTGACCAATTATTTTTATAATTATCCGATTCGAATACCAATTTACCCCAACGATTAAATATTTGAACAGCTGAAACAAATCCACAACCAGTTACATCTGATACTTCAAAGTAATCATTTATACCATCATTATTTGCAGTAACAACTTTTGAAATTTTTATAGTCTCTGGAGATTCACATGCCAAAACAACACAATCATCATTAACATTGATAGCTACAGTGTAAGATGATATACACGTATCATATCCTGATGTATAAGTGAAATGATAAACTCCAATACCCGCAAGTGTAGGATTAAATTCTGAATCACTTAATGCTCCAGAATTATCATCATCTGACCAAGAACCATTATCATTATTTGGTACTCCTGAAATTAAACTATATAAGTTTATTGAACCATCTTCAATACAAACATTGGCTTCATTTTCACCTCTTATTTTTAAAGGCTCTACACTAATAGTTTGTGTATACATCTTAGTATTGCCACATTCATCAGCTATAGTCCAAAGTCTAATTATTTGATAAGAACCATTAGTTCTAACATCAGTAACCGTTTGTTCAAAAGTGATCTGAACATTTGTACTGAAATTATCTGTAGCTACAACTTCTCCTGCTTCAGGAATCTCTGAACAAGATACCGTAATAGCACTAACTGGTGCACTTACAATTACTGGTGCTGTATTATCAACAACTGATATTGTTTGCTTGTATGAAATTAAATTATTAGAACAATCTTTAGTTGACCAAGTTCTAATTATTGTATAATTCCCTGAACAACCCTCACCTTGACCTGAAACAACTTCACTATAGTCTACAGCTAAATCATTACCGCAAGCATCTGTTGCTTTTAATTCAGCTGCTACAGGAATTTCATTAAAATCTACCGTTAAATCTTCAGGTAAATCTCCAGTAAATACAGGATCTACATTACTAACAATAGTAACTTTTTGATTATGAATTATTGTATTACCACAAGCATCAGTTGCTGTCCAAGTATTTATAACTTCTCCACTACAATTAGGTAACTCACTTTGAGTAAATACCACTACTGGGTTTGAATCACAAATATCACTTGCTGTTACATTTTGATTTCCAGGAACTTCAGAAACACAACTTACAATTATATCAATTGGCATTGCACTTAACTCTGGTGCAGTTGTATCTTCAACTTTGATGGTTTGTGTGTGAACTGTTGTCAAACCACAAGCATCTGTTGCTGTCCATGTTCTTTCTAAACTATAGCTTGATGGACAAGAGCCTGCTGTTTTAACTTCTTCAAAAGTTACCGTAGCTACTCCACAATTGTCTGTTGCTGTCAATACTTCTGCTGTTGGTACTGCATCACATTGTACTGTTATATTTACTGGCAATGTTTCTACAAACGCTGGTGCAGTTGTATCTTCAACTTTGATGGTTTGTGTGTGAACTGTTGTCAAACCACAAGCATCTGTTGCTGTCCATGTTCTTTCTAAACTATAGCTTGATGGACAAGAGCCTGCTGTTTTAACTTCTTGCTGTCAATACTTCTGC
>NZ_RHLN01000045.1 GCF_004121075.1 Lutibacter sp. HS1-25
ATCTCTTGTAATTCTCGCTTACTGGCAGTAATACCTTGTTGTTCTTTGGATGCTTTATTGATGGAAGCCTTTCTTATGGAAGTTTTTTTTATCCATTGAACTAATGTGACGAATATTATACAAATGAGCTTCCAAATCCTCTTTTGGAACTTTTAATTCCAAAGTATCCATAGAAGCATTCGCCTTTATTGGAGCTGAATCAATCGCCTGGGTATGTCCACTCACCATTCCTTTTTCAACACACATAGAAAATATCTTTGTGAAAACTTCTTCAAATACCGCTTCAGGATACAATTGACGGGTACGACTGATGATGGAATGCCAAGGTAAAGGTTCATCAATGTCATAGCCTAAAAAGAACAAAATATCTAACCGCATACCGCTGTGTTGTATCAAATCTCTATCGCTAATGATGTTTTCCAAATAGCCAACCAAACACAGTTTAAAGAAAACAATAGGGTCAATACTTTTTTGTCCGCTTTCACCGTAATAGGGTCTAGTTAATAGATATAAAAAATCCAAATCCAACACTTGTTTTAATCTCCGATAAAAATTGTGTGCTGGTACTCGCTCACTTAACTGAAAATTAGCAAATAACTTTTCCTGATATTCTTTCTTGCCTTGCATTCCATGAAATTACGGATTTTTCATTTTTTTTACAACTATTTTAACCTATTTTTGATAGAACTTGTGCAACAGGCACAAAGTGTATAAATCATTGGGAGGATAGTGCTAATTTCAAGGTCGTTACATTAAATCAAATTTGTAGCGGTTTGACAAGAAAGTGCTTCGAAATGCCAAACGCACCATATTCAAACCGTTGGCAACTATAAAGATTAAAATTCAACTTATAAAGAAAATTTGGATTGAATACATTTTTGGTGTAAATTTACATCAAAACAGAGAATTATGGCAAGACAAAGTATTTCATTTACAGAACCGAATGATAATTGGTTAAAGTCTCAAATTGAGAATAAAGAATATTCAAGTAAAAGTGAATTAGTTAATGATTTGATTAGACAAGCAAGAAAACAACAATCTCAAATTGATTGGATTAGTTCAAAATTAGAAAAAGCTGAAAAAAGTGGATTTACTTCTGATTCTAAAGAACAAATTTTAGCTCAATCAAAATCATTATTAAATGACAAATTATAGACTGAGTAATACAGCTAAAGAAGATTTAATACGAATTCATAATTACGGAGTAAAAACATTTGGAGAAAGACAAGCGGATAAATATTTTAATTCATTTTTTGAGTATTTTGATATAATATCTAAAAACCCATATTCTTTTGAGTCAGTTGATTATATCAAAATAGGATATAGAAAATGTGTTTGTGGTTCTGATTCGATTTATTTTAGGATTAATGAGAATGATAAAGTTGTTGAGATTATGGCATTAATTGGACGTCAAGATTTGAAAAATATATTATAAAAATTACAGTTGCTAACAACTCATAAAATTTATGCTCACATTTGAACTAAATAACGAACCGACAAACATTCAACAAACGATTTGCTACGTCCGAAAAATCTCCGATTTTCCAGTCGCACAAATCTTATAAAAGCCCGTGGCTATAAATATTCTTTCATAATATAATTTTTTTTTAATTATTTTTTTTAATTTTATAAAAGTAAAAAACTTCCCCCTAGTTTATATTTAATTAGTTAATGTTATTATTAACGAATATGTTACATTAATAATAGAATTAATATACCTTAAAAGAATTTAAAAACAGTTGTTCTAAGTTATACGTTGTATTATTAAAAAAATAAGTTCGATACATAATGATTATTAAAAATGTATAGTGAAATTATATAAACCCCTTTTTTAATTTAATAATTGTATCCAAATTATTTGAACCAAAAGGAATTATATACTAACCAAACACACTATGAAATGAAAAAAAATATTTTAATAATCGTTTTACTTTTATCTTTTACTAACATTTTTGCAACTAATTATTATATTTCATCTTCTTCTGGTAATGATTCAAATGACGGAAAATCAGAGAATTCAGCTTGGAAAACAATTTCAAAACTAAATACAATAATAAAAACATTGGGCGCTGGTGATGTTGTATTATTTAAAAGCGGTGATACTTTTTCAGGAAGTATATCGCTAACTACTGCTGGCTCTAGTGGTTCGCCTATCACATTTTCAAGTTACGGCTCAGGCGAAAGACCTATTATAACAGGTTTTATACCTGTTACAGATTGGGTTAATAATGGTGGAAATATTTGGTCTAAAACAATTTCTGGATCCCATGTCGTTTCTGCTTTACAGCTAAATGGCAATCCACAAAAAGTAGGTCGATATCCAAAATCCACAGAGCCTAATAGAGGTTATTATACCGTTAAAAGTTCAACTCAAACTTCAATCACCGGAAATGATTTACCACCTACAAATTGGACAGGAGCTGAAATTGTTATAAGAACTGTCCCATGGGCTTTTGAAATGAGAGAAGTAACAAGTCAATCTAATGGTACTGTTAAATTCAATCCAACAACTGCATATCTACCTAGAGTAAATGCTGGTTTTTTCTTTCAACATGACCCAAGAGCATGTACTTCTGAAGGAGAATGGAGCTTTAATAAAAAAACAAGATTATTAAGTATTTATTCAACAATAGATCCAAACACATTAGACATTCAAATTACAGGATATGATAACCTAATAGATTTATATTATTATAGCCATTATATAACAATTGAAAATCTATATTTAAAAGGTGCTGGAATTAATCTAATTAATGAAAAAGCTTCAAATTTTATTGAAATAAAAAATTGTGAATTGGCCTACTCTGGTGGTAGAGGTATTCATTTAGAAACGGGTACAAATGCAATTATTGATGGAAATTATATTCATGATGTATATGCTAATGCTATTGCTTCCCGTAACAATTATCAAAATGCATCTATAACTAATAACACTATTGAAAAAGTAGCGTTGGTTGCTGGAATGGGAGTTTCGGGTGTTAAAACTTGTTCAGCTATAAGTATTGTTGGATCTAATACTGTTGTCAATAAAAATGTATTGCGTCTTTTAGGTTATATAGGAATATCTTGGACTGGTGACAATGCAACAATTACTTATAATAAAGTATCCTTTTTCTGTGCTGTTTTAGATGATGGAGCTGGTATATACTCGTATGATGGTGCAGATCAATATCCAAATATACTTCAATCTAAAGTTTTATATAATATTGTTGATTTTGGTTTTGGTGCTGAAGATGGTAGCTCTGAAGAAGAACCTGTCGCAAATGGAATTTATATGGATGATGGTAGTAATAATGTTGAAATAAAATACAATACCGTTTCTAATATTAGAAAAGCTGGTATTTATATTCATAATTCAAATAATATAGATGTTCAATTTAATACCGTATATAGATCTGGATCTTACCTGCTTTATTTATATAATGACTCATTACATCCTAATACAATTACTGGTTGTACTTTTAAAAATAACATATTAGTAGCTACAACCACAACCCAAAAAATATTGTTTGTACATTCTCAAAACGGTGATTTTTTAACAAATGTATTTGATAATAATTACTACTGTAAACCTTATAATGAAAATGAAATTATAAATTTATGGTACAATAATGGTAGTGGCTATCGTGCATATGCATACTCATTATCTGAATGGAAAACTGCGTATAAATTAGATTTAAATACAAAACTTGCACCTATTACTTTAGACCCAAAAACGCAAATATTAAGAAGTAAATGGATGCCCTTAGATGTAAATGATACTATGGAACCCCAGGAATTTACTTTAAACGATAGTTATGTTGATGTAAATGGAGTGTACAGTCCTTCAAGTTTTATTCTTGAGCCTTTTACTTCTAAAATACTTTTCAGAAAAGAAAATGAAAATCCCATTAAACCACCTGTAGCTGTAAACGATACTATTTCAGTGTTGAAAAATACCACATACACATCTTCTACAAGTTTAATTGATAATGATTATGACCCTAATAGCTTAAAATTAAGTGTTACTGCCGGTACTTTTTCTTCAGAAAAAGATGGAAATATAGTTTTAAAAGCTGATGGTTCTTATGTTTACACACCTCAAACTAATTTTACAGGAGAAGACACATTTATTTATACACTAACAAATGGAACGTCAACTGATTCTGCAAAATTAGTTGTTAATGTTATAAACAACAATAATAGTGCTCCCGTTGCTTTAAACGACGCTATTACACTTCCTGTAAACGCTTCTTGGACTTCTAAAATAAGTTTGATGCAAAATGATTATGACCCTGATGGTGATGAAATAAGTGTGATTCCAGGTACTTTCCCTACCAATCAAGGGGGAAGTTTAACTGTATCATCAGATGGTTTATATACGTATGTTCCTAAAACAAATTTTATTGGTGAAGATACTGTTGACTATACCATTACTGATGGATCTTTAACTTCAACTGCTAAATTAATTGTAACATTAAAAGGTCCTAACAATGCTCCCGTTGCTGTTAACGACTTTATTACAGTGCCTGAAAACACTTCTTGGATTTCAACTATAAGTTTGATGGACAATGATTATGATCCTGATGGTGATGAAATAAGTGTAATCCCGGGTACTTTCTCTACCAATCAAGGAGGAAGTTTAACTGTAACTTCGGATGGTTTATATACCTATATTCCTAAAACAAATTTTATTGGTGAAGATACTGTTGATTATACCATTACTGATGGATCTTTAACTTCAATGGGAAAATTATTTGTAACAATAGAA
>NZ_RHLN01000046.1:0-4765 GCF_004121075.1 Lutibacter sp. HS1-25
AAATCACATAAAATTGAGCATTGGATGTGGTTCCTCCTTCGTCGGAATGACAAGTTATAAATGGTATTAAGTCAAAAGTGGGTATTTAATATCTAGTAGCCACAAGCCAAAAGCTAGTATTCTGTATCTATTAATAATTATTCCTTTTTCATTATTAATTAGTAAAAGTATGTTTTGAATAGGTAGCTTATTTTAAATCTTCTATTAATTTGTTGGGATTTTGTCGTGTATCGAATATGTTTGCTATTTCGATACGACTATATTTATAGTTTATCCAATAAACGACTTTGTAATTTTTATAAATTAAATAACGGAATACTTGTTTTCGATTATCAAGCGCATTTTCAATTTGACCAATTTCAGGTTGTTGCTCAATTCCTATTGTAGTATCAATAATTCCATTTATTAATTTTTGAGCAACTTTTTTACTAGCCTTTTCCGAATAATAACTATAAATGTCTTCGAGTTTATTTTCAGCCAGTTCTAACCAATAAACATCTAATTCCATTTTTGGATTTTAGCTTTCAAATCAGTTGCTTTAATCATCCTGCCATTTTTGGAATCCTCCATTGCTTGGTCAATTTCAGCATTGTATTGCTCCATACTCATTGGTTTGAAGCTTTTCTCAATTAACTCGTTTTTTCTTTTACGCAATAGTTTTTCAAGTCCACTAACAATTTCCTCGTTTTGGAGTCTTAAAAATTCTTGAACAAATATTATTTTTCTAGCTTCTAAATCCATTATTACTATCTTTTATTCAAATGTACAAAATTATCGACTTTGGTAAGTTTTTGATTTCTGATTTTTTTTCAGCTTGTCACCAATAAAAAAAATAAGTACCTGGTAATCAGTTTTTAGTAACAGTATTTAGTAGCAGTTTTAAATTTTAGGTTTTAAGTCAGTTTTCAGTAACAGTTTTAAGTTCTAAGTTTTAAGTTTTAAGTCAAAAGCCAGTTTTAAGTCACAAGTAATTATTCAACTGTAATATTCCCCTCTTGAGAGGGGTTAGGGGTGTGTATTTATAAATTAGTTTAATTATTAACAAAATCAACGCTACCGAAAAATTGCCTTTCCCCAACCCTAAAGGTAGTCAATTTTTCAATAGGAAAGTATTCAGTATCTGGTAATAATTATTCCTTTTTCATTATTAATTTGTAACAGTATTCTTTGAACCGTCATCCTCGCGAATGCGGGGATCTGTTGCTGTAAGTACTAAAAAGCATGTTTTGTCATTTCGATTGCAATGAGAAATCACATAAAATTAAGCATTGGATATGGTTCCTCCTTCGTCGGAATGACAAATTTATGTATTGTTTTTAAGTCAAAAGACGGTATTTAACACCTTGCTTTTGGTGGCTGAGCGTAGTCGAAGCCATTATTTGGAAGTTGAGTTTTAAGTCGGTATTCAGTTTTCAGTTCTAAGTTTTAAGTTTTAAGTTCTAAGCTGGTACTCAGTATTAACTTTTCATTATTAATTATTCATTATTTAGCCAGTATCAGTTTTAATTTAATAAACAATTCGTAAAAGCAAATAACAACTGTTTATTTTATAACTTTTTCTTTTGTTTTTTTAAACACATATACATAGCCCAAAGACAATAATGTCAATACGCTCAATATGATCAATATTTGTGTTGAAAAAGTAAATTTATAGGTGTAAAAAACCAAAAAACCAATAGCTAATTGCAGTAAAGCATAGATAGCCGAAACTTTTAAATGTGACCATTTCCAAACATCCACTAGTTTCTGATAGATATGATGCCTGTGCGCTTCCATAATATGTTCTTTGATACTTATTCTGAATAAAATGGTTAAAACACCATCAACACCATATACCGATACCAATAACAATATCACGGGTGCCTGTAAAGACAATCCTAAATGTAAACCCACAAAAAACAGCAACATTGCCAAAGAAATACTCCCCACATCACCTGCAAACATCCTGGCTTTTTTTCTAAAATTATAATAACCAAAAACAACTATTGATAAAAATACATAGCTGATTAAGTCGGGTTCAATAATTTGTGCTGTACTATTAATTAGCCATACCCCTACCAAAACTGCCATACTGTACAAACCTGTAATGCCATTGATACCATCCATAAAATTAAACAGATTGATAAATCCAACTCCTACAATGGCAGCTATCACTATCCAAATAAGGGGTGCATCAAACAATTGCAATTGATACAAAACCAAGCCAATAGCAATAAACTGAAATGGCAATCGTATTTTGGCAGATAAGGTATATATATCGTCTAAAAAGCTCAATATCGCTGCCAAACTCAAGCCTGCTACAAAATACGGGTATTGAAATTGTGAACTCACAAAAAAAGCAATCACCGCTATAAAAAATAAAATACCACCACCACGTATGGTTGGTATGGTGTGTGAACTTCTAAAGTTTGGATTGTCGACTATGTTTAGTTTTGAAGCGATTTTAATGTAAATAACCGCACAAATAACCAACAAAAGTGTTATTAAAATATACTGCATTGGAAAACTATTGATTGTTTTTAAAAGATTTGATGGTGTTTATAAGTCCTTGTTTAGTTTGCACTGGCAAGTCTATTTTTAAGTTCTTTTTTATCTTGGCATTGCTCACTACATAATTTTCGGTTAACTTTTGTAATTTTTCAGTATTGAAAGGCAAATGCAATCTTGTACCAACTTTACCCAATGTTTGAATGATTCCTTTAGGCAATTTCCATATTTTTGAGGTCTTACCACTCGCCTCTCCTATCAATTCAACCAAAGTATTTGTTGCTATGGCTTCATCATCGGCAACATTGTAAATACCACTTTCGGGTAGTCGAGAGATTAAATTCTCAATTACAAAACACAAATTTTCAACGGTTAAAAAAGAACGTTTGTTTTCAAAATCTCCTAAAGGATAAGGTATCCCTTTGTTAACCAATTGGTATAACAAATTTAAATTGCCTTTGTTCCCCGGACCGTGAATCATACAAGGGCGCAAGATATATAAAAACTTATCAGACGGCAATTTTTGACTTGTTAAATAGTTCTCGGCTGCCAATTTAGACTTTCCATAAACTGTTATGGGATTTGGTGTTGTTGCTTCGGTTAAAATTCCTTCTACTTCATCGGCAACAGCTTTTACAGAGCTGATGTACACAAAAACTTTACAATCACTTGCTAAAAACTGATCAAACAATGTTTTTGTCAACTTGGTATTTACCTCAAAATATTCACTATCATCTGCAACCCCTTTTAAATCGTGGGCCTTTCCTGCCAAATGTATAAAAGCATCGTATTTATTCCAACTATTTGCAGTAAGCGAGGTGTAACTGTATTCTTTTGTAGATTTCGGACTTCTAGTAACACCGGTGGTTTTATACCCTGTTTTGTTTAAATAGGTGCTTAGGTTTGTTCCTACAAAACCTGTGTTTCCTGTAATTAATATGTTTTTTTCTTGATTCATTTATTTTTAAATATTAACGTCATGCTCTGTTTGACTGGGCATCTGCAACTTCACGTTCTAAATCATGAGATCCCGAAACAACACTTCGACAAGCTCAGTGTGACATCTTTGGGATGACGTTCTTCAGGGTAAAGTTTGATTTGATTCGTCATGCTCAGCTTGACTGGGCATCTGCAACTTTGGAACTACAAACATACTTTGAAATTCTTTAGCATGAGACCCAGAAACAACACTTCGACTCCACTCAGTGACCAGTTCAGGGTGACGCTTATTTTCAGAATGACCAGTTCAACATCTACTCCAATTTAGCTGCAAATATAGTTTGAAATTTTTTAGTATGACATTATGAAATTTAATTTCGACTTGGCTGAGCATAGGGCTGGAAATGACGTGTTAATTCCCCTCTTGAGAGGGGTTAGGGGTGTGTATTTATAAATTAGTTTAATTATTAACAAAGTTAAACGCTACCGAAAAATTGTTTTTCCCCAACCCTAAAGGGAGTCAATTTTTCAATAGAAAAGTATTCTGTAACAGTTTTAAGTTAAAAGCTAATAGCTAGTTTTCAGTAACAGTATTCAGTAGCAGTTCTAAGTTTTAAGTTTTAAGCTTTAAGTTGGTATTCATTATTAACTTTTCATTATTAATTATTAATCAACCAACCGTCATTGACTCCGTCGAATCTGCGATTTCTCGCGAATGCGGGGATCTGTTACTGTAAATACTAAAAAGTATCTTTGAACTACACAATTAACAGATTGCATTTAATTAATTTTCTTGTTCTTTTCCATTGATGAAAAGAACCAAAAATCTAGTCTGATTTTATTTTTCTGCAAGCCTACTTAAAAAATATTACCCACCATTTCCAGACCGCTACGCTCTTTGGAAAACCCGCCATCCAGCGCTATATTTTTTAATTGTTTGCAACGAAAAATTAAATAGGACAACTGTTTTTTCAACATCCTTTTTCAAAACGACAATTTACTTTTGAAGGAACTCTTTTTGTAAGAATAGTACAGCCAAAGCTCAGAGATTACCAACCAACCGTCATCCTCGCGTATGCGGGGATCTGTTGCTACAAATACTAAAAAGTATCTTTGAACTAAACAAAACACTCCCCTAGCCCCTCATTTCGGCTACGCTCAATACAGCGCTCAAGAGGGGAATGGATTTGAACCTAAGGACAAACTGATTTCCAGTCAATACTTCGAATTAGCTTAGCAAAGGGCTGAAAATGACGTATGTTTTGTCATTTCGATTGCAATGAGAAATCACATAATACTGAGCATTGGATGTGGTTCCTCCTTCGTCGGAATGACAAGT
>NZ_RHLN01000046.1:4785-5183 GCF_004121075.1 Lutibacter sp. HS1-25
AGTTGGTATTCATTATTAACTTTTCACTAACAACTATTAATCAACCAACCGTCATTGACTCCGTCGAATCTTCGATTTCTCGCGTATGCAGGGATCTATTGCTGTAAGCACTAAAAAAGTATCTTTGAACTAAACAACTAACAGATTATCTTTATTGTTCTTTTTTTCATTGATAAAAAAAGAACCAAAAAAATCTAGTCTGATGTTATTTTTCTATAAAATTATCAAATGCTTTTATCCAACACGCCCAGGCCGCTGCGCTCTTTGGGCGCTCCTCAGCCCAACGCTAAAGAATTTGATATTTTATAACGAAAAATTCCATAGGACAGTTTTCAAAACATCCTTTTTCAAAACGACAATTTACTTTTGAAGGAACTCTTTTTGTAAGAATAGTGCAG
>NZ_RHLN01000047.1:0-3770 GCF_004121075.1 Lutibacter sp. HS1-25
TTTGTCTACCAAATTCATCATATCCAATATAGGTAACTATATCTTCAGAGCCACCACCAGCTCTAATACCTATACTTTGCTTAGCTCTTCCTAAACCATCAAAATAGGTAATGGTTTCTATTTTATCATCATTGGCCACACTTCCCGTGGTTGTTGCTACTTGATAGGAAGTGGTTTTAACATAATTTTCTGTAGTTGTTTGTCCAATCATAAAAGACGAAACAAAAAGGGTTGCTATGGTAAAAAGGAACGTTTTCATAATCATCTTTTTTATTGTTTGTAATTGTATTCGTTTTTACTTAATATATTCCCCTCAGCATCTTTTACATACTCCAATCTGTTAAAGGCATCATATTTATAATAAATGGTATAACCTTTAGGGTCTGTAACACTCGTAACGCCAATTAATGGGTCGTATGTATAAGTGGTGACCATTGCAGTTGGCAAGCCTGTTCTAATCTTATTCAATTCAGTTTTTAATGCACTGTCATTAGTAGGGTTATCTAGAATTGTTTGAGAAATCAAAGCTATTGCATCAGCATAAGATGCATTTTCTATTTTAGCAACGGGGTATTGTTGTTTGTAACCCCATATAATAGCAACAGGTGCTGTATTTTCTGAATGATATTGAATAATATTTCCTTTAGTGTCATAATTGTCATATACAAAATTTCGATCTATAGCAGAATCTAAATTTACCAAACCTCCCTTTTTTATATAGATTTCATTAGGTAAATATAAATTCCCATAATCTGTATATACATTTTTTTGATTGTTAATAATTTGACTGCCATTAATCTTAGTAGTTTCAAGAGGAATGGCAATACGATTATCATTTATTAAGCGTAAATCATTTAAATCGTGAGCATATTTATAGCTATTTTTAATAATTTCATTTTTAGAATTAGTGATCGTACTTTCTGAAATTTCTTGATTTTGTGAATTATAAATGTAATTACTTGTTGTTTTCAATTCCTCAATCAAGTTTCCAATCTCATCATAAAAATATTCAGTAACTTCAGTTTTGTCTTTTTTGTACCATGCCAATTGTAGATTAGATTCAACCAATTCAATTGAGTTATCCAATCTAAAAGGTGGTGGAGCGCAAGGGTTGTTATTATTTATGTTTGAATCGGAATATTTAAATGCTTTAAAATCTGCCCTAGAATTTAATTTTGTAGATTTATCAGAATAGAAATTTTCTTCTATTAATAATAATTTTTCTGCATCACTATAGACTTCTTTTTTTAAAAGATTTCCTCTTTTACTACCATTACTTAATATTATAGTATGCGTATTAGTATCAACAATATCATCAGCTTCAGTTGTAAATTGGTGTACGGTTTTGCCATTTGTACCTCCTAGATTATCTTTTTGCAATTCTGTAACATATTCATAAGTGATGCTATTATTTTCAAACCCACTTTTTGATGAGGAAGAATAGGTGTAGGTATTAGTGTTGCTATAAATAGAAGGGGATAGGCATGAAGTATATGAAAAATACTCAGAGGAAGAAAAACGATCATATTTAGAATCATTATTAATGAGTTTTCCACTAGAATTTGTAGAATTAGGAAGGGTATATTCATAATTTTTTTGACCTACAAATTGATTGTCATCATTATAATTTGTAATATTTTTTATTCTCAAACCAAAACCTTGTACATTTTCATCAGGTAAATTACCAAGAGTTTTCCAGTAGGCAACCTGTAAATGAGCTTCAACAACACTCCCATAAACTTCTAAAGTAATCGTAACACTACCTGGTGAAACTAAAATTTGTTCATTTAAGCTATTTGTGTATCCTGTAAAGCTATATTTTAATTGACCATTATTTACCACATAAATTGTAGAATAGGCATATTTTGAGTTTGAAGGGCTACAGTTATTGCAAACCATAGATCCCGTAATTGCAATACTCATATTTTCATTGGTTGTAAAATTCAATGATTCGTATTGTATACCGCAATCATCCATACAAATCATTGTTTTAGGGTTTTTGGAACCATTTCCAGTTCCAATAATATCAAGTGTTTCCTTTACTGACTCATCTTTTAAAAATATATTTTTGCCATAAAAAGAATTGGGTTCATATTCAAATTGAGTATACCCTTTAGTTGGGTATATAACTTTAGTTAATATTCCAGCCTTCATTTTGTCAATGTTAATACTTCTGTCTGCCAAACCAATCTGTTGAATTTGAGTAGAATACATACTATTATTGTATGATATATCTCTTTTTTGTATCAAATTAGTGTTATTCTTACCATTGTAATACCCAAAATAATCTATAGCATAAGAACGTGATTCTGGTAATTGTGTAGTTGAGTATTCAAATCTTGCAATATCTTTTTCAATACTAGGTCCTGCAGTTTCATAAACATGGTCTAATTTAAAACGGTATTTGTTAGTTCCTGAACTTGTATAATAGTTTGGAGCACCTGTTGTTGTATAAGCAAAGTGGATTGTTTTTAGTTCATTATATCCATAGGTAGCACTACCTTTTTCAACTATTATTTTTTCTAAAAATTTACCTGATCCACCATCAAATCCATCAAATTGTGAATTACTGTTTAGTATAAAACGAATTCTTCCATTTGGAAATAAAACCTCCATAGGTTTGTTGGTAAATGTTGTAGCTGAAGAAGGTGAAATTTTCCAAGGCTGAATAGTAGCAGAATAATTTCCATCCGAAGAATTTGTATAGGAATAACTTTGTGAATGTGATTGACCATACTGGGTAAAAGAATAAGCATTGCCATAATTATATTCAATTACATTACCTTTTGGGTCAATTATTTTATTGAGTAACCAAGCAGATTTATATTTTGTATTGTAAACATGATAATCACCACCATCACCCGAATTAGTTTTATTTAATTGACTATCTTCAATGTTTTTAAAATAATATTCAATGCCAGTTTTGTCAACAATCTTGTAATAATAGTCATTATTCACATTTAGAGATGCATTTCTATAAACTTTATATTCATCAGGCGGGAATTTTGCTAACACTTCTCCAGAAGTATCAGAATCTAAAAAAAATGTACCATTTACAGTTGGTAAGTTAATATGATATGCATCTTTAACCCATGAGTTTTTCGTTATATTTAGTATGTCAGGGTGTTGAAAGCTATAGGGATTTTGAGTTATAAATGATTGTAAATTACTTATATTAGGTATAGAATATGGGGTAGGTTCTAATTCATCTGGTGTATCTCTAACTTCTAAACTTATCAAACCACCAGTATCCAAACTCCAACCTAAACCAACCCAAGACGACATCTGATTTACTTTTATCCCAGAAGCATGGTATTTTAAAGTAATAGGAATGCTTAAATCACCTGATTGAATGGTATATAAAGGAATTTCAATTTGAGGGAGTCCAGTAGAAAGATTAACAGGGTAGGCGCCAAACTTTCCCAATTCAGCAGCTGTAGGTGATGAAGGGAAAATTTCAGGAAGCTTAAATTCCTGAGAAAATAAATTACTGTTAAATAAGAGCAAACAAATAATAATAAAAGTATTTCTCATGTCATTTTTTTTAGGTTAAATAAATTTTGAAGCTTTAAATGTTTTGATTTTTTTAAGACAGCGAATAGATTGAATTTTTAAAACCCTAAAATTAAACACTCAAAAGCAATCATCGCAAATGAAACACCTTTGTATTTGTAATGACATTCCTTAGTGTTTGACTTGAAAAATGAAATTCCACCTTTCCTAACTGATCACTGAGCGGAGTCGAAGTGTCTGTTGGCACAAATTTGCAA
>NZ_RHLN01000047.1:3790-9460 GCF_004121075.1 Lutibacter sp. HS1-25
TGGTATTTTAAAGTAATAGGAATGCTTAAATCACCTGATTGAATGGTATATAAAGGAATTTCAATTTGAGGGAGTCCAGTAGAAAGATTAACAGGGTAGGCGCCAAACTTTCCCAATTCAGCAGCTGTAGGTGATGAAGGGAAAATTTCAGGAAGCTTAAATTCCTGAGAAAATAAATTACTGTTAAATAAGAGCAAACAAATAATAATAAAAGTATTTCTCATGTCATTTTTTTTAGGTTAAATAAATTTTGAAGCTTTAAATGTTTTGATTTTTTTAAGACAGCGAATAGATTGAATTTTTAAAACCCTAAAATTAAACACTCAAAAGCAATCATCGCAAATGAAACACCTTTGTATTTGTAATGACATTCCTTAGTGTTTGACTTGAAAAATGAAATTCCACCTTTCCTAACTGATCACTGAGCGGAGTCGAAGTGTCTGTTGGCACAAATTTGCAATCTGTGACACCTTATACTATTGTATTATAGCGTTAGTAATAAAGTAAAACTACCTTATGTTAGTGCGGATTTGAAATCCGTGCAAGTATCTTATTAGCATAGCTCATCTGCTATAGCAGATTTGTAATCTGTGACGATTTATTTAAAGCTTCTTAAAAGTCAAAACCATTTCCTAGTTTATAGAAAATGGTTTTGTATGTTCTTAATTGTTACGGGCACGGAATGCAATTCCGCGCTATAATTATACGTGCGTTGGCGCAGATTTGTAATCTGTGACAAATGCAATATTATAAATACGATAAAACCACTTTCTATTTTACTAAAAAGTGGCTTTGTTTTATTACTTATCGTTACGAGCACGGAAAACATTTCCGCGCTATCGTTGTGTGTTACATATCCGCGCCATCGGGTAATTAACTCTTATGATAAAACCATTTTAGAAAAAATAAATTTATTAGAACAATTAGAACCTACTGAAAAATCTGCATTTTACATAATGCTTGATGCTCTTATTACAAAGAAAAAATTAAAAGATAATTTGACTAATGCTCTGCAAGGAATATAAAAAAAAGCCCTCATTTGAGGGCTTAATGTTTAATAAATTTTTATTAATTTTTCTTTGAAAGAAAATAAATTATAAAACTCTTTTGTTGGTGGTATAAAAACTTTTTTTTCATCGCTCAATGGCTCATTTTCAAGATATTTACCAAAATATAATTTAATATTTAATTTATCAATTTGTGATTTATTAAGTGGAAAATTTAAAGTTATTATTGTTTTCTCTTTCGGTTTTATTTTCTGAAGTCCAATTTCATCACCTGTTGTAATAAATGGCTCATCATTTTCGTTTTCTATATAATATTTAGTAACCGATTCACTGTAAAAAGGTTTAAAATCTACTATTAAATCGTTTTCCTTTATATTAATTATTGGAAAATCTCTTTTATCTAAATCTCCTTTATATGAATCCATCACATAATAATCAATAGAGTCCATATTATTGATTTCTAATGTAACACTTGCCATTCCTCTTTGAGTTGATGTATTTAAAACATTAATAATTATTTCATCCACCTCCATCACTTCAATAGTTTGTGTTTTACTGTTAGTACAAGAGAATACAAGTATAGAAATAATATTAAAAATCAATATCATTTTAATTACTATTATTTGGGTATACTTCATAGGACGCTCTTTGTTTTACTCCTTGTTCTTTTCTTATTGTGTTCTCGGATTATAGTTCAAAGACAGAAAACATACGGTGATGGAACAATAAAAATATTATTTTTATCTTAAAAATCCTTCGGAATTGACATTGTAGCCAATTATTTTAATTTCCTTTCCTTCTTTTAATAAATTTATAGTTTCTTTAGCATTAAATGACTCATAACTTACATCGTAAATCAATAAATACACAGACGACGGATTATTACCAACAACACGTTTAGTTTTCCAATCGATTAATTTTTTGTTTTTATATTCTCCTAAATCACTATTAGTCTTTATGAAAATATTATTGAGAATTTGTCTATTGGTTACCTTGAAAAAACTCTCACTAAATAGTTTTTCTGCTTTTTTATAGTCTTTTTTACCGATGTAATTATACAGCTTTTCTGTTGTTTTCTCTGCTTTTATTTTTTCTGATACTTCATCTACATAGGTGCCGTTAAAACTACACTCTGTACAAAAAAAAGAAACGACTATAACAATAATAATAACTACTATTTTTTTCATTTTTTTAAATCATTTATTACAAAACCATTTAATAGGAAAAAGTCCTGAAGGTTTTACTTTAAGATGCAAAAAATATTCACCTTGATCATTTTTTTTATAAATGTATAAATATTTAGAACATTTACCTTTAATTAATTTATCACCAACATCAACTCCTGCATTTGCAGAAACAATATAATTCCATAATGAAACTTCTTGCTCATTATTATAAAATATTAATCTTTTAGTTGGAGTTATTTCAAGTTTTGTTATAGTGAAATTATAATCTGACTTACACTCATTTCTTGTCTGAATAAATGTATTTATAAAAACGAATAAAACTACTCCTAAAAAAATATAAATCATTATATGCTTTTTTTTCATAGAATTACTCTTTTTCATACTGAGATTTAAATACAGGAAAAGAATAACTAACACCTCCTGTACCACCTGCACCTATTGATGCACCACCAGCAATACCTGCGTTTATCCAAGTTGGAGAACTTATAAGAGGCTTGCCTGAAAAACCAACAGAACCCGTTATAGAACCTCCTAAACCTGCACCAGCATCAACACTACCATACGCATTCCAGCCAAGTAATCCATTACTTGCATCACCAGGATTTAGACTTCTTAAATCTGTTGTTGGAAAATACCCTATACCCACACCAACTAAAGCATCGCCAGAAACATTTGGACCTGCTTGAACACCTGTTGTTGCAGTTACATAAGGAACTAAACTTGCATCGTGACCTCTCGTAATCCAATTAAATGATAATTCCTCACTAACTCCTGCAATTGCAGTAACAGATGTTGATAATGAAAAAGAAATCTTATCGGGAACTGCTAGTCTAGATATAGGACTATTCCATAAATCAGATAGTATTGAGGTTTCGGCTGGTTCAATTTTAAAATTATTTGCATTAGGGTCAATAGAAACTGATTTCCCGACAGCTTTGCTATTTGAGTTTACAGTATAATAACCTGAAAAAGAATAATGTTCTCTTGAGCTATCGGTATATTTATATTGTTCGTATGCTTTCTTATCAGCTCTCCAAAAATAAACTCCTGTATTATCAATAAATTGAGGTATTCCATTTTTAGGTGGCTCTGGAGCTCTACCATCAGGGTCAATTAAATTGATAGGATTGTTCATGGTGTAGTTGTACGGAGACCACTCTGGAAACTTCTCCGCTAGTGGGTCAATATTCATCCAACGTCCTAGAGCAGGGTCATAGTTACGTGCAGTGATATCTATCCATCCAAGACCTAACTCATCTTGCTCTTCCTTACCACCAAAACCATACTTGTGGTCTCTCATTGCTCCTTGAACGTTATTATACCCTTTATGTTTTAAGCCAAAAGGATAGTAGTTATTTTCTTCAACTAATTCGTTAGTATTAGGGTCTGTAGTAACATCAATATCTCCATCATTATTTTTATCATTATAACTCAATCTAATATTCCCAAGATGATCTTTATATTGGTAAATATAATTAAAACCAGCGCCATAATTACTAGCATTTTCAGGTTCAACATAGCCTTCCGGTTGGTTAAAGAATTTTAAATCTCCACCTTCATAAATATAATTACCCGCATATTCGGTTGTTGCACCTGTACTCACAATCTTTTTTAGTTTTACGCCTGTTGCATCGTAAAAATAAGAAATATTTCCGTTATTTAGTGTTACTTTAGTTAGTAAATTTAAATGGTTGTAGGTAATACTTGTTATTCCTTTGTTATCATCTTTAGTCATATTGCCATTTACATCATAAGTATAATCTGTTGTAGAATCTATTCCTGCTCCTATTAGGTCATCTTTAAAACCATAGGTGTCATTACCTGCATCAGATACTATTTGTAATTTGTTACTATTAGAACTATAGGTGTAAGTTAGTTTATCCATATCACCAATTGAATTAGAGCTATTAATCACCCCTCGTCTATTAAGATGTTTAATATTTCCATTTAAATCATAATCTATTCCAGTTACATTGTATTCATTGGTTTGCTCAATAAAACTACTTCCTGTACTATTGGCTCGTCTAAATCCTCCTTCTGTTATGCGATTAAGCGCATCATATTGATATGCATAACCACGTTTACGGTTTCCGTATGTTTCGGAATTTGCTGTACGCCAAATTGTTTCACTTATATTTCCATTATACAATGCAGACACACCCATCCCCATTTCAGTAGTATTGTAATTTAGTTTAAAAGCAAACAAATCAGTCCCTAAGCTGGTTGGGTTGTTTATTTGTTTTAACCAACCACGAATGTTGTAGGTGTAATCAACAGTTTGTAATCTTGATTGGGTAGTTTTACCTCCAACACCTTTACTTGTAAGTTGCCCTAATTCATCGTACGTATTTGAAACTATTACCTGCTCTGGGTTAGTATCAATAGTTTGTTTTTGAGTTAAAAGCCTTCCTACATGGTCGTAAGTAAAAGTATCTACAGTAGTAATAGTGCTCTTGCCTGTTTTAGCATGTGTTGTAGTTGTTTTATCTACTTTACCTGTAAAATCTAAGGTACTTTTTACAACATCGGTAGTTGCTAAATAATTATTTTTACTAGCAACATATATAGACCTACCTTTTACATCATAACCAGTAATGGTAGTAATCCAATTAGATGTACCCAATACTCTAACCTTGCTGCCTGTTGCCAATCCTTTGGTTAATAATTTACTAGTATTATTGTAGTTCAAAATGGCTTGCCCGTCCCAAGAACTAGGCAAACTTAAGCCATCTTTATCAAAGGTGTAATCATCGTAGTAATTGATGGTGTAAATTTCAGTTATCCAACTTGTTGGGAATGCTCCATTATTGTAATACATTGATTTATCACCAACAGTAAAAGCATAATCTATTTTCGTGACATTTTGAGAACCTACACTATCTGCTATTTGCTGTAAAGTTATTCTTGAAGCGTTATTAACAATTACCCCCGTATATGCCACTCTTCCAAATACATCATATTTTGTAAATAACCATTTACCTTGCGCATTTAATAATGCATCTTGTGTTAAAATAGGTTGGTCTAATTTGTTGTATACAATATACTCTTTTCCTTTACCCGGAATCTTTTTTTCAACCAATCGGTTTCTTTGGTCATATACATACTGGTAACCAAGCTCACTTAATTGGCTATTAATAGTTGATACACTAGCTGTAGTGGCTTCCATTTCAGGAGACAATACATAGGTTAAATTACCAAAATCATCATACACATAATAAGTGTCGTGTTTGGATCTGCATCACTATTTTTATTAACAGCCCAATCTGCACCTGGAGCGCCTTGTTCCAATACCCTATTTAAAGGTGAAGCTTCATAATTTTTCTCTGAATATGGGTTAGTTGTATTTTCGTATTTAGAAACGTTGTAAAAAGATTCTGTACTACTTAATGCATTGGTTTGATAAGTTCCACCACTAGTTGCGATGGCATACGGTAAATAATCTTTGTTTTGTCTACCAAATTCATACAGTTTGTAAT
>NZ_RHLN01000048.1 GCF_004121075.1 Lutibacter sp. HS1-25
GTCCATGTGTTTGAACATCCAAACCTTCTGGTTTGATTCCAAAGTGCATTTCTGCATCTTCTTCATTTCCTAAAATAACATCACAGTAAGATGTTAATTCGGTCATAATTGCCTCACGATCTCCACCGTATTTCCACAATTTAGCGCGGTAATTTAAATCGGTTGAAATGGTTAAACCTAATTTACTTGCAGCTTTTACAGCTTCTAAACAAGCATCAGCTGAACTTTGTGAAATGGCTGGTGTAATACCTGTCCAATGAAACCACTCTGCACCTGCAAATACTTCTTCCCAGTTCACCATTCCTGGTTGAATGTCTGACATTGATGAGTGTGCACGGTCGTAAACTACTTTTGAACCACGAGAAACTGCTCCTGTTTCTAAAAAGTAAATTCCTAAACGGTCTCCACCCCAAACAATTTTATCTACACCAACACCTCTTTTGCGCATTTCCATCATGGCACATTCTCCAATGTCATTTTTTGGCAAACGTGTTACAAAATCTACAGATATACCATAGTTTGCTAAAGAAACTGCTACGTTAGATTCTCCACCGCCGTAAACAACATCAAAATTATCTGCTTGTGAAAATCTTAAAAATCCTTGTGGAGCCAATCTTAACATAATCTCTCCAAATGTTACTACTTTACTCATTTTATCTATTTAATACTTTGTTTATTTAAAATTTGAAATATTCTTTTGCGTTGTGATAACTAATGTTGGCAACCATATTTCCAATCCACTGCATATCATTTGGAAGTTCTCCTTTTTCAATTTGAGTACCAATTACATTACATAAAATTCTTCTGAAATATTCGTGTCTTGGGAATGATAAAAAGCTTCTAGAGTCGGTTAACATCCCTACAAATCGACTTATTAATCCCATATTAGAAAGGGTATTTAACTGCTTTTCAATACCATCTTTTTGGTCTAAAAACCACCAACCTGATCCCCATTGAATTTTACTTGCAATACTACTATCCTGAAAATTTCCGGCCATAGTTGCAAATACTTCATTGTCTTTTGGGTTTAAATTGTATAATATTGTTTTTGGCAAACTTTCTTCAACTTCCAATTTGTTTAGAAAGTGAGACAAACCTGCTGCTTGCTCTAAATCATCTATTGAGTCACAACCTGCATCGTTTCCAATTAAATTAACCAATCGTGTATTGTTATTTCTAATTGGACCTAAATGCAATTGCATTGTCCAACCTTTTTTATGGTACATTTTAGCCAAATGAAACAACACTGCCGATTGAAATTTTTGCGCTTCAATAGTTGAAATCTCATTTTCTGAAAAACGTTTATCCAAAATAGCATTCAATTCAGAAGCTGTAAAATCAACTGCGTGTAATTGTGACAATCCGTGATCAGATAATTTTCCGCCTAAAGCATCAAAAAATGCAATTCTACTTTCTAAAGCAGCTAATAAATCATCAAACTTATCAATGTTAATATTAGAAATTGCCCCTAACTTTTCAAGTCTTTTTATAAAATCAGGATGCTGAATTGCCATATAATTGTCTGGTCTAAATGTTGGCAACATTTTAAACGTATGACTTTCATTAAATACTTTTTGATGAAACGCTAAACTATCCGCAGGATCATCAGTAGTACAAATTACTTCAACATTCATTTTTTTTATCAAACCTTGTGTTGAAAAATTTGATGTATTTAACTGTTCATTTGCTGAATTGTAAATAATACTTCCTGATGCTGGATTTAGCAAATTGTCAATTCCAAAATAGCGTTTCAACTCTAAATGTGTCCAATGGTATAACGGATTACACATTGTATAAGGCACCGTTTCAGCCCATTTTGAAAACTTTTCTTGATCTGTTGAGTTTCCTGTAATGTATTTTTCAGGAATTGCATTTGCACGCATAGCGCGCCATTTATAATGATCTCCACCTAACCAACAATCGGTTATGGTATTGAAAATTTTATTATCTGCCACTTGTTTTGGACACAAATGATTGTGATAATCTATAATCGGTAAATCTGCTACAAAATCATGATACAACTTTTGAGCTGTATTATTTTCAAGTAAAAAATTATCGTTAATAAAGGGTTGATTGTTCATTTTTAATTATTCTTTAAAGAAATACTTAAAGGGTTATTTATTTTTTCTGAAAATTGTTGCAAATAAGTATTCCAAGCTTCTTTTGTAGTAAATTCACCTGCTTTTTTCCAACCAAAACCAGCATAATAAATAGCTTTGGTGTTTTCAACTTTTAAAAAGGCAAATAAATTACTTGCATCTTTCAAATCGGTTACATAGTTCTCAAAACCAACCAATGAATTGTTTAAAGTTACAATTCCAGTTCCTAACTCAGAATCGGCGTGAGGTTCCCAATAACTTAACCAACTATTTTCTTCATTCACAGTAATTTCTCCATCATTTTCGTGCAATGTTAAACCGGCTGCTATGGTATCAGTTCCTTTTACAGTAATCTCAAATTTTGAAAGATTGCTACCATAATCTAAGGTAATGCGTTTTTCTTCTGAAATCATTTTACCAGAAGCATCCCAGTCAGCATAAGTCAACGTAAAACTTGTTCTTATTGGACCTGTAGTAATGGTTTTCCAAGCAGTGAAATTTCTAGAAATATGATAAATACTATCCGACTTTACTGCAATCCCTCCAACACCACGACTAATACCTACGTGAAAATTATCTAAACCTTCACCTGTATCTTCATGATAAGAACCTGCCCCAGTTGTGTGTTTTTCATACCATTTATTAATTATTGGATACTCAACTTTTTTCAACCAAGCATCCATTCCGCTTGATAAAGTACCACCTTTAACATTGTCCTCAATCATTTTTTGTGCAGTTGGGCCATAAGTTCTAAAAGCAACTTTGTTGTTTTCCCAAGCATAATCATCAGTTCTTTCAGGTACAAATCTTGAATAACAAGCAATCACAGCATCATTTTCAACTTTAGATTCCAATTTCACAATTTCAAACTGTGTTTCTGAAAGTGGAGCAACTTCAGGTTGAAACAACATAACATCAACCTCTCCATTTCCATCTTCATCTACAAATTGCGTTGTCAAAAATTGATTAGTTTCGATACTTTTAACACCATATAACTCTAAATTTTCATCAGAAGTTAATCCTAAAAAATCTTTAGATATCTCAACCGTTTCAAATGAACGAGCTACATTTAAGTCGTTTTTTACAATTAAAACTTTATTTGAAGGTTTTTGAGCACAAGCCACAAAAACAGTAAAAACGATACTGATGAAGAATAGGTTTTTCATACTAATCTTCGTTTGAAGGTTTTCCGATAGTAGCTAAGATTCCACCATCAACATAAAGCACATGACCATTTACAAAGTCACTTGCTTTAGAAGATAAGAAAATAGCAGCACCTTGTAAATCTTCTGGATCTCCCCAACGAGAAGCTGGTGTTCTACTAATAATAAAATCGTTAAATGGGTGTCCATCTACTCTAATTGGAGCCGTTTGGCTTGTTGCAAAATAACCTGGTCCAATTCCGTTAGTTTGAATGTTAAATTTAGCCCATTCTGTAGCCATATTTTTAGTCAACATTTTTAATCCACCTTTTGCTGCTGCATAAGCACTTACAGAATCTCTTCCTAGTTCACTCATCATAGAACAAATATTGATGATTTTTCCTCCACCACGTTGAATCATTCCTTTCACAACATTTTTAATCCACCTTTTGCTGCTGCATAAGCACTTACAGAATCTCTTCCTAGTTCACTCATCATAGAACAAATATTGATGATTTTTCCTCCACCACGTTGAATCATTCCTTTCACAACATTTTTAGAAACGATAAATGGACTGATTAAATCTACCGTGATTACAGCAGTAAAATCTTCAACAGACATATCTACAATAGGTGTTCTTTTGATAATACCTGCGTTGTTAATCAAAATATCGATTGGACCAACTTCAGCTTCAATCTTTGTAATATTAGCAATAACAGCTTGTTCATCGCATACATTAAATAAATATCCGTAAGCTTCTAGCCCACAAGATTTGTATTCAGCCACTGCTTTATCTAGAGCTTCTTGCGAAAGATCGTTTACTACAATTTTTGCTCCTGCTTGTCCAAGACCTTTGGCCATTGCCATTCCAAGTCCATGAACTCCACCTGTA
The DNA here is from genome assembly GCF_004121075.1 of Lutibacter sp. HS1-25. GTDB lineage: Bacteria > Bacteroidota > Bacteroidia > Flavobacteriales > Flavobacteriaceae > Lutibacter. The sequence continues at coordinate 4,134 of NZ_RHLN01000048.1, forward strand.
ATTAGTGCTGTTTTACCTGTTAAAAAC
>NZ_RHLN01000049.1 GCF_004121075.1 Lutibacter sp. HS1-25
GCAATACCAAATGCCAAATGACCTGCTGAACGTCCCATAGCTGAAACTACAAACCAATTTTCACTTGTTCTGGCATCTTCATAAACCGTATTTCCAATTCTTACTCCTTCATCTTTTGCAGTATGAAATCCAAATGTTGGGTTGCGATCTGGTAATGGCAAATCGTTGTCTATGGTTTTAGGCACGTGAATGTGCGCCACCTCTAAATTTTGATTTGAAAGGTATTTTGTAAGTCTGCCTGCTGTTGAAGCAGTATCATCGCCACCAATAGTAACCAGTAATTTTACATTGTTTTTTACAAAAAAATCAGCTTTAAAATCGCTGTCCTTTGGTTTAAACCTGCTCATTGTTAAAACAGAACCTCCTAAACTAAAAATTCTGTCAGCACTTTGATAATCAAAAATTCTTATTGATGGATTATCAGACAATATACCTTTATAGCCATGATGAACACCTAAAACATCATAATCATCTTTTAAAAATGTTTTAGCCAAAGTACTAATTACTGTATTGATGCCTGGCGCTGGTCCACCGCCGCATATAATAGCTATTGATTTATTCATATTTATTTTGAAACTGTTATGACTTTAGCAACTTCTATTCTTGTAAATTGTGCCATTTTTCGTTTAATTGTGTAATCGTTTGTTGATTTTTAGTTTATTTTTATTAAAGATAGTTGGGTTGTTAAAAGCAACCCAACCTCCTTAAAAACCAAAAATTAATTAACAATCCATTTAATCATTATTAAGCCTCCATTCAATTTTAAATCTATAGAGAGAATAATGTAAAACAAATGTTTTTATTTTTAACTAACGAGCAACTCTACCAGAGGCATCACCACCCATTAATTTATTTACTTCATCTACAGTTACCAAGTTTGCATCACCTTTTATTGTGTGTTTTAAACAAGATGCCGCTACTGCAAAATCCAATGCATTTTGATCGTCGCCTGGGTAAGTTAACAATCCGTAGATCAATCCTCCCATAAAACTATCTCCACCACCAACTCTGTCTACAATATCTGTAATTTGGTACTGACGTGTTTCGTACATTTTTGTACCATCGTATAAAACGCCTGCCCAAGTGTTGTGTGAAGCAGAAATTGAACCTCTTAATGTGGTAATTACTTTTTTAGCTTTTGGAAATTTCTCCATCATTTGCTGACAAACAGATAAAAATGCTTCTGCTTTTACATCGTGTCCATGTGTTTGAACATCCAAACCTTCTGGCTTGATTCCAAAGTGCATTTCTGCATCTTCTTCATTTCCTAAAATAACATCACAGTAAGATGTTAATTCGGTCATAATTGCTTCACGATCTCCACCGTATTTCCACAATTTAGCGCGATAATTTAAATCGGTTGAAATGGTTAAGCCTAATTTACTTGCAGCTTTTACAGCTTCTAAACAAGCATCGGCTGAACTTTGTGAAATGGCTGGCGTGATACCTGTCCAATGAAACCATTCTGCACCTGCAAATACTTCTTCCCAGTTCACCATTCCTGGTTGAATGTCTGACATTGATGAGTGTGCACGGTCGTAAACTACTTTTGAACCACGAGAAACTGCTCCTGTTTCTAAAAAGTAAATTCCTAAACGGTCTCCACCCCAAACAATTTTATCTACACCAACACCTCTTTTGCGCATTTCCATCATGGCACATTCTCCAATGTCATTTTTTGGTAAACGTGTTACAAAATCTACAGATATACCATAGTTTGCTAAAGAAACTGCTACGTTAGATTCTCCACC
>NZ_RHLN01000050.1 GCF_004121075.1 Lutibacter sp. HS1-25
ACTTAGCTTTAGTCACCGATGCCTATTCAAAGCAAATTATGGGCTATAAACTAGCTTCTCATATGAAAGTGTCATTATGCTTAGATGCGCTTAAAATGGCTGTTAAAAACCGTAAATATCCTACTGAAAAGATAATACATCACTCAGATAGAGGTTTTCAATATTGCAACCCTGAATATACAAATTTCGCTGAAAATAATGGCTTAACTATGAGTATGACTGAACAATACGACCCATATGAAAACGCTGTAGCTGAAAGAATTAATAGAACCCTGAAATATGAATATGGACTTAAAAAAGTAATCAAAAACACAACATTCGCTAAGAAAATTGTCAAAAACGCAGTACATATTTACAACAACATTAGACCGCATTTTAGCCTGGATTTAAGGAAGCCTTTTGAGGTTCATAACAATCCTAACATCAAATATAAATCGTATCGAAAAAAACATGTAAATTTACTCGAACTTAAAATTTAAGAACTGACCTAGTTCAAATTATTTTTTTGCCTTCTAAACGGCTAAAAAAAATATTTTGAACGGTTAAAGTAACCAAAAAAATGGTCAACCTATTTCAGTATAATACAATATGTACAAAAATTTAACAAAGGATATTGCAAGAAAGAATATTTGGACTCATACAATAAATACGTTAACTGTTGACAAAAACTACTCTACGGTAATAACAGAAAAAGAACTTTACCTATATTGGGAATATCTTGAACATACTTTAAAAAAAGATAAAAGATTAAACCTTTCCTCTCAAGAAAATATAATTAAACAGTTTCTCGATTATCGAAAGTCATCTCTTGGCAATTCTACTGTCGAAAAGTTAAAAATTCTATTTTTCTGTGGTCCAGAACCTGAAAATGATATAGAAGTTCTTTTAGGGTTAGGAATATTAGAAGAGAATATTTGGGCAATAGAGCTTGATAAATTAAACTTTACAAGTGCCCTAAATATTATAAAACACTCCTATCCTGGTGTTAAAATATTTAAAACTAAAATCGACCATATATTTGACGTAATAAAAATTAAATTCGATATAGTATATCTCGACTATACCGCCCCGTTTTTTAGCAAAGATCAAAAGCCCTATAAAACTACAATAGAACTTTTTAAAAATAATATCTTAAGTGATTTTGGAGTTTTAATAACTAATTATTCAGAGATAAAACCAGCTGATGATAATTTTGAAAACTATACCAAGATTATCAAGGAGTACTTCAACTATCAAACCTTTGTACACGAACTTAGTGAAGAAGAGGGTACGTACCTTACTTCTCCCTACATTGAAGAAGAAAATTTTTTAGATATAGTTAAATCAAAGTATAAAAACGCATATTCATCTTTTTTAACTCACTTTCATTTATACTTAGCAGAAATTATAACACCATCTTTCAATGTATTCAAAAACAAAAACATTCAATCTATTTTTTTCGATGATAAAATTTTAAAGGAATATCTTAAAAAAGTCGAGACCCTAGATTTTTCAGATGATGATGACTTTATAAAATATGGAGATAAATTGATGGAACCAGAGTCATTTTGGTTTGAACATTTTATTGAAAATATCAAAGACTTGAGTCCTAATATATACGGATATTTTAAGACAAACAAGATTGATTCACTAATACAATTAACTAATCTTCTTAAAAATTGGTATTCCGACAAAGAAATATTTAACAAAGAAACTTTAAAATACCTAGAAGAAGCTCAAAGCAATCTAATTGACCCTAGAGGTGGTCTCTTTTGTGATGTACCTATGTTGCATCTTTGGGTAAACTTATTAATCAATCAGTTAGGTGCTCCTTATCATTTGAACTTGAAAAAACATAAGCGTTTTCGATACACAGGAAACGAAAGAGAAATGTTTGTAGATATTTATACACTTGATAAGTGTAGATATTTTTATGATTGGCTTCCATCCCTAAGTTCACTTCCTGAAAATATGTTGGATATAGCGAAACAACTTTTAATTAGGATAAATATTGATATTATTAGAAAAACTACTCAAAACTATCTTATAGATGAAAGTTATCAATATGGCAATTTACTTTGTTATAATGATGACGGAGTACATTTTCTAGAACAGCTCTACCTGGAGGAGAGAAAAGTAATTAAGTCTGACCCTTATACTACTGATAAATTTATTGAAATGTTCGAAACAGCAGATTTCTTGGCACAAAAAGTTGCTGATAATTATTTTAAGAGTTTCGCTTCTTTCATTCAATTTCATATGACCTATACAGCGCACGCATTTGTAAGTTTAAAAATCAAAAAAATCCCAGAAGATTTTAAAGTCTTCGGTAAAAAATTTAAAAAATATGACATTGAGAATAAATATAATTTTCGTTATTATTCTAATGGAAAGCATCTATATTATAGAACAAAATATGTTTTAAATGGAAGCCATAGATTTGATTTAATGATTATAAAAACTATAAAGTCTGTATTTGACAGATATGGTTTTGACTGTGAAATAATTGATAGACCTGATTAAATAAATAACGAAGCCTAACACCGGTAGCCGTTGCACAAGACCTTAAAACACAAATATCCTATTTCATAAGCTCCTTTTTAAGGGGCTTATTTTTTAAAGCAATAGCAAACTCTTCTCAATTTCGAATCGCTTAAAAAGGTTTATTTGAAGGCCTACAAAGCCCTCTAATGTTAAAATAAAATGATGCACCTGTTTTGCATCACTTTTTACAGTTTTTGAAATGAATTTTAAGTACTTTTTCAGATTATAAGCCATTGCTGACAGATGCATTACCTTATTTGCTTGCTGTATACCAATTGTATTTATTTTCCTAAGTCCCATAAACTGAGTAAGGGTGCCAAATACAGGCTCAACAGTGCTTTGCCGTTTACCTTTCATATAACTTCCTCTTTTGCTGTTTACCCTTGTATTGTTACGCTCATATTCTTCTTTGTAATAAGTGATGGTAATCCGTTTTTCTTGACTCTTTTTTAAACAAGTACTACGTATAGGGCAATCAATACATAGGTATTTAGATGCTCGATACTCTTTCTTTTTATTATTGTTTTCTCCTTCATAAAAAACCTTTGTAAATGGAATCGTTTTATTTTGGGGGCAGATAAAACAATCTTCTTGTTTATTGTAGGTAAAGCCTTCTGGACCGCCTTTATAGGTTCCGTGTGGTGGTATAAAACTTTCCAATCCTTCTGCTTCTAGAAAAGCATAATTCTCTCCGCTGCTATAACCTGTGTCAGCTATACAGTTTCTCCAAAGTCCTTGTTGTTCTTTGGATGCTTTATTGATGGAAGCCTTTCTTATGGAAGTTTTTTTTATCCATTGAACTAATGTGACGAATATTATACAAATGAGCTTCCAAATCCTCTTTTGGAACTTTTAATTCCAAAGTATCCATAGAAGCATTCGCCTTTATTATCCATTGAACT
>NZ_RHLN01000051.1 GCF_004121075.1 Lutibacter sp. HS1-25
AATACGTCACCTTCAGCTCGGCTGGGGAACTCACCAACCATAAACTCTAACGTCATTCTGAACTTGTTTCAGAATCTCATGAACAATCCATTGAAAATTCCGGTCACTGAGCGGAGTCGAAGTGTCTGTTAGCGCGGATTTGCAATCCGTGCAAGTACCTTAATTATCATCGACAAAAACTCAATCCTGCAACAAATACGTCACCTTCAGCTCGGCTGGGGAACTCACCAACCATAAACTCTAACGTCATTCTGAACTTGTTTCAGAATCTCATGAACAATCCATTGAAAATTCCGGTCACTGAGCGGAGTCGAAGTGTCCGTTGGCGCAGATTTGTAATCTGTGACATCTTATGCTATTGTACAGTTAGTAATAAAGTAAAACCACTCTCTAATTTATAGAAAGTGGTTTATATTATATTAGTATTAGTCGCTTACTCGTTACGGGCACGGAAAACATTTCCGCGCTATCGATGTGAGTGACATATCCGCGCCATCGGGTTTGAAAAAGGCGAACCGTTTTAATTGCTCGCCTATGTTTGTTTAATTTATATTGATTTTTAAAGAGAGTTGTGTCAATAAATCTGACACATTACCAAGGTAGATAACTTTAATAGTTTTTAATATAATCGTTCCAACTCTCTGGGTATTGTTTTTTTATTTTTTCTAAGACATAATCAGGAATAGGTTCATTATTATAATCTAAACCTTTTTCTTTCAAAAGGTCAATTACTTTTAATTTATTTTTATACTGTTCACTGTTTAGGTCAAATATGCATTTCCGTAATGCTTCTAAAATATAAACTTTATGACCATCTATCATTTCGTACATCATCAAGCTACTGTCCGCTCCATTTTGCAAAAGATATAAAACAACATCTATTTTTTTAGCGGAAAGAGCTTCTGCAAGAGGCAAATCTGTATGTCCAAAATTAAAATAATTTACATTTGCTCCAGCTCTAACTAAAAGTTTTACTTTTTTCAGGCTATTATTGTCTAAAACATTAATTGCTGACAATAATGCTGTTTGTCTTACTTCGTCATCCTTTCTAAATGGAGCACTCTCTATCGCATTTGGATTTCCTTTATATTGTAAAAGTAATTCTAGATATTTAGGGTTATTATTATTAGCAGCAGATATTACAGCAGATTCTCCTCTATAAAAATCCGACAAATTAGGGTTTGCTCCTAATTCAAGTAAAAGTTTTACACTTTTATATTTGCTGTTTTTTATGGATAACATTAATAAAGTACTCCCAAATTTAGGTTCTTGAAAGTCAATATTGACATTCTCATCATCAAGAATCATTTTTGTTTTTAAAGAATCTTCACTTTCAACTGCCTTAGCTAGCTCCCATACTTCAGTATTTTGAAACAACCTATAATCATCTCCTAACAAATTCTCTTTCATTTTATCTGGTTTATTGTTGTTACAACTAATAAATAAAAGTATAGTTAAAAAACATATAATTACTTTTTTCATATTTTAAATTATTATTTAAAAAAATTATCTATACAGTTTTTAACAAACTGACCAAAAGACTTCGTTTGTAATGCTTCGATTACAGTATCTATACTATGTCCATTTTTGGCACCTTGTGTACTTCCTGGCTTTATAAAATGTTTTGTTCCTCCAGCAGTTGGTAATCCGCTTAGTTCTTGAGCAGCGTTTAAAGGGTCTGTCGTTACAATATATGCATCTGTAGTCTTTGATTCTTTATTTCCACCAGGAGAGAAAACAGATAAACCAGCTGCATTAAAAGTAATTGCATTATCACCTGTTGTATTCGCATTTGCTTCAGCTAGTCCGCCACCCAAAGAATGGCCTGTGTAACTTAATTCTGCACTACCTAGCTTATCACTTAACTTACCTGCAACTTCAACAGATTGCTTATATTGCTCTGATGAACCAAATACTTGTTTAACATCTTGCTTTGCATCAATTAAATCTTCAGTACCAGCAGTAGCATAAGTATATTCTGTTTTGCCTTTAACTGTTCTCTCATAAACTTGAGATTTAAATCCTGATTTATCATTGTTTAAATCTAATCCTTTCCCAGCCTTAGAAACTTTCCAGCCTCCAATTAATTTTACATCATCACCATATACATGTTTTGACATTATTGCTGCCTCTAATGGACTAGGCATTGCTAACATCCCATCAGGGTCAATAAAATATATTGGATTGTTATAAGCGTATGTATATGGCGACCATCGTCTCGAAACTTCTGCCAACGGGTCAACATTCATCCATCTACCAATTGCAGGGTCGTAATTCCTAGCACCAAAGTCGAGCCAATTTAATTGATTGCCTCCAAGATTATCATCTTGCTCTTCCTTACCACCAAAACCATACTTGTGGTCTCTATAAGCGCCATTCGGTGCCCCATACCCACTATGTTTAAGTCCAAATGGATAATAGTTGTTTTCTTCAACAATTTGTAAACTTATTGGATTTGCATTTTTTTGATTTTCATCAGTATAATTTAACCTAATATTTCCAAGATGATCTTTATATTGGTAAATATAATTAAAACCAGCGCCATAATTACTAGCATTTTCAGGTTCTACATAACCTTCAGGTTGGTTAAAGAATTTTAATGTTTCCATACCTTCAGAACCTGAATAAATGTAATTTCCTGCGTATAATGTATTTTCTCCTGTGCTCACTATTTTCTTTAATTTCACACCTGTTGCATCGTAAAAGTACTCAATATTTCCGTTATTTAGTGTTACTTTGGTTGGTAAATTTAAATGGTTGTAGGTAATACGTGTTATTCCTTTGTTATCATCTTTAGTCATATTCCCATTTACATCATAAGTATAATCTGTTGTAGAATCTATTCCTGCTCCTATTAGGTCATCTTTAAAACCATAGGTGTCATTACCTGCATCAGATACTATTTGTAATTTGTTACTATTAGAACTATAGGTGTAAGTTAGTTTATCCATATCACCAATTGAATTAGAGCTATTAATCACCCCTCGTCTATTAAGATGTTTAATATTTCCATTTAAATCATAATCTATTCCAGTTACATTGTATTCATTGGTTTGCTCAATAAAACTACTTCCTGTACTATTGGCTCTTCTAAATCCTCCTTCTGTTATGCGATTAAGCGCATCATATTGATATGCATAACCACGTTTACGGTTTCCGTATGTTTCGGAATTTGCTGTACGCCAAATTGTTTCACTTATGTTTCCATTATACAATGCAGACACACCCATCCCCATTTCAGTAGTATTGTAATTTAGTTTAAAAGCAAATAAATCAGTCCCTAAACTAGTAGGGTTGTTTATTTGTTTTAACC
>NZ_RHLN01000052.1 GCF_004121075.1 Lutibacter sp. HS1-25
CTACCTAAAACCGCTTCAGCAATCATATCAGTAACACCAGCACCAATCATATGGCAACCTAACCACTCACCGTATTTTGCATCAAAAATAACTTTTACAAAACCATCAGGAGCACCAGAAGCTTTTGCTTTACCAGATGCTGAGAAAGGGAATTTACCAACTTTAATTTCGTAACCAGCCTCAATTGCTTTAGCTTCAGTTAAACCAACACTTGCAATTTCTGGAGTTGCATAAGTACAACCAGGAACATTTCCGTAGTCAATTTTTTCAGTATGTAAACCTGCAATTTTTTCAACACAAGTAATACCTTCTGCAGATGCAACGTGCGCCAAAGCTTGTCCAGGCACAACATCACCAATTGCATAATAACCAGGAATATTGGTTTGATAATAATCGTTTACCAAAATTTTATCTCTATCAACAATAATTCCAACATCTTCTAAACCAATATTTTCAATGTTAGATTTAATTCCAACAGCAGAAAGTACAATATCAGCTTCTAAAATTTCTTCACCTTTTGCTGTTTTTACAACCGCTTTCACGCCTTCACCTGAAGTATCAACAGATTCAACAGAAGAACTTGTCATAACTTTGATACCTGCTTTTTTAATAGAACGTTCAAATTGTTTTGAAACATCAATATCTTCAACAGGAACAATGTTTGGTAAAAACTCAACAATAGTTACATCAGTACCCATTGAATTGTAAAAATGAGCAAATTCAACACCAATAGCACCAGAACCAACAACAATCATTTTTTTAGGTTGTGTTGGTAAAGTCATAGCCTGGCGATAACCAATAACTTTTTTACCGTCTTGCGGTAAGTTTGGCAACTCACGAGAGCGAGCCCCAGTAGCAATAATAATGTGGTCTGCACTGTATTCAGTCACAGTACCATCAGCAGCAGTTACATCAACTTTTTTACCTGGCTTAATTTTTCCAAAACCATCAATAACGTCAATTTTGTTCTTTTTCATTAAAAATTGAACACCTTTGCTCATTCCTTCAGCAACACCTCTACTACGTTTAATAACAGCCTCAAAATCCTTGTCAATAGCTTCAGCTTTTAAACCATATTCATCAACATGTTTTAAATAATCGTAAACTTGAGCACTTTTTAACAAAGCTTTGGTAGGGATACATCCCCAGTTTAAACAGATTCCACCTAAGTTTTCTTTTTCAACTACGGCAACTTTAAAGCCAAGTTGCGATGCTCTAATAGCTGTAACATATCCTCCAGGACCACTACCAATAATAATAACGTCGTATTTCATGTTTTATATTTTCTGTTTTATGATAACTGATTTAACCCCGCAAATTTAATTAATTTTTTATTAATAAAAGAGCCGTTGAATTGTTTAATGACTTTAACTCAAATTTCTTGAAATCTACAATTCTAAACGCATCTAATTATATAATTGTGTTTTTTAACGGGTATTTATTGCCATTTTATGAATCAATTAAACCTCATCCTTTTTAATTTTGAGCCCTAAACTTTAAATTTTCACTTATTGGTTAACCACATTTAGCAAAAAACAACCTCAAATGTTTACAACTTGCGACTTTCAGATTTTTAACTATTGACTTAAATATTTTGGGCGTTTCCCTTTGGGTCGTGCTATCCGCTATATCTTTTTTACAATTCCACTGCGTTGCATTGTAAAAAAGGATGCCGCTGCTATCACTAACGCAAATCAACTAACAATGAAAATTGTTGGTAAATTATATCTAGTAACTTATAAATTTCAAACTCCAAACTCCAAACTTCTAATATTTAATATCTAACTTCGTAAATACCTCAAAATTGCTTCTAACTCGTAAATACAAGCATTGATGTGATTTCTCCGTTGTCGAAATGACAAAGTCAACATTAATCTTAGAAACAAACAGACTTTGGTCTTCAAACTTCAAACTTCAAACTTCTAATATTTAATATCTAACTTCAAAAATACCTCAAAATTGCTTCTAGCTTTTAAATACAAGCATTGTATGTGATTTCTCCGTTGTCAAAATGACAAAATAGTCAACATTAATCTTAGAGACAAACAGACTTTGGTCTTCAAACTCCAAACACCAAACTTCTAATATTTAATATCTAACTTCGTAAATAACTCAAACTTCCTTCTAGCTCTTAAATACAAACATTGGATGTGATTTCTCCGTTGTCGAAATGACAAAATAGTTAACATTTATCTTAGAGACAAACAAACTTTGGTCTTCAAACTCCAAACTTAAAACTTCCAATATTTAATATCTAACTTCGTAAATACCTCAAAATTCCTTCTAGCTCTTAAATACAAGCATTGGATGTGATTTCTCCGTTGTCGAAATGACAAAATAGTCAACATTAATCTTAGAAACAAACAGACTTTGGTCTTCAAACTCCAAACTTCAAACCTCTAATATTTAATATCTAACTTCGTAAATACCCCAAACTACGACTTACATTCTCTCCGGAACATCAATTCCTAATAAGCCAAATGCAGTTTTAATAACTTCACTTACTTTTTTAGAAAGTTTTGTTCTTATTATTTTTTCATTTTCGTTATCACAACCTAAAATTGGCAATGTTTGGTACAAAGAGTTGTATTCTTTTACCAAATCGTACGTGTAATTTGCAATCAATGCCGGACTATGATTTTTAGCTGCATTCTGAATTACTTCAGGAAATAATTGCAACTGTTTTATTAACGAACGTTCTTTTTCATGCAAAGCAATTGTTGAAATTGAGCTTGAATAATCAAAATCAGCTTTTCTTAAAATAGACTGAATTCGAGCATATGTATATTGAATAAACGGACCTGTATTACCTGCAAAATCTACAGATTCTTCAGGATCAAATAAAATACGTTTTTTAGGGTCAACTTTTAAAATATAATATTTTAAAGCACCCAAACCAATGGTGTTGTATAAAGTTTCTTTTTCTTCGTTTGAATAACCTTCTAATTTACCCAATTCTTGAGAAATTTCACGAGCAGTATTGGTCATTTCAAACATCAAATCATCAGCATCAACAACGGTACCTTCTCTCGATTTCATTTTACCACTAGGTAAATCAACCATACCATACGATAAATGGTAACAGTTTTTTGCCCAGCTAAAGCCTAATTTTTCTAAAATTAAAAACAACACTTTAAAATGGTAATCTTGCTCATTACCAACAGTATAAACCAATTCATCTAAATCAAAATCTTTAAAACGTTCAATGGCAGTACCAATATCTTGGGTCATATAAACTGCTGTTCCGTCAGATCGCAACACAATTTTTTCATCCAAACCATCTTCGGTTAAATCTATCCAAACAGAACCATCTTCTTTTTTGTAAAAAACACCTTTAGCCAAACCTTCGGCAACAACATCTTTACCCAATAAATAAGTATTGCTTTCGTAATAATTTTTATCAAAATCAACACCTAAGGCTTTGTATGTTTCGTTAAAACCAGCATAAACCCATTCATTCATGGTTTTCCAAAGCGATACAATTGCTTCGTCACCAGCTTCCCATTTTAATAACATTTGTTGTGCTTCAACTAAAATAGGTGCTTGTTTTTTTGCTTCTTCTTCGGTTTTGCCTTCAGCAATCAATTGCTTAATTTCTTCTTTATAAGCCTTGTCAAAAGCAACATAATAATTACCAACCAGTTTGTCACCTTTTAAACCAGTACTTTCTGGCGTTTCGCCATTTCCAAAACGTTGCCAGGCCAACATACTTTTACAAATATGAATACCACGATCGTTGATAATTTGTGTTTTATAAACTTTTCTACCAGAAGCTTTGATAATTTCAGCAACTGAATAGCCCAGTAAATTATTGCGAATATGCCCCAAATGCAATGGTTTATTGGTGTTTGGCGAAGAATATTCAACCATTACTGCTTTTTCATTTTCTGCAGGTTGAACAATACCAAAATTTTCGGTTTCATAAATAGATTGAAAACTATTTACAAAAAATGAATCGGAAATAACCAAGTTTAAAAAACCTTTTACCACATTAAAATCGGCAATTTCTTCTACATTGTCTTTTAAATAGGTTCCAATTTTGTTTCCAATTTCAACAGGATTTCCTTTTACAAA
>NZ_RHLN01000053.1 GCF_004121075.1 Lutibacter sp. HS1-25
AAAGTTCTTGACTTTCTTTAACGCAGATATCTAATGTTTTACTGCTAATGTCGATACCAATAATAAAGTTTTTCATAAATTTGTTATTAAGTGAAACAGAATAGAGAAATCATCAGTTACTTAACTCCTTAATAATGGGCTTTAAATCCCGAATTTCTATTTGAGTATTTGATGAGCAGAGAAGTAAAAGTCTAAATCAGGACACGAGAATAAAATCTCAGAGCGCATGTCATAGTTTACTTTTACTTCTTTTCTCTTTCTAAATTTAATTAAAATTCCTTAATGCAAATCTAAAGGAGCCTGTCGAAGTGGGGGTCTGTTGAATTGTATTTTGATAATGAAAATATAAAGTGTAGTAGGTCTTCGACAAGCTCAGACTGGTCTTCGACAAGCTCAGACTGACAAGGTGGGTTAAATATAAAAAATGCTGTTTAAAAACCTAAATGTCACACTGAGCCTGTCGAAGTGGGGCTGTAAAATAGTAAAAAGCTGATTAAAAACCTTGATGTCACACTGATTTCTATGACAAAACCAAAGGATTTTTATAAAATTCTTGATTTTTGATAACGGCAAAAATACGATGAATAATTTTGTTTCTTACAGCATTCAATACTAGCATTTTATTTTTGCCTTCATTTACTTTTCTAAGGTAATAAACTCTTAAATCATTGTTAAGTCTAATGGCGCTCATAGCACCTAAATGCAATACAGCTTTGGTTGGTTTATCTGCAAACATTGACACCCTAGGCTTTCTATAAACCGAAGTTCCTGATTGATATTCAAAAGGAACCACTCCAGTATAGCAGGCCATCTTTCTTGGATCTGTTATTTTAGTAAAACCCTCAGTTTTAGCAATCATTGTCCAAGTTAATATCTTTCCTACACCTGGCACACTGCTAATTAATTTGGCTTGTTGTTTTAGGATAGAGTCTTCATTTATTATAGTCTGAATTTTTTGTTCAATCAATTTTATTTGCTTGACAATTTGGTCTATAAATTGTTTGTTTAGTTTGGCTAATTCTTTGTCAAGGCCAACATCTTTCATTAGTTTATAATCGTGTTGTTGTTTTAATAGACGTCTTTTCATTTTTATTCTAGAAGTACGTTCTGTTATGAATATTTTTAGCTTTTTAATAGCTTTAGGCGTGGGCTTCCAAAGCGTTAAATCTTCTTTGTTTTTTTCAGTAAATAAACAGATTCTATACGCATCTGTTTTATCATCTTTACCCCTAACTAAGCCTAAACTTTTAGATAAATGCAAAGGGTTCAATACATATATTTTAAAATTAAATTTCGGTAAAACTTCAAATAAATTCCAGTTATATCTCCCAGTGTTTTCCATAGCCACTATAACTTGATTTTCTTTATATACACGAAAGAATTTAAGAATAGCTTTTTGTGAGTTTTCAATTTCAAAATGGGAAAGTTCTTGACTTTCTTTAACGCAGATATCTAATGTTTTACTGCTAATGTCGATACCAATAATAAAGTTTTTCATAAATTTGTTATTAAGTGAAACAGAATAGAGAAATCATCAGTTACTTAACTCCTTAATAATGGGCTTTAAATCCCGAATTTCTATTTGAGTATTTGATGAGCAGAGAAGTAAAAGTCTAAATCAGGACACGAGAATAAAATCTCAGAGCGCATGTCATAGTTTACTTTTACTTCTTTTCTCTTTCTAAATTTAATTAAAATTCCTTAATGCAAATCTAAAGGAGCGCAGTCGAAGGATCATCAATGGAAAAGAACAATAAACAACAATCTTTAATCATTTTTCATGATTAATTTTTTTATTATTTAACCAACAACAAACGAACTATTATTAGTCAACAAATGTTTGTCTAATAATAGATTTAAGTTCTTTTATTTCAGGTTTAGTCATTCTTCCAAGTACTTTTAAAACCCTTTTTTTATCAATAGTTCTAATTTGATCTACAACAATCCAACCAATGATGTCATTATGCTTAATTTCAATTCTCGTTGGATAATTTTTAGAAGCTGTAGTCATAGGAGCAACAATAATTGTTTTCAAATGTTTATTCATTTCATTTGGAGAAATTAAAACACAAGGTCGGGTTTTGTTAATTTCACTTCCCACAGTTGGATCTAAATTAACCAAAACTATTTCATATTGTTTTAATTCCATTCTTCAAGATTTTCGTCTTCAAAAACATCATTAATTAATAATTCGTCTTCCTCATTTTCATTCATTTGTTTAAAGGATTCTTCCCATCCTTTTCTTGGTGTGTTTATAGGTTGAATAATTATTTTACCTTTTTCAAGAATTAAATCAACTTTATCTTTGATATTGTATTTTTCAAGAATTGTTTTGCTAAAACGTATTCCTCTTGAATTCCCTATTTTAATAACTGAAACTTCCATTATTCGTTTTTTTAATGTAGTTACAAAGTTATTACTTATTTGCTTATTTTCCTAATTATAGCTAACAGCCTGTATTCAGTAACAGTTTTAAGTTTAAAGTTTTAAGTTCTAAGTTTTAAGTCTAAAGTTGAAAGTCTAAAGCTAGTTTTCAGTAACCGTATTCAGTAACAGTTCTAAGTTTTAAGTTGAAAGTCTAAAGTTGAAAGTCTAAAGTTGAAAGTAAAAAGTCAGTATTCAGTACCAGTTTTCAGTTCTAAGCCAAAAGCTAGTAGCCAAAAGAAATTATTCAACTATAATATTCCCCTCTTGAGCGCTGTATTGAGCGTAGCCGAAATAAGGGGTTAGGGGTGTGTAATTATAAATTAGTTTAATTATTAACAAAATTAAACACTACCGAAAAATTGCTTTTCCCCAGCCCTAAAGGGAGTCAATTTTTCAATAGGAAAGTATTCAGTATCTGGTAATAATTATCTTTTGAACTACATAAACAACAGATTTCCAGTCGAGCTGAAAATGACGTATGTTCTAAACCGTCATTGACTCCGTCGAATCTTCGATTTCTCGCGAATGCGGGGATCTGTTACTACAAATACTAAAAAGCATCTTTTGAACTACACAATAAACAGATTTCCAGTCAAGCTGGAAATGACGTATGTTTTGTCATTTCGATTGCAATGAGAAATCACATAAAACTGAGCATTGGATGTGGTTCCTCCTTCGTCGGAATGACAAGTTATAAATGGTATTAATTTTTAATTAGTAGCAACTAACAACAAG
This sequence comes from Lutibacter sp. HS1-25, assembly GCF_004121075.1. Taxonomy (GTDB): domain Bacteria; phylum Bacteroidota; class Bacteroidia; order Flavobacteriales; family Flavobacteriaceae; genus Lutibacter. The sequence continues at coordinate 3,163 of NZ_RHLN01000053.1, forward strand.
TAAGTTTTGAACCGTCATCCTCGCGTATGCGGGGATCTGTTGCTACAAATACTAAAAAGTATCTTTGAACTACACAATTAACAGATTACATTTAATTAACTCTATTCCAGTCAAGCTGGAAATGACGTATGTTTTGTCATTTCGATTGCAATGAGAAATCACATAAAACTGAGCATTGGATGTGGTTCCTCCTTCGTCGGAATGACAAGTTATAAATGGTATTAATTTTTAATTAGTAGCAACTAACAACAAGTAAGTTTTGA
>NZ_RHLN01000054.1 GCF_004121075.1 Lutibacter sp. HS1-25
TCTTAAGAACCGATAGAACTTGTCGCGTCCAATACTAATATTAAGGTTTTTCATTTGAGATTTAAGTGCAGAATGAAGCTTCAGCCCACCAGTTTGTTGACTGACTTTATTGCGATATTGTTTGACCAACAGAATTAATTGTTGTTCATTATTTTCTTTGATTTGTTGAGATTTTAAGCGCTTATAGAAGGCTTGTTTGCTAATCCCAAAACACTCGATTAACCATTTTCTTTTAAACGGTTTTGTTTCTTTTTTTGAATCTCGTCGGCTAATGTTTTGGGCAATGACTTTTTTGCTAAATCCACACCAGTAATAAGTTCCATATCCGCAATTATGTCTTGCTGGAAGTCTTTTACAAACTCCAATTCTTCAATTCTTTGCTTTAATTTTTTGATTTCGTCTTTTTTGCTCATTCCTAATTTCTTTTGCTCTAAAGTACTATATTTTTTTAACCAATAGTCAATAGAAGATCTTGAAATATTGTATTTTTTAGCAGCATAATTAATTGAAATACGACCATTTTGAATTTGGTCAATAACGAGTAATTTTAAATCAAAACCCACTTTTTCATAGGATTTTTTTCGGCAGGGTACTTTTTGTTCTTTCATACTTTCGTTGTTTAAGTTGTCTAATTTTTAGTCAACCTATTTCAGGAAAGTACAATTTTTTTAATTGCATACAACGGGCTTTTATAAGATTTGTGCGACTGGAAAATCGGAGATTTTTCGGACGTAGTAAATCGTTTGTTGAATGTTTGTCAGTTCGTTATTTAGTTTAAATGTAAGCATAAATTTTATGAGTTGTTGCTATTAGTTGTTTGGTTTGTGTTCATTATTTTCCTATTCGTTAAACATCCTCTAAAGGAAATTTATCGTGATATTTAATAACCTCATATGCAATTATTTTCCCATCGGATGTTTTAATTTTCACATCAACTTGAAATGCAAAATTATTAGGATTATAATCTCCCTTTAAAATTTTTCTTTTTAGTTTTTTATCAGCGAAAACAACATTTAAAGGCTTTCCCTTAACAGCATCATCAATAATTACTTTGTTTCCACTAACTCCATCAATTTTATTTCTCGTTTGATAGAAAACCATAATTGCATTTTCAATTAAATCTCCTGTTTTAGGTTCTAATTTTTCTTTTATTTCTTGTTTTAATAAATTTTGCAATGCATTAGCATCTCTAGAATCTAAATAAATATGCTGATGAAAATCTCCATCTATTTTTACACTCATATTTAATTGAGAACCATTATCCTTTGCAATAGGACTCACTATTTGACTCAAATCTTTACAATCTTGTATCGTAAGTTCAGGTTTTTCCCCATCTCCTTTAATGAAATATTTGACAGCTTTACCAAAATAATCTGCAAATCCAACAATAGTGTTTACATTTTCAACAAACGGGATTACACCAATTGAAGCATATTCCATTAAATCTAAAATAACACTTCCAGATTTGATTTCCTTTATGTATAATTTTGCGTGTCTTTCATCTTCAGTAAATCCATTATTTTCTGAATAAGAATTATACTGATTAGATAAAGATGTAAGCGATTTTGTTAACTCTATAAGCTCTAAAGGTTCTTTGTTTTTTATCTCAACTCGAAGGCTAATATTTTTCGATTCAGCTATCATTTTTAGTTGTAGTTTTTCATTTTGTAGCAATTATTTTTTTAATTGTATTATACTGAAATAGGTTGACCATTTTTTTGGTTACTTTAACCGTTCAAAATATTTTTTTTAGCCGTTTAGAAGGCAAAAAAATAATTTGAACTAGGTCAGTTCTTAAATTTTAAGTTCGAGTAAATTTACATGTTTTTTTCGATACGATTTATATTTGATGTTAGGATTGTTATGAACCTCAAAAGGCTTCCTTAAATCCAGGCTAAAATGCGGTCTAAGGTTGTTGTAAATATGTACTGCATTTTTGACAATTTTCTTAGCGAATGTTGTGTTTTTGATTACTTTTTTAAGTCCATATTCATATTTCAGGGTTCTATTAATTCTTTCAGCAACAGCGTTTTCATATGGATCGTATTGTTCAGTCATACTCATAGTTAAGCCATTATTTTCAGCGAAATTTGTATATTCAGGGTTGCAATATTGAAAACCTCTATCTGAGTGATGTATTATCTTTTCAGTAGGGTATTTACGGTTCTTAACAGCCATTTTAAGCGCATCTAAACATAATGATACTTTCATATGAGAAGCTAGTTTATAGCCCATAATTTGCTTTGAATAAGCATCTGTGACTAAAGCTAAGTAATTATGCCCATTTTGAGTTTTAATGTAGGTAATATCACTTACCCAAAGTTGTTCCGGTC
>NZ_RHLN01000055.1 GCF_004121075.1 Lutibacter sp. HS1-25
TACACAAACAAGGATTACTTTGGAGAAACTGTATAGCTGACACAGGTTATAGCAGCGGAGAGAATTATGCCTTTCTAGAAGCAGAAGGATTGGAAAGTTTTATACCACCTCACGGAACCTATAAAGGCGGTCCAGAAGGCTTTACCTACAATAAACAAGAAGATTGTTTTATCTGCCCCCAAAATAAAACGATTCCATTTACAAAGGTTTTTTATGAAGGAGAAAACAATAATAAAAAGAAAGAGTATCGAGCATCTAAATACCTATGTATTGATTGCCCTATACGTAGTACTTGTTTAAAAAAGAGTCAAGAAAAACGGATTACCATCACTTATTACAAAGAAGAATATGAGCGTAACAATACAAGGGTAAACAGCAAAAGAGGAAGTTATATGAAAGGTAAACGGCAAAGCACTGTTGAGCCTGTATTTGGCACCCTTACTCAGTTTATGGGACTTAGGAAAATAAATACAATTGGTATACAGCAAGCAAATAAGGTAATGCATCTGTCAGCAATGGCTTATAATCTGAAAAAGTACTTAAAATTCATTTCAAAAACTGTAAAAAGTGATGCAAAACAGGTGCATCATTTTATTTTAACATTAGAGGGCTTTGTAGGCCTTCAAATAAACCTTTTTAAGCGATTCGAAATTGAGAAGAGTTTGCTATTGCTTTAAAAAATAAGCCCCTTAAAAAGGAGCTTATGAAATAGGATATTTGTGTTTTAAGGTCTTGTGCAACGGCTACCATTGTTGGCGGTTCGTTTTTATTCCTTTTTAACTTCATACACTTTGTCCAAAAGTCAATAAATTGCTATCTGGGTCAAGAATAGAAAATTCCTTTTGTCCCCAAGGTTTGATTTCCAATTTTCCATTTGGATGAATTTCAGTCCGCTTTTCCAATAACGATTTATAAAATTCATCAATATTGTCAGTCCGAATATAAACTTGTCCATAATTTTCTTTTGGGTCGAGTTCATTAAATTCAAAAAAATGGATTTGGATTTGGTCTTTTTCCATCATCAAATAACCGTCAAAATCGGCACTCCCAAATTCCTTAAAACCTAATCGTTTTGTGTAAAATTCCCGAGTCACTTTTTTGTCACGCATTGGTAATTTCGGGTTGATGTCTGTTAGCATATTATTTTAAGTTTTTTATCCCATTATTTTAGTTGTCCAAATCAGTTTAATTTCCACCATTTTTGTCCTTTCAGACGGGTTTTTCTTAAATGACCGCCAACGGGCTTTTATAAGATTTGTGCGACTGGAAAATCGGAGATTTTTCGGACGTAGCAAATCGATTGTTGAATGTTTGTCGGTTCGTTATTTAGTTTAAAAGTAAGCATAAATTTTATGAGTTGTTGCCATTTAGCTGCTTTTTGGTCATTATATTCAAATCATTTTTCATAGTTACAATTTTTATTATTTTTGAATTTCAATCATTCTTTTATTCCATAACGTTTTTCTTACGTTCCTTATAGTCATTTTTGTACTCCTTAACGTTCATCACGCGTTCCTGACAGTCATTCTTGCATTCCTTAACGATGTTTTTCAATTTTATCGTGTTCATCATGCGTTTCCGCACGTCACTTTTCTATTTTCGCACATTAATTATGCGTTCCTCATAGTCATTCTTATATTCCTCCACGTTTATATTGTGTTCCTCATAGTCATTCTTGTATTCCTCCTCGTTCATTTTATGTTCCTCCGAGTTATTTTACTATTTTTCAATACTCATAAAGTATTTTCTTTTTTTCTTTTTTATTTCATTGCTCAAATTTTCCATTGTGTTAAAATTGAAAATTATCAATTATAATTCAAATAGTAGAGTGGAAGTCAATTTGAAATTTGTCAGACTTGTTGAATTTTACTTTTAAAGAACTTTTATCAGTTTGTTGCTCTTCCGCAGTTAATGGCAACGGGCTTTTATAAGATTTGTGCGGTTTAAAAATACGATAATTTTCAGCCGATACAAATTGTTTGTTTAATATTTTAAATTTTCTATTAGTTCGAATTATAGCATGAATTTTATGAGTTGTTGTATAACGTGCTTTGGAGTTCGGATTAATCTTTCGGAACTAAATTTCTACGTGTCAACACCTCATTTTACATTATTTTAAAATCCGAGATTTCTCATTTTAGCTGAATTTTCTTAAATATTTCTACGTGTCAACACCTCATTTTACATTATTTTAAAATCCGAGATTTCTCATTTTAGCTGAATTTTCTTAAATCTTAAATATTCCAACAGTCAAATTCCAATGCTCAAACTCCGCCATAATTTTGAACTCCGCAATTTCTCATTTTATCAATATTTTTCTGAAATCTTAAGTATTCCAACATTCAAATTCCAATGCTCAAACTCCGAGTTTTATTTTTTATAGAATTCATTGCTCAATTTTATTTATTTCAATGAGCGATTTTAAATAGGGTAGAAGTGATTTAAATTTTTCTCGGCGCAACTATCAGACAATCTAATTACTCTACCTTAAAATACTTTTATTAAGGAATTCGGATAGAATTCCGATGGCATGTTATACAACGGTTTAGTATTAAGATTTGTGCGACTTAAAAATCGGAGATTTTTCGGACGTAGCAAATCGATTGTTGAATGTTTGTCGGTTTGTATTTAGTTTAAATTTGAGCATAAATTTTATACATTGTTGCCATTAGTTTTTTATCCGTATTGTTTCGAATAATGTTCCCATTTTTTTCTGTCCGTAGTCATTATCAACGTTCATTTCAATTCGGATAATGTTTTCTTTTTCGGTCAATTTAGTATTGTATTTAAATCCGCCGTTGCTTTGTTTTAATGTATCTGGATTTACCTTTTGTCCGTCAACAAGACTGTCAAATTTAACAAAGTAACTTTTGTTTGGATTATATCCGACAACTAATAATTCAACATCAAATTCCGCATTCAGTTCGTACTTATTATCTTTTCCATAAATCTCTCGAAACGAAATACTATCAAATACATATTTAGTATTTATATCCGCGACAATTTTTCTCAAACTATCATTTTCCGCTCTCAAACTTTCTATTTTAGCAATCGTATTTTCTCCTTGATTTATATCTGCACAACTAAATGTTGAAAAAATCAGAAGTAAAAATATTATGGTTTTATTCATTTTTCATCGAATTAATGGCAACGGGCTTTTATAAGATTTGTGCGGATTAAAAATACGATATTTTTCAGCCGTAGCAAATTGTTTGTTTAATATTTTAAATTTTCTATTAGTTCGAATTATAGCATGAATTTTATGAGTTGTTGTGTAACGTGTTTTGGAGTTCGGATTAATCTTTCGGAACTAAATTTCTACGTGTCAAAACCTCATTTTGCATTATTTTTAAATTCGGAAATTTCTCATTTTAGCTGAATTTTCCATAAATCTTAAATATTCCAACAATCAAATTCCAACGCTCAAACTCCGCCATATTTTTAAAATCCGAGATTTCTCTTTTTAGTTTATATTTTTCTTAAATCTTAAATAATTTTTCTTAAATCTTAAATATTCCAACATTCAAATTCCAACGCTCAAACTCCGCCATTTTTTAAAATCCGAAATTTGTCATTTTAGTTTAAATTTTTATAGAATTCTTAAATATTCCAACAGT
>NZ_RHLN01000056.1 GCF_004121075.1 Lutibacter sp. HS1-25
TTACCTACATTAAAACTCAAAATGGGCATAATTACTTAGCTTTAGTCACAGATGCTTATTCAAAGCAAATTATGGGCTATAAACTAGCTTCTCATATGAAAGTATCATTATGTTTAGATGCGCTTAAAATGGCTGTTAAGAACCGTAAATACCCTACTGAAAAGATAATACATCACTCAGATAGAGGTTTTCAATATTGCAACCCTGAATATACAAATTTCGCTGAAAATAATGGCTTAACTATGAGTATGACTGAACAATACGATCCATATGAAAACGCTGTTGCTGAAAGAATTAATAGAACCCTGAAATATGAATATGGACTTAAAAAAGTAATCAAAAACACAACATTCGCTAAGAAAATTGTCAAAAATGCAGTACATATTTACAACAACCTTAGACCGCATTTTAGCCTGGATTTAAGGAAGCCTTTTGAGGTTCATAACAATCCTAACATCAAATATAAATCGTATCGAAAAAAACATGTAAATTTACTCGAACTTAAAATTTAAGAACTGACCTAGTTCAAATTATTTTTTTGCCTTCTAAACGGCTAAAAAAAATATTTTGAACGGTTAAAGTAACCAAAAAAATGGTCAACCTATTTCAGTATAATACAAAAAAACAGCTGAACTTAATATAATAAACTATGAAAAAATACATTTTAAAACTTATAATTTTCACTTTACCAATATTAATCATTTCTTGTAATGAGAATGAAAATGATATAGAAATTAATGATTTCAAAGGTTACTATAAAATTATATCTATTTCAAGTAATTTGGAAATTGATTTAAATAACGATGGATTGAAATCTTTAGATTATCTAAAAGAAATTAAATCAGACTATATTTCTTACAATGGAGAAATTTACAATTATAATTATAATAATGAATTAGAGCAAAATTTTGCCGAAGCGAGACCTACAACTGAACAATCTAATAATACTCAATTTTTAGATATTGTATTTCCAATTCAAAGAATAGACTCAGTATTTCAAGGAGGTAATAACTTTGTTAAAACCAATATGGAATATCGTAGAATGCATACTGCTTTCATTTATGAAATTAATCAGAATAACATTGAAATAAAATCTGACCCTTTTAACGAATTTGAATTTTACGGAATAAATAATTTTAATATTAATCGAATAAACAAAATTGAATTCGAAGTAACTTTTGACTTTAAAGTTTATGATTTCAAGGAAAATGAGTGGATTGAAACTGAACTTAAAACAAAATATAAAAAAGCAGAAGAATAAAAACATTTGCTAACAACTCATAAAATTTATGCTTAAATCTGATTTAGTACAAACGACAAACATTCAACTAACAATTTGCTACGTCCGAAAAATCTCCGATTTTCCAGTCGCACAAATCTTATAAAAGCCCGTTAGGTAACATGCCATCGGATGTACTTTCCTGAAATAGGTTGACTAAAAATTAGACAACTTAAACAACGAAAGTATGAAAGAACAAAAAGTACCCTGCCGAAAAAAATCCTATGAAAAAGTGGGTTTTGATTTAAAATTACTCGTTATTGACCAAATTCAAAATGGTCGTATTTCAATTAATTATGCTGCTAAAAAATACAATATTTCAAGATCTTCTATTGACTATTGGTTAAAAAAATATAGTACTTTAGAGCAAAAGAAATTAGGAATGAGCAAAAAAGACGAAATCAAAAAATTAAAGCAAAGAATTGAAGAATTGGAGTTTGTAAAAGACTTCCAGCAAGACATAATTGCGGATATGGAACTTATTACTGGTGTGGATTTAGCAAAAAAGTCATTGCCCAAAACATTAGCCGACGAGATTCAAAAAAAGAAACAAAACCGTTTAAAAGAAAATGGTTAATCGAGTGTTTTGGGATTAGTAAACAAGCCTTCTATAAGCGCTTAAAATCTCAACAAATCAAAGAAAATAATGAACAACAATTAATTCTGTTGGTCAAACAATATCGCAATAAAGTTAGTCAACAAACTGGTGGACTGAAGCTTCATTCTGAACTTAAATCT
>NZ_RHLN01000057.1 GCF_004121075.1 Lutibacter sp. HS1-25
GAGGAATATTTTAATCAAAAAAAACTTTAGAAAATGGAAACTAATAAAAAAATGAAAATGATGAGTTTAGACCAACTGAAAGATAAACATCTTGGAGAAGTTGGAACAATTGAAAGAGACAAATATGAGTTTGATTTAAAAATTGAAATTCTTGGAGATATGATAAAATCTGTAAGAAAAGAAAGACATCTAACACAAGAGCAATTAGGAGAATTAATTGGAGTCCAAAAATCTCAAATATCAAAACTGGAGAGAAATACGAGAAATGTTACAATTGAGACAATTTTGAAAGTCTTTAAAGCTTTGAAAGCTAATGTGAAATTCAGTATAGAAATGAACGAGGGAGAATTCAAAGTAGCGTAAAGTACTACAGGCAACAACTCATAAAATTTATGCTCACATTTGAACTAAATAACGAACCGACAAACATTCAACTAACGATTTGCTACGTCCGAAAAATCTCCGATTTTCCAGTCGCACAAATCTTATAAAAGCCCGTTGTAGCACATTTAAGAAAAACGAATGATAGAAATAATACTTTCAACTTTAGCTGAATTTGGACTTATTAGTGAAGATTATAAACATCGAAAACGAGTAAGTAAAAAAGAGAAAGAAGATGGAGTAAAAAGACCAATTAAAAAGTATTTTTTACAACCGAGTTTAATAATCTTCATCGGAGTTTTAGTCATTGGAAGTTTAATTGCATTTCTATTCTTTAGTTACCAAAGAACATATATTTTTCCAAAAAAGACTGAAAAAGAAATATCTGAAATGAGTGACAAAATGAAAAGTTGGAATGAAAATCTTGGAAAATATCCAACAGAACTGAATGAATTAATTGGAAATAGTCCAATCAGACAGAGTTGGGAAAAAGACGCGTGGAATCGACCATATAAATACACAATAACAGAAAATGGAAAAGGATTTTTAATTACATCTGCTGGTTCTGACGGAAAATTTGGAACTGAAGATGATATTAAATCGGAATGAAAAAAACGTGCTACAACACCTCATAAAATTTATGCTTACTTTTAAACTAAATAACGAACTGATAAACATTCAACAAACGATTTGCTACAACCGAAAAATCTCCGATTTTCCAGTCGCACAAATCTTATAAAAGCCCGTTGGGTAAAATGGCAGAATTGTACTTTCCTGAAATAGGTTGACTAAAAATTAGACAACTTAAACAACGAAAGTATGAAAGAACAAAAAGTACCCTGCCGAAAAAAATCCTATGAAAAAGTGGGTTTTGATTTAAAATTACTCGTTATTGACCAAATTCAAAATGGTCGTATTTCAATTAATTATGCTGCTAAAAAATACAATATTTCAAGATCTTCTATTGACTATTGGTTAAAAAAATATAGTACTTTAGAGCAAAAGAAATTAGGAATGAGCAAAAAAGACGAAATCAAAAAATTAAAGCAAAGAATTGAAGAATTGGAGTTTGTAAAAGACTTCCAGCAAGACATAATTGCGGATATGGAACTTATTACTGGTGTGGATTTAGCAAAAAAGTCATTGCCCAAAACATTAGCCGACGAGATTCAAAAAAAGAAACAAAACCGTTTAAAAGAAAATGGTTAATCGAGTGTTTTGGGATTAGTAAACAAGCCTTCTATAAGCGCTTAAAATCTCAACAAATCAAAGAAAATAATGAACAACAATTAATTCTGTTGGTCAAACAATATCGCAATAAAGTTAGTCAACAAACTGGTGGACTGAAGCTTCATTCTGAACTTAAATCTCAAATGAAAAACCTTAATATTAGTATTGGACGCG
>NZ_RHLN01000058.1 GCF_004121075.1 Lutibacter sp. HS1-25
TCAGCAGTTTTTAAAAGCATTGCTTTAATTTCAGGCGAATCAAACATTTCACCATGTGTAGCTCTTGTTAAAGCTCCCAAAGCACTTACCGTAGTTATGTATAAATATTTAGTCCAAATTTCTTGCTCAATATCAGTTGCCAATTTATTTGTAATACCTGCATTGGTTAGCAGTTTTTCAATTGCAATAGCACGACTCGTTTTTGCATTATCCAATTCTCCAAAAACAATGGTTGGCTCATACGAAACGTGTTTAATTACACCATAATCTTCAACAAAACTAACCACTTTACACAAGCCACCTAGCACGTGTTTTTTATCGATTATTGATGACAAAATAACATGATTTTCACAACCATTTAACAATGAAATTACCATCGTATTTTTATTTAAAACAGGTTTGATAATTTCAGCAACCTCAGCCAATTGCCAGGTTTTGGTACAAATTAAAATCAAATCAACATTTTTTACATCTAAAATATTTGAAGTTGCTTTTGCTGGCTTTACCAAATAATTACCTTTTATACTTTTTAATTGCAAACCATTTTTTTGAATGGCTTCTAAATGTTTTCCACGCGCAATAAAAGTTACATCATTACCTGCTTGTGCCAAGCGCGCACCAAAATACCCTCCAACACCACCTGCACCGTATATTACTATTTTCATACTTAAAAAACTTTGAACTCAAAAATACAATTTTTTAAAATTAAAATACATATAAATAACTTTCGAAATAAATTTTTAGTCTTGTCTAAATTTTTGATTATATTTGGCTAAATTTATTTTTGAAATGCTCTCACAATCCGAAGAAAATTATTTAAAAGCAATTTTTAGCATAGAACTTTCTAATGCTAAAACCGTAAGCACAACACTTATAGCTAAAAATTTAAGTACAAAAGCTTCGTCGGTAACTGATATGATTAAAAAATTAGCCGATAAAAATCTGGTTAATTATGAAAAATATAAAGGCGTAAAATTGACTTCCGAAGGAAAAGAAATAGCATTAAATATTGTAAGAAGCCATAGAATTTGGGAAGTTTTTTTAGTTGATAAACTTAACTACAATTGGGATGAAGTACACGATTTAGCAGAACAATTAGAACATATTAAATCAACTACATTAATTGACAAGTTAGACAAACTATTGGGTTTTCCAAAACACGACCCGCACGGCGACCCAATTCCGGATAAAAACGGAAAAATTGAACATCACAAAGACATCATGTTATCCTCAATTTCAATTGGAGAAACTTGTGTTATTTTAGGCATAAAAGACTCATCAACAGAGTTTTTACAATTTTTAGACAAGCATACTTTACAAATAAATAGTAAAATAACCATTTTAGATAAATTTGATTTCGACAATTCTATGACAGTGCAATTTACAAATGGAAATCCACTGATTTTGTCAGAAAAAGTAAGCTCAAATATTTTTGTAAATAAAATATAAATTATGACAAACCCAGTTACATTACTCAGCATATTTATAGGAACCGTAGCTTTCCTTTTTTTGCTTTTTTACCCTAAAAAAGGTTTGTATTGGCGCGTGTTAAGTGCCATAAAAAACGACAATAAAATACTGATTGAAGATATTTTAAAAAAAATCTATCACGCGGAAGATAGTGGCGCAATATTAACAAGCAACGACCTAATTAACACTATCAATGAAAGTCCAAAAAAAATCTTAGAAACCATTGCAGAAATGGAAACCAAAGATTTGATTTCATTTAAAAATGGTACTTTAAAACTAAATGAAATGGGTATGGACTATGCCTTACATATAGTTAGAGTACACAGATTATGGGAAAAATATTTGTCGGAAAAAACAGGATTCGACAAAAAAGACTGGCACGAAATTGCTGAAAAAATGGAGCATAAGCTTGATACCCGACAAACAAAAGAGCTCTCTATTAATTTAGGAAACCCAAGATTTGACCCGCACGGAGACCCAATTCCTACGGAAGCGGGTGAGATTGAACCTATAAACGGAAAACCAATTCCGAATTTTAAAGAAGGAACTATTGGCAGAATTATTCATATTGAAGATGAACCCGAAATAATTTATAAACAAATTTTAGCCGAAGATTTACACATAGGCTCTCAATTGCATATTGTTGAAAATAACGAAAAGAGAGTTGTTTTTCATTCGGAAGGTGAAGAATATGTTTTGGCTCCTATTGTTGCAAACAATATTACCATTACCGAATTGCTAAAGGAAGAATTTTCAGAAGAAAAAAGCTTTAGATTGTCTAATTTAAAAAATGGAGAAGAAGCCAAAATAATAGGTATTTCAAGAGAATGCAGGGGCGAAATTAGAAGAAGATTACTAGATCTAGGTTTTGTAATAAACACCAAAATAACGGTAGATTTAACAAGCCCTATGAACAACCCCAGAGCTTATTTGGTGAGAGATACTTCTATTGCCATTAGAAATGAGCAAGCAAAATTTATATTAATCGAAAAAATAAAAACCCATGCAAAAAGCCACTAAAAGCGCTTGCGAAACCTGCGATTTAAACGCAAATGCAAGTCTAAAAAAAATGGGTATTAATACAGAAAATACCGATTATGTAATTGCCTTGGCTGGCAACCCAAACACTGGAAAAAGCACTGTTTTTAATGCCTTAACTGGTTTAAAACAGCACACAGGAAACTGGCCAGGTAAAACAGTTACACGTGCCGAAGGTGGTTTTGGTTATAATGATAAAAAATTTAAAATAGTAGATTTACCAGGTACTTACTCATTACTTTCCACTTCACAAGACGAAGAAGTTGCACGTAATTTTATTTTATTTGGAAAACCTGATGTTACCGTAATTGTAGTTGATGCCAGCCGATTGGAACGCAATTTAAACTTGGTTTTACAAATTTTAGAAATAACAGACAAGGCTGTTTTATGTTTGAATTTGATGGACGAAGCAAAACGTTTGGATATTGATATTGACGACAGAGCCTTGGCGCGTGATTTAGGAATTCCTGTTATACCTGCAAGTGCCAGATCAAAAGAAGGAATACCTGAATTGATTAAAACTATCAATCAAGTTGCAAATGGCGAAATTAAATGCAAGCCACATAGAATTAAAAATGTTCCTCAAAGCATAGAAAATGCTTTGAACAAATTGAGCAAAGAAATTGAAAA
>NZ_RHLN01000059.1 GCF_004121075.1 Lutibacter sp. HS1-25
GCGCGCACCAAAATACCCTCCAACACCACCTGCACCGTATATTACTATTTTCATACTTAAAAAACTTTGAACTCAAAAATACAATTTTTTAAAATTAAAATACATATAAATAACTTTCGAAATAAATTTTTAGTCTTGTCTAAATTTTTGATTATATTTGGCTAAATTTATTTTTGAAATGCTCTCACAATCCGAAGAAAATTATTTAAAAGCAATTTTTAGCATAGAACTTTCTAATGCTAAAACCGTAAGCACAACACTTATAGCTAAAAATTTAAGTACAAAAGCTTCGTCGGTAACTGATATGATTAAAAAATTAGCCGATAAAAATCTGGTTAATTATGAAAAATATAAAGGCGTAAAATTGACTTCCGAAGGAAAAGAAATAGCATTAAATATTGTAAGAAGCCATAGAATTTGGGAAGTTTTTTTAGTTGATAAACTTAACTACAATTGGGATGAAGTACACGATTTAGCAGAACAATTAGAACATATTAAATCAACTACATTAATTGACAAGTTAGACAAACTATTGGGTTTTCCAAAACACGACCCGCACGGAGACCCAATTCCTACGGAAGCGGGTGAGATTGAACCTATAAACGGAAAACCAATTCCGAATTTTAAAGAAGGAACTATTGGCAGAATTATTCATATTGAAGATGAACCCGAAATAATTTATAAACAAATTTTAGCCGAAGATTTACACATAGGCTCTCAATTGCATATTGTTGAAAATAACGAAAAGAGAGTTGTTTTTCATTCGGAAGGTGAAGAATATGTTTTGGCTCCTATTGTTGCAAACAATATTACCATTACCGAATTGCTAAAGGAAGAATTTTCAGAAGAAAAAAGCTTTAGATTGTCTAATTTAAAAAATGGAGAAGAAGCCAAAATAATAGGTATTTCAAGAGAATGCAGGGGCGAAATTAGAAGAAGATTACTAGATCTAGGTTTTGTAATAAACACCAAAATAACGGTAGATTTAACAAGCCCTATGAACAACCCCAGAGCTTATTTGGTGAGAGATACTTCTATTGCCATTAGAAATGAGCAAGCAAAATTTATATTAATCGAAAAAATAAAAACCCATGCAAAAAGCCACTAAAAGCGCTTGCGAAACCTGCGATTTAAACGCAAATGCAAGTCTAAAAAAAATGGGTATTAATACAGAAAATACCGATTATGTAATTGCCTTGGCTGGCAACCCAAACACTGGAAAAAGCACTGTTTTTAATGCCTTAACTGGTTTAAAACAGCACACAGGAAACTGGCCAGGTAAAACAGTTACACGTGCCGAAGGTGGTTTTGGTTATAATGATAAAAAATTTAAAATAGTAGATTTACCAGGTACTTACTCATTACTTTCCACTTCACAAGACGAAGAAGTTGCACGTAATTTTATTTTATTTGGAAAACCTGATGTTACCGTAATTGTAGTTGATGCCAGCCGATTGGAACGCAATTTAAACTTGGTTTTACAAATTTTAGAAATAACAGACAAGGCTGTTTTATGTTTGAATTTGATGGACGAAGCAAAACGTTTGGATATTGATATTGACGACAGAGCCTTGGCGCGTGATTTAGGAATTCCTGTTATACCTGCAAGTGCCAGATCAAAAGAAGGAATACCTGAATTGATTAAAACTATCAATCAAGTTGCAAATGGCGAAATTAAATGCAAGCCACATAGAATTAAAAATGTTCCTCAAAGCATAGAAAATGCTTTGAACAAATTGAGCAAAGAAATTGAAAAAGAATATCCATCCATACCAAACAGCAGGTGGATTGCTTTGCGATTGTTAGATGGTGATGAACGAATTATAGAAGCCGTTAAATCGGGTGAATTTATAACAGAATAACACTTGAATTTCAAACAAAAGAGAATACAAATTCATGGATAAAAACAACATATTAAATACAAGTAATGATTTGCGATGGCAAATTGGCGAAGGTTTTCACGATAAATTAACCGAAGCCATTTATGCTGACGCATCAACCATTGCCCAAAATGCTGTTACCAAAAAAGGTGATGTAAAAAAATTTAGATTCGATAAAAGTCTGGACAAAATTGTAACTAGCAAAACTTGGGGATTTCCAATAATGATTTTAATTCTATCAGTAGTTTTATGGCTTACCATTATTGGCGCAAATTACCCTTCAGGGTTGCTCGCGCAATTATTGTTAGACAATGTTCACCCTTGGCTTAAAAACTTAGCGAATCTGGCGGGTTTTCCTTGGTGGCTAAGCGGTTTTTTAATAGATGGTGTTTATTTGGCATTGGCTTGGGTTATAGCTGTAATGCTTCCTCCAATGGCTATATTTTTCCCTTTATTTACCCTGCTTGAAGATTTTGGTTATTTACCTCGTGTTGCTTTTAATTTAGATTCTTTATTTAAAAAATCTGGTGCCCATGGCAAACAGGCCTTAACTATGAGTATGGGATTTGGTTGTAATGCAGCAGGTGTAGTTGCAACACGAATTATAGACAGTCCGCGTGAACGATTGATTGCTATAATTACAAATA
>NZ_RHLN01000060.1 GCF_004121075.1 Lutibacter sp. HS1-25
GAATTATGAATTACGAATTATCAATTGTCAATTACAAATTATCGCTTCGGCTTCGCTCAGCGACCAATTTTCAATAATCAATTATGAATTACGAATAATCAATTGTCAATTTTTAATTACGAATTACGAATTACGAATTACGAATTATCAATTATCAATTATCAATTTAATTACGAATTATCGCTTCGGCTACGCTCAGCGACCAGTTTTCAATAATCAATTATGAATTACGAATAATCAATTGTCAATTTTTAATTACGAATTACGAATTACGAATTACGAATTATCAATTATCAATTATCAATTATCAATTATCAATTATCAATTGTCAATTTTTAATTACGAATTATCGCTTCGGCTACGCTCAGCGACCAGTTTTCAATAATCAATTATGAATTACGAATAATCAATTGTCAATTTTTAATTACGAATTACGAATTACGAATTACGAATTATGAATTATGAATTACGAATTATCAATTATCAATTATCAATTATCAATTGTCAATTATCAATTGTCAATTATCAATTGTCAATTGTACATTGTCAATTATCAATTGTACATTATCAATTATATACGGCTTGTTTTATAAAATCTTCGTAAGTGTCATAAAATTCTTCAAACTGATGCATGGCTTCTTTGAAAAAAATAAATACGTTTTGCCAGGTATTTTTGTTGTAAATATTGAATTCACCATTAAATTCAACATAAATTCTATGAATTGTTTTTCCACTTTCTAATTCATAATTGTCATCAAAAATCACATCGGGTAAAAAATCATCGGTTAAGATATTTTTCAATTCCAACACCTGTTCATAGAGCAATTCATTTTTAATTGCGTAAGCCGATTCTATATCTAAACAAACAATAGCCTGCTTTTTATTGGCTACAAATTTAAAGTTGAAATCTTTAATTTGTGTGTTGTATAAAAGCCATTTTCTGGGAAATGATTTTCCAAAACTTGTCCAAAAATCTTTTCTTAATCTAGCTGCTTCTTCTTTACTAAACATATGTTTTAATTATCAATTACGAATTACGAATTACGAATTATGAATTATCAATTATCAATTATTAATTATTAATTATCAATTATCAATTACGAATTACGAATTATCAATTACGAATTACGAATTATCAATTATCAATTTTTAATTACGAATTATCGCTTCGGCTGCGCTCAGCGACTAGTTTTCAATAATCAATTACGAATTATCAATTATGAATTACGAATTATCAATTATCAATTGTCAATTATCTTCAATAATCAATTA
>NZ_RHLN01000061.1 GCF_004121075.1 Lutibacter sp. HS1-25
AATCAACAATACGCTCTTTGTAATCTTCACTTAAATCAACCACCTGAAATGGAATTCCCAATTTTTCAGCAACCAACATAGCATCATTACTATCCTCTAACCACGGACATTCATTAGAAATAGTAACAGAATCATCGTGCCAGTTTTTCATAAACAAGCCAATTACTTCATATCCTTGCTCTTTTAACAAATATGCAGCTACACTACTATCAACCCCACCAGAAAGTCCTACAATTACACGTTTCATTTTTTGAAAATTTTTGAAATGCAAAGTTACGCAATCCTTTTTTGAAGGAAAAGTTAATTTATACATCTTAAAAAACCAATATTTTGAAGAATTTTGTGTTAAATCAAAAACATACTTCTTAATATTTTGTTAAAGTTATCAACAATTATATTAAACAATTAATTTATTATAAGAATTGTGTTCAAAAGTAAAATTCCTTTTAAAATAGAGGTTTAACAGATAATTATAGCAGCAAAAATCCTTAACAAATTCAATTATTACAAAACTAAAAAACATATTTTGTTTAAACATTTTTAATATTTATTAAACATTGTGTTTAATTTTTTATATCTTTGCTTAAACAAAAATCAATAACTAAAATTACATATCATGAAAAATTTAAAAAACTTACTTAGCCTATTCCTTATCATTTTTATTTCTGTTAGTATCGTTTCTTGCGATGATGATGACGATGATGATAAAATGCCTGTTGAAATGAAAAATACAGTTGCCGACTTTGTGGTAGCCAACCAAGCTAATTACAGCAGTTTGTTAGCGGCACTTCAAAAAGCAAATCTTGTTGAAACTTTAAAAGGTACAGGACCATTTACAGTTTTTGCTCCAGATAATGCTGCTTTTAGCGCATTTTTAGCAAATGCTGGTTTTGCTAATTTAGATGCTGTACCTGTAGATGCCTTAACACAAATTTTATTAAACCATGTTGTACAAGGAGACGTAAGATCTAATGATTTAGGTACAGGATACATCTCTTCTCTATCAACTGCAACTCCAAACGGAAATAAAATGAGTATGCATATCAATACTGCAAATGGTGTTTTAATTAACGGTACATCAAAAGTTGTTAATGCAGACAATATTGTAGACAATGGTGTTATTCATTTGGTAGACAAGGTAATTGGATTGCCAACAATTGTAACAATTGCAACTGCTGACGCAAATTTCTCAACTTTAGTAGCTGCATTGACAAGAAATGATCAACCAGATTTTGTTGCAACATTGTCAACAGCAAACGGAACAAATCCAGCACCTTTTACAGTATTTGCTCCAACAAACGCAGCCTTTGGCGATTTACTTACAGAATTAAATGCGCCTAATTTAGCAGCTATTGATGGCGCTACTTTAACAGCAACATTAACTTCTCACGTAGTTGCAGGTGCAAATGTAATTGCTAGTCAGTTAACAGATAATATGACCGTAACAACTTTAGGCGGTGACATTACCGCTAATATTTCGGGGGGAGCAACATTAACAGATGCTAACGGTCGTATCAGCAAAATAATTGCAACAAACGTACAAACTTCAAATGGGGTTATTCACGTAATAGACAAGGTAGTTTTACCTTATATTGAACCTACTACAAATAACATAGCTGATTTTGTTGTTGCCAATCAAGCTAATTACAGTAACTTACTTGCAGCGCTTCAAAAAGCAGATTTGGTAGAAACTTTAAAAAGTGCTGGTCCATTTACAGTATTTGCGCCAAACAATGCAGCTTTTAGCGCATTCTTATCCGATGCTGGTTTTGCTAATTTAGATGCTGTACCTGTAGATGCTTTAATACAAATTTTATTAAACCACGTTATTATGGGAGATGTTAGATCAACTGATATTGAAACTGGATATGTTTCAACACTTTCAACTGCTACACCAAACGGTAAAAAAATGAGTATGTATATTGAAAAAACTTCAGTAGTTAAAATAAACGGAATGTCTATGGTTACAAATGCAGACAATGTAGTAGACAATGGTGTTATTCACTTAGTTGATAAAGTTATTGGTTTACCAACAGTTGTAACTTTTGCAACTTCAAATGCTAATTTTTCAACTTTAGTTGCTGCATTAACAAGAAATGACCAACCAAATTTTGTTGCAACATTATCTACTGCAAACGGAACAAATCCAGCACCTTTTACAGTATTTGCTCCAACAAATGAAGCTTTTGGTAATTTACTAACAGAATTAAATGCTCCTAATTTAGCAGCTATTGATGCAGCTACTTTAACAGCAACATTAAATTCTCACGTAGTTGCAGGAGCTAACGTAATTGCCAGCCAATTATCAGACAATATGACTGTAACAACTTTAGGTGGCAATATTACAGCAAATGTTACTGGTGGTGCAAAATTAACAGACGCCAATAACAGAAATAGCAATATAATAGCATATGATGTACAAGCATCAAACGGTGTTGTACACGTAATTGACAAAGTTATTTTACCAGCTCTTAATTAAAATATTTACTAAATATTGGTTTGAGTTTAGTTTAAATTTGGTTAATGGAAAAGCATTCTAGTTATTTAGAATGCTTTTTTTATGTTTTTATGTTGAAGCAGAAATTCTGTCTTACGATTCTATTAATAATTTAAGTGATTTAATTTTATAAGAAATTTTATAAATCGCAAAGCTTACAATGGCAAAAACCACTAACTGAAAAGCAATTACAAACAATATAGCATGTAAAAACGTAAAACCAATTTCCTGAAAATAAACACCAATTGCCAATGAAATTAATACCCAAAAAATGATGAAAATGGTAAAAAGTACGCCAAATAAAATAATGAG
>NZ_RHLN01000062.1 GCF_004121075.1 Lutibacter sp. HS1-25
TATTTTTCGGGCTGTTTCCGCAACCTTTTCTTTATCAATTTTTTTGAAGTCAGGTGGAGTGGGATCATCATCTTCTTCATCTGCAATGCTTTGTGCATATTCCCACATCGCTTCCAATTGTTCTGCCATTTTCTCTTTGCGCGTCTTGATGGAATTACCCCAAACAAAGGTATATCTCCCTGCTATAGACTCTATTTTTGTACCATCTGTAAATACTTCTTTGAGGGTGACAAGTCCTTCTTCGGCTAAAAGTAAAACAACTTGTTTAAAAATGTCTTTAAAAATAGTCTTCAGTTTTTTACTGCGAAAACGTGCAATAGTATTATGGTCTGCAACTTGTTGCGCTGCAAGCCACATAAAGTTGATGTTCTCTCTCATCGCCTTTTCTATCTTACGGCTAGAATAGGTATTATCCATATAGGCATAAACCATTACCTTGAGCATCATTTTTGGATGGTAACTTGGTTTTCCTTCTTTACTATATTCTTCTACCAGTAAACTTAAGTCTAGTTGCTCAACTATTCCATTGACTATTCGAACAGGATGATCATCAGCAATAAGCTCTTCAATAGAAGGTGGAAAAAGCCAATTTTGCTGTTGATTGTAGGATTGAAAATTTGTATTCATATCTTTGATTATCAATACCTAAAGATACAAAATGACCGATTTTTATACAAATTATTTAATAAAAAAACCGCCTCAGGTTATGAGACGGCTTCTTTTATTTTATTACTAAGATTTGCCCAATACTAATATTGTTAGAATCTAACTTATTTATTCTTTTTAAATCATCAACAGATAAACCATATTTCTTAGAAATAGAATAAAGTGTATCACCTTTTACTACTTCATGACCTGGTTCTGTTTTATATACAACTTTTTTATAAGATTTACCTAGTACTTCCTTGTCAAATTGGTGTAAATTATATTTCTCAATCAACCCAATTAATTTAGCAGGATATCTTCTGTCTGTTGCGTAACCCGCTGCACTTAATCCTTCTGCCCAACCAACATAATCTGCTGGATCTAATTCAAATAAACCAGCATAACGACTGCGTGATGTTAAAAACAACGAATGATCTTCATAAGATCTATTTGGATCTTTATACACCCTAAAACATTCTCCCTTTTCATCATCATCATGGTAGGTTTTATCACCTTCCCAACCTACGTGACACTTGATACCAAAATGATTGTTTGAACGCAAAGTCAATTCACTTTTTCCACTTGAAGATTCAATAATACCCTGAGCCAAAGTAATACTTGCAGGAATTTTATATTTACGCATTTCACGCATAGAAATGTCTTTAAAATGTAAAATATAATCTTCTGTAGAATTTATCTCAACGGGTTTTGCTTCTTCAACTGTAGCAACTGCTTCAGCTTTTTCTTCATGCTTTTGTTCAACAATTTTGGCTGGCGGTTTTTTATAAGTATGAGTAGGCTGCTTTTTAGATTTACAACTAGCCATTAAACCTATTGATATTAAACAAATTAACATATATTTCAATTTCATACTTATACTATTTGAGGTAAATTTTTCTTTTTTAATACATTATTCATTCCATCAATTCCTTGCAAACCACCGGTGTGAATTGCCAGAATTTTTCTGCCTTTTTTAAAATAATCGTTTTTAATTAAATCAACAATACCAAACATCATTTTTCCTGTATAAACCGGATCTAAAGGAATCCCAGTTTCACTTTTAAATTTGTTGATAAAAGTAATTAATTCTTCCGAAATTTTTGCATAACCTCCAAAATGATATTGGGTATTTATATGCCATTTTTTTTCTTCGGAAATATATTTTTTAATTTCATTTTCTAAGAAATCTCCTTTTAAAGAAGGAAAACCAATAACTTCCTGATTTTTTTTTGTTGAATTGATAATCCCCGAAATAGTTCCTCCAGTTCCAATAGCTGAACAAATAATATCGTATTGATCATCATTTTCAGTTAAAATTTCTTCACATCCTTTTACAGCAAAAATGTTGGTACCACCTTCAGGAATTAAATAAAAATCTCCAAATTTTTGTTGTAGATTTTCAATAAATGTTGCTGAAGTTTTTTCTCTATATTCGCTTCTGGTTACAAAATGAAATTGCATATTATGTTGTGAAGCAAATTTTAAAGTTGGATTTGTTTGAAGTACTTCATCTAAATTATAAGCCAATTCGTGACCTCTAATCACACCAATAGTTTTAAAACCATACTCAAAACCTGCTGCTGCTACTGCAGCAATATGGTTTGAAAATGCACCGCCAAATGTTACTAATGTGTGTTTTTTTTGATTGAAAGCTTCAACTAAATTGTATTTTAATTTTCGATATTTGTTTCCCGAAATAAAAGGATGCAATGCGTCTTCACGCTTAATAAATAAAAATATTTCTTTGTCTGAAATTTCAGAAAAGTGAATTTGTTCAATACTGCTATGTTTATTTTTTAAGAACAATTTTCAATTTTTTCTTCCAATATAGCCCATTCATCCATCAACTTTTCAATATTACTTTTAATGTTCTTGTAATTTTCAAAAAAATTAGGATTTGAAGCTGTTGCTTCATAA
>NZ_RHLN01000063.1 GCF_004121075.1 Lutibacter sp. HS1-25
ACAAAACATGCTTTTTAGTATTTGTAGTAACAGATCCCCGCATTCGCGAGGATGACGGTTCAAAACATACGTCATTTTCAGCTTGACTGGAAATCTGTTGTTTGTGTAGTTCAAAAGATGCTTTTTAGTATTTACACTAACAGATCCCCGCATACGCGAGGATGACGGTTCAAAGAATACTGTTACTAATTAATAATGAATAATGAATAATTAATAATGAAGAAGGAATAATGAATACTGACTTAAAACCTAAAACTTAGAACTTAGAACTGCTACTGAAAACTGACTTTTGACTTTTGACTTTCAACTTTAGACTTTATAACTTAGAACTGCTACTGAAAACTGACTTTTGGCTTTTGACTTTCAACTTTAGACTTTTGACTTTCGGCTTTCAACTTATAACTTATAACTTATAACTTAAAACTGAGTACTAATTACTTCCCTTTTTTCTCGCGTTTTGCGGCTTTTTTTTCTTTGGCAGTTTTAGCTGGTTCTTTTTTTACATTCTTTTTTGCGTCTTGACTCTTTGCCATAATATGGTTGTTTTTAATTAGTAGTTTTGTTTTTTTACACTATTGTAAATGTACTTAATTGTTTTGTACATTTTAATAAGTTATATCATAATATTTTGAATGGTTAAAACCAATTTAAAGTAACGTATATTTGCGGCTTTATTTAGTTATATGAATCATACACTGCTTTCGTCTCCCTTGCAAGGGTTTACTGATTATAAATTTCGCAATGCTTTTCAAAAATATTTTGGGGGTATTGATACTTTTTATGCTCCATACATTAAATTAAATGGCAAACTGGAAATTAAAAAATCGTATGAACGTGATTTATTGCCTGAAAACAATACTAGCCTCGAGTTAATTCCGCAGATTATTACCAATGATGCTGATGAATTTTTGTTTGTGGCTAAATTTGTTCAGGAATTGGGTTATAAAGAACTGAACTGGAATTTGGGTTGTCCCTACCCTATGGTTACCAAACGTGGTATGGGGTCTGGACTTATTTGTGATTTTGCAAAAATTGAACAAATTTTACAAAAAGTGTACGATAAATCGGATATTACAGTATCTATGAAAATGCGTATGGGTTATGAAAATAGCAACGAAATTTTAGCAACCTTGCCCATATTAGCGCAATTTCCGTTAAAAAACATTGCCATACACGCGCGTATTGGCAAACAATTGTACAAAGGTGGCGTAGATTTAGATGCTTTTGAGCGCTGTATAGAAAATACAAATCATAAATTGTACTACAATGGTGATATTACATCGGTTGCTGTGTTTGATAAAATGCAACAAAGATTTCCAAGCATAGACCATTGGTTGATTGGAAGAGGCTTGATTGCTGATCCGTTTTTACCTAGTATGATCAAAAACAATACCCAGCACTACCCTGCCAATAAGATTGAAATTTTTAAAGATTTTCATCAAACTATTTTTGAACAGTACGAAGCTTCACTTTCGGGAGCGCATCATATTTTGTTAAAAATGACCAGTTTTTGGGAGTATTTTGCTACCCATTTTACAGATCCGCACAAAACATTTAAAAAAATTAAAAAATCGAAAAGCTTAAAAGCCTATCACCTGGCTGTACAAGAAATTTTAAATGATGAAAAGAGACGATAAGTTGTTTTAGCACAAAAACAATCTTTCAATTTTAACCAATATAACAAAATTTTAACTAAACATGTTAAAATAGCACATAAGAATTTGACAGG
Source organism: Lutibacter sp. HS1-25 (assembly GCF_004121075.1). Taxonomy (GTDB): domain Bacteria; phylum Bacteroidota; class Bacteroidia; order Flavobacteriales; family Flavobacteriaceae; genus Lutibacter. The sequence continues at coordinate 1,730 of NZ_RHLN01000063.1, forward strand.
TAAAACCTATTTTTGCCCTGAAACATAAATACATACAAACATGAATCACGAATATAGCAAATGGCATCATCCGTACAAACCAGCAAAAAAGTTCGATAAAAAGGTCGCTTACTTTAGTATGGAATTTGGAATACACCAGGCTTTGAAAATTTATTCAGGTGGATTAGGATTTTTAGCTGGATCTCATATGCGCTCTGCTTTTGAATTGAAGCAAAATATGATTGGTATTGGAATGCTTTGGAAATATGGTTATTACGA
>NZ_RHLN01000064.1 GCF_004121075.1 Lutibacter sp. HS1-25
ACCTACTTTTGACTTAATTCCATTTATAACTTGTCATTCCGACGAAGGAGGAACCATATCCAATGCTCAATTTTATGTGATTTCTCATTGCAATCGAAATGACAAAACATGCTTTTTAGTATTTGTAGTAACAGATCCCCGCATACGCGAGGATGACGGTTCAAAGAATACTGTTACTAATTAATAATGAATAATGAATAATTAATAATGAAGAAGGAATAATGAATACTGACTTAAAACCTAAAACTTAGAACTTAGAACTGCTACTGAAAACTGACTTTTGACTTTTGACTTTCAACTTTAGACTTTATAACTTAGAACTGCTACTGAAAACTGACTTTTGGCTTTTGACTTTCAACTTTAGACTTTTGACTTTCGGCTTTCAACTTATAACTTATAACTTATAACTTAAAACTGAGTACTAATTACTTCCCTTTTTTCTCGCGTTTTGCGGCTTTTTTTTCTTTGGCAGTTTTAGCTGGTTCTTTTTTTACATTCTTTTTTGCGTCTTGACTCTTTGCCATAATATGGTTGTTTTTAATTAGTAGTTTTGTTTTTTTACACTATTGTAAATGTACTTAATTGTTTTGTACATTTTAATAAGTTATATCATAATATTTTGAATGGTTAAAACCAATTTAAAGTAACGTATATTTGCGGCTTTATTTAGTTATATGAATCATACACTGCTTTCGTCTCCCTTGCAAGGGTTTACTGATTATAAATTTCGCAATGCTTTTCAAAAATATTTTGGGGGTATTGATACTTTTTATGCTCCATACATTAAATTAAATGGCAAACTGGAAATTAAAAAATCGTATGAACGTGATTTATTGCCTGAAAACAATACTAGCCTCGAGTTAATTCCGCAGATTATTACCAATGATGCTGATGAATTTTTGTTTGTGGCTAAATTTGTTCAGGAATTGGGTTATAAAGAACTGAACTGGAATTTGGGTTGTCCCTACCCTATGGTTACCAAACGTGGTATGGGGTCTGGACTTATTTGTGATTTTGCAAAAATTGAACAAATTTTACAAAAAGTGTACGATAAATCGGATATTACAGTATCTATGAAAATGCGTATGGGTTATGAAAATAGCAACGAAATTTTAGCAACCTTGCCCATATTAGCGCAATTTCCGTTAAAAAACATTGCCATACACGCGCGTATTGGCAAACAATTGTACAAAGGTGGCGTAGATTTAGATGCTTTTGAGCGCTGTATAGAAAATACAAATCATAAATTGTACTACAATGGTGATATTACATCGGTTGCTGTGTTTGATAAAATGCAACAAAGATTTCCAAGCATAGACCATTGGTTGATTGGAAGAGGCTTGATTGCTGATCCGTTTTTACCTAGTATGATCAAAAACAATACCCAGCACTACCCTGCCAATAAGATTGAAATTTTTAAAGATTTTCATCAAACTATTTTTGAACAGTACGAAGCTTCACTTTCGGGAGCGCATCATATTTTGTTAAAAATGACCAGTTTTTGGGAGTATTTTGCTACCCATTTTACAGATCCGCACAAAACATTTAAAAAAATTAAAAAATCGAAAAGCTTAAAAGCCTATCACCTGGCTGTACAAGAAATTTTAAATGATGAAAAGAGACGATAAGTTGTTTTAGCACAAAAACAATCTTTCAATTTTAACCAATATAACAAAATTTTAACTAAACATGTTAAAATAGCACATAAGAATTTGACAGGTAAAACCTATTTTTGCCCTGAAACATAAATACATACAAACATGAATCACGAATATAGCAAATGGCATCATCCGTACAAACCAGCAAAAAAGTTCGATAAAAAGGTCGCTTACTTTAGTATGGAATTTGGAATACACCAGGCTTTGAAAATTTATTCAGGTGGATTAGGATTTTTAGCTGGATCTCATATGCGCTCTGCTTTTGAATTGAAGCAAAATATGATTGGTATTGGAATGCTTTGGAAATATGGTTATTACGACCAGGCA
>NZ_RHLN01000065.1:0-130 GCF_004121075.1 Lutibacter sp. HS1-25
AACATTAAAAGGAAACAACTTTAATTATACAGATAATTTCACAAGCATTTTAAATATTGATAATTTAAGTCCAGGAGCTTATGATTTATGTATTACTGTTGAAGGGGATACTTTTGAACAATGTTACAAA
>NZ_RHLN01000065.1:150-2331 GCF_004121075.1 Lutibacter sp. HS1-25
GAAATGTTAAAATTGAAGCTGACGAAACTAGAAATTATACAGCAACATTAAAAGGAAACAACTTTAATTATACAGATAATTTCACAAGCATTTTAAATATTGATAATTTAAGTCCAGGAGCTTATGATTTATGTATTACTGTTGAAGGGGATACTTTTGAACAATGTTACAAAGTTTCCATTGCTGAAGCTTCTAACTTAAGCGGAAAAATACTTGTTGATAAAAAAACAGCATCTATTTCTATTGCCGAAGGAACAGCTCCTTATACGGTTCTTAAAAATGGAAAAACCATTTTAGAAACATATCAAACCGATTTTTCTGTTGAAATAAATCATGGTGATCAATTGCAAATTCAAAGTAAATCAGCTTGTCAAGGTGTGCTTTCAAAAAGTATAGATTTATTAGAAAATGTGCGTGTGTATCCTAACCCAACAAACGGTTTGTTTGAGATGTATTTACCAGAAGGTATAAAAACAGCAAACATAGAAATATACAACATACAATCTCAATTGATATCCTCAAAAACATATTTGGTAAATGAAGGTGCAGTAAGTTTAGATATAAGTAATAAACCTATCGGTATTTATTTCATTAAAATATATATTGATAAACCAGAAGTAATAAAATTAATAAAAAAATAATATCGAAAAGTTCAGTCGATAATTATCTAATTTGTAGGTTTTTAATGCTGTTTTGAGTTAGATTATAGAGATGTGATTGGTTAAAAGTTTAGAAATAAAATAAATAGATAAATGATTAAATTAAATAATAAAATAATAAAATTCCAATTTAAAAAGTTTTCAATTTTAAAACAATGTGTTATAATATTGGTGTTTTGGTCTATAACTGTTAACTCCCAAAATGCAGAAGCACCTTCATGGGTTGATTTTGCTCAGAAAAAATTAACAAATAAGTTGTCAGAAGCGAAACTAAACGAATTTTCGTTTTCTGGATATCATTTTTCTGAAAAGGGACTACCAAATGTATCAAGTTGGAATAGACTAAATGTTACAGATTTTGGTGCCATACCAAATGATACAGGTTATGATGATAGCGCTATACAAGCCACAATTAATGCAGCAGAAGCTAGTGGTCAACCAACTGTTGTTTATTTTCCAGCTGGACGCTACATCGTTTCTAGTGAAACTACAAAAACACAGCCCATTATTGTTCGAAAGAGTAATATCATTTTAAAAGGTGCAGGAAGCGGTATTGGCGGAACAGAAATATATACAGACAAATTCAATGAAAATAAGTTTGGTAGCGGTGAAATTAACTATCAATTTATGTTTTTGCCTTCAAATACTAATTCTGTTGATATTACTCAAGTAACAAAAGAGATTAAAAAAGGAGACTTCGAAATAGAAGTTGCCAGTGCAGCCAATTTATCGATTGGGCAATATGTTGATTTGTATCAACGTACCCCTGCTAACCTTGAAGCAAATATGCCGGGTTTAACGCCTAATATTAGATGGACACCTATAATAAACAATGGTATCCGTCCTTATGAGAAACATGTTATTACTAAAATTGCAGGGAACAAAATAACCTTTAAAAACCCCGTTCAGCTTAATATGCCATTATCATCTACGACGGTTCTTAAAACGTTTCAAACAATTACAGAAGTAGGTGTTGAAGATATTTTATTTACAAGTGGTTGGAAACATTATCCAGAAGATTTTTTACACCACGCAAGCGATATTGTAGATTATGCGTGGCAAGCCGTTGCTTTTAATAATGTGGCAAATGGATGGATTCGAAATTGCCATTTTAAAGATTGGAATGAAGGTATTTGTATAGAAAAAAGTATAGCCGTTACTGTTAAAGATATTGAATTTTCTGGTAAGAAAGGACATACTAGTTACTATTCAAGATACAGTTATGGTGTGCTATTTGAAAATTGTATCGATAATGTAAGCGAAGGGTTGTCAAAAGATCCTGATAAAGGTATGCTGCACGGTCCAGGGATGCGTTGGAGTACAACGAGCACTGTGTTCGTTAATTGTAATATGCAAACAAATCAATCTATCGATTGTCATGGGTATCATCCCTATGCCAATTTATTAGATAATGTTAGAGGTGGTATTTTAAGTGGAAGTGGCGGCGCTGAAACGGCATATCCTAATAGCGGACCATACCTAACATTCTGGAATTTTAAACATAATGCAAGTTTCACAAACA
>NZ_RHLN01000066.1 GCF_004121075.1 Lutibacter sp. HS1-25
ACCTATTTCAGTATAATACATTGCTTTTGGATTATTTTGTACAGGAATTTTATTAGGTGCTTTTATCGCGTTGAGTCTCAAAAATGAATCTAATTTCAATATTCCTTTATTTTTAATTTTTAATATTCCTATTTGGTATTTTTTAAAACCCAAATTAAAAAGTGAAATCACAGAAATAAAAGAATAAATAGAATTCTGAGAATTTTAAACTAAAATGACAATTCTCTGATTTTAAAATTACAGCCGAGTTTGAGCATTGAAATTTGACTGTTGGAATATTTAAGATTTAAGAAAAATATTGCTAAAATGAGAAATCTCGGAGTTTAAAATTAAGGCAGAGTTTGAGCGTTGGAATTTGATTGTTGGAATAATTAAGATTTAAGGAAAATTCAGCTAAAATGAGAAAGCTCCAAATTTAAGAATAATGCAAAATGAGGTTTTTATACGTAAAAATTCAGGTCGAATAGATTAATTCTAACTCAAAACCACATTACACAACAACTCATAAAATTCATGCTATAATTCGAACTAATAGAAAATTTAAAATATTAAACAAACAATTTGCTACGGCTGAAAAATATCGTATTTTTAAACCGCACAAATCTTATAAAAGCCCGTTGCCCAACATTATGAAAACGAAATTCTGTTTGATAATTTTACTTTCAATTTTGAGTTATAAAACATACTCACAAGAGTTTGAATTGAAAAACCCAAACATCGAAAAATTAAGAGAACAAGTGAAAACTGATTTTAAAAATGAGGGAATTTATTATTATTTAATCAATAATTACAATCCGACTTCTGAGCTTTACGAAAAAGAGTTCTATGAATGGGAAAAAGAATCGATTTGTTCATTTAAGAGAGATTTTGAGAATGATATTAAATATTCGATTTTTCAATGTAAAGAGGCTGGAGGAATTTTGGTTAATGTTGAGTTTCCTAAAATAAGTCGAGAAAAACTAATGAGTTGGATTGAGCAAATGTATGAGATTGACAAAATGGATATTGATGTAAATGTTTGGAAAGAGAACAATTCAAAATTTGAACCGAGTGAAATAAATCCTGGTTGTTATTATAAAATCTCTGAGAAAGAGAATAGTACGATTGTAGATTTATATTGCGGATGTTAAAAAAAACGTTGGGCAACACCTCATAAAATTTATGCTTACATTTAACCTAAATAACAAACCGACAAACATTCAACAAACGATTTGCTACCACCGAAAAATCTCCGATTTTCCAGTCGCACAAATCTTATAAAAGCCCGTTAGCCACAATAAAACCAAAAAATGAACGAATTAACTAAAATTGGAAAAAAAAGGACAATACTAATATCAATAAGTATTTTACTTGTTTCAATTCATACGATATATTTTTATCATTCTGTCAGACCAGAAATTGAGTCAAAAAAACTTATCACACAACTAATAAGGTTTGTATTGACTGTTGGACTTTTGATAATGGTTTATAAAGGAAAAAATTGGGCGAAAATTATTTCAATAGTTTTATTTTCTTTGGGTCTTTTAGGAGCATTAATTGCTTTAGGAACTTTAGAAACACCTTTCATTAACAAAGTCCCTTTATTAGTAATGATTTTTGTTTATTCAATGGCTATTTATCATTTTGGTTTTGCTAAAAGTTTTAAAGAGTTTTTTAAATATCAAAATTCTGAAACTGGAATTAAAGAAACCTTTCAAGATTCCAAACAACTTATGGAATCAGAGAAATTTTGGAAAATTATTGAAACTACTAAATCTAAAAGTTTAGGAGATTACGAAAATCAACAATCTGAACTTGAAAAAGAATTATCAAAATTAACTGCAAACGAAGTTTTAGAATTCGACAATAAGTTCAGAACATTAAGAGGAGAAGTTTATAATTGGAATTTCTGGGCTGCTGCTTATATAATTAATGGAGGATGCTCTGATGATTGTTTCTCTGATTTTCGAGGTTGGTTAATTGGACAAGGACAGTTAATATACGAAAATGCAATTAAGAATATTGAAACACTAACTGAACTGAAAGAAACAAATGACGGAGATTGGGAAGGTTTGAGTTATATTGCAACTGATGTTTATGAAAAAAAGACAGGAAATGATATGCCTCAAGGAATTCAAGAAAATTTTGAAATAACTGGAGAAGAATGGGAAGAAGATGAAAATGATTTGAAAAAAAGATTTCCGAAATTATACACGAAATTCGGAATGGAATAAATTACTGTGGCTAACACCGGTAGCCGTTGCACAAGACCTTAAAACACAAATATCATATTTCATAAGCTCCTTTTTAAGGGGCTTATTTTTTAAAGCAATAGCAAACTCTTCTCAATTTCGAATCGCTTAAAAAGGTTTATTTGAAGGCCTACAAAGCCCTCTAATGTTAAAATAAAATGATGCACCTGTTTTGCATCACTTTTTACAGTTTTTGAAATGAATTTTAAGTACTTTTTCAGATTATAAGCCATTGCTGACAGATGCATTACCTTATTTGCTTGCTGTATACCAATTGTATTTATTTTCCTAAGTCCCATAAACTGAGTAAGGGTGCCAAATACAGGCTCAACAGTGCTTTGCCGTTTACCTTTCATATAACTTCCTCTTTTGCTGTTTACCCTTGTATTGTTACGCTCATATTCTTCTTTGTAATAAGTGATGGTAATCCGTTTTTCTTGACTCTTTTTTAAACAAGTACTACGTATAGGGCAATCAATACATAGGTATTTAGATGCTCGATACTCTTTCTTTTTATTATTGTTTTCTCCTTCATAAAAAACCTTTGTAAATGGAATCGTTTTATTTTGGGGGCAGATAAAACAATCTTCTTGTTTATTGTAGGTAAAGCCTTCTGGACCGCCTTTATAGGTTCCGTG
>NZ_RHLN01000067.1 GCF_004121075.1 Lutibacter sp. HS1-25
AAATAACATCACAGTAAGATGTTAATTCGGTCATAATTGCTTCACGATCTCCACCGTATTTCCACAATTTAGCGCGATAATTTAAATCGGTTGAAATGGTTAAGCCTAATTTACTTGCAGCTTTTACAGCTTCTAAACAAGCATCGGCTGAACTTTGTGAAATGGCTGGCGTGATACCTGTCCAATGAAACCATTCTGCACCTGCAAATACTTCTTCCCAGTTCACCATTCCTGGTTGAATGTCTGACATTGATGAGTGTGCACGGTCGTAAACTACTTTTGAACCACGAGAAACTGCTCCTGTTTCTAAAAAGTAAATTCCTAAACGGTCTCCACCCCAAACAATTTTATCTACACCAACACCTCTTTTGCGCATTTCCATCATGGCACATTCTCCAATGTCATTTTTTGGTAAACGTGTTACAAAATCTACAGATATACCATAGTTTGCTAAAGAAACTGCTACGTTAGATTCTCCACCGCCGTAAACAACATCAAAATTATCTGCTTGTGAAAATCTTAAAAATCCTTGTGGAGCCAATCTTAACATAATCTCTCCAAATGTTACTACTTTACTCATTTTGTTTGTTTAATACTTTGTTTATTTAAATTTTAAAATATTCTTTTGCGTTGTGATAACTAATGTTGGCAACCATATTTCCAATCCATTCCATATCTTTAGGTAATTCACCCCTTTTAATTTCATCACCTAAAAGATTGCATAAAACTCTTCTAAAATATTCGTGTCTTGGGAATGATAAAAAGCTTCGAGAATCGGTTAACATTCCAATAAAACAACTTATTAATCCCATATTAGAGAGCGCGTTTAATTGTTTTATCATACCGTCTTTTTGATCTAAAAACCACCAACCTGATCCATATTGTACTTTTCCTTTAACACTTCCATCGTTAAAGTTTCCAATCATAGTTGCCATTACTTCATTGTCGGCAGGATTTAAATTGTATAATATTGTTTTTGTTAATTTATCTTTACTATCTAATGCATTTAAAAATGCAGATAATTTTTGCGCTTGTGGATAATCACTAATAGAATCCCATCCTGTGTCTGGTCCTAAAATGCGATGCATACGAGCATTGTTGTTTCTTAAGGCTCCTAAATGGTATTGTTGCACCCACCCAAATTCATGATAAGTTTCTGCTAAAAACAGTAAAATAGCACTTTGGAATTTTAAAGCTTCTTCTGAAGTAATTTCTTGATTTTCTCTTTTCTTTTTGAAGATTGATTTCACTTCACCTTCAGTAAATTCTTCAAAATAAATTTGATCTATACCGTGATCACAAACACTACATCCGTTTTTATCAAAAAATTCAATTCTCTTTTTAAGTGCATCACATAAATCTTCATAGGTATTAATGGAAACACCCGCAGCATTGCCTAAGGAATCTATATAACTATTATACCCATCAGCTGAAATTAAAATAGCTTTATCGGGTCTAAAGGAGGTTCCCACCTTGATATCAATCTTGTTTTTTGCTATTTGCTGATGATGTTCTAGCGTATCTGTTGGATCTTCTGTAGTACAAACATATTCAACATTTACCTTACGAAGTAAGTTTTGAGCACTGTATTCTGGTGTGTTGACTTTTGCCGAAACTTCTTCATAAATTTTACTTGCAGATTTTTCATTCAATAAATCGTACACATCAAAATAACGAGCCAATTCTAAATGTGTCCAATGATACAACGGATTACGCATTGTATGAGGTACTGTTTTAGCCCAATTTAAAAACTTGTCTTTATCTGACCCATTACCCGTGATAAATTTTTCATTTATACCTAGGGTTCTCATAGCTCTCCACTTATAGTGATCGCCATTAATCCAAACATTTGTTAAGTTTTTAAAAACAGCATCTTCAGCTATTAACCTTGGAGATAAATGGTTATGGTAATCAATTATTGGTTGATTTTTAGCGTAACTATGATACAATTCTTCTGCAAATTTATTATCTAGCAAAAAATTATCGTGTATAAATGTTGTTTTCATTTTGATTTAATTTCTTTTAATTAATCTTCGTTTGAAGGTTTTCCGATAGTAGCTAAGATTCCACCATCTACATAAAGTACATGACCATTTACAAAATCACTTGCTTTAGAAGATAAGAAAATAGCAGCACCTTGTAAATCTTCTGGATCTCCCCAACGAGAAGCTGGTGTTCTGCTAATAATAAAATCGTTAAATGGGTGTCCGTCTACTCTAATTGGAGCCGTTTGGCTTGTTGCAAAATAACCCGGTCCAATTCCGTTAGTTTGAATGTTAAATTTAGCCCATTCTGTAGCCATATTTTTAGTCAACATTTTTAAACCACCTTTTGCTGCTGCATAAGCACTTACAGAATCTCTTCCTAGTTCACTCATCATAGAACAAATATTGATGATTTTTCCTCCACCACGTTGAATCATTCCTTTGACAACATTTTTAGAAACGATAAATGGACTGATTAAATCTACCGTGATTACAGCAGTAAAATCTTCAACAGACATATCTACTATAGGTGTTCTTTTGATAATACCTGCGTTGTTAATCAAAATATCGATTGGACCAACTTCAGCTTCAATCTTTGTAATATTAGCAATAACAGCTTGTTCATCACATACATTAAATAAATATCCGTAAGCTTCTAGCCCACAAGATTTGTATTCAGCTACT
>NZ_RHLN01000068.1 GCF_004121075.1 Lutibacter sp. HS1-25
CTGAATTTTCCTTAAATCATAAATATTCCAACAATCAAATTCCAATGCTCAAACTCGGCTGTAATTTTCAAATTCCGAGATTTCTCTTTTTAGCTGAATTTTCCTTAAATCATAAATATTCCAACAATCAAATTCCAATGCTCAAACTCGGCTGTAATTTTAAAATCCGAGATTTCTCTTTTTAGCTAGATTTTTCTGAAATCTTAAATATTCTAACATTCAAATTCCAACGCTCAAACTCCGATTAATTTTAAAATCCGAGATTTCTCTTTTTAGCTAGATTTTTCTGAAATCTTAAATATTCTAACATTCAAATTCCAACGCTCAAACTCCGATTAATTTTTAATCCGAAATTTGTCATTTTATTTTAAATATTTATAGAATTCGTTGCTCAATTCTATTTATTTCAATGAGCTTTTTTGTCAAATATTCAGACAAATAAATGATTTTGAATCAAATAACTCAAAATAAGGAATTCAGAGAGAATTCCGATGACATATTGCCTAACGGGCTTTTATAAGATTTGTGCGACTGGAAAATCGGAGATTTTTCGGACATAGCAAATCGTTTGTTGAATGTTTGTCAGTTCGTTATTTAGTTTAAATGTAAGCATAAATTTTATGAGTTGTTGGCTACAGTAATTTTTTTGGCCTTATTACAATCGTTGAATCTACTTTGATTGTTCTTTCAAGTTTGTAATCATAGTCCTCGTATTGATATTTAAGTTTTAAGATTCCATTTTCATTTGTCAATTTACTCTTTTCTAAATCAATTTTTTGGTTAATGTTAATTTCCTTAATCTTCTTTTCAAATATTATCAATTGTTTTTCGGTAATCAGATATGTGCAACAACCATCCAAAAAACCTTTATGTTTTTCATAAATTTTGAAATTTTTATTCTGGTACTCGGCAAAATCGGTTTGTACTGGATATAAAAATAAAGAAGCTATTATTCCAATTATTAATCCATCTGTCAACCAAGCAAAAATTAGAATAATCGGAGATAATACATAATATGAAAAGTAAATTCCAATAATCTTGAACGGTTTAACATTCGAAAAGAATAATATAATTCCTGTTATAATAATTAAAACTTTAATTGTAAATATAATATTCAAATTCAAGGTGAAATCGAATATCCATTTACTCGTAAAATTCAAGATAATTAAAGCTAAAAGGTAAAAATGTATTCTTGTTATAATCTTTTTCATCTTATTGTAGCCAACGAGTTTTTATATGATTTGTGCGACTGGAAAATCGGAGATTTTTCTGCCGTAGCAAATCGTTAGTTGAATGTTTGTCGTTTGTGTTAGTTCAAATGTAAGCATAAATTATATGAGGTGTTGCCCAATTTAGCTTTTAGTTAATTTGTTCTAATCATTCTAAAATTTATATTTTTCTTTAAATAGTTCTCAATTTACTTTTCATTGCGTTTTTTCAATTCTCTTTGTCAATATTTTCGTAAATTCTATATCCAATAACTCCACCAATGGATAATGATAAAATTAAATTTAAAATATTCGGCTCAGGATGTCCGTTACTTGCTGGTCCAGCACTATAGAAAAAACTCATTAATGAATTCATTTCGTGTGTGTGGTAATAACAAGCATCAGGAATTAATAAACTATAGATTAAAGTGAAACTAATCAAAACCACTACAATTCCACCAATTGAAATAAAAATCCACTTTGAAGTTTTACTTTTTCTCATTTAGTATTTTTTGTTATTAATAAATTCGTCTTTTTTCGATTAATTTTAGATTCTTAAATATTGTTTATTTTTTACGTTTCATTGAGCTTTTTTCGTTTCAACTTTTTCTCAGAAATTTCGCTTTTTTTAACCTCAGAATTATTCTCATTTATTAAATCTGAGTTTCCTCCGCTATTTTGGGCAACTTGTTATATACTTCTATTATATTGGTTTATCCGTATTGCTTTTTTGGGATAAACGTGGATTTTAGTTGTGCTATTCAAATATAAAAATAACATTGCAATAATGTTGAGGTTTTGAAATAAACTATTAAAGCTCTTTATTACCTGCACGAATGTTTGTGGTTTGTTGGGATTATCCTAATGGAAACGGATTTGTTGGGTGTTCGAATTATGAAAACTTTCGATATGTTTTGGGAACGGGCTTTTATAAGATTTGTGCGGTTTAAAAATACGATAATTTTCAGCCGTAGCAAATTGTTTATTTAATATTTTAAATTTTCTATTAGTTCGAATTATAGCATGAATTTTATGAGTTGTTGTGTAATGTGGTTTTGAGTTAGAATTAATCTATTCGACCTGAATTTTTACGTATAAAAACCTCATTTTGCATTATTCTTAAATTTGGAGATTTCTCATTTTAGCTGAATTTTCCTTAAATCTTAATTATTCTAATAATCAAACTCCAACGCTCAAACTCTGCCTTAATTTTAAACTCCGAGATTTCTCATTTTAGTTTATATTTTTCTAAAATCTTAAATATTCCAACGCTCAAACTCCGCCATTTTTTAAATCCGAAATTTGTCATTTTAGTTTAAAATTTTCAGAATTCTATTTATTCTTTTATTTCTGTGATTTCACTTTTTAATTTGGGTTTTGAATTTTCCTTAAATCTTAATTATTCTAATAATCAAACTCCAACGCTCAAACTCTGCCTTAATTTTAAACTCCGAGATTTCTCATTTTAGAAAAAATACCAAATA
>NZ_RHLN01000069.1 GCF_004121075.1 Lutibacter sp. HS1-25
CAAAATGACCGGTTTTTATACAAATCATTTAATAAAAAAACCGCCTCAGGTTATGAGACGGCTTCTTTTTATGCGTAAAAACAAAAATGAAATACATTTTTTTTTAAACAAACGGTATTAGAAAACCATACAAATAGTATTGTAATTCCGTAAACAAGGATTGTTTTACCATATAAACGGTATGTTTTTATAAACAAATGGTAAATTTTTACGTTTTTTTATTGTTTGGGTTATTATTTTTCATATATTTGTTATGTAATATTAATACAATAACCCCATAACCCCACAACAATAAAATGATTACAATTAATTTTACATATCATTTTAACAATTCAATCAACCCCTTCTTATTTTTAAATAAGAACATAAAATCATCAAGTCATTTTTTTCCAAAAAATGAACTTGATGATTTTATTTTATCAACAGGTATTTTACAACAGATTTACATTCCAAACTACATTAGAAAAAAGATCAATTTAGTTTTTTAAAATACCTTACAAACAACATTAAATACAACTAACCCCACAAAGCCCCACAAAATGAAAACACTACCCCTAAAAAACAGCCTACTTGCTCTTTTATGTCTTGTTTTATTCTCTTGTTCACAAGAAGAAGATGGGATTTATTTCGACAAATCAAATCAACTATCAGAAATTGATACAATTGAATATTCAGCCATTGAATCTGACATATTAGATTTAGTAAACGCTCACAGACAAGAATTAGGCTTAGCTGCCTTAAAACCAATGAGTATTGTATCTGTTACTGCTGATGAACATACAAATTACATGATTAAAGTAGGTCAATTAAACCATGACAACTTTCAAGAACGTTCAAAAACATTGATGGAAAAAGCACACGCAAAACAAGTTGGAGAAAACGTTGCTTTTGGTTTTAGTACTGCCGAAGGCGCTGTAAATGGCTGGTTAAATAGCGAAAGCCATAGAGCTGTAATTGAAAACCCAAATTATACACATTTTGGAATTTCAACTGAAAAATGTAAAACATCAGGTAGAAATTATTTTACTCAAATATTTATCAATAAATAAATATTTATATCTGATAACTTATATAAGAATATTTATAACTAAAAAATATAATTATGAAACCCCTAAAAATAAACCAACAAGAACCTCATTTAAAAGTAATTAAAAACAGTTCTAACACAGATAAAAATGTGCTAATTAAAAGAATATTTATAAACACACTAACTCCTGATTTTAGCTATAATAATAGCAATAAAGAAGTTATAAGTCCTTTAAATCATGTTCTTTTATAATTAAAAATCAGTCTGGCATACCTAAGAAAATTGTTGTCCCCACAACGGTAGTAAAATCAAGAAGAATTACAACAAACTGCTTTTTGTTTTAAATGCAATTAAGTTTTTTATTATTCAATTAAAAAAGAGGCTGTATTGAAATTATCAACATAGTCTCTTTAATAATTATCTTTTTAA
>NZ_RHLN01000070.1 GCF_004121075.1 Lutibacter sp. HS1-25
TTTTTGTAAAAATCAGATTACAAATTTTAAATGTTTTCATAGTTTTTTTATTTCAGATTGTCAATCAATCAATTTTATTTTTTAAGTTCATAAAACTCAAATTAGTAATTCAGAATTTAATTCTGCCATATTACACAACGGGCTTTTATAAGATTTGTGCGACTGGAAAATCGGAGATTTTTCGGACGTAGCAAATCGTTTGTTGAATGTTTGTCGGCTCGTTATTTAGTTTAAATGTAAGCATAAATTTTATGAGTTGTTGTGTGCTGGCCTTTTTATGTTACATCTTAATTTCCAATCCAAATATTATTTCCTGCGACACAATCTCTTGTTGTTTTTATTCCACAATTGAACAAAATATGTGCAAATGTCACTTGTTCAATTCTTTTGTCTGATGAAAAATGCATACTATTTACCGAATCATTTTTGCCAAATGTTTTGTAATAATATTCTAAATCAATTTGTTTTGCTCTCTCGATTATTTTTTCATAATCAGGATAATCATAAAAATTGATATTTTTCAAAGTCTCTTTATTCTTAAAATTAAATATTCTTTGTCTGTTTGCTAAAATGATACTATCTACTTTCTTAATTCCAATTGAGTCATACTTAATATTAAATTCTCGATGTATTGCTCCAGATAAAAATGGAGCTTCGCAACAAATCTCCTTTGTCAATCCAGTATTCAAATCTGTTGCTTTAAATACGATGTAGTTAGGAGCAGTACTATTATTTTCGTATGAACTTTTAAAAATTTGTTTTCTTATAGAATCATTCGAGTAATTATCAAATAAATTCTTTTCTGGTTTGTCAATTGTAGATGAATTGTCAGTTTTGTTTTTCGGTTGACAAGAAACTATAATTATCAAAAAAATATATCCTAATTTTTTAATCATTTTTCTTTTTTCGGCTTGCACACAACGGGCTTTTATAAGATTTGTGCGGTTTAAAAATACGATATTTTTCAGCTGTAGCAAATTGTTTATTTAATATTTTAAATTTTCTATTAGTTCGAATTATAGCATGAATTTTATGAGTTGTTATGTAAAGTGCTTTTGAGTTCGGATTAATTTTTCGGAACTAAATTTCTACGTATCAAAACCTCATTTTGCATTATTTTTCAAATTCCGAGATTTGTCATTATAAATGAAATGAGTTGTTATGTAAAGTGCTTTTGAGTTCGGATTAATTTTTCGGAACTAAATTTCTACGTATCAAAACCTCATTTTGCATTATTTTTCAAATTCCGAGATTTGTCATTTTAGTTGAATTTTTCTTAAATCTTAATTATTCCAATATTCAAACTCCTACGCTTAAACTCCGCCATAATTTTAAATTCCGAGATTTCTCTTTTTAGTTTATATTTTTCTGAAATCTTATGTATTCCAACTTTCAAAATCCAACGCTCAAACTCCGCATATTTTTAAACTCCGAGGTTTATTTTTTAGTTTTATTTTTTATATAATTCATTGCTCAATTTCTATTTATTTCAATGAGTTTTTTTGTGTAATTTCTCGTACAATTAAATGATATTGAATCAAATAACTCAAAATAAGGAATTCAGAGAGAATTCCGATGGCATTTTACATAACGTGTTTGAATATGGTTTGTTGCGTGATTAAGCACTAAATTTAGTAAATAATTACTTACCTAGAAAATCCGTTAGGATTTTCGTAAATAGGCAATAACCAAGCAATAAACTATATGCGGTGTTGGGCAAAGTTTTAATCAAAATACAATTTAAACAATTCATAATAATCTTGATTCTCAACTTTGGAACTTATTAAATAGTAATTTTCAGTTTTATCAATAATCCCATAAATATACTTGTCTCCTTTAAGACTTAAGCTACTCCTAATTTCATTGTTGCTTTCTACAAATTCCAACTCAAACTCATAATTGCTAATTTTTTTATATCCTAATTTTGAATATGTTAAATCTGTAAAGGTCTCTTTATATTCATTATTCTTTATAATAACAATCGTTTCGTTTCCGTTATTTTCAAAATATTTGAATAAATCTCGATTCCAAAAATCTAAAATTTCTTTATCAGACAAATTAGTATTAGGTTTCTCTTTTTTTCTTGTAACACTTTCTTTTGGAGGATATAATCTTTCTAATAATTCAGTAAATTCTCTACAGTTTTTTTGTGTTCTGTAAAATAGTTGCGAACCTATTTTATTCGCTTTTTCTCTTTCAAATCTATTAAGATATAAATCAAATTTATCTTGATAAAATCTGTTAATTCTAATCGAGTCATTTTGAATATTACTCGTTGTTTTTAAATATTCACAAAATTCTATTGAGATAGAATCAATTTCTTTTATCGTTTGACTAAATGCTTTAAAAGTAAAAAGAAATATCAATGTTATGATTATTGTTTTTTTCATAGTTCTAATTTTGCCCAACGGGCTTTTATAAGATTTGTGCGGTTTAAAAATACGATATTTTTCAGCCGTAGCAAATTGTTTGTTTAATATTTTAAATTTTCTATTAGTTCGAATTATAGCATAAATTTTATGAGTTGTTGTGCTTTGTTATTTTATTACAATATTTTTATTTCCGTTTTTAATTATCATAATTCCATCTCTCAACTCATTTATTGTTAAATATTTCTCAAATAGTTTACCTTGATTATTAAATAATTTTTTGATTACTTTTCCAATCATTAAACATAAAATTTGTTCAATTTCTTTATCAAATGATTTAATCATTTTATCAAGATCGAAATTCTCAAAATGGTTTTGGTTTCTTAAAAGTTTAATTTCACCTGTTTCTAAATCTGGTCTGGAAATTTCATAAACATCAAATATATGTTCAGAATCGGATTTAATTTGATTGAAATTTGTCGAATGTGCTCCAATTTTATTTCTTAAATCTATCAGTTCTAAGTTTGCTAATTTTTCTATTATCTCCTTTTTGTTATTTATTTTATAAATCTCTAGTAAATTTTGTATTGCAAGTTTTTGTTGATAAATAGCATTTAATAATCCATAAAGCCTTAAATATCTTTCTCCAATATCTTTATGTCTTGAAGGACCATGTAACTCGAATTTTTTAAAAGATTGTTTGGCTAACTCTGTATCGTCTATTATATAGAAAGCATTAAGTAATATATTCCATCCAAATTTTTTTTCAAATCCGTAGAATTTTTTAACATCATCTCTAAATGTTGTTTTACATTCTTCATCTTTCCATTTTACTGCGAAATTATGTAAAATATCTTTTTGAATCGAATTGTATTTTTCTATTATTGTATTCATTCGGTTAATAAAGCACAACGGGCTTTTATAAGATTTGTGCGACTGGAAAATCGGAGATTTTTCGGACGTAGCAAATCGTTTGTTGAATGTTCGACGGTTCGTTATTTAGTTCAAATGTGAGCATAAATTTTATGAGTTGTTGCCAGTAGTAATTTATCATCTATAAATCTAAAGACAACGTTAAATCCCCCCCAAGTCCATCTTTTATAATTCTCATTAATGTTGAAAGCCGAATATCACTTGCATTATTTTCAATTCTCGAAATATAATTCTTAGTTGTTCCAACTTTGTCTGCGAGTTCCTCTTGGGTTAATTGTTGTCTTTTTCGAGCCTCTTGGATCAATACTCCAATTTTAAAAGTCTCAAATTCCTCCTCAAATTTATCTCTTGATTGAGTTCCTGTTTTGCCATAATTTTCCTCAAGATGTGAATCAAATGATTTAATATTTTTATTTGTTTTCATAATACTCTGCTTTTAATTTTTCAGCTCTTTTGATTTCATTTTTCGGTGTTTTTTGTGTCTTTTTTTGAAATCCTGTTAATAAAATCACTAGG
>NZ_RHLN01000071.1 GCF_004121075.1 Lutibacter sp. HS1-25
TTAAGGTTTTTCATTTGAGATTTAAGTTCAGAATGAAGCTTCAGTCCACCAGTTTGTTGACTAACTTTATTGCGATATTGTTTGACCAACAGAATTAATTGTTGTTCATTATTTTCTTTGATTTGTTGAGATTTTAAGCGCTTATAGAAGGCTTGTTTACTAATCCCAAAACACTCGATTAACCATTTTCTTTTAAACGGTTTTGTTTCTTTTTTTGAATCTCGTCGGCTAATGTTTTGGGCAATGACTTTTTTGCTAAATCCACACCAGTAATAAGTTCCATATCCGCAATTATGTCTTGCTGGAAGTCTTTTACAAACTCCAATTCTTCAATTCTTTGCTTTAATTTTTTGATTTCGTCTTTTTTGCTCATTCCTAATTTCTTTTGCTCTAAAGTACTATATTTTTTTAACCAATAGTCAATAGAAGATCTTGAAATATTGTATTTTTTAGCAGCATAATTAATTGAAATACGACCATTTTGAATTTGGTCAATAACGAGTAATTTTAAATCAAAACCCACTTTTTCATAGGATTTTTTTCGGCAGGGTACTTTTTGTTCTTTCATACTTTCGTTGTTTAAGTTGTCTAATTTTTAGTCAACCTATTTCAGGAAAGTACATCCTCCGCAGTTAAAGCCAACGTTTACGTATAAGAATAGTTGCGGGTTTGCGTGCGAGGATTTTCCGAAGGAAAATCAGACGTAGCAAATACGCAACGCCCTTTGATTAAGCACTAAACCGCAATTATTTTTATACATTGTGCCTGTTGCACAAGTTCTATCAAAAATAGGTTAAAATATTTGTAAAAAAAATGAAAAATCCTTAATTTCATGGAATGCAAGGCAAGAAAGAATATCAGGAAAAGTTATTCGCTAATTTTCAGTTAAGTGAGCGAGTACCAGCACACAATTTTTATCGGAGATTAAAACAAGTGTTGGATTTGGATTTTTTATATCTATTAACCAGACCCTATTACGGTGAAAGCGGACAAAAAAGTATTGACCCTATTGTTTTCTTTAAACTGTGTTTGGTTGGCTATTTGGAAAACATCATTAGCGATAGAGATTTGATACAACACAGCGGTATGCGGTTAGATATTTTGTTCTTTTTAGGCTATGACATTGATGAACCTTTACCTTGGCATTCCACCATCAGTCGTACCCGTCAATTGTATCCTGAAGCGGTATTTGAAGAAGTTTTCACAAAGATATTTTCTATGTGTGTTGAAAAAGGAATGGTGAGTGGACATACCCAGGCGATTGATTCAGCTCCAATAAAGGCGAATGCTTCTATGGATACTTTGGAATTAAAAGTTCCAAAAGAGGATTTGGAAGCTCATTTGTATAATATTCGTCACATTAGTTTAATGGATAAAAAAAAA
>NZ_RHLN01000072.1 GCF_004121075.1 Lutibacter sp. HS1-25
AATTCTCTCTGAATTCCTTATTTTGAGTTATTTGATTCAAAATCATTTATTTGTCTGAATATTTGACAAAAAAGCTCATTGAAATAAATAGAATTGAGCAACGAATTCTATAAATATTTAAAATAAAATGACAAATTTCGGATTAAAAATTAATCGGAGTTTGAGCGTTGGAATTTGAATGTTAGAATATTTAAGATTTCAGAAAAATCTAGCTAAAAAGAGAAATCTCGGAATTTAAAAACAAAATGAGGTTTTGACACGTAGAAATTTAGCTCCGAAAGATTAATTTGAACTCAAAATCACATTGCCTAACAACTCATAAAATTTATGCTATAATTCGAACTAATACAAAATTTAAAATATTAAACAAACAATTTGCTACGGCTGAAAAATATCGTATTTTTAAACCGCACAAATCTTATAAAAGCCCGTTGGCTAACATTACGAAATTCAGAAATAAATGAAATACTTACGAATTATAATTATTTGGATTTCAATCTTTTTAATCCTTGGATATTTAGTAAAATACTTTGGTGAAATTAACTATAATGTGATTTTATACATTTTTGCAGGAATTGGATTAATTATTGGAATTGTTAAAGCTTTCTTGATTTATTTTGCTTCATCGAGTAAATCTGAGATTTTTGCCCAAGCGAGAAATATGTTTAATGGAAAAGTAAATCTAAACGGAGAAACAGAACTCTTGATTAATGACAAAAAAATAATTTTAGATTATAAACTAGAGAATACAGGAAATCGAGTATTTGAATATGTTATTGCAAAAATAGACTTGACTAATTCTCCGAATGAGATTATGAGTAAGTTAAAAGAGAAATTTGACGTAATTGAATTAAATAATAGAACATATGCAGTTGTCTATTGCTCTTGGGGATTTAAAGGAGTAGAATTCAAAGAGAGAATTGAAACAAAATTAATTGAGATTGAGAGTATAATGATTAAAAAAAACGTTAGCCAACACCTCATATAATTTATGCTTACATTCGAACTAACATTAACGACAAACATTCAACTAACGATTTGCTACGGCAGAAAAATCTCCGATTTTCCAGTCGCACAAATCATATTACAGCCGAGTTTGAGCATTGGAATTTGATTGTTGGAAT
>NZ_RHLN01000073.1 GCF_004121075.1 Lutibacter sp. HS1-25
GAATTCTATAAAAAATAAAACTCAAAAAATAAAACTCGGAGTTTAAATTTGTCGGAGTTTGAGCATTGGAATCTAAATGTTGAAATACTTAAGATTTCAAAAAAATTCAACTAAAATGAGAATTCACGGAGTTTAAAAATATGGCGGAGTTTGAGCGTTGGAATTTGATTGTTGGAATATTTAAGATTTAAGAAAAATATTGCTAAAATGAGAAATTACGGATTTTTAAAATAATGTAAAATGAGGTTTTGATACGTAGAAATTTAGTTCCGAAAGATTAATCCGAACTCCAAAGCACGTTATACAACAACTCATAAAATTCATGCTATAATTCGAACTAATAGAAAATTTAAAATATTAAACAAACAATTTGCTACGGCTGAAAATTATCGTATTTTTAAACCGCACAAATCTTATAAAAGCCCGTTGGCGGTCATTAGAACGAAAAAAATAATTAAGCAGAGTGATAACAATTTCGAAAACTAAAATGCCTGAAACTTCAATTCTGAGAGCTAACAATATAACCTATGATTATATTGATAGTTTTCAAGGAGAGTTTATTGACAAATTTCAGAATGTTGGAACAACAGAAATTGGAAAGTCGTTTTTTTCAAGTGGTCCAAAATGGATTGACATATTATTTGAACTTAGAGATAAATTAGTCGGATTTTTTGGACTAAAAACATCAGAAAAGATAACTGATAGACAAAAAATACTTAATAATTTTAAGTGCGAAAAAGGTGAACAAATTGGACTTTTTAAAGTGTTTGACAAAACCGATGACGAAATTATTTTAGGTGAGGACGATAAACATTTGAATTTCAGAGTCTCTTTATATATCGAAAAACAAATTGGAAACAAAACTGACAAAAAATTAATCGTTTCAACAACTGTGAAATTTAACAATTGGTTTGGGAGAATTTATTTTCTTCCAGTAAGACCATTTCATAAATTAATTGTACCGAAAATACTAAAAGGAATTATTAAAAATATTGAACAACAAAACTGAATAAAAACAACGAACCGCCAACAACTCATAAAATTTATGCTTACATTTAAACTAAATAACGAACCGACAAACATTCAACAAACGATTTGCTACGTCCGAAAAATCTCCGATTTTCCAGTCGCACAAATCTTATAAAAGCCCGTTGCCAGTAATAAGAAAAGTTTCGTCA
This sequence comes from Lutibacter sp. HS1-25, assembly GCF_004121075.1. Taxonomy (GTDB): domain Bacteria; phylum Bacteroidota; class Bacteroidia; order Flavobacteriales; family Flavobacteriaceae; genus Lutibacter. Next base: position 1,179 of record NZ_RHLN01000073.1, read on the forward strand.
GAAAGAAAAATTCAAGATAGATTTGGAGA
>NZ_RHLN01000074.1 GCF_004121075.1 Lutibacter sp. HS1-25
AGTATCCATAGAAGCATTCGCCTTTATTGGAGCTGAATCAATCGCCTGGGTATGTCCACTCACCATTCCTTTTTCAACACACATAGAAAATATCTTTGTGAAAACTTCTTCAAATACCGCTTCAGGATACAATTGACGGGTACGACTGATGGTGGAATGCCAAGGTAAAGGTTCATCAATGTCATAGCCTAAAAAGAACAAAATATCTAACCGCATACCGCTGTGTTGTATCAAATCTCTATCGCTAATGATGTTTTCCAAATAGCCAACCAAACACAGTTTAAAGAAAACAATAGGGTCAATACTTTTTTGTCCGCTTTCACCGTAATAGGGTCTGGTTAATAGATATAAAAAATCCAAATCCAACACTTGTTTTAATCTCCGATAAAAATTGTGTGCTGGTACTCGCTCACTTAACTGAAAATTAGCGAATAACTTTTCCTGATATTCTTTCTTGCCTTGCATTCCATGAAATTACGGATTTTTCATTTTTTTTACAACTATTTTAACCTATTTTTGATAGAACTTGTGCAACAGACACAATGGCTATAAGTAATTGCTTGTTCTCGCCTACTTCTGAAAATCCTCGCGGATTTTCAGTTTGGTGTGTACTTGCAAAGTTAAGTGCTAACCCACGCAACTACTCATAGCCTAGACCGTTAGCAAAAATAGCTCGACTGAGTTTCGGTCAGATAAAAAACATAATGCAATGAAAAAAGAAAACACAAAAAAGATTAAACTAATTAGAATGATTTTTGCGATAATTGTAATCGTAATATTTATTGATTTTGCTATCGGAGAATTTTTGCAAGGATGGATTAATCCAAGATAAAAAGATTGAGAATTCAACTTATTTAAATTTTGTTTAAAGAAAAATTAAACTAAACTGAGAAATTTGAATTCACTTCTACTCTACCGATTTTGAGAGTTGAAACGCGAAAAGCTCAATGAAACGGAGAAAATTAAAATCAGAACGGATTTGAGCATTGAAACGGATAAAAATTGCAGAACGTAAAAAGATAAATTAATAACAAAAGAAAAGGATTTTTATAAAAAAAACACGAATGACAAATCTCGGAAAGTACTAAAATTCAATTATCAGCATAACGTGTCGCTAAAATTTGCTAACAACTCATAAAATTTATGCTTACATTTGATTTAGTACAAACGATAAACATTCAATAA
>NZ_RHLN01000075.1 GCF_004121075.1 Lutibacter sp. HS1-25
TGTCCTATTTAATTTTTCGTTACAAACAAATAAAAAATGTAGCGCTGGGTGGCGGGTTTTCCAAAGAGCGTAGCGGTCTGGAAATGGTGGGTAACATTTTTTAAGTAGGCTTGTAGAAAAATAAAATCAGACTAGATTTTTGGTTCTTTTCATCAATGGAACTGCGAAGCACATCACGATTTCAAACAAAAAATAGAAAAGGAATGAGTAAAAGAACAATAAACAACAATCTTTAATCATTATTCAACTAACAACAAGTATGTTTTGAACCGTCATTGACTACGTCGAATCTTCGATTTCTCGCGAATGCGGGGATCTGTAACTGCAAATACTAAAAAGTATCTTTGAACTACACAATTAACAGATTATATTTACAATTATCTTTCTTGTTCTTTTTTTTATCGATAAAAAAAGAACCAAAAAAATCTAGTCTGATGTTATTTTTCTATAAAATTATCAAATCCTTTTA
>NZ_RHLN01000076.1 GCF_004121075.1 Lutibacter sp. HS1-25
GAATCACGATCAAAGCTTATCAAGTTAAACATTACTCATCCCTTTTTTATTTGTTTTGGTATTCGTGAATAATGAACTTACTGTCTTTTGTCTATAGAATTTGAATCATATGCTATAACGTTCATCATTTGTTTTAGCCTGCTTCTTACACGATTTCCATATTTTTTCTCAATTTCGTCTACGTTGAGGTTGGTGGTGATGTGGGTTTTTGAATGACTTTGGCTTTGACTAAAACTAAGACTATGACTTTGGCTGGTTTGGGTAAATAAATCATAACGTGATAAAAGTATTTCACCCATTACGTTACATTCTTTTGCGTAATGAGAACCGGTTGGTTCTACACCTAAATCGTCGAAGCAGTAGTTTTTTGTCTGGTTGTATTTTTCTAAAACTTCGAATCCGGATGTATTGAAATTAAAAATAATATTTCGGGTTGGAACGAGCGAGTAGTTAGTTTTGTGTGGTGCCAGGTGCAATAGTAATTTCATCAATGATGTTTTACCGCATCCCACGGGTCCAGTAAGCAATAAACCTTTGCTGGTGTCGATTCCCATTTGAGCGCAGCTGTGGTGGTCTTGTATGAAGTATGAGCATAGTTTGAAAATTAGTTTTTCGTCTTCTTTGTGAATTCTGAAGTTTTTTCCGAATAACATATGGCCTTTGATGTTGAGGTAGGTTTTTATTTTTTCGAAATCGTAGTGGATAGTGTTGTTTTTGATTTCTCCTATTTGGAATTTTGAGGTTCCTTCGGTTTTGATGTGTGGTGTTGGGTTCATAGTGGTTTTTTTATTTTTAATTCGTAATAAGCGAATTGAATTTTTAGATTCTTAGAGTGTTCTTTCATTTTTGTCTTGACACAAAAACGAAACAAAAAAGTCAAGCCTTGGATTTTCGGCGGTCAAATACGTTCTTAAATCCTAAAAGAAATGAACTCGCTGACGCTCAAACAGCATTTCTTTTTACGGATTCTTCGAACTTTTGACACTCGCCTGCCAAATCCTAGGGCGGTTTTTATCTGCTAAAGTGGGATATCATATCTTTTATTTTGGTTGACGTGGAGGTTGTCTTGAAAATGGTCAAGTGGTAAAGCGTTTGGATCGTTTGTTCTCGACTGCGCACGAACCGACAAATTCATTTCGGGGGCTTTTAGCATCCAACTTTTGGCGGTGGCTTGCCAATCGGTAATTTTTGATTTCCCTCCAACTTTCCATCCGATTCCCTGGTAATGGTTGAAAAATTTTTTGGCTTCCAATTCTGGATATTTTTCTTTTTTAAAAAAATCTAAAATCAATTTTTCTTTTGCGATTGCCTCTAGTTTAATAAAGTTTATATTTTGTTTATTAATGTTTGTATTAGATACCAGCGCTTGTTCTGATATGGGATAGTTTAAATCCATTTCTTGACTATCACTTGTCTTGAATTGAAACAACTTTACTCTGCTACCTTTAAAAGGGTTGTGAGAAGGGCTGTAAAGAATATATTTCCAATGACTTAGGTCTTTTATGCATCTGTGATAGGTAGATTTTGATCCTATTTTAGAAAACTTCATTAATTCTTCACGATTTATATGAAATTCGTTCGGAAATCGATTGTAATTCCACAATTGAAATAAAGCAATATACAGGCTTATATGGGATGGATTTAAGCGATTGTCTTTTGAAAATTGACTATAGACTCCGTTGAGGTGTTTGATGTAATTCATAGGTTTATAGATTGAGATTCCGCATCAAGTGCGGAATGACTTGAAGTTTAAAGTTTGTTATGAATACTGTTTTCTCTCATCACATTTGAGATTTCATCTGGGTCGTAAAATATGATTCCGCCAATTTTGGTGTAGGGTAAGGTTCCGTTGATTCGCATTGTTTGTAATGTACCGGAACTTACTTTTAGGATCTTCATTAAATCAGCTGACTTAAGATACTTTTTGTTAGTCATTTGCGATTTAATTTTAAGTAAATCTTTGATCTCTTCTAATAATTCGATTTTAAATTCTCTTAGATCATCTGTCGTGATAATTTGTGTAGGCATTTTTAACTGTTTTTT
>NZ_RHLN01000077.1 GCF_004121075.1 Lutibacter sp. HS1-25
AACAATTAACTTAACTCAAACTTTAATTTTATGAAAAATTGATACTTTATTTCTTAGTACACTACAAAGATAAACCAGTTATTTGAGTTAATTCACGACATAAAATGTCGTGTTAGATTTATAGGTTTTTTAACGGTATTTAAGCTATTTTTTATTAAAGTTATTTAACTAAATATTTTACAAATTTTTCTCCCTGTTAAAATCTTTTTTAAAAACAAAATGCCCGGTGTTATGACTCACCAGGCATTAAACAATTAACTTAACTCAAACTTTAATTTTATGAAAAATTGATACTTTATTTCTTAGTACACTACAAAGATAAACCAGTTATTTGAGTTAATTCACGACATAAAATGTCGTGTTAGATTTATAGGTTTTTTAACGGTATTTAAGCTATTTTTTATTAAAGTTATTTAACTAAATATTTTACAAATTTTTCTCCCTGTTAAAATCTTTTTTAAAAACAAAATGCCCGGTGTTATGACTCACCAGGCATTAAACAATTAACTTAACTCAAACTTTAATTTTATGAAAAATTGATACTTTATTTCTTAGTACACTACAAAGATAAACCAGTTATTTGAGTTAATTCACGACATAAAATGTCGTGTTAGATTTATAGGTTTTTTAACGGTATTTAAGCTATTTTTTATTAAAGTTATTTAACTAAATATTTTACAAATTTTTCTCCCTGTTAAAATCTTTTTTAAAAACAAAATGCCCGGTGTTATGACTCACCAGGCATTAAACAATTAACTTAACTCAAACTTTAATTTTATGAAAAATTGATACTTTATTTCTTAGTACACTACAAAGATAAACCAGTTATTTGAGTTAATTCACGACATAAAATGTCGTGTTAGATTTATAGGTTTTTTAACGGTATTTAAGCTATTTTTTATTAAAGTTATTTAACTAAATATTTTACAAATTTTTCTCCCTGTTAAAATCTTTTTTAAAAACAAAATGCCCGGTGTTATGACTCACCAGGCATTAAACAATTAACTTAACTCAAACTTTAATTTTATGAAAAATTGATACTTTATTTCTTAGTACACTACAAAGATAAACCAGTTATTTGAGTTAATACACGACAAGTACTGTCGTATCTGATTTATAGATTCTTTAACAATATTTGAGCTATTTTTTATTAAAGTTATTTAATTAAATATTTTACAAATTTTATTACCTGTTAAAATCTTTTTTAAAAACAAAATGCCCGGTGTTATGAATCACCAGGCATTGAACAATTAACTTAACTCAAACTTTAATTTTATGAAAAATTGATACTTTATTTCTTAGTACACTACAAAGATAAACCAGTTATTTGAGTTAATTCACGACATAAAATGTCGTGTTAGATTTATAGGTTTTTTAACGGTATTTAAGCTATTTTTTATTAAAGTTATTTAACTAAATATTTTACAAATTTTTCTCCCTGTTAAAATCTTTTTTAAAAACAAAATGCCCGGTGTTATGACTCACCAGGCATTAAACAATTAACTTAACTCAAACTTTAATTTTATGAAAAATTGATACTTTATTTCTTAGTACACTACAAAGATAAACCAGTTATTTGAGTTAATTCACGACATAAAATGTCGTGTTAGATTTATAGGTTTTTTAACGGTATTTAAGCTATTTTTTATTAAAGTTATTTAACTAAATATTTTACAAATTTTTCTCCCTGTTAAAATCTTTTTTAAAAACAAAATGCCCGGTGTTATGACTCACCAGGCATTAAACAATTAACTTAACTCAAACTTTAATTTTATGAAAAATTGATACTTTATTTCTTAGTACACTACAAAGATAAACCAGTTGTTTGAGTTAATTCACGACATAAAATGTCGTGTTAGATTTATAGATTCTTTAACAAAATTTGCTTTAATTAATTTATATTAAATTTCATTAAAAATATTAATTTGGGCATATTGCAATAAAATAATGCTTTTAGCATCACAAATTTCACCCGTTGAAATCATATTTAAAGTCTGTTTAAAATCCAATTCAAGTACTTCAATTTCTTCAGTTTCT
>NZ_RHLN01000078.1 GCF_004121075.1 Lutibacter sp. HS1-25
TTAATTTTATGAAAAATTGATACTTTATTTCTTAGTACACTACAAAGATAAACCAGTTATTTGAGTTAATTCACGACATAAAATGTCGTGTTAGATTTATAGATTCTTTAACAATATTTGAGCTATTTTTTATTAAAGTTATTTAATTAAATATTTTACAAATTTTATTACCTGTTAAAATCTTTTTTAAAAACAAAATGCCCGGTGTTATGAATCACCAGGCATTGAACAATTAACTTAACTCAAACTTTAATTTTATGAAAAATTGATACTTTATTTCTTAGTACACTACAAAGATAAACCAGTTATTTGAGTTAATTCACGACATAAAATGTCGTGTTAGATTTATAGATTCTTTAACAATATTTGAGCTATTTTTTATTAAAGTTATTTAATTAAATATTTTACAAATTTTTCTCCCTGTTAAAATCTTTTTTAAAAACAAAATGCCCGGTGTTATGACTCACCAGGCATTAAACAATTAACTTAACTCAAACTTTAATTTTATGAAAAATTGATACTTTATTTCTTAGTACACTACAAAGATAAACCAGTTATTTGAGTTAATTCACGACATAAAATGTCGTGTTAGATTTATAGGTTTTTTAACGGTATTTAAGCTATTTTTTATTAAAGTTATTTAACTAAATATTTTACAAATTTTTCTCCCTGTTAAAATCTTTTTTAAAAACAAAATGCCCGGTGTTATGACTCACCAGGCATTAAACAATTAACTTAACTCAAACTTTAATTTTATGAAAAATTGATACTTTATTTCTTAGTACACTACAAAGATAAACCAGTTGTTTGAGTTAATTCACGACATAAAATGTCGTGTTAGATTTATAGATTCTTTAACAAAATTTGCTTTAATTAATTTATATTAAATTTCATTAAAAATATTAATTTGGGCATATTGCAATAAAATAATGCTTTTAGCATCACAAATTTCACCCGTTGAAATCATATTTAAAGTCTGTTTAAAATCCAATTCAAGTACTTCAATTTCTTCAGTTTCTTCTTCTAAACCACCACCTTCATTAACTTTCATTTCATCACTATATTCAGCAATAAAATAATGAATTTTTTCAGTAACAGCACCTGGTGTTGAATAAATTTCAAATAGCTTTGTAGGGTTGTTAATTTTAAAACCTGTTTCTTCTTCAGCTTCTTTTTTAATACAAGTTAATGCATCATCAGCATCTAATAAACCAGCACAAACTTCAATCATCATACCGTCTAAATTCTCATTTAAATAAGTTGGCATTCTAAATTGTTTGGTTAAAATCACCGTTTTTTTTGCTAAATTATATAGTAAAATTGCAGCGCCATCACCTCGGTCATAACATTCACGACTTTGGCTTTGCCATTTACCAGTTTTAAGCTGATATTCAAAATTTACTTTGTCAAGTTGGTACCAATTATCTGAAAGTTTTTCTACACTTGTTATTTTTACTTTTGAATTGCTCATTTATATTAATTTTAGCATTGCTATATGTGGTATTCCATCTTCTAAATATTCTTCACCATTTTGAATAAATCCGTGAGATTCATAAAAAAGTTTTAAATGTTTTTGAGCTGAAATTTTAATTTCTGTTTCCTTAAAATAGGTTTCAATAGCTTCAATAGAATATTTTAAAATTACGTGTCCATAACCAAATTTACGATCATTAAAAGCTACTACAACTCTACCAATACTCGATTTTTCAAAATAATCACCAGGTTTAAAAATACGTGTATAGGCAACTAATTTTTCGTTTTTATAACCTAAAATATGAATTGCTTTTTGATCTTTATAATCTATATCTTGATAAACACAATCTTGCTCAACAACAAATACTTCACTGCGTAATTGCAATATTTCATACAATTGATTGGTTGTTAATTCAGTAAATAATTTGGTGGTAATTTGAAGCATACGTTAATCTTGTTTTATCAATTCTTTTTCATCGTCGCGCTTAAATTCGGGCTGAAAATTACAGTGATTTATTTGAAATTTATCTAGTAAAACTTGTTCAATTTTTTCGCAAATTACAT
>NZ_RHLN01000079.1 GCF_004121075.1 Lutibacter sp. HS1-25
ATTTATCCTAACTTTAATTCCGTACGTTCAAATAGAGGGATTTCAGCAAGATTTTTTAAATACCATTGAGCATTTATTACCACCAAATACTTTTGAATCTGTTCAAGGTGTAATTGTAGATATTGCAAATAACAGGTATGGTGGCTTGCTTTCCTTTGGTTTTATAACTTCAGTTTTTTTAATGACAAATGGTGTGAATGCTGTTTTGGGAGGTTTTGAATATTCGTATCATATCAGCGAAATGCGAAATATAATTCGTCAGTATTTTGTATCAATGGGTATGGCAATTCTTTTGGCAGTGGTGTTGTTAATAACAGTTGCTTTAAATATTTATTTTGAAATGGCAGTTAATAATTTAACGGTTTCAGGATTGCTGGTTGATGATGTATTTTGGATACAATATGGCCGTTATGTTTTTTTTATCGTACTTATTTATGTTTCTGTTTCATTTTTATACAAATATGGCACAAAAGAAACCAAAGAAATTTCATACGTGCCAGGTGCCTTGTTAACTACCTTGTTAACCTTGTTAATGTTTAAGCTATTTGCAGTATATGTTATCAAATTTTCGACCTATAATGAGCTGTACGGATCAATAGGTACCTTGTTAATTTTAATGCTGTTTGTTTGGTTAAATTCCATTATTTTATTGTTAGGTTTTGAGTTAAACGCCAGTATTTACAGCCTAAAAAAACAATCACAAAATTAATACCTTATGAAAGTTATTGCAATGATTCCTGCTCGTTATGAAGCAAGTAGATTTCCTGGAAAATTAATGAAAGATTTAGCCGGAAAATCGGTTATTTTAAGAACTTATGAAGCCACAAAACAAACCAATTTGTTTGATGAGGTTTATGTAGTTACAGATTCTGATATTATTTTTAATGAAATTACTTCAAACGGTGGAAAAGCAATCAAAAGCATCAAAGAACACGAGTCGGGGAGTGACCGTATTGCTGAAGCTGTTGAGAATTTAGAGGTTGATATTGTGGTAAATGTTCAGGGCGACGAGCCTTTTACACAAGCCGAACCATTGTTTAATTTATTGGAAGTTTTTAAATCAGATACAGCTAAAGAAATTGCCATAGCTTCATTAATGATTAAAATGGAAGTTGAAGCTGAAATTAACAATCCTAACAATGTAAAAGTTGTTACCGACACTCAAAATTTTGCAATGTATTTTTCACGCTGTCCAATTCCGTATCCACGTGAAAAATCTATGGCAGTTTATTATAAGCATATTGGTATTTATGCTTTTAGAAAAGACGCTTTGTTGAAGTTTACAAAGTTGCCAATGTATCATTTAGAGGCAACTGAAAAACTAGAAAATCTTCGTTTTATAGCAAACGGATTAAAAGTTAAAATGGTTGAAACCAATAAATTGGCTATTGGAATTGATACGCCTGAAGATTTAGAAAAAGCAAATGCTATTTTTAATAAAACGGGTAATTTGTAAAATAATTTTTTTCTTCAAAATCTTCTGGAAAACATTCATATGTAAATCAATAAATGACATATAGTTATTTATGATAAAACTTTATGTCCACTGCCGCTAGTTTATAACGAGTGCCCACTTATAAATAATTCAAATAATTTGCCGCGTTGCAAACGCTTTTTGTTGGTTTCAAAAGTTA
>NZ_RHLN01000080.1 GCF_004121075.1 Lutibacter sp. HS1-25
GATTTCTCCTATTTGGAATTTTGAGGTTCCTTCGGTTTTGATGTGTGGTGTTGGGTTCATAGTGGTTTTTTTATTTTTAATTCGTAATAAGCGAATTGAATTTGATTGTTTCTTTTGCCTTTTCATTTTTGTCTTGACACAAAAACGAAACAAAAAAGTCAAGCCTTGGATTTTCGGCGGTCAAATACGTTCTTAAATCCTAAAAGAAATGAACTCGCTGAGCTCAAACAGCATTTCTTTTTGCGGATTCTTCAAACTTTTGACACTCGCCTGCCAAATCCTAGGGCAGTTTTAATTTGCTAAAGTGGAATATCATATCTTTTGTTTTGGTTGACGTGGAGGTTGTCTTGAAAATGGTCAAGTGGTAAAGCGTTTGGATCGTTTGTTCTCGACTGCGCACGAACCGACAAATTCATTTCGGGGGCTTTTAGCATCCAACTTTTGGCGGTGGCTTGCCAATCGGTAATTTTTGATTTCCCTCCAACTTTCCATCCGATTCCCTGGTAATGGTTGAAAAATTTTTTGGCTTCCAATTCTGGATATTTTTCTTTTTTAAAAAAATCTAAAATCAATTTTTCTTTTGCGATTGCCTCTAGTTTAATAAAGTTTATATTTTGTTTATTAATGTTTGTATTAGATACCAGCGCTTGTTCTGATATGGGATAGTTTAAATCCATTTCTTGACTATCACTTGTCTTGAATTGAAACAACTTTACTCTGCTACCTTTAAAAGGGTTGTGAGAAGGGCTGTAAAGAATATATTTCCAATGACTTAGGTCTTTTATGCATCTGTGATAGGTAGATTTTGATCCTATTTTAGAAAACTTCATTAATTCTTCACGATTTATATGAAATTCGTTCGGAAATCGATTGTAATTCCACAATTGAAATAAAGCAATATACAGGCTTATATGGGATGGATTTAAGCGATTGTCTTTTGAAAATTGACTATAGACTCCGTTGAGGTGTTTGATGTAATTCATAGGTTTATAGATTGAGATTCCGCATCAAGTGCGGAATGACTTGAAGTTTAAAGTTTGTTATGAATACTGTTTTCTCTCATCACATTTGAGATTTCATCTGGGTCGTAAAATATGATTCCGCCAATTTTGGTGTAGGGTAAGGTTCCGTTGATTCGCATTGTTTGTAATGTACCGGAACTTACTTTTAGGATCTTCATTAAATCAGCTGACTTAAGATACTTTTTGTTAGTCATTTGCGATTTAATTTTAAGTAAATCTTTGATCTCTTCTAATAATTCGATTTTAAATTCTCTTAGATCATCTGTCGTGATAATTTGTGTAGGCATTTTTAACTGTTTTTTGAATTAATAAATTTTTATAGCGATTTGACTTTCGTGCTACAAAGCTGAAAAGTTTATTTGAAAAAAAATATTAGTAATTAAAAACTCATAAAAATTAGCTAACAAGAAAACAATATAACACCTTGATTATATGGATTTTATAAGTGTAAAAAAATTTCAATTTTTTGAAAAAGAGAAAAAGTATGAGTTTTACAAGGTAAAATCTATTTAAAAAAAGGAGAAAAAGAGGGTAAATAAGGGGTTTTTACTTTAAAAAACCCTTCAAAAAACTCATACTTTACTAATATTTACTCATAAAAAACAACCACTTAACAAACTAAATAACAACACTTTATGTAGTTTTTTAATTTTCGCTCAACCATTTTATTAGTGAAATTTTCAATTTTTCGATAAATTTTGTTGAATTTGACTTTCTAGCCTTAATTTGTTCGACTATTTGATAAGTATTTCCAGGATATACGCCATAATTATTGATGCAAATTTCTTCTATTTCTTTAATACTTAAATTACCATCAGCAATAGCTCCTTTAGCATTTAAACTTAATAATAATTCAATTAATTCGGTAGGTGTACCTGTCCAAGGTATTATAGTGCAGCAAGCATTTTGAACTTCTTGAATTGTAGGTTTAGCGTTTTTATTTTTTAATAATTCAAGTGCGCTGGTGTAATATTTTGTTAGTAGGTCATTTGCCACTATTTCTGAAGCAAGGTGATCCCTGGTAGTACGAAATTCAGGGTCTTCAAAAATT
>NZ_RHLN01000081.1 GCF_004121075.1 Lutibacter sp. HS1-25
GAAATTTCACAAGGAGCAGGAAGAATAGCAGGACATTTAGGATTGAACAATTTTATTATGTTCTATGATGCAAATGATGTGCAATTATCTACAATGACTGATGAAGTAACATCAGAAGACACTGCAAAAAAATACGAAGCTTGGGGTTGGAAAGTAGTAACTATTGATGGTCATAACCACGATGAGATTAGAAAAGCCTTAAAAGATGCTAATAATGAGCAAGAAAAACCAACCTTAATAATTGGTAAAACCATTATGGGTAAAGGTTGTGTTACTGAAACAGGTGCTAATTGGGAAGGACATTGTGAACTACACGGACAGCCAATTGGACATACAGGAGCCGATTTTAATGCTACCCTAAAAAACTTAGGTGCTGATGTAAACGATCCTTTTGCAAAATATGCCGATGTTGAAGCGTTTTACGCAACCCTTTTAGAAAATAAAAAAGCAGCTGCAGCAGCAAAAAAAGCTGAAATAAGCAAATGGAGAAGTGACAATCCTGAACTAGCAGAAAAGTTAGATGGCTTTTTAGCAGGAAAATTACCAGCGTTAAATTTTGAATCTATTGTTAATAAACCAGGATTGGCAACCAGAGCAGCTTCAGCAAATGTGTTGGGTTATTTAGCACAAAATGTGGAGAATATGATTGTTTCTTCAGCCGATTTATCAAACAGTGATAAAACAGATGGTTTCTTAAAAAATACACACGCCTTAAAAAAGAATGATTTTTCGGGTGCCTTTTTACAAGCAGGCGTAGCTGAATTAACAATGGCAGCCATTGCAAATGGTATTGCTTTACACGGAGGTGTAATTCCGGTAGTAGCAACATTCTTTGTGTTTTCAGATTATATGAAACCAGCCATTAGAATGAGTGCTATTCAAGAATTACCCGTAAAATATGTTTGGACACACGATGCTTTTAGAGTAGGTGAAGACGGACCAACACACCAACCAATTGAACAAGAAGCGCAAATTCGTTTGTTAGAAAAGTTAAAGAACCACAGTGGAGATCCTTGTTTTATGGCATTGCGCCCTGCAGATTCAGCAGAAACCAATGTAGCTTGGAAAATGGCAATGGAAAATGATAAAACACCAACAGGACTTATTTTATCTCGTCAAGGAATAAAAGACCTTCCAGCAGCAACTTCAAGATACAAAGAAGCATTAGCAGCAGAAAAGGGTGGTTATACTGTTATAGAAGCAGAAAATCCAGCTGTAGTTTTAATCGCAAACGGATCAGAAGTAGCAACTTTAATTGAAGGAGCACAATTACTTCAAGAAAGAGCAAACATAAAAGCAAAAGTCGTATCAGTTCCTTCAGAAGGAATTTTCAGATTGCAATCAAAAGCATACCAAGAAAGTATCATTCCATCAAACAAACCAGCATTTGGTTTAACAGCAGGTTTACCTGTAAACTTAGAAGGCTTGGTTGGAAACAACGGAAAAGTATTTGGTTTAGATCATTTTGGATACTCAGCACCAGCCACCGTATTGGATGAGAAATTCGGATTTACAGGCGAAAACGTGTTTAACCAAGTTACAGAATTATTAAAATAACAAAATAGGAAGATGAAATTTTTTATAGATACAGCAAATTTAGAGCAAATTAAAGAAGCACAAGCCTTAGGTGTTTTAGATGGCGTTACCACAAACCCATCATTAATGGCAAAAGAAGGAATTACAGGAGCCGAAAATATTTTACAACATTACTTAGATATCTGTAATGCTGTAGATGGAGATGTTTCAGCAGAAGTTATTGCAACAGATTTTGAAGGTATGGTTCAGCAAGGTGAAGAATTGGCCGCTTTACATCCTCAAATTGTGGTAAAATTACCAATGATTGCAGACGGCGTAAAAGCGTGTAAATACTTTTCAGACAAAGGAATTAGAACCAATGTAACTTTGGTATTTTCAGCCGGACAAGCATTGTTAGCTGCAAAAGCAGGAGCGACTTATGTTTCTCCATTCTTAGGACGTTTGGATGATATTTCAACAGATGGATTGCATTTAATTTCAGAAAT
>NZ_RHLN01000082.1 GCF_004121075.1 Lutibacter sp. HS1-25
AAAAATATTGAAATATTAGTTAGAAGTCAAAAATAAGGTATTCTTTAAAAAACAGAAAGATTAAAAGATTTATTTGAAATAAAAACGAAGAGATTTAAAAAAGTCCTTTCCTTAGGAAAGGATTTAGGATAGGAAAAATTCACCAACACATTTTCCGATTCCTGAAGAACCCCCAGTAATTAATACGACTTTATTATTCATTGAAAATTATAAGATTAAAAATATTGAAATATTAGTTAGAAGTCAAAAATAAGGTATTCTTTAAAAAACAGAAAGATTAAAAGATTTATTTGAAATAAAAACGAAGAGATTTAAAAAAGTCCTTTCCTTAGGAAAGGATTTAGGATAGGAAAAATTCACCAACACATTTTCCGATTCCTGAAGAACCCCCAGTAATTAATACGACTTTATTATTCATTGAAAATTATAAGATTAAAAATATTGAAATATTAGTTAGAAGTCAAAAATAAGGTATTCTTTAAAAAACAGAAAGATTAAAAGATTTATTTGAAATAAAAACGAAGAGATTTAAAAAAGTCCTTTCCTTAGGAAAGGATTTAGGATAGGAAAAATTCACCAACACATTTTCCGATTCCTGAAGAACCCCCAGTAATTAATACGACTTTATTATTCATTGAAAATTATAAGATTAAAAATATTGAAATATTAGTTAGAAGTCAAAAATAAGGTATTCTTTAAAAAACAGAAAGATTAAAAGATTTATTTGAAATAAAAACGAAGAGATTTAAAAAAGTCCTTTCCTTAGGAAAGGATTTAGGATAGGAAAAATTCACCAACACATTTTCCGATTCCTGAAGAACCCCCAGTAATTAATACGACTTTATTATTCATTGAAAATTATAAGATTAAAAATATTGAAATATTAGTTAGAAGTCAAAAATAAGGTATTCTTTAAAAAACAGAAAGATTAAAAGATTTATTTGAAATAAAAACGAAGAGATTTAAAAAAGTCCTTTCCTTAGGAAAGGATTTAGGATAGGAAAAATTCACCAACACATTTTCCGATTCCTGAAGAACCCCCAGTAATTAATACGACTTTATTATTCATTGAAAATTATAAGATTAAAAATATTGAAATATTAGTTAGAAGTCAAAAATAAGGTATTCTTTAAAAAACAGAAAGATTAAAAGATTTATTTGAAATAAAAACGAAGAGATTTAAAAAAGTCCTTTCCTTAGGAAAGGATTTAGGATAGGAAAAATTCACCAACACATTTTCCGATTCCTGAAGAACCCCCAGTAATTAATACGACTTTATTATTCATTGAAAATTATAAGATTAAAAATATTGAAATATTAGTTAGAAGTCAAAAATAAGGTATTCTTTAAAAAACAGAAAGATTAAAAGATTTATTTGAAATAAAAACGAAGAGATTTAAAAAAGTCCTTTCCTTAGGAAAGGATTTAGGATAGGAAAAATTCACCAACACATTTTCCGATTCCTGAAGAACCCCCAGTAATTAATACGACTTTATTATTCATTGAAAATTATAAGATTAAAAATATTGAAATATTAGTTAGAAGTCAAAAATAAGGTATTCTTTAAAAAACAGAAAGATTAAAAGATTTATTTGAAATAAAAACGAAGAGATTTAAAAAAGTCCTTTCCTTAGGAAAGGATTTAGGATAGGAAAAATTCACCAACACATTTTCCGATTCCTGAAGAACCCCCAGTAATTAATACGACTTTATTATTCATTGAAAATTATAAGATTAAAAATATTGAAATATTAGTTAGAAGTCAAAAATAAGGTATTCTTTAAAAAACAGAAAGATTAAAAGATTTATTTGAAATAAAAACGAAGAGATTTAAAAAAGTCCTTTCCTTAGGAAAGGATTTAGGATAGGAAAAATTCACCAACACATTTTCCGATTCCTGAAGAACCCCCAGTAATTAATACGACTTTATTATTCATTGAAAATTATAAGATTAAAAATATTGAAATATTAGTTAGAAGTCAAAAATAAGGTATTCTTTAAAAAACAGAAAGATTA
>NZ_RHLN01000083.1 GCF_004121075.1 Lutibacter sp. HS1-25
GGTGTAATATTTACAACAAACCTATACCTCTGCAACCTTTTCACTTAAAAAAATGACCAAACCAATAGAAGAAAATTTAGATAAAATTCCTGTTGTAAATCTGGTAATTAGACTGATTAAAAAAGTCAAAATTCCGGGTTTGTTGGGCTTGTCGTTATACGATCTTTTGGAGATGTATATTATCGGAATTTTTAAAGGTGCCTTAACCTCAAGAGCTGGCGGAATTGCTTTTAGTTTTTTTATGGCATTGTTTCCTTTTTTACTATTTATCCTAACTTTAATTCCGTACGTTCAAATAGAGGGATTTCAGCAAGATTTTTTAAATACCATTGAGCATTTATTACCACCAAATACTTTTGAATCTGTTCAAGGTGTAATTGTAGATATTGCAAATAACAGGTATGGTGGCTTGCTTTCCTTTGGTTTTATAACTTCAGTTTTTTTAATGACAAATGGTGTGAATGCTGTTTTGGGAGGTTTTGAATATTCGTATCATATCAGCGAAATGCGAAATATAATTCGTCAGTATTTTGTATCAATGGGTATGGCAATTCTTTTGGCAGTGGTGTTGTTAATAACAGTTGCTTTAAATATTTATTTTGAAATGGCAGTTAATAATTTAACGGTTTCAGGATTGCTGGTTGATGATGTATTTTGGATACAATATGGCCGTTATGTTTTTTTTATCGTACTTATTTATGTTTCTGTTTCATTTTTATACAAATATGGCACAAAAGAAACCAAAGAAATTTCATACGTGCCAGGTGCCTTGTTAACTACCTTGTTAACCTTGTTAATGTTTAAGCTATTTGCAGTATATGTTATCAAATTTTCGACCTATAATGAGCTGTACGGATCAATAGGTACCTTGTTAATTTTAATGCTGTTTGTTTGGTTAAATTCCATTATTTTATTGTTAGGTTTTGAGTTAAACGCCAGTATTTACAGCCTAAAAAAACAATCACAAAATTAATACCTTATGAAAGTTATTGCAATGATTCCTGCTCGTTATGAAGCAAGTAGATTTCCTGGAAAATTAATGAAAGATTTAGCCGGAAAATCGGTTATTTTAAGAACTTATGAAGCCACAAAACAAACCAATTTGTTTGATGAGGTTTATGTAGTTACAGATTCTGATATTATTTTTAATGAAATTACTTCAAACGGTGGAAAAGCAATCAAAAGCATCAAAGAACACGAGTCGGGGAGTGACCGTATTGCTGAAGCTGTTGAGAATTTAGAGGTTGATATTGTGGTAAATGTTCAGGGCGACGAGCCTTTTACACAAGCCGAACCATTGTTTAATTTATTGGAAGTTTTTAAATCAGATACAGCTAAAGAAATTGCCATAGCTTCATTAATGATTAAAATGGAAGTTGAAGCTGAAATTAACAATCCTAACAATGTAAAAGTTGTTACCGACACTCAAAATTTTGCAATGTATTTTTCACGCTGTCCAATTCCGTATCCACGTGAAAAATCTATGGCAGTTTATTATAAGCATATTGGTATTTATGCTTTTAGAAAAGACGCTTTGTTGAAGTTTACAAAGTTGCCAATGTATCATTTAGAGGCAACTGAAAAACTAGAAAATCTTCGTTTTATAGCAAACGGATTAAAAGTTAAAATGGTTGAAACCAATAAATTGGCTATTGGAATTGATACGCCTGAAGATTTAGAAAAAGCAAATGCTATTTTTAATAAAACGGGTAATTTGTAAAATAATTTTTTTCTTCAAAATCTTCTGGAAAACATTCATATGTAAATCAATAAATGACATATAGTTATTTATGATAAAACTTTATGTCCACTGCCGCTAGTTTATAACGAGTGCCCACTTATAAATAATTCAAATAATTTGCCGCGTTGCAAACGCTTTTTGTTGGTTTCAAAAGTTAAGTAGGTACTCGTCGCAGACAAGCAACAGTTGGAA
>NZ_RHLN01000084.1 GCF_004121075.1 Lutibacter sp. HS1-25
ATAGTAATTTTAAATTTTATTTAACGACTCAAATACAAACTGCCTTGTATTGGTTTGCGATTGTCTTTGTTGAAATGAATAATGTAATAATATACACCCGAAGCTGCAATATCATTATCTCCTTTTAATCGCCCATTCCAATCAGGTTTGTTAATATCATAAGAGTACATTAAATTACCCCATCGGTTTACAAATTCAACTTTAAAATCGGGATATAATTCTCTTAAATTTTCAATTTTAAAGGTGTCATTAATACCATCACCATTTGGCGAGAAACCATCATAAACTACAATATCATATTCATCACAAGCATTTAAATCTACTGTAACTTCAAGGTGAGAAACACTTGAGCACCCATTAATGTCAGTTTCAATAGCATAATAAGTTTTACCATCAATTAAAAGTTCAGATAAACTTAATTCAATACCATTTGGATAAGAGTTATACCAAGAAATAGCACCGTCATTATTAGCAGAAACTTTAGCATCTAATTCAGCTAAAGTTGGGTTGTTTATAATACAAAATTCTTCACCACTTGACTCTATGATTGGAGTTCCTGGATTTGATAAAACAACTGTAACAGCAATTTTTACAGCACTAATACAACCTGTTGAATTTGTTTTTGCAGCCCAATAAACTGCTCCATTTACCAATAAATCTGTATTGTTTAGAGGAGTAGTACTTGTCTCTGAATTAAACCATTCAATACCTGTTGAAGGTGTTAAGTCGGCTACAGTAGGGTTGTTAACTTGACAAAAAGTTTGTATAGATTCATCAATTGTAGGTGGAGGTACAGTTGTAATTGAAGCAATAACTTCAACTCTTGAAGTACTTTCACAGCCAGCAATAGCATCCGTATTTAATGCCCAATAGTTTTCTCCGTCAACTAATAATTCTGTTGAACTTAATGGTGTTGTTGAAGTTTGAGAATCGTACCAAACAATAACATTTCCTGTAGCTTGTAAATCTGATATTTTTGGATTAAAAGCTTCACAAAAAGTTTGATTAGGCTCAGACACTATCGCATTAGGTACACTAATTACAGTTGCTTTTACTTCTAACCTTAAAGCACTTTCACAGTTAGCGGCATTGGTTTGAGAAGCCCAATACGATTGTCCATTTACCAATAGATCAGAACTATTTAAGGCAGTTGTAGAAGTTTCAGAATTATACCAAAGTACATTTGTACCAGTTACAGATAAATCACCTATTGTTGGTGAATTTGGTAGATAATCATTAACACAAAAAGTTTGAGTAGCAGCACCAGTAGGAGGAAAAG
>NZ_RHLN01000085.1 GCF_004121075.1 Lutibacter sp. HS1-25
TCCACTAGGACTTAAACTATTAATAGTTGGATTGTCAATTTCACAAAAAGTTTGTGTTGTTGGTCCTGTTGGAGTAAAGGCTTTTCAATGTTAGCAGTAACTTCTAATCGTAAAACACTTTCACAACCAGTAGTATTTGTTATTGTAGCGTAATAAACTTTACCATCAACCAAAGCAGCTGTTTTAGTTAAAGGAATTGTAGCATTATCACTATCGTACCAATTGATGTTATTTCCACTAGGACTTAAACTGTCAACAGTTGGATTTTCAATTTCACAGAAAGTTTGAGTTGTAGGACCTGTTGGAGGAGTAACTACTTCGATTACTACTGCTACATTAGCGGATGCATCAGGGCAAGCACCTAAACTACTTTTAACAGTATAAGTGTATGTTCCAGAGCTATTAACACCAGGTTCAAAAGTACCTAAGTAACCACCAGATAGAGAACTTGGCCCTGTCCAAACACCAGTAATATCAGGACTTCCTCCTAATTTATCAAATAAATTAGTTGTAACTAAATCAATTTCGCACTCGTTTAATGATGAACTTATTCCTGCATTTGGAGGGGTGTCAATAAAAACTGTTGTTTTAGCTCTTTCTAAGCTTTCACAACCAACGCTTTCTTGAGTTGCCCAATAATCTTCACCATTAATTAAGGCTGTTGAAATATCTAAAGGTAGAGATGCCATTTCAGATTCGTACCAAATAACATTGTTTTCTATAGCTTTTAAATTATCTACAGTAGGATTGGAAGTAGCACAAAATGTTTGTGTTGGAGCCACGGTAGGCGTTTCTGGAGCAATTAAAATAACGGCAGTTCCCAATCTTTTACTAGTACATCCATTTGCGGTTTGCTGTACATAATAAGTTACCCCATTTACCAGTGGGGTTGAGTCTGAAAGTAAGTTGCCACCAGTTTTGGCATCATACCATTCAATATTTGTACCAGTTGCTGGTAAATCTGCTATTGTAGCATTTTCATCGGCACAAACACCTATAATAGAGTAAGTATTTGTTGGAGGTGTTCCATTAATTGTTACGGTAACAGCAAGTCTGTTTGGGCTACAACTTCCACCTGTAATATCATCTGCATAATAGGTTTTGTTATTTTCTAAACGGAGTAATTTATCATACTGAGTTCCTCCAGAAGGAGCATCAAACCATGCAATTTCACCACCAGAAACTATAAAATTTTCAATTTTAGGTTCATTGCTATCACAAAAAATTTGAGAAGTATTTCCTATTGGGGTTGGATTTACACATTGTGAATATGTCAGTTCATGACTTAAAAAGGCTAAAACAAAGAATAATAATATTGTATTAATATTCAATGAAAATTTTTCTTTTTTCATTAGTTGGGTATTGGTTAGTTTTTTGATTTCGAATAAATGAAATCGTTTGGTATATCAAAAATAGTTAATTTTATTCAATTTTAGATGAATAAGTTGTTTTTTGAAGTATGATGTTTCTGTGTAAATTTGTTGAAAATAAAGTTGATTCATCGTGTTTTTTTTAGGAGATTACTTACATTTGATGTTAAAAATTATAATATATGAATATACATTTTATAGCAATAGGAGGTAGTGCTATGCATAATTTAGCCCTGGCTTTGAAAGAAAAAGGGTATACTATTTCAGGAAGTGACGATGCTATTTTTGAACCTTCAAAAACAAGGTTGGCAAATAAAGGTTTGTTACCTAGTGATTTTGGATGGTTTTCAGAAAAAATCACATCAGATTTGGATGCTGTAATTTTAGGAATGCATGCAAAACCCGATAATCCTGAGCTAAAAAAAGCACAGGAATTGGGTCTGAAAATATATTCATATCCAGAGTTTTTATATGAACAGTCTAAAGATAAAACACGTGTTGTAATTGGTGGCTCTCATGGGAAAACAACCATTACTTCTATGATTTTACACGTGCTAAATTATCATAATATGGATGTAGATTATATGGTAGGTGCACAATTAGATGGTTTTGATACCATGGTACATTTAACTTCTGATAATGAATTTATGGTGTTAGAAGGAGATGAATATTTATCGAGCCCAATAGATATGCGACCAAAATTTC
>NZ_RHLN01000086.1 GCF_004121075.1 Lutibacter sp. HS1-25
AACACGTGTTTTATCTTTAGACTGTTCATATAAAAACTCTGGATATGAATATATTTTCAGACCCAATTCCTGTGCTTTTTTTAGCTCAGGATTATCGGGTTTTGCATGCATTCCTAAAATTACAGCATCCAAATCTGATGTGATTTTTTCTGAAAACCATCCAAAATCACTAGGTAACAAACCTTTATTTGCCAACCTTGTTTTTGAAGGTTCAAAAATAGCATCGTCACTTCCTGAAATAGTATACCCTTTTTCTTTCAAAGCCAGGGCTAAATTATGCATAGCACTACCTCCTATTGCTATAAAATGTATATTCATATATTATAATTTTTAACATCAAATGTAAGTAATCTCCTAAAAAAAACACGATGAATCAACTTTATTTTCAACAAATTTACACAGAAACATCATACTTCAAAAAACAACTTATTCATCTAAAATTGAATAAAATTAACTATTTTTGATATACCAAACGATTTCATTTATTCGAAATCAAAAAACTAACCAATACCCAACTAATGAAAAAAGAAAAATTTTCATTGAATATTAATACAATATTATTATTCTTTGTTTTAGCCTTTTTAAGTCATGAACTGACATATTCACAATGTGTAAATCCAACCCCAATAGGAAATACTTCTCAAATTTTTTGTGATAGCAATGAACCTAAAATTGAAAATTTTATAGTTTCTGGTGGTGAAATTGCATGGTTTGATGCTCCTTCTGGAGGAACTCAGTATGATAAATTACTCCGTTTAGAAAATAACAAAACCTATTATGCAGATGATATTACAGGTGGAAGTTGTAGCCCAAACAGACTTGCTGTTACCGTAACAATTAATGGAACACCTCCAACAAATACTTACTCTATTATAGGTGTTTGTGCCGATGAAAATGCTACAATAGCAGATTTACCAGCAACTGGTACAAATATTGAATGGTATGATGCCAAAACTGGTGGCAACTTACTTTCAGACTCAACCCCACTGGTAAATGGGGTAACTTATTATGTACAGCAAACCGCAAATGGATGTACTAGTAAAAGATTGGGAACTGCCGTTATTTTAATTGCTCCAGAAACGCCTACCGTGGCT
This sequence comes from Lutibacter sp. HS1-25, assembly GCF_004121075.1. Classification (GTDB taxonomy): domain Bacteria; phylum Bacteroidota; class Bacteroidia; order Flavobacteriales; family Flavobacteriaceae; genus Lutibacter. The sequence goes on from NZ_RHLN01000086.1 coordinate 1,095, forward strand.
CCAACACAAACATTTTGTGCTACTTCCAATCCTACTGTAGATAATTTAAAAGCTATAGAAAACAATGTTATTTGGTACGAATCTGAAATGGCATCTCTACCTTTAGATATTTCAACAGCCTTAATTAATGGTGAAGATTATTGGGCAACTCAAGAAAGCGTTGGTTGTGAAAGCTTAGAAAGAGCTAAAACAACAGTTTTTATTGACACCCCTCCAAATGCAGGAATAAGTTCATCATTAAACGAGTGCGAAATTGATTTAGTTACAACTAATTTATTTGATAAATTAGGAGGAAGTCCTGATATTACTGGTGTTTGGACAGGGCCAAGTTCTCTATCTGGTGGTTACTTAGGTACTTTTGAACCTGGTGTTAATAGCTCTGGAACATACACTTATACTGTTAAAAGTAGTTTAGGTGCTTGCCCTGATGCATCCGCTAATGTAGCAGTAGTAATCGAAGTAGTTACTCCTCCAACAGGTCCTACAACTCAAACTTTCTGTGAAATTGAAAATCCAACTGTTGACAGTTTAAGTCCTAGTGGAAATAACATCAATTGGTACGATAGTGATAATGCTACAATTCCTTTAACTAAAACAGCTGCTTTGGTTGATGGTAAAGTTTATTACGCTACAATAACAAATACTACTGGTTGTGAAAGAGTTTTACGATTAGAAGTTACTGCTAACATTGAAAAACCTTTACCTCCTACTGGAGCTGCTACTCAAACTTTTTGTGAAATTGACAATCCAACTATTAAAAATTTAAGTCCTAGTGGAAATAACATCAATTG
>NZ_RHLN01000087.1 GCF_004121075.1 Lutibacter sp. HS1-25
AACACGTGTTTTATCTTTAGACTGTTCATATAAAAACTCTGGATATGAATATATTTTCAGACCCAATTCCTGTGCTTTTTTTAGCTCAGGATTATCGGGTTTTGCATGCATTCCTAAAATTACAGCATCCAAATCTGATGTGATTTTTTCTGAAAACCATCCAAAATCACTAGGTAACAAACCTTTATTTGCCAACCTTGTTTTTGAAGGTTCAAAAATAGCATCGTCACTTCCTGAAATAGTATACCCTTTTTCTTTCAAAGCCAGGGCTAAATTATGCATAGCACTACCTCCTATTGCTATAAAATGTATATTCATATATTATAATTTTTAACATCAAATGTAAGTAATCTCCTAAAAAAAACACGATGAATCAACTTTATTTTCAACAAATTTACACAGAAACATCATACTTCAAAAAACAACTTATTCATCTAAAATTGAATAAAATTAACTATTTTTGATATACCAAACGATTTCATTTATTCGAAATCAAAAAACTAACCAATACCCAACTAATGAAAAAAGAAAAATTTTCATTGAATATTAATACAATATTATTATTCTTTGTTTTAGCCTTTTTAAGTCATGAACTGACATATTCACAATGTGTAAATCCAACCCCAATAGGAAATACTTCTCAAATTTTTTGTGATAGCAATGAACCTAAAATTGAAAATTTTATAGTTTCTGGTGGTGAAATTGCATGGTTTGATGCTCCTTCTGGAGGAACTCAGTATGATAAATTACTCCGTTTAGAAAATAACAAAACCTATTATGCAGATGATATTACAGGTGGAAGTTGTAGCCCAAACAGACTTGCTGTTACCGTAACAATTAATGGAACACCTCCAACAAATACTTACTCTATTATAGGTGTTTGTGCCGATGAAAATGCTACAATAGCAGATTTACCAGCAACTGGTACAAATATTGAATGGTATGATGCCAAAACTGGTGGCAACTTACTTTCAGACTCAACCCCACTGGTAAATGGGGTAACTTATTATGTACAGCAAACCGCAAATGGATGTACTAGTAAAAGATTGGGAACTGCCGTTATTTTAATTGCTCCAGAAACGCCTACCGTGGCTCCAACACAAACATTTTGTGCTACTTCCAATCCTACTGTAGATAATTTAAAAGCTATAGAAAACAATGTTATTTGGTACGAATCTGAAATGGCATCTCTACCTTTAGATATTTCAACAGCCTTAATTAATGGTGAAGATTATTGGGCAACTCAAGAAAGCGTTGGTTGTGAAAGCTTAGAAAGAGCTAAAACAACAGTTTTTATTGACACCCCTCCAAATGCAGGAATAAGTTCATCATTAAACGAGTGCGAAATTGATTTAGTTACAACTAATTTATTTGATAAATTAGGAGGAAGTCCTGATATTACTGGTGTTTGGACAGGGCCAAGTTCTCTATCTGGTGGTTACTTAGGTACTTTTGAACCTGGTGTTAATAGCTCTGGAACATACACTTATACTGTTAAAAGTAGTTTAGGTGCTTGCCCTGATGCATCCGCTAATGTAGCAGTAGTAATCGAAGTAGTTACTCCTCCAACAGGTCCTACAACTCAAACTTTCTGTGAAATTGAAAATCCAACTGTTGACAGTTTAAGTCCTAGTGGAAATAACATCAATTGGTACGATAGTGATAATGCTACAATTCCTTTAACTAAAACAGCTGCTTTGGTTGATGGTAAAGTTTATTACGCTACAATAACAAATACTTCTGGTTGTGAAAGTGTTTTACGATTAGAAGTTACTGCTAACATTGAAAA
>NZ_RHLN01000088.1 GCF_004121075.1 Lutibacter sp. HS1-25
TTAACCCACCTTGTCAGCCTGAGCTTGCCGAAGACTTGTATATTTCCTTTTCAATGTCAGTCTGAGCCTGTCGAAGACCTGTAACACTTTATATTTTCATTATCAGAATACACTTCGAAAGACCCCACTTCGACAGGCTCCTTTAGATTTGCATTAAGGAATTTTAATTAAATTTAGAAAGAGAAAAGAAGTAAAAGTAAACTATGACATGCGCTCTGAGATTTTATTCTCGTGTCCTGATTTAGACTTTTACTTCTCTGCTCATCAAATACTCAAATAGAAATTCGGGATTTAAAGCCCATTATTAAGGAGTTAAGTAACTGATGATTTCTCTATTCTGTTTCACTTAATAACAAATTTATGAAAAACTTTATTATTGGTATCGACATTAGCAGTAAAACATTAGATATCTGCGTTAAAGAAAGTCAAGAACTTTCCCATTTTGAAATTGAAAACTCACAAAAAGCTATTCTTAAATTCTTTCGTGTATATAAAGAAAATCAAGTTATAGTGGCTATGGAAAACACTGGGAGATATAACTGGAATTTATTTGAAGTTTTACCGAAATTTAATTTTAAAATATATGTATTGAACCCTTTGCATTTATCTAAAAGTTTAGGCTTAGTTAGGGGTAAAGATGATAAAACAGATGCGTATAGAATCTGTTTATTTACTGAAAAAAACAAAGAAGATTTAACGCTTTGGAAGCCCACGCCTAAAGCTATTAAAAAGCTAAAAATATTCATAACAGAACGTACTTCTAGAATAAAAATGAAAAGACGTCTATTAAAACAACAACACGATTATAAACTAATGAAAGATGTTGGCCTTGACAAAGAATTAGCCAAACTAAACAAACAATTTATAGACCAAATTGTCAAGCAAATAAAATTGATTGAACAAAAAATTCAGACTATAATAAATGAAGACTCTATCCTAAAACAACAAGCCAAATTAATTAGCAGTGTGCCAGGTGTAGGAAAGATATTAACTTGGACAATGATTGCTAAAACTGAGGGTTTTACTAAAATAACAGATCCAAGAAAGATGGCCTGCTATACTGGAGTGGTTCCTTTTGAATATCAATCAGGAACTTCGGTTTATAGAAAGCCTAGGGTGTCAATGTTTGCAGATAAACCAACCAAAGCTGTATTGCATTTAGGTGCTATGAGCGCCATTAGACTTAACAATGATTTAAGAGTTTATTACCTTAGAAAAGTAAATGAAGGCAAAAATAAAATGCTAGTATTGAATGCTGTAAGAAACAAAATTATTCATCGTATTTTTGCCGTTATCAAAAATCAAGAATTTTATAAAAATCCTTTGGTTTTGTCATAGAAATCAGGAGAACCAAAAATCTAGTCTGATTTTATTTTTCTACAAGCCTCACATAAACAGGCTCAGTGTGACATTTAGGTTTTTAAACAGCATTTTTTATATTTAACCCACCTTGTCAGTCTGAGCTTGTCGAAGACCAGTCTGAGCTTGTCGAAGACCTACTACACTTTATATTTTCATTATCAAAATACAATTCAACAGACCCCCACTTCGACAGGCTCCTTTAGATTTGCATTAAGGAATTTTAATTAAATTTAGAAAGAGAAAAGAAGTAAAAGTAAACTATGACATGCGCTCTGAGATTTTATTCTCGTGTCCTGATTTAGACTTTTACTTCTCTGCTCATCAAATACTCAAATAGAAATTCGGGATTTAAAGCCCATTATTAAGGAGTTAAGTAACTGATGATTTCTCTATTCTGTTTCACTTAATAACAAATTTATGAAAAACTTTATTATTGGTATCGACATTAGCAGTAAAACATTAGATATCTGCGTTAAAGAAAGTCAAGAACTTTCCCATTTTGAAATTGAAAACTCACAAAAAGCTATTCTTAAATTCTTTCGTGTATATAAAGAAAATCAAGTTATAGTGGCTATGGAAAACACTGGGAGATATAACTGGAATTTATTTGAAGTTTTACCGAAATTTAATTTTAAAATATATGTATTGAACCCTTTGCATTTATCTAAAAGTTTAGGCTTAGTTAGGGGTAAAGATGATAAAACAGATGCGTATAGAATCTGTTTATTTACTGAAAAAAACAAAGAAGATTTAACGC
>NZ_RHLN01000089.1 GCF_004121075.1 Lutibacter sp. HS1-25
TGATTTTCAACATTTAAATCTGCTGATTTATAATACCAAGGGTGAAAATATTTCAAACAATTTACAAAAGTTGAAACCGGATTTCCTGGAAATGCAAATACAACTTTATTTTGTTGATTACACGCAGTTACAGAATTATCATTTCGGTTAGGCTCTGTAACCTGCGATTTAACACCAAACCAAAATGGTTTTCCCGGACGTTGTTTTACCTGATGAAATAATTTTTCAACTCCCAATTCCGATAAAACTTCTGGAATAAAATCAAATTTCCCTTTAGAAACTGCTCCACTAAAAAGCAGCACATCATAATCGTTTAAAAATGCTTCAATCTTTGATTTTAAAACTTGTTTATCATCTAAAATATGAGCAGTATCGGCTTTAATTTGCAATTTATCTAACAACGATACCAAGGTATAAACATTGCTTTTTCTAATTTGATGTTCAGCAGGAGTTTCAGTAACATCAACCAATTCATTACCCGTAGAAACAATCATTACTTTTGGCTGTTTACCAACTTTTACGGTAGATTTTCCAACAGTTGCCAACACACCAATTTCGGCAGGAGAAATTTTTGTGTTTTCAGCAATTAAAACATCGCCAACTTTTTTATCAAAACCTTTTGGATGAATATTTTGAAAATACTTTATCTCATCTAAATTTACCTGAGCTTTTCCATCTTCAATGGTTAATAACTCGTAAGGAATCACCACATCACAACCTTTTGGCAGTATTGCACCCGTCATAGCTTCAATACAATTTTCTGAATTTTTAAGCTGTAATTGCTCACTTCCAGCGGCTTGAATACCTTCAATTTTAAAAGTTCGTTGCCCATTGCTAAAAACTGCAGCAGCAATTGCAATACCATCCATACTCACACGATCAAACGGTGGAAAATCGCGATCAGCAACAATAGTTTCCTTTAAAATTCTGCCAGTAGCATTTATAAAATCTATTTCTTCAACACCAAAATTTAAAGTGTTGTTTAAAATAATTGCCAAGGCTTCATTTACGGTTGTTAAATTCATTTGAATTAATTACGAATTGTTAATGTTTAATTACGAATTTCATATCAATAAATAAGCTTACTGTTTTTAATTATCACTTCGGCTACGCTCAGCGACCAGACCAACATTATTCATTTTTACTTTTTCACTTTTCATTAAAATTATGCACTATTAATTGTTAATTTTTCATTGTCAATTGTCAATTGTCAATTTATTTACCCTCCAATAGTAGACATACTTTCAGACACATCATTGTCTCTAGAAGCTTCAGCAACAAATCCGTTTTCGGGTTTTTTATGCACTGTTTTAATAAACAATGCTTTCAAATCGTTGTCGCTGGCTCCATTTCTTATAAAATCGCGTACATTAAACACTCCACCATCAAACAAACAGTTTTTAAACATACCAGTTGCCGTAATTCTAATTCTGTTACAATCGCCACAAATAGTACGGGTAAACGCAGGGATGATACCAAAAGTACCTAAATAACCAGGTATTTTAAAGTTTTTTGAAGTAGATGATTTTTTTTGTTGAAGTGTCTCAACTACTGAATATTGATTTTTTATATGATTGATTATTTTATTGAAATTCCACTCTTCATCAATTTTGCGTTGTCCTTTACCGTTAAAAGGCATTTCTTCAATAAAACGAATGGCAATATTTTTATCTTTTGAAAGTTCAACAAAATCAATAATTTCATCGGTATTAAAACCAGACTGTACTACAATATTTAGCTTTAATTTTAAGTTACTTTCAACCAGTTTTTCAAAAGTATCATACACATTTACAAAAACATCTCTTCGTGTAATTTGAGCAAATTTTTCTCTTTGCAAAGTATCCATACTTAAATTAACCGCATTGATATTTAGTTCTTCTAGCTTTTCAATATGATTGGAAATTAAAGCACCATTGGTGGTAATATTAATTTCTTTTAACTTATCATTAAATGAAAGTGATTCTAAAAACTTCACAAAA
>NZ_RHLN01000090.1 GCF_004121075.1 Lutibacter sp. HS1-25
ATTTTAGGAATGATAATGATGACTTTTTTTAGAAGAAAAGTAATCAAAACTTTTGAAGGAAAAGATATTATTGTACCGCCTAAAAAACCAGGAATATACCGTAATTTATTTGGAGGTATCTTATTTGGCTTGGGTTGGGGCTTGGCAGGAGCTTGTCCTGGACCTATGTTTGTATTGTTAGGTCAGGGTGTGGTTGCTATACTGGTAGTTATTTTTGGAGCTACTTTTGGTGCTTTTTTATATGGTGTTTTTAAAGAAAAATTACCTCATTAAAAAAGAGATATTTTGAAATTGTAAATTATTTTAGACAGTGCATGCAGTTAACCGATAAATTTGGCAGAAAAATATCGTATTTACGATTGGCGGTTACAGATCGTTGTAATTTGCGTTGCCAATATTGTATGCCTGCTCACGGAATTGATATTGTTGATAGAAAAGAATTGCTATCGTATAAAGAAATGTACCGTATTACACGTGTACTTTCAGAGCTAGGTGTAAATAAAGTGCGCTTAACTGGTGGAGAGCCTTTTGTTCGCAGAGATTTTGTGAAGTTTTTAGAATCACTTTCATTTAATGATAAGTTAAAAGAAATTAATATTACCACCAATGGTGCTTTAATTTCCAATCATATTGAAAAGCTAGAAGAACTAAATATCAATGCGGTTAATTTAAGTATGGATACTTTGCAAAGAGAAAAATTTGCTCAAATTACACGAAGAGATGTTTTTGTAAATGTGTATGATACTTTTGAAAAACTGGTTGAAAGTAACTTAAAATTAAAGCTAAATATTGTAGTACAGTCTGGTTTTAATACCGATGAAATTATTGATTTTGTTGAACTTTCAAAAGATAAAAATATTGCCATTCGTTTTATTGAAGAAATGCCTTTTAACGGTAAAGGACAACGCAAAATTGATGAAGAGTGGAATTTCAATAAAATAATCAATCATATAAAAAATCAATATTCAGTAGTTGAGACACTTCAACAAAAAAAATCATCTACTTCAAAAAACTTTAAAATACCTGGTTATTTAGGTACTTTTGGTATCATCCCTGCGTTTACCCGTACTATTTGTGGCGATTGTAACAGAATTAGAATTACGGCAACTGGTATGTTTAAAAACTGTTTGTTTGATGGTGGAGTGTTTAATGTACGCGATTTTATAAGAAATGGAGCCAGCGACAACGATTTGAAAGCATTGTTTATTAAAACAGTGCATAAAAAACCCGAAAACGGATTTGTTGCTGAAGCTTCTAGAGACAATGATGTGTCTGAAAGTATGTCTACTATTGGAGGGTAAATAAATTGACAATTGACAATTGACAATGAAAAATTAACAATTAATAGTGCATAATTTTAATGAAAAGTGAAAAAGTAAAAATGAATAATGTTGGTCTGGTCGCTGAGCGTAGCCGAAGAGATAATTAAA
>NZ_RHLN01000091.1 GCF_004121075.1 Lutibacter sp. HS1-25
ATAATGCTGCTTTTAGCGCATTTTTAGCAAATGCTGGTTTTGCTAATTTAGATGCTGTACCTGTAGATGCCTTAACACAAATTTTATTAAACCATGTTGTACAAGGAGACGTAAGATCTAATGATTTAGGTACAGGATACATCTCTTCTCTATCAACTGCAACTCCAAACGGAAATAAAATGAGTATGCATATCAATACTGCAAATGGTGTTTTAATTAACGGTACATCAAAAGTTGTTAATGCAGACAATATTGTAGACAATGGTGTTATTCATTTGGTAGACAAGGTAATTGGATTGCCAACAATTGTAACAATTGCAACTGCTGACGCAAATTTCTCAACTTTAGTAGCTGCATTGACAAGAAATGATCAACCAGATTTTGTTGCAACATTGTCAACAGCAAACGGAACAAATCCAGCACCTTTTACAGTATTTGCTCCAACAAATGAAGCTTTTGGTAATTTACTAACAGAATTAAATGCTCCTAATTTAGCAGCTATTGATGCAGCTACTTTAACAGCAACATTAAATTCTCACGTAGTTGCAGGAGCTAACGTAATTGCCAGCCAATTATCAGACAATATGACTGTAACAACTTTAGGTGGCAATATTACAGCAAATGTTACTGGTGGTGCAAAATTAACAGACGCCAATAACAGAAATAGCAATATAATAGCATATGATGTACAAGCATCAAACGGTGTTGTACACGTAATTGACAAAGTTATTTTACCAGCTCTTAATTAAAATATTTACTAAATATTGGTTTGAGTTTAGTTTAAATTTGGTTAATGGAAAAGCATTCTAGTTATTTAGAATGCTTTTTTTATGTTTTTATGTTGAAGCAGAAATTCTGTCTTACGATTCTATTAATAATTTAAGTGATTTAATTTTATAAGAAATTTTATAAATCGCAAAGCTTACAATGGCAAAAACCACTAACTGAAAAGCAATTACAAACAATATAGCATGTAAAAACGTAAAACCAATTTCCTGAAAATAAACACCAATTGCCAATGAAATTAATACCCAAAAAATGATGAAAATGGTAAAAAGTACGCCAAATAAAATAATGAGTATAAAATAAGATTTAAGTTCTTTTCTAATTAAACCAATAACCTCTTTTTTTATGTATTGTTGAATTAGTTCGAAAGGTGATTTTATAACACTTACAAAAAAGGATATCAGCAAATCAAAAATTGCTTTAACGGGTCCTTTTCTACGTGATTTTTTTCTTTTTCTTTTTGAAAGTTCTTCAGAGTCAACTTCATCATCTGAAACGGTCTCAAAACTTATACTGTTTTTTAAAATTTTCTCAATTTCACTTAAAATCTTTACTTGTTTCATATGCTTATTTTAGTCTGATATCTTAAATTTCTTTATCAAATATATTAAAATCTAATTTGCTTCAACAGGAAATTTCCCCATTTGACCCCATTCAGACCAAGAACCGTCGTATAACGACTTTGGATTGTCGGCAACCAATTCACTTGCCAATAAAATAATACAAGCTGTAATACCAGATCCACAGGTAAAAATAAGTTGTTTTTCATTGGCATTAAAAGACTTAAACAATGCTGCCAATTTAGATTTTGACAACATTTTACCATTTTCCAAAACCTTTTTATAAGGAAAGTTTTTAGCGCCAGGCATATGTCCACTTGCCATATTTTCTCTAGGTTCCGGTACACTTCCATCAAAACGGGTTTCGCCCCTAGCATCTAAAATCAATACATTTTCGTTGTTTAAATTTGCCAAAATTTGTTGCGCATCAACTACCATTTCCGATTGATAATTAGCTTCAAAGTCGCCTTTTTTAAATGTTGTTTTTACAGGTTCTTCACAAGGCAATCCTGCTTTTTTCCAAGCAGACAAACCACCATCTAAAACAGCAACATAAGGATGCCCCATTGCTTTAAACATCCACCAGGCACGTGGACTTGTATA
>NZ_RHLN01000092.1 GCF_004121075.1 Lutibacter sp. HS1-25
TGTTACAGATAATTTAAGCGAACTATATTTTAGTAATTCTACTTATGTGTATGCTTTAAATACTCCTATTCAAGCTACTGATCCTGATGGAAATATTGTTATATTCATAAATGGTATGCACGGAGGAAGTGGAGGAAAGGCCGAATATTGGAGGTCTTATCAGAAAGTTAACTATATGTCTGGGACAAAAAGTTTTGCAGGTTTTTCATGGCATACATATGGAACTTATATGAAAGAAACAGCAGCATTTGACACATCTGTAATGAATCGTTTTGGAGATAGTAACTCTATGTATTTAGATGGTTCTATGGGAGGTGCTTTAAATACTGTCCTTTCTACAAGAGGTTTAGTAACCTCTAACCTTAGTGCTAAAAACAGAGTTGATGCAGGTTACTCAAGGGGTAAAAAAGAAGCAAAAAGTATAATTGCGAATTTAACTAGAGACAAAACTTCTGGAGAAATCATAGAAACTATAAAAATAATAACTCATAGTATGGGAGGTGCTTACGGTAAAGGGTTTATTAAAGCATTGAAGGAGTATGTTAAAACACTACCTAAAGAACAACAATCACAAATAAAGTTTTCAGTCTATGATTTTGACCCTCACCAAGCTGGTTCTTTAACAGCAGATGGAGAAACCCCTACTTTTCAATTTAAACATCAAGGTTTTTGGAATATTTTGGGTTTGGGATGGTTAGCTAATCAGGATGAGAATGGTAAAGTAGATGTACAGACCAACACAGGTAATAGTACAGACCATTCAATAATGACTTTTTTTAACGATATTAGTAACATGTCAGAAGGTACATATAAGTGGGATGGAAAAAATTGGGTAAAACAATAGGCAATGAAAAGAAAACCCATATTGATAAGCATAATAATAGTTATTATATTTATAGCGTTTCTTTATTTTAAGTACATCTTCGGCTGGCTAGAATTTAGAAGTAATAATTACACATCAAAAGAATATAAATCAATTGTAAATGTTTCTGAAGAACAATATTCTAAAGACAGTTTAGACTTGGTGGTTACAATAAGAGATAAGATAAAAAATCATCAGCATCCATATTATAATTCTATTAAGGTAAATGGAAAATTAGAATATATTAATGATAGTTTGACTAAAATTTATATAGATAGCATTTTTTATAATCCTGATTTAAGTAAGTTAGTTTTTTTAGTTATAGTTGAAAATGAAAATCTAAAGCTATATAAAGGAGTGTCAAAAGACGAGGCTTATAGTTGGGAAAAATCAGGTAATTTGCCATACGAAGGAACACATTTTAATGGAAATAGTTTTATTGCAAAAAGAAATAGAGAGAGTGAAATTATAATAATTTCATCATTCTCTAGGAATTCATTTACAAACTCTAGGACTTATGAAGAAAGCTCAATAGCGTTAATGAATGACTGTTTAAATCATCGAGATAATAATAAAGCTACTTACAATGTTGATGATAAGCGTTTTTGGGATAGTGATATTTGGAGTAGTGATAACCCCGATGGCGCGGATATGTAACACGCAACGATAGCGCGGAAATGTTTCCCGATGGCGCGGATATGTCACTCACATCGATAGCGCGGAAATGTTTTCCGTGCCCGTAACGAGTAAGCAACTAATACTAATATAATATAAACCACTTTCTATAAATTAGGAGGTGGTTTTACTTTATTACTAACTGTACAATAGCATAAGATGTCACAGATTACAAATCTGCGCCAACGCACGTATAATGATAGCGCGGAAATGTTTTCCGTGCCCGTAACGAGTAAGCGACCCGATGTCACGGATATGTCACTCACATCGATAGCGCGGAAATGTTTTCCGTGCCCGTAACGAGTAAGCGACTAATACTAATATAATATAAACCACTTTCTATAAATTAGAGAGTGGTTTTACTTTATTACTAACTGTACAATAGCATAAGATGTCACAGATTACAAATCTGCGCCAACGCACGTATAATGATAGCGCGGATATGTAACACGCAACGATAGCGCGGAAATGTTTCCCGATGGCGCGGATATGTCACTCACATCGATAGCGCGGAAATGTTTTCCGTGCCCGTAACGAGTAAGCGACTAATACTAATATAATATAAACCACTTTCTATAAATTAGAGAGTGGTTTTACTTTTAAGAAACTTTATATAAATCGTCACAGATAGCAA
>NZ_RHLN01000093.1:0-1772 GCF_004121075.1 Lutibacter sp. HS1-25
CATGATGCCACTCATTATCGGGAATAAAAGTGCTTGAAGTTAAATTAGCAACTATACTTCCGTTATTAGCCCATCGCATTCGCAACTGTTCGCCTCCAATTCTAAATTCAAACCCATCGGTTAAATTACCATCATTTCTTTTTGCAACAATAGTACCGCTATCTTCACCTGTAGTCCATTTAATCCAAGAAGAAATTGTAAATCCTGCTGGATTTAAATTCAAAGTATTTCCTAAGTTAATTCTATCGTTATCTCTATCATCAAAAAAGATTGAGCGCTGTTCAGTTGTATAAGGTCTATACCCAAAAGTCACATACTGCTCACCCGTAAAATCAAAAATACATTCAAGGTTAGAACCGTTTAACGTTAAAGGCACATAGGTTGAAGTTTCATTAAATGTATTATTACTAGAAACAACCATTACATACTCACCACCATTAGAACCAGAAATAGTACTTGTTAATAAGGTTTCTGGTATGGATATTTTCACATTTTCAACATCATTTGTTTCTTTCATTTTCCATACACGTTGTATAGGTGTAAACGAAACAATTGTTGAAGGGCCTCCTGCAATATCTTGGCTTAAATTTACCGTAAGCGTAGTACCAGCAACAAAAGGTAAATTATTATTTCCCCACATTAAAAATGTTTGATCTGTTGCAAAAGTGTTTGTATTAAGTAGGTTTGTAGTGTAAATATCGCCCAAACCTATGGTGATATCATTGGCATTTGCATTTTGAGAGGTCGATTGCTTTTGATTTAACACAGAATCATCATCTCTACCAATACCTGCTACATTGTAATGATAAGTACTGTTAGCCGAAGCATCCCAAAGTGGCGTACTGCCGCTTGAAGCCATATAATCTCCATTAATGCCACCACCCGTATTATCTAATGTTATACCGTATTTAATTGCTAAGTAAGATTCTACTTTAACTTGATTAGCAAGTGACAATTGTCTATCATAATATATCACTTCTGAAATTCCACCCGTAAGCCTATTTCCTCCTGATCTATCATCACCTATATAATAACTTCCCCCAGTAGACCAACTTGTACTAAATGCTTTTGTACCATTAGTATGAATATTATTTCCATCCTCATAAATCATTGCCGACGCAGTTCCCCCTGGATCACTTACAGACCAAACAAATGTATTGTTTATTTGAAGACTATAAAGATCTGGTGGATTTGCAGCATATCTTCTATCAATAAAAAAAGCTCTTGATGAAGCAGTTCCAAGTTCTATCAACGCTTTATCATTAACAGTTGATATATTACCAACCACAAATATGGTTGAACCTGTTCCATTTGTTCTACTAATATTTCCAGATAACGGTCTATCGTCATCAGTAAAATTTAAACCTGGGTTAAAGTTTGAAAATGAAGAAAGGTAAGTCGTATTTCCAGTTCCCATTGCATCAAAACCTAAAGGACTTTGATCTACCCAACTTGTAATGCCATTTCCTTCAATAATTGTATTTGTACCTGCATCGGCTTTTAACCATAAATTTAAATCTGTAAAAACACCACCTGGAGCTTCTGGATTATTACAAACACCACCTCCACTAACATTGAAATTAACCCTAACACCACCACTACGGGCTGTCCAACCATCATTTGAAAGCACCGTTACCCCTCCAGAAGTAATCGTAATATTAGATACTACATTAGGAAGGTTACGATCCCAACCGTCACCCGGACCGTTTACGCCACCTCCTCTATCATACATTATCACATAATAATTATTAGCATCTTCCAAACAACCTAGA
>NZ_RHLN01000093.1:1792-41574 GCF_004121075.1 Lutibacter sp. HS1-25
AAACACCACCTGGAGCTTCTGGATTATTACAAACACCACCTCCACTAACATTGAAATTAACCCTAACACCACCACTACGGGCTGTCCAACCATCATTTGAAAGCACCGTTACCCCTCCAGAAGTAATCGTAATATTAGATACTACATTAGGAAGGTTACGATCCCAACCGTCACCCGGACCGTTTACGCCACCTCCTCTATCATACATTATCACATAATAATTATTAGCATCTTCCAAACAACCTAGATTTACTGTAGTAGCATATGGCACATCTGGATTAGGAACACTACTATCAAAACCATTATCTATAGTAGTTATCAAAGTGCCTGTTGGAGAATATATTTCTGCTCTATTTTCAGTTGAAAATAACGGCCAATCTACAGAAACAATTACCTCTGAAAATCCCGCTACTGGAGGAGGACATACACCACCTCCACTAACATTAAAATCAACCCTAACTCCACCACTACGCGCTGTCCAACCATCATTTGAAAGCACTGTTACTCCTCCAGAAGTAATCGTAATATTAGATACTACATTAGGAAGGTTACGATCCCAACCGTCACCCGGACCGTTTACGCCACCTCCTCTATCATACATTATCACATAATAATTATTTGCATCTTCCAAACAACCTAGATTTACTGTAGTAGCATATGGCACATCTGGATTAGGAACACTACTATCAAAACCATTGTCTATAGTAGCTATTAATGTTCCTGAAGGCGAATATATCTCTACTCTATTTTCAGTTGAATATAACGGCCAATCTACAGAAACAATTACCTCTGAAAATCCTACTACTGCAGGAGTTACATTTACCGTATAATCTTCTGCTTCGCCAGCATTATAACTAAAATCACATGGTCCATAACCTATATATTGAGGTAGATTAGTATCTATAAACCCAATTCTCATACGTGTATTTCCTAAAGACGCACTAGTAGGAATAGGAACGCTAATTGGCACTACAACTGTTTTTATACCCGAGCCATTATTAGGTTCACTAACTTTAAATATAAATTTTTCGTCAAAATCATCAAAATATTGGTCTTGGTTAAAATCTATCCAAACAACCAATTCATTTTCATCTGTATTCCAACCATTTATATTAACTGAAATTGTACCACTTAAAGCCCCTCCTGATGTAACATTAGTTGCTAATGATGTGTAATCCGTATAACTTCCCGTATTTTCAGAAGTGCTATTATTTATTGATCCTAATGAAACATTTGAAATAATATAAGAATTATAATTATTTATATTTACAGGGATACAATTTTGAGATTCATTAATTATATTGATGGTATAATCTTCAACTTCACCTTGAATAAATGACTCACAAGAAGTTGGAACACCAATAGATTTCATTGAAACACGCATTCTGGTTTTTCCTACTACTGCATTACTTGGAACAGTAAATGAACCTGAAGCTGGCGATCCATTAAAAGTATTTGGTTTTACAAATACTTGCTCTCCAGGATCTAAAAAATTTCCATTTTTATTATAATCTATCCATACTGAAAAACCAAGATTTGAATTTGAATTGGAAGTAATTGTAATTTGGTTTGTAGAGTTAAGACCTAAAGTTGTATAAACATCTGTAAAATTTGAATAACCTGTTCTTGTTGTACCAGCCCCTGAAGTATTATCGATATTTTTTAATTGAACTCTCTGAATATTGTAACTATCAAAAGTTGAATCTGAATTACAATAATCACCTGACCCTTGAACAGTAAAAGTATAGGCTTGCTCAGCAATATCAGGGTCGTTATTTGCTATTGTTATGGCTGCAATTGACAATCCAAAAGCTGCAGATGTATATGTTATATCAAACGTAGCAGAGCCACCTGCAGCAACACTAAATGGCACTGACAATGAAGAAACTACAAAATCGGAATTAGCACTTGTTATTGATGAAATGTTTAAATCTAAATCACCTGAATTTTCAATAGTAAAAGTTTTTACCAATGAGCTTCCTATAGCTACACTTCCAAAATCTGTATTATCTGTAACAGAAGGCGTAATATCATCATCTAAAATACTTACACCATTGCCTAAAACATTGATATCAGCTGGAGTAGCTAAAACACCAGTTATTACAATGTTATCTATATAAAAATATTCATTATTATCTAAGTTGTTTGCTCTTACCCTAACACGTATTGTAGTATTCCCATCTGGGACATTAAATGTATAAGGGTTTGAATCTACAGATTGATTATCGCTGTCTGGAGTTCCCCAATTTCGTGTTTCATTATTATCTCCATCAATTAATTTAATATTTTGCGTATAATTAGCCCCATTATCATATGAAATATCTAAAAATAAATCCTCATTATTATCTACCCAATACGATGCAAAAGAAATAGTTAAAGTAACATTTGAATAGGAAGAAATATTGACGTTATCAAATATTACATTTGAATCTCTATTATTAGTACCATTATTATTACTAAAACGCAAAGAATTTGAGGATGATACACCCGAACCATTATCTACGTCAACATAGTTAGCATCTGAAACGGCATATCCCAAGCCTGATGGAAGTGCATCAAAATTTTGACTTGCAATTGTTACTTGCCCATAACCAAAACTGGCTTGTATAAAAAAGTAAGCAACTACTATTATTTTAAAAACATTTTTTATATACCCCATGTAACTCTAAATGTATCAAATTTTGTGCAAAAATAAAACAATTATATACAATTTGAGGATTTTATCAATACTTATTAACATTTTTAATTAGAAAAAGGATTTATTTTCAGCATATTAACTATACACTAAAAATAAATCCTTTTTTAAAAATACTCGGCGTTTTTAAATATTTTAACGCTATTCTTTATCGTTTAAATTTAAAATTTACTAATTATTTTGAACCATAACTCTTTTAAAAACCGGTCCTTTTTGAGTTTCAGCTACCACAAAATACAAATCTGATTTTACTTGTAATGGCAAATAAATATTTTCTGAATCTAAATCTTTATTCCAATTACAAACCTGTTGCCCGTTAATATTAAACAAGGTTACTTTACGCAATTTCAACAATTCTCTGTTTTTAATAGTTAACATATGTTGCCCGTTATTAACATAAATAATTAATTTTTGTTTGTTTGATTTACCATCTAAGTTGTCTTCATAATTTTCATCACCATCACTCAAAGTTGCTGTTTCATTTTCAACTACATTAGATTCTTCTGCAACTACATTATTTTTAACATCTTCTACTATAACAGGCTCTTCAATAACAGTTTCATTTTCAACTACAGCAATTGTATCTCCTGGAGGCGCTGGAGGCAAAACAACATCTTCAATAATACTTAGAAAAATAATACTAAATCTATTGTGATATTCACCAGCTGGCAAAGTAACCTGATAGCTACTTTCTTTTAGATTGTGAATAGAGTCTAATGCCTTATCTTTTAATCCAACAATAAAATCATCCATTGGATATTCAAGAGCATCGATTTTTATTGTAATATCACCTCCTACTTTAGTTACAACTCCTAAGGCAAATTCTTTATTTACCTCAAGGGTATTGGTTGCTTGTATTACATACTTTCCTTCATTAATTAACCAATACATATCATCAGCTAATACTTGCGGTATATTGCCATCAAAACCCCAATCTACTCCATCAGTTGCTCTTTGATCAATAGTTAGCAACAACTGTCTGTGATTTATTTGCGGAGCATCAAAACCAATTCTGTATTTAGGTCTTGTATCAACTACAACTTTTTTCACCACATCAGTATTTAAATTCGAATTCTTAATTGAATTTATAGCTTCTCTTTCACTATTTGCAGAAGCATATATTGTTGTTAAAAAACAACAGATACATAAAAGGGATAGTATATTTTTCATAACTGAGGGGTTTTACTAGTTAAAAAATGATTTATAAAACAATCGAATATTAATGATTGTTAAAACCCTGCTGTTTAAATTAAAAAGCCTTAAAATAACCAATCAATCTAGCAACAGAAGTGTGTAATATATTTTTAAGTAATCTTGAAAACATTGTTTATTTATTTTGATAGTATAAATGTATGAAAAATAAAACTAAAAATACCATTTATATTGTTTTTTTTACCATTTGTTTGATTTTTCATACCATTTATTTGTAAAATAGGCGCTTTGACGGTTAAATAAACCTTTAATTATTTGTAATTTCCACGATTTTTTTAAAAAAAGAGGGGTTAATTTGACTTGGATAAATTGATTATTGACTGGAAAGATTCTAATTTTAATAACATGAGGTTAAAAATTGATAAAATAAACTCGAAACTTTGATTCAATTTTATACAGAAATATCAAAAATTACTTTATTTAGAGGCAAAGAATTGTTTATTTTAGATTAAAAGGAATTAAAATTTCTTATAATATCAATTAAAGTGGTAGCTCAACTATTATTTATATGCGAAATAACTGAAATACAAAGACAACATAATTCATAAAGAAATTTAACTATTAAAAAATTAACATTTTTAGAATTACAACTTAGTTACTGAATTTTGACTTAATAACTTACTCAATAATCACTTTTTTAGCAACAATACCTTTGGATGTTTTTATTTTCAACAAATACATACCCGTAACTTTGTTGTTAACCGCTAATAAAATACTAGGTTCTTCCAAATTAGTTTCCCAAACTTGCTGTAACTGCCCTAAGCTATTATATAAAGCTATATTCGTAATTTCAGCCTGAAGGGTGTTTTTAATTTGAATTTCAGAAGTTGCATTATTTATAGTAACTACAATACCTTCTTTTAAAATTTGCGCTGTATCTCCTAGTGTATTTTGCAGGGCAAATGTCAATGAAAAACGATCTGAATAAATACCTGGATCTAACATAATTTCAAATGGTTGATTATTTACTTGATGCATTTTACCCGTAAAAGCATCCTTAATATAAATATCTGTACTATTGTCTACATTTTCTAAACCATCAATTTTAATACGAGCCAAACCTGTTTGCGCAATTTTTAACACCAAAGGAAACTCTTGATCTTTATTAAAATTAGGAACACCTTGTATCACTAATTTTGCACCTTGAGCCGTCCAATACATATCTTCAGGACCAATATCTGCTATTAAACCATCATAACCCAAATCAAAATTATTAGTGGTATTGTTATCGACACCAATTAATAACTGACGGTGAAAACCTTTTGGAGAATCAAACATTAACCTTATTTTTTGACGCACATCAATATTTAATGATGTTTTTGAAGCAACTGTAGTTTTTCCTTTTTCAGCCTTCATAAAAACCGAAGAACCAGTTTCGTAACTTTCTTTTTGAAAAAAACGTTGACTATTTTTAAAAATAATAGTTCCACCATCAACACTTGGCAATGTACCAACAATACCCGGATCAATTCCTGTTAACACAAAAAAACCTTGATTAACGGGTATATATTGCCCAGGCACTTTATCTCCATAAGAATTATCATGATTGATGCGCCAATCTGTTGATTGTGCTTTTACTCCTCCCATTAAAGTATAGGTTGCGTAACCTCCAATATACGATCTTAATATATGTGTATTTTCTTCCCCAAAGTGATCCCAAAAATAAATTGCACCATTAAATACGTTTACACTATTTCTTCCAGCGTTTCCATCAATAGAAGTATTGATATTGTCTTTTATAAATTCATTAGCATCTAGTGCTGATGGATATGGATTTCCAATTAAACGGTCTACATCACCACTTGGAGTTATATGTGTTTTAAATAATTCCAATTCAATATCTCCATTATATGGCTTTCCTCTAAATACGTAATTTTGAAAATCGTTTTTGATATCTTTATTACCCAAACTTCCTTTCATTGTATAACCCACACCTGGTGCTAAAACAGACGTTTCTGTAATTTTTGGAAACCATGAATTATAATCATCATCTTTTCCGTAAAACTGATACAACCAATAACTACTTATAACACCCAAACCAGCATCTGCAGCATAGGCAGATGCATTGTAAGTGGTTGCAACAGGATTATTTGGATCTGTACCATTAAATAAAACATTTTTAATTTTAAATGTACCATTTGTACTTGGCGTAAACGTTGGCAAACCTCCTGGAGTTATTGCCCCAACTGAAGATGTCCAATAATTGTAATTAAAACTATTAGCTGTTCCTTGCTGATCTCGTTCTAAATAACCACCGCTATTTTGGTCTAAAATACTTTCACCTCCTTGAACCAATTGAGATTCGCCCTCTAAATTAAGTACACCATTTAGATATAAATAACGTGAAACTTCTAATTTATAACCAGTTCCTGTACCATTTGAATTGGTAAGGCCATTTATTTTGTATTCATTACCATTAGCTACAAACAATCCAACATGTTTTTGATTTTGATCTGAATATATATAATTATGCTCAATTTTAACAATAGATGCTGATGAAGTTAAAGCATCTGCTCCAACTACTCCATCGGCTGTATTTAAAGCATCTGATAAAGTAATAGGAGCCAAAGCTGTTCCTGCCATTTGTGTAATAAAAGGCAATGGTGCTGTTTGTACGTCTATAATTTTCATATTGTAGATTCTTGCAAAAGACCCTGCACCTTCATCAACATCTAATGTGGTTAAATCGTCTATAATATCATCTTTATAAACATCCATTCTAAAATACCTTTGAAGATTTGTCCAAGGTAATAAAGTTGTTGTTTCAACACCAGTAGTACTGTTGTACACATAATCTTGAACATCTAATTGCACCACGCTACCTTTAATTACCCCTCCATTATCTTCAATTTCTTGATACACTATTTTTTGAAGTTCGTTTTCAGTTAAGGCTTTATCAAAGACTCTAACTTCATCTATCTGACCTTTAAAATAATTTGTATGTGATGAAGTGCTTCCTATAAGAAAATTTGAAGTATCTGTTATGCCACCATTTGTGTCGCTATTGTCAGGAATACCATTGATATACATTATGGTTTTTCCAGCGGTAGTTGTAACAGCAATATGTGTCCAATTTCCATTTATTATTGGGTTTGTAGAGGTTATAGTATTTCCTTCAACAACAGCTACAATTTTATTTGTGCTATTATCAATTTTAATATAAAAATCATCTTGACCTGCAATTACCCTATCTGTATTTGTAAAATTTACACCATCAGATTTTACAAAAGCCATGATTGTTCCACTTCCCGAACTTAAAACATTGACATCTTCAGCATAATCATTTCTTCCATCAAAATACAATAACAACTTTCTATCTAAATCACGTGGAGAACCAAAAACGGCATCATCTGTGTCAAAAGAGTCTGACAAGCCATCGCCATCAGTATCTGTTAAAACATCAATAACACCATTATTATCTGTATCTAAATTGGCATACAATGTACCATCAATATCCCAATCTGCTCCATTAGACATCACATCTAAATAATCTGGAATACCATCATTATCAGAATCAACTACAAAATTAAACCAACCTGTACCTGTTGGCGATCCTTGACTTTGGTTACCGTATGCAAAATCAAAATTACCAGAACCCTTTAAAGAAGTGCCGAAATAATCGTAAATATCTAAAATACCATCGCCAAAATAATCTAAGTCACCATCAGAGTTTATATCGGTTTCCCTTACAGTATCAGAATCATCTCCATCTCCAACACCGTCACCATTAATATCTCCATCTCCATTTTGATAACCAACATAAGCCAATGGGTTGGTAGCACCTGATTCATCAACATCAAAAATAGCATCGTTGTCACTATCTAAATCCATATGATTTGGAACTCCGTCACCATCTGAATCTAAGGGAGTATTGCTTTCAGCCGAATCATGCATTCCATTGCTATTGGAATCTAACCAACCAGTTGTGTAAGATATTTTAGCCGTACCTGCACTTAAATTTCCTAAACCAGCTTCTACCACATCAGGTATACCATCATTATCACTATCCAAATCAAAAACATCGGCAACACGATCACTGTCTGTATCACACAGTGTTTGTGAAATAACAATGTCATCTATAGCAAGGTCATTACCCGCTCCTCCAGTCTCATTATTATAAAAATACACATAAAATTCATCAACATTAAAAGTTAAATCTTTCGTAATTTGATGCCAACTACTAGCAGGATCACCATTAATAGAAGGCGGTATACCTAATGGGTAAAGATCATCTGTTGATACAGATTCTAACAAGACATTGTTTACATCTCTAAATTCAACCAATATCTTTGGACGTAACCTGGTAGCAATACCCGGAGCTGCTTGAGTATCTAAATTTAACACCCAAAAACTATACGTAACGGGTACACCCGGAAGTGCTCCTTTGATTGTTGCTGAATAAAAAAGACCTGGATCATAGGAAGCATTAAACATAGCCATTCTACCATTAACACCTCCTGTATGATCTGCACCAGTATACCAATATGCATCTGCCCAATGCGCAACCTCACCATTAGGAGTATCATTTATACCATCTCCATTTGCGGCTTTATAATACACTGTATATTCTCCATCATTTAAATCATTCCCATCACTTGGATTTAGCTTACATGCTACTCCTGTTCCATCTTCATAACAATAAGTTGTTGAAGCATCGTAGGTTGTATTTATTTCTACCCTGTTAGTGCCTTCGCCAAAAGTTTCATTTAAAAACTTGTAATTTATAGTAGTAGCAACATTAGATAATCTACAAGATGTTTCTTCATCTTCATCTTTTATACCATCATTATCATCATCAATATCAACATTGTCGTAAATACCATCACCATCACTATCAAAAAAAACTTGTTCACCGGTAATTTTAACATCGAACTGGTAAGAAGATTCATCAAAATCATTATTGCTAATTGTAATTGTTTCTTGAAAAACACCCGTAGTTGTTGGCGTTCCTGTAATTATAAATGTTTCACTTGATCCTGATACAATTGTATATGGAAAAGAGATGAGACTAGTTACAGAAAAAACTGTTCCAGATATTGTTATATTACTTATTTCCAAATCTGTATAACCTATATTCTCAATGGTAAATATTTTTTCTACAGAGGATATAGAACTATGAGAACCAAAATCAGTATCATCGGTTAAACTTGGTGTAGTATCACCACTTACAATAGAAACTCCATTACCCGTAACATTTATATCAGGTACAATTGGAACGACTCCTGTTAAAACGATTTTATCAATAGCCATATCACTCCTATAACCATTTCCCGTGAGTCCCTCAAACCTTAAATATATCTTTTGACCAACATAAGCACTTAGGTCTATGGAAACTTTTTTCCATGGAGCGGCATTGTTTGTTTGATCTATATCTGAGCCTGATCTAGACCATAAGTTTGTGGCATACGTACTTCCTCCATCAGTACTTACATTTAGACTTAAAGTACCCATATCAGCTCCATACATATGATAAAAAAAAGAAAACTCAGGATTAGAAACTCCAGATAAATTGAATTCAGGACTTATAAAATATGATTTGTTATTCAAGTTATTAGATGCTTCTGTATACATGTAATAACTACCACTAGCCCCTGTAGATGGTCCTGTATTACCAGATGGTGTACCTCCCGAATCTTGAGTCCAATCAAAATCATCTCCTTCGCCTTGGGTCCAGCCGTCCAAATCACCAAGAGTTTCAAAATCAGCCGTATAAATAGTTGTTTGAGAAAAATTTATGGCAGGAAATAACAATACCAACAACAGTGGTATTAGCTTAATTTTGATACAAAATAGCTTCTTTTTCATATTCGTGGGGTTACGAGTAAACAAAATTAAAGAATAAAATTTATTATTTGGTGAGGGCAACCCAAAAATAGATTATTATTTGAAATTTCAATCTAAATTAGTACTTAAATTATTATAAACCAATTTTTTACAAAATAATATATCATCTTTAAAATACTATTTACAACAAAAGAATTCTAAAAAAAATTATACAAAAAAACAGATACTAGATCTTAGATCTTGTGTTTGATATTAAAAAAAAAAAATATTACTTTTATATTATTTAAAACCTTTTTTATCAAAGGTTATTTTGCTCGTTTAGAGGACAATACAAGATAGTACAGGATAGCAATTTTTAAGAAAATTGTATTTTAGCCAAATTTAATCAACCTTTTTTGCTATGTTTAAAAATCCCTCTTTATACAGAAAACACCTCGTTTTCTTTATGTTGTGTTTGGTTACCACAACTACAACGGTATTTTCTCAACAATACCGTTATATCCGTTTACAGAAATCGGGAACAAATACAGGCGGTAATATTATAAACTTAGCTGAAATACAAGTTATAGATATTGAGGGTGTTAACAGGGCTTTGGCGGGTACAGCAACATTGAGTTCTACCTATGTAGATGGAGGTATTGCATCAGTAGGAAACGATGGCGATACAAATGGAAATTGGTTTTTGGGTACTGTATTTGCCTCTAGTGCCACTGGAGCTAATGAATGGTGGGAAATTGATTTGGGTGACTCTTACGATTTAACTACCATAAATATATACAATAGAACAGATGGTGTTCAGGAGCGTTTAAGCAATATGTATGTAATGGCTTCAAATACCCCCTTTGATACTACGGGTGCAGATGGAACAAACCTTACAGCTGCATTTGCAAATGCTGGTTTCACCCATCAGTTTGGGGAAATAACGGATGCTGATCCTCAAAAACAAGTTGTAACATTGCCTGTTAGCACTCCTAAAATCACAACCAGTATTTCTTCTACAAATTTTTGTGCAGGTTCTCAAGTAACTGTTGGCTTTACTTCCCAGGGACCTTTCTATAGTGGTAATACCTCTAGGATATATTTGTCAGATGCTTCAGGTAATTTTTCAAATAGTCCAACCGTATTATTAACAAAGGATCATACTGACGGTGCTACTGTAATTCGTACAGTTAGTTCTACTGTTATTATTCCTGCCAATTTACCCTACGGTACAGGTTACAGAATTAGAACTGTGAGTTCTAACCCCTATTACAATGGTCCAACCAATGGTGTTGACATCACCATAAATGCCAAACCTGCAGCCCCAATAGTTGGTACAATTACACAACCAACTTGTATTACAGCAACAGGTAGCGTAGCATTAAGCGGTTTACCTGCAACAGGTACTTGGACATTAACAAGGAGTCCAGATAATATAACCACTCCAGGAACCGGAACAACTACAACAATAACAGGTCTTTCGGCAGGCACATATACTTATACCGTTACCAATGCTTCAGGTTGTACTTCTGCAGCTTCAACATCTATAGTTATCAACCAGCAACCTGCAACACCTGCAGCCCCAATAGTTACTGTAAAAACTCAGTCATCTTGTAGTTTTGAAGGTGGTGTTGTAACGGTTAGTAATTTACCATCAGGTAGCTGGACTTTAACCAGAAGCCCTGGTAATTTTAATAGAACAGGTAGTACTTCAACAATAGATTTAACTGTTACGCCAGGCACACATACTTATACTGTAAGAAATAGTGAAGGGTGTACGTCTATAGCTTCAGCACCAGTAACAATAAACGCAACAGGCCGCCCAAGTTTAATCTCTGGAAACGGAACGCCTTGTTATTATAGCGCTCCAGCAAGCCCTTCAACCGAAACCTATAGTGTACTAAATGACGCTGGTGTTACAAATTACAATTGGGCTATTCCTTCAAATTGGACCATTACATCGGGGCAAGGAACACATACAATTACTGTAGAAATTGGTTCTGATTCTGGAGATATTACAGTTGATGCCGATGGAAATTGCCAAAGTGTAATGACTGTTATTACCCATACCTTAGATACCGATTTAGACGGCATACCAAATGCTTGTGACGATGATGATGACAATGATGGTGTTTTAGACCTAAACGATGAAGATGATGACAATGATGGAATTACAGATTTGGAAGAGAATGACTTTCAAATGACGGAAGTCCATTATGAATATTATGATACAACACCAACAGGAGACACCGTAGATAACATACCAACAACTGGATTTGTTGGTTATGGAGTACTTTCAGATTTTGATGTGAAACTATTGCAAACTAGGCACGATCCTACATCAGACGATGTTCGTGATGAAGATTATTTTTCAATTCGTTACACAGGTAATATACGCATTGCTACAGCAGGTGACTATACTTTTTACACCAACTCAAATGATGGTACAAAACTGTTTATTGATAAAGGCGCTGGTTGGCAAACAGTAGTTAATAATGATGGTACACATATACCTGTTGAAGAGTCTGGTACAATTAATTTAGCAGTAGGTGTATACCCTGTAAAAATTGAATATTTTCAAAGAGCAGGAACCGTATTGTTAGAAGCTTTTTATGAAGGACCAGGAATTGCCAAACAAAATTTATTAGGCTTGGTTGATACTGATAATGATGGAATTCCAAATTATGTAGATAACGATAGCGATAATGATGGTTGTCCTGATGCAATGGAAGGAAGTTTAACAAGTATTGCAACAACCGATTTAAATGATCTTGGTCAAATAACCACAGGTGGTATAAATGGCACTACGGGGATACCAAATCTTGTTGGGTCTGGTCAAACAGATGTTAGTAGTACCAATCCTTTGGTATTGGGAAGTTGTGCTTCAACAGCTCTCAATTTTATTGGTACAACAAACGATTATATTGGTTTAGGAGATAACTTTAATTTTACAAGTTCATTTTCTATTGAAGCTTGGGTGTTGAAATCTACAGGAAGCCCTAGTTTTCAAATAATTATCTCAAAAGGAGATAGATCAGATTTAGTTCCTCAAAAGGGATATTATTTACATTTAGACAATAATAAACCTCGTTTCTTTTGGTATGATAATTCGGGAACTGATAATAGAATCATCAATTTACAAAACAGTACAGGTTTAGGTAATATAGACGAAAATAAATGGTATCATTTAGCGGTAACGTTTGATGGTAGTATCGCAAAATTATATGTTGATGGTTTAGTAATCGCTACCGATAATGTTACCGACCCATTAACAAATACAACAGAGAATTTTATTATTGGTGGAATGTATAGAAGTAATTATCCTACTACACCAAGAAACAATTTTGATGGTTATATTGATGAAGTGCGAATTTGGGACACAGCACTCACAGAAACGCAATTGCATGAAATGATGAACCAGCGAATTGAGGAAAATGCAACTACAAACAATGTTAAAGGACAAATAATACCTTTGGATATTTCAGAACCATTACCTTGGTCTAATTTAAAAGGTTATTACCCTTTTAATAATGGTTATACAGCTTTAGACCAGTCGGGGAATAACAACCATGGAATTGTGTACAATATGACCTCAAATCAGCCAGCAACAGCTCCGTTACCTTATGTTAGTACAGCTAGCGGTGATTGGGACACTTCAAGTACTTGGTTAAATGGAGATGTACAAAACCTTCCTAATAGTATTAGAAGTTCTGGAGCTCCTCCTGCTCCTCCAGTACCTGTAGATTGGAATATTGTCAAAATTTCTACTGGAACTAATGTCGATTTAAACAGAGGTGATGGCAACGGCGTTACTTTATTAGGATTGATTTCAGAAGCAAATTCAACACTTAATGTAACTGGAACTACAGATATTACAACGGGTACAGGTACAGGGCAATATATATCGGTATCAGGTTATTTAAAATTAGCAACTGAGGGTATTATACATTTAAAAGGTGAATCTCAGTTGTTACAAAGCGAAGGAAGTATTTTAGACGCTACAAGTTCGGGGTATATCACACGAAGTCAGCAAGGTACTGCTAATTTATATTCCTATAATTATTGGGGATCACCAGTTGGTAAAAATTTAATTTCGGGTACAAATTCATATAATTATAAATTACAAGATGTTTTATACGCTGACTTAACAACGCCTGTTGTGTATTTAGGAGGAAATAATTACAACGGAAAAGCATCACCACTTACAATAGCCAACTATTGGATTTGGAAATTTGCAAATAAAGCTGCGGGTGTTTATGCAGAATGGCAACATATGCGAAGTACAGGTGATATTTTGGCAGGAGAAGGATTTACCATGAAGGGAACAGAAAATACTGATGTAAGTAATTTTCAAAATTATGTATTTAGAGGATTGCCAAACAATGGAGATATTACCTTAAATGTAAGTGCTAATAACGAATATTTAGTTGCTAATCCATACCCTTCTGCGATCAATATAATTAATTTTTTTAATGACAATCTAAGTATTATTCAAGATGGATACATCTATTTTTGGGAACAATTTGATGTTAGAAGTCATATTTTATCCGATTATGAAGGCGTTTATTGGCTTATGAATAAGAGTGGAGCTGTGCAATCGGCCGTACCTTCTCTTATAAATCAAAATTTAGACCCTAATGATTCTAATAAAACACCAAATAACAATATACCTGTTGCTCAAGGCTTTTTTATAGAAGCACAAACAGATACACCTATTCAATTTAAAAATAGTCAACGTGTTTTTGTTACAGAATCTTCAGGAGATGCTGTTTTTATGAAACAAGGGAATAGCAAATCTAAAATTGCAAACAACAAAAAAGAAGATACTCGTAAAAAAATAAGATTGGGATTTAAAGCACCTAAATTAAACCATAGACAGTTGTTATTAACTATTGATGAAAGAGCAACTGATGCAGTAGATTGGGGGTTTGATGGTAAAATGGATGATGTTTTGGCTGATGATATGTATTGGGATTTGGCTGATAAAAAATACGTAATTCAAGCACTACCAGATGCAAATATTGACAGGGAAATACCTTTGGGGCTAATTATGAGTAAAACTGGCTTAGCAACCATTCAAATTGATGCGCTGGAAAATGTAGATGAAAGTGTTGAGTTGTACATTAAAGATGCTTTAATTGGCAAAACATATAAAATAAACAACCAAGCATTTGAAATTGAATTAGAGGCAGGTGTTTATAAAGATCGTTTCGCACTTACATTTGCACCACAAGAAGTTTTAGATATTGAAGATGAAATTTTGAAAAACGGTATCGTTGTTCACATGAACAACGCTTCTTCTACATTAGAAATTAAGAATATGGTACAGGCTGAAATTACCCAGATCAATTTGTACAATGCTATTGGACAAATACTAAACGTATGGGATAAAAACTTACAAAATCAAAATCTGAGTTTACCTGTTTACAATACAACTACAGGCATGTATTTGGTGCAAATTAAAACTACAACAGGTACTATTTCTAAAAAGGTTATTATTAAATAGTTTTCTTAAACTACTTAATAACAAAAGTTCAATTTTACAAAAGGTTTGATGGTTAAAAATACCAACTATTTTTA
The DNA here is from genome assembly GCF_004121075.1 of Lutibacter sp. HS1-25. Lineage (GTDB taxonomy): Bacteria > Bacteroidota > Bacteroidia > Flavobacteriales > Flavobacteriaceae > Lutibacter. The sequence goes on from NZ_RHLN01000093.1 coordinate 17,043, forward strand.
ACCATTAAACCAAATTTAAAATAAAAACCATCCATGGCAGCCTGCAACAGCGCCTGCAATAGTAATAAGACTTAAAACCAATAAAATCCAATGCGCTCTGTGCATAATTTTAAAGGTCTTTTCTGGATTTTTATTTGCGTATTTTTTAAACAACTTGTGCAATACAAATGGTTCAAGAATATACAAAACCACTGTAAATAACACCCAAACAATAACCATGGCATGAAACCACCAAAAACGAGGTTCTAAAAAACGATACCAAGCATCTAAAACATACACCATGTAAAAACCTGTGATTGCAGTAATTAATGTAGTTATTTTGGCTTGTATGGCAAATCTGCCTTCAATTTTTTCGAAAGTTTCTATTTGCTCTTCTTTTGAGTTCATTCTTTTTACTGCAGGTATAATTACCGTTGTAACCATAGAAACGCCTCCAATCCATAAAACAACTGCTAATACATGTAAAACTCGTGCTAATGTAAAATATTCCATAAAAAATTAATATTGGGTATAAGTATGTACGCTGGTATTGGCTACTGGCAAATAATTAACACCAAACCAACATACCAATAAAACTACAAATGCCAAAGCTAAAATGGTCAATGCTTGTGTGGTTTTTTGACTATGAAAATAGCGGTAGTGTATGTAAATTAAATAACCCATCCAGGTTAAAAATGCCCAAACTTCTTTTGGATCCCAGGTCCAGTAATGTCCCCAAGCTTCTTTTGCCCATAAAGCACCAAACAACAAACCTAAAGTTAAAAAAGCAAAACCTATATACACTAAATTATCAGCCAATTTTAAGGTTTCTATATTAAAATTACCTTTATAACTATGGTACCAACCTTTGATAGCAACAATACTTGAAGCCGCTAATACAGCATAACTAAATAAATAAACCAACACATGCGGAATAAACCAAGGACTTTGCAAAGCTGGCATTAAGGTTTTTGAATACGTTTCTGGATTTAAATAATTTATGGCTAAAAACATACTTGCCATAGCAATACTATAAGCCAAAAACCATTTGTATTTCCAACGTATATAGGTTACAAAACCTATTAAGGGTAAAAAGGTGGCGTACCAAAGTCTAGTTTCACCCAAAGTACGCATTGGTGGGCGGTCTAACTCAACCCATAATTTTACCACAAAAAGTATTAAAACTGCCCAGCCCATTAAAAATAAAGCTGTTGCTATTTTAAAAACCATTTTCTTTTTATATGAAACAGCTAAAAAAATCAAACCAATAATCCATAAGATTACAATTATTGAGCTGTATAAAGGAAAATCAATCCAAGTCATTTTTAAGCGTTTTTAGTTATTTTATTTCCGGTCCAAAACATATAAACAGCACCAGCAATCATCATAAAAATACCAATATAAATTAGTGGTAACCAAGGGTCTTTAACAAGTTCTAAAACACTTAAATTACTCCATTTACCCATTTTATCATCGTAACTTAACTGGTAAATTTTCCACCCTTTATATTTAAAAGCCTTGTTAACTTCTAATACGGTACTAATACGCTCACCTTCTTTTGTTAAAATATCAATGTCTGAACTAAATTTCTTTACTTCAGGAATGGTCATTACCATAGAATAGGTGTCGCTAATTTTTAACGATTCATAAGGATATCTAAAACTTCCACTGCTAATCCACGCATTTTGAATAGAATCATTCTCTGTATTTTTTACCGTAATATAGGCTGCTGGCGGAGAACCAATTTCATTCACCGATTCGTAACGCATTCCAAAACGGATTGCATTTGGTAAAAAATCTTCAATTTTAACTTCAAAATTATTAAAATAATAAGTTTCTCCTTTTTCAACTAAATATAAATTTTTGCCATCGTTATGCGCAATGCTTCCTGTACTATTGTCAACCAAAGCCAATTTTGGGTTGTATTCTTCAATCAAAAAATCCTTTAAATAAATGGCAAAAGGCAATTCTACTTCATTTCTTTGAGCATCAGTAGCAATCCAATTTGGTTTGTTTTCGTAAACATTTAACGACAAACGTTGCAAATCTCCTGTGCCTAAAATACCAGCAATTAAGGCTAAAAACAAACCTACGTGATTTAAAATAAATCCGAAATTTTCCCATTTAAATTGTAAAATTCTTTTGATTGAAATCAACCCTAAACAAGTTAAAAACTGAAAAATGATAAGAATAAAAGCCCAATTGGTTGTTATGTGGTTTAAACCTAAATTGTTAATAATGTTGTTATTTGAAGGTACCTGCGGAATAATTCCCATTATCATTACCAAAAAAGTAACCAACGTAATACTTGAAATAGATGCAGGTACTTTTGTTAACCAACGTATTAACTGACTTGTTGAAAACCATTTATAAGCCACAAAAAGCAACAATATATACGCGGCTAAAAAAATGACATTGTTAGGGTATTTTAAAGTAAAAACAGTATCTGATGTTACAAAAACTTCTAAAAAAAGTCCTGTTAATAACAAACCAAATCCTATAAAAAAAGATTCAATATAACCCCAAGGACTTTCCCAAAGATTGCGTTGAATTTTTAAATTATTATCATTCATATTGGTTGGAAGTTAGTAGTTAGTAGTTGCTTTTTTGATTATCTGTAAAAAACTGAAGTTCTAAATTTAAAATCACAAAAAAGCGAATATACAATTTGATTTTTTATTTCATAAAAAAAGTGAGTATTGAGATTTAAATTTCTCAACACTCACCTCTAAACAATCATATCTAAATAATATCCTTTATTAATATTTTGCTTCTCTTTCTTTGGCTGCTGCGTCCCATTTAGGTAACACCTCTTTTTTGAAAGTTGCTTTTTCAGCTTCTAATTTTGGCATATCTAAACCAATAAACTTTTGAGCGTCAGCTTTTGTTTCAATTGCTGGGTAAGGCACTTCACCTTTAAAACCTAATTCCATTAACAATTTAGCCAATTTAATTCTGGTTTCTTGAGTAATATCAATACCTTTTCCTACAACTCTACCTAACTCAACAGGTGCGTGAAAAGAACCACCGTGTGATGCTGCTGCATAATCCCAACGCCATTGACCAATACGAATTCCGTGTAAAATATCCTTCATTTGATCTTCAGTAGCACCTAATTCCCAACATTTACCAGCTTCAACATGAGCACGAACCAATAAACGTTCTAATTGATCTCTGTTTTCAATAATTTTATCTTGGTTGTCAAATACATTTTTCATCAATGCATCTTTTTCTTCTCTATGACAAACCTGACAAGAATTGGCAACATTGTTTAAAGGAGATTGGATATGGTGATCTGTAAATTTTTGACCACCTTCGGTTTTATAAGGCATATGGCAATCTGCACAAGAAACACCACGTTTACCGTGAATACCCATATTATAAACCTCATAACCTGGGTGTTGTGCTTTTAACATTGGTGCTTTACTAATGGCGTGTGTCCAATCGCTAAATCCAATATTGTCATAATATTTTTCCATATCTTCAACTGTTTGCCCTTCATCCCAAGGAAAAACCAAATAAGGAATTCCTTCTTTTTCAGGTAAATTTTTGTTGAAGTAATACTCTACGTGACATTGTGCACAAACCAAAGAACGCATTTCGTTATGCGAAGCTTTTGTAATGTCTTTTCCTTGACGTTGAAAAGCTTCAATTAAAGCAGGTTGTGTAATTGTTAACTGCATAGATTTTTCATCGTGACAGTTTGCACAACCAATAGGATTTACAATTTGTTCACCTTTACTTGCCCATTTTCCGCTGTAATAAGCATCAACACCAATTTCATTAATTAAACGAGGCACATCAGGAGATTTACAGGTCCAACAAGTTGAAGGCATTGGTCCATCTTCTGGTCCAGTAGGTCCACCAGTTCTTAATGTATTTCTAACATCTTCAACAGCGTATACGTGACCACGACCTTGGTTGTAGTCTTTTGAAAAACCATAACCTGCCCAAAGTACAACCAATCTAGGGTCTTCTTCTAACATATCAATCATGGCATTTCCGTTGTATTTTGATCTAAACGTAGTATCCGCAGTTTGATAATAAGACTGAAATTCACGTGGGAAATTTTTACCCCATTCTTCATTTCTAGGCTCTAGTTTACCAATTTCTGTCATTGGAGTATATGCGAATTTCGCCTCCATTTTACGCTCTGTAATTGAAGAAACTAAAAGTCCTAACAAAAACACAATTGCTAATGATGCAAAAAACAGCATCCAATTCATCCAAGGTTTTCTTTTATTACTCATCTTTTTTATCTTTTTTATTATCTGAATTTTTTAAATATTTTTTTATCCAATTTGGAATAGTTTCTTGATGTTCAGCTTCAATTTTTCCATAATATTTTACTGAAGAAAGACTATGAATTTTTCCGTGAGGCACTTCCTGATGACAAGTCCAACATTTTCTTTCTGTTCGATTTTCTAAATGATTTTCCACCATTCCACTCAATCGACCATCGGTAACTTGATTTTCGTGACAGCGAACACAGTTTGCTTGAACTACTTCAACACCTGCCTCTTTCATTCTAATTACTTCAGGCTCTCCGCGCATTGTAAAAACTGAAGAATGGTAAAAACCATCTTTTGCTTTAAACAAATACTTTTTAAAAACGTTGTCTTGTGGTACGTGGCAATCGTTACAACTTGCCCATTCTCTGTGCGAACTGTTTTGCCAAGTGGCATATTGCGGTGTCATTACATGGCAGTTGGCGCAAGTTTTTGGATCATCGGATAAATATGAAATGGCCTTAGATTCAACCATTGCATACATTCCTAGTCCGCAAATTGCTCCCAGCAAAATAATCACTGGCAATCGCCATTCTTTTGGAGGAATTAAAAATTGAACAATTTTTTTCATAATTGGTTTTAAATTATTTACTAGTAAATATCGTAGGATTTATGGTAAGCATTAACCACGCCCAGTTATTTATATTACCATCGTAATTATTTTTAAGAGCTTCCATACCTTCAGCTGCAAACATTTGAGAATATCCAGCACTTACACTAACATCTTTTGCAAAGTTGTAATTGTAAACCAAATCAACCTCTGTACCCAATTGTTTATCAACACCATCAGCAATCATAGCGTAAGAAGTAAAGTTATGAATATTACCTGATAAAACCGATTTTTCTCCTAATTTAACATTTGCACCTATAAAAGCATCTATTAAACCTGTACTGTTTAGGTGATTTCCAACATAAAAATAATCCATCAAACCATTAAATTTATGATTGGTTCCGTAAAAAGGATTGAATGCATTGTTTTTTGTAGGGTCTGAATTATCGTAAGAATTACCAGAAATAACTTCAAAACCTGCACCTAAATTCCATTTAGATGATGCTTTGTAGTTTAAATTTAAACCCACTAAATAAGCGCTTAAGTTTTTATCAGCAACATCTTTACCACCTTGGTAATAAAAACTTCCTGTTGCATTAAAGCTGTCTGTAAATTTATATTTTAGATGCGTTCCGTAAGTTTGACTGTAACGTACTTCATCATTTTTAGGTTCAACCAAATCAATAAACTGTAAACCGTTGTTTAAAAATAAGAAACTAGCTTCAAAATTGTTCCATTTTTTGTTAAACCAAGCGTATTGTAAAGCTTTGTAATTATTTGGAACAGTGTAAGTATTTCCTTCAACTAATTCTGCATTTTGGTTAAATGCCAAACCAAGATCTAATTTAAAAGTTTTTCCAAATTTTAAAAGAACTGCATCATGGCTTCTTGCTTGTTGTGCCCAACCAACATTACCAAACATACGTGAATCATCATAAACAATTTCCTGACGACCAGCTTTAACTTTTACTCCGTCAAAATTTACAATTCCATAAGCTTGGTGAATTGCCAAACCATTTTTATCACTTACATTTAATTGAGATACATCTCCCCAAACTCTTATATCCTGAATTCCAACAAAAAAGCTATACTTTTCTGTTGCGTATTCCATATTTATTCTGGTACGCTGAGAAGTAAACAAAGCAACATCAACATCTGAAGAGTTCAAAGTTTTAAAACCATTTCTCAACTCAGTTCTTGGCCTAAATTCACCACTTAAGGTAAATTGAGCAAAAGTTTGTGTTGCAATTAAAACAATTACAAAGAATATTAATTTTTTCATTTAATTTTAAAGTTTATGTTAGTTTGGGTGCAAAAATTGTGAAAATTTTGTTAAAAAACAATGATTTAAATCAGTTATTGAGATATCTTTATCTTTTTTTATTTTGAAGTTATATAAAACACTACATATCAAACTATTAAGGCGCTGGATTTGGCTGAAGCTTTTGAATCTCATCAATCTTAATCAATGTTTCTTTAGAAAGAATTACGTTTATACTACCAATGTTTTCTTTTAATTGTTCCATTTTAGTAGCACCTATTACATTACCCGTTAAAAAAGGTTGTTGATTTACAAATGCCAATGAAAGCTGCGTTAAAGAAATATTTAATTCTTGCGCTAACTCTAAATATTTTTGAGTTAAAAAATATGACTGTTGGTTGTTATAACGATTGTATTGAGGAAACAATTTTAACCTCGATTCTTTTGGCATTTTACCTTTTAAATACTTTCCTGTAAGCACCCCAAATGCCAAAGGAGAATAAGCCATTAAACCAACATTTTCTCGCATACAAACTTCAGATAAATTAATTTCGAACAAACGATTTAATAACGAATATGGATTTTGAATGGTTTTACAGCGTGTTAAATTATTGTATTTACTTTCGGTTAAATGTCGCATTAAACCCCAAGAGGTCTCGTTTGAAACACCATAATGTCTAATTTTACCTTCTTTTACCAATGCGTCTAGAGTTTCAATAACTTCTTTAAAATTATCTACCCAAGCATCATTAGAATTGTGAACATAATTAAGTTTTCCAAAAGTATTGGTAATTCGTTCTGGCCAATGCAGTTGATACACATCAATATAATCGGTTTGTAAACGTTGTAAACTTTTATCTAAAGCCTCTAAAATTGCAGGTTTTGAAAAGCCTAAATTATCACGTACATAACTAAAAAAATCGCTAGGCCCAGTTACTTTTGACGCTACAACTAGGTTTTCTCTTTTTTGATGTTTTAACCAAGAACCAATACATTTTTCTGAATTTCCCTGGGTTTCTTTACTTGGTGGCACCGAGTACATTTCAGCAGTGTCAATAAAATTAACACCTTGTTCAACAGCATAGTTTAATTGTTCATGCGCTTCTTGTTCGGTATTTTGTTGACCAAAAGTCATGGTGCCTAAACAAATTTTACTAACGTTGATATTGGTATTTGGAATGTTGCTGTATTTCATAATAATTAGTTGTTGGTTTTTGGAATAGGATTGTGAAATTTAAAAACCTGAAAACTAAAATAAGAAATTGAATTGATTAAACCCTTTGTATTTTTGAAAAAAAAACCATTTTCTAAATGCATAGAAAATGGTTTTTATATTATGATGAGATGCTGAAACAAGTTCAGCATGACGTTCTTTTTTAGGGTAAAGCTTATTTTAAGATAGCTTCAATTCCTGGTAAAACTTTACCTTCAAGACTTTCTAGCATTGCTCCACCACCTGTAGATACATAACTTACTTTGTCTTCAAAACCAAATTGTTTTACTGCAGCTACAGAATCTCCACCACCTACTAGTGAGAAAGTTCCGTTTTTAGTAGCTTTTGCGATTGAGTTTCCTAATTCAATTGTACCATTTGCAAAGCTTTCCATTTCAAAAACACCCAATGGACCATTCCATAAAATTGTTTTACATTGGTTAACAACTTTATCAAACAATTCAACTGATTTTGGACCTGCATCAAGACCTTGCCAACCATCAGGAATACTATTGATATCGCAAATTTGTGTATTTGCATCGTTGCTAAAAGCATCGGCTGCAACAACATCAACAGGAATATGAACTGTAACTCCTTTAGCTTTAGCTTGTTTTAAAATATCCAAAGCCAATTCTTGTTTGTCATCTTCACAAATAGAATTTCCTATTTTTCCACCTAATGCTTTAACAAAAGTAAAACTCATACCACCACCAATAATTAAATGGTCTACTTTGTCTAAAATATTTTCAATAATAGTAATTTTTGAAGATACTTTTGAACCTCCTAAAACAGCTAAAACAGGTTTTTCACCTTCTTCTAATATTTTTTTAAGACTGATAATTTCTTGTGCCAATAAAGCTCCAAAACATTTAGCTTCTGGAAAAAATTGTGCAACTATTGTTGTTGAAGCATGTGCGCGGTGTGCAGTACCAAATGCATCATTTACGTATACATCACCTAATTTTGCTAATTTTTGAGCAAAAGCCACATCACCTTTTTCTTCTTCAGCATAAAAACGTAAGTTTTCTAATAATAAAACTTCGCCCATTTTTAAATCTGCAACTGCTGCTTCTGCAACTTCTCCAACACAATCAGTAGCAAATTTCACACTTACTCCAATTATTTCAGAAACTGTTTCAACAATATGTTTTAATGAATATTTTTCTTCAACGCCTTTTGGTCTTCCCAAGTGAGACATTAAAATAACCGCACCACCATCTTCTAAAATTTTGATAATTGTTGGTTTTGCAGCTTCAATTCTTGTAGTATCTGTTACTTTAAAATTTTCGTCTAAAGGAACATTAAAATCTACACGAATTATTGCTTTTTTACCTTTAAAATCTATGTCTTGTATTGTTTTCATCTTGATAATTAATTAGATGTACAAATATAATTTAATTTAACAGAACTCTTCTAGTTTTTTACGAAAGCGATTTCAAAATTTTTTAATTTTATTTTGTGTTAGTGTAAATTTACACGTTAGGTCTTTCAACAACCTAGCAACTATACACTTAAATAAAAAATTACAAATCAAACTTAATGCCTTGCGCTAGCGGTAGTTTGGTTGTATAATTGATTGTATTTGTTTGTCTGCGCATATAAATTTTCCAGGCATCAGAACCAGATTCTCTACCGCCTCCAGTTTCTTTTTCACCTCCAAAAGCACCACCAATTTCGGCACCTGACGTTCCAATATTTACATTTGCAATTCCACAGTCTGAACCTGCCTGCGATAAAAACAATTCGGCTTCACGTAAATTATTTGTCATTATGGCCGATGAAAGTCCTTGTACAACACCATTTTGCATTTCAATGGCATTTTCTAGTCCGCCAGTATATTTTAGCAAATATAAAATAGGCGCAAAAGTTTCATTTTGAACAATTTCGAAATGATTTTCAGCCTCAGCAATGGCTGGCTTTACATAACAACCACTTTCATAACCTTTACCACTTAAAACACCACCTTCAACAATTAGATTTCCTCCTTGTTCAACCACTTTTTGCAAAGCATTTTGGTACATTTTTACAGCACCTTTGTCAATTAATGGTCCCATATGATTGTTTTCATCTAACGGATTTCCAATGCGCAATTGTTTGTAAGCATCTATCAATGTATTTTTTACCAAATCGTATTTAGACTCATGAACAATCAATCTTCTGGTTGAAGTACAACGCTGACCAGCAGTACCAACCGCTCCAAAAACAGCCCCAATAATGCTAATTTTAATATCGGCATCTGGTGTAATAATTATGGCATTGTTTCCACCCAATTCTAAAAGTGATTTTCCCAAACGTTCAGCCACTGTTTTTGCGACAATTTTACCCATTTTAATAGATCCTGTTGCTGAAATTAACGAAATACGTTTGTCAGCCGTCATCAATTCACCCACTTTATAATCGCCATTTATAATGCATGAAATTCCTTCTGGTAGGTTGTTTTCTTTTAAAATTTTAGCAATAATTTGTTGACAAGCAATGCTACACAAAGGTGCTTTTTCTGAAGCTTTCCAAATACAAACATCGCCGCTAATCCAAGCAAGTGCGGTATTCCAACTCCAAACAGCTACAGGAAAATTAAATGCTGAAATAATGCCAACAATGCCAAGTGGATGGTATTGTTCGTACATTCTATGTCCGGGACGTTCAGAGTGCATAGTTAAACCGTGTAACTGACGCGATAAGCCAACTGCAAAATCGCAGATATCTATCATTTCTTGCACTTCGCCCAAACCTTCTTGCAGTGATTTCCCCATTTCGTAAGAAACCAATTCGCCCAAAGGTTGTTTTAACTCACGCAATTTATTTCCAAACAAACGAACAATTTCACCACGTTGAGGCGCAGGTACCAAACGCCAAATTTTAAAAGCATTTTGAGCAGCTTCAATTACTTTTTTATAATCTTCTTTTGAAGTTGAAACTACTGTGCCTATTAATTTTCCATCTACAGGCGAATAGGAGTCGATATTTGTGCCGTTTCCAAAAGAATTTACTCCTGTTGACGTTCCGAAATTGATTGTTTTAACCTCTAATTTTTCTAATGTTTTATTGATGTTTGTTGATAACATAAGGCGGTTGTTTTTTGAAAGTACTCAAAGCTACGAATTATCAATTAAAATAGTTGAAAAGTTTAAAGTTTAAATGGTGTAATGGTGGCTGATATTTTAATTGAAAGATTCAAAATATTAAAATCGCCCTAACGGTTAAAATTGAACAATTGAAATGCGTTAAGGATTGCAGCGGCATCCTTTTTTACAATGTAACGATAGTGGAATTGCAAAAAAGATATAGCGGAAAGCCTGACCCGCAGGGGAACGCCCGTATAAAGTCAAAAGTTGTAAGTTGTAAGTTGTAAGTTGAAATAATTTACTAAAACTTATAATTAATACCTGTGTAAACACCTAAGTAATAAGACTGTATGTTTCCTGAGTTTTTAGAAAAAGTACTTGTTTGCACTTTTAACATGGGAGAAATATTGATAAATAAATTGCGGTACAAGGAGTAATCTACGTCTAAACCTATGTTACCACTAAAGTTTAACGGTCTTAAATTATTGGAATTTCCGAGGCTTTGCGTAAAAGAATTTGTTTCAATAAAAACTTCGTCTCTATTTAAAACCAAGGTACTAAAACCACCAACCAAATTTACGCCAACTTTACCTTCGGTAACATTGTATTTAATTTCAACAGGTATTTCTATATAACCAAAATCTTGGTTTAACCTTCCTTCGCTTTCATTGATAAAATTGTTTCCTTGTTTTGGTAAATTAGCTTCATTTTTAGCCAAAATTGGAATGCTAGAAATATTAGACAAACTAACAATAGAAACGCCTGGCGTTAAATAAACATCGTTTGTTTTATGGCCTAAATTAATCATGTTTACACCCGATTGCACTGAAAATTTACTGCTTAATTCATAAATTAATTTAACCCCATAAGAATAGGAAGTACCTCCAGATGTTTGGTTGTTGTTAAATTGAGCGTCGGCACCAGAACCATTACCAAAAGAATTGAAATAAATAGGTGCAAAAATAGTGGCTATGGTAAATTTACTGTTGGCAATAACTGGTTTTTCAACCGTATTTTTTTCAAAACCTGTAAATGGAACATTGCCCGATTCGACCATTAAAAATTCATTAAACTTATGGTTTGTGGCTGTTAATTTATCTTTATTTTCAGGAGAATTTTCTTCCTTTACGGTTAAGTCAGGCGTTTTTTTTTCTGAATTTAATTTAATTATTTGCGTTTTTTTCTTGGCTACTAAATTTGTAGTTGTTTGATTGGCATCCGTTTTTTTAGCAGACAAATTTTTATTTTCACCGGTATTTAAACTGGTATTTTTTTTAGGATGAAAATTTTTAGAAAGGTTGTTTTGTGGAATTAAATAAATAGTACCTATACTAAAAAACAATACCAACAAGGCTGCAACACTTGATATTTTAGCCCAAAACGAAAAACGATTGTTTTTTGAATTACCAGAAAGTTTTTTATCAATTTCAGCCCACGAATTTTTAAGTGGAAAAACTTCGTAATCCTTTAAATTCTCTTGAAATACTCTATCTATATTTTTTAATTCTCTCACTTTAGCCTATTTTTCTTAAATAGATTGTTGTCCTTGCTGATGGGCTTCAATTTTTTGCTTTAAAATAAATCTTGCTCGGGCTAAATTAGATTTAGAGGTGCCCTCTGCAATTTGCATCATTTTAGAAATTTCTTTGTGAGAGTAGCCGTCTAATACATAAAGGTTAAAAACCATTCGGTACCTGTCTGGCAAACTCTGAATTAGATTTAATAAAAAATCCAATGAAATTTCTTCGTCATCAATGTCAACAATCACTTCATCAGGAATCTCTTCCGTAACAATATTTAACACGGTTTTGTTTCTATATTTTAGCAAAACAGTGTTAATCATAACGCGTTTCATCCAGCCTTCAAACGATCCATTAAATTTAAACTGCCCAATTTTTTCAAAAATAGTTACAAATCCATCTTGAAAATTGTCTTGAGCCTCTTGTTTATTTTTAGAATATTTAAGACATACTGAAAACAACTTACCAGCAAAAAGTTGGTAAATTTCTTCTTGTGCCTTTCGATCGTTATTCGCACATTTTTTTATGAGCTTTTTTAAACTCAAATTATTGCGTTTTAATTGTTAATAAGATGCCTAAAAGAATAATAGGTTGCGTAAATTTACATTACTTTTGCTAAGTTTCCCAATTTTTATGAAAAGAATTCAATTGTTTAACAATCATACTTATAACGACTTTGAAAAAAGTGCGTTAGAAATATTTAGATTTCAGGCAGCAAATAACGAAGTATATAAAACATTTTTAAGTTATTTAAAATGTGATGTTTTTGGCGTGAATACGATTTATGAAATTCCTTTTTTACCCATTCAGTTTTTTAAATCACATCAAATAGTTGCTTCAAAAAATCCTGTTCAGGAAATATTTTTAAGTAGCGGAACAACAGGAATGCAACAGAGTAAACATTTTGTTACAGACCTTGCTATTTATGAAGAAAGTTTTAGAAAAGGCTTTGATTATTTTTATGGAAATATTGAAAAATATACCATTTTAGCTTTATTACCAGCTTATTTAGAACGCAATGGCTCGTCGTTAATTTATATGGTAAATGATTTAATTGAAAAATCTAAAAAACCAGCCAGTGGATTTTATTTAAATAATTTAGATGAATTGGCTAAAACTTTGGTTGATTTAGACCAAAAAGGCGAAAAAATACTGCTTATTGGAGTTTCGTTTGCCTTATTAGATTTGGTTGAAAGCTATAAATTTAAGCTAAAAAACACCATAATTATGGAAACAGGCGGTATGAAAGGGCGCCGAAAAGAATTAATTAGAGAAGAATTACATGAAATTTTAGGTGAAGGTTTTGGCGTTGAAAAAATACATTCGGAATATGGTATGACAGAATTATTAAGTCAAGGATATTCTAAAGGAAATGGTTTGTTTGAATGCCCACCTTGGATGAAAATTTTAACGCGTGATACTGAAGATGCTTTGACTATTTTACCCGAAGGAACATCGGGCGGCATCAATGTAATTGACTTGGCAAACATCAATTCCTGCTCGTTTATTGCAACACAAGATCTTGGAAAAACTTACAAAAACGGCACTTTTGAAGTCTTGGGTCGTTTTGACAATTCAGACATAAGAGGTTGTAATTTGTTGTTGTTAAAATAATCTAAGCCCAAAGGTTAAAGTTTAAATATTAACAACTTCAAAAAAAATCATAAGCGCTTTAAAACCTATTTTTTATGATAACTTATAAAAGTACTTTGTTTTTTGTATTTTTACCAACCTTTTACAATAATTACAATGGTTATTAGTTAAAAGAAAAGTAAAATTAGACCTATTGAAAAACATAGTTAAAATAACAGCCTGTACAGCATTTACCTTACTGCTTGTTGCTTGTTCAACAAAAAAGGATTCATTTATTAGTAGAAAATATCATTCAATTTCTACTGAATACAATGTACTTTATAATGGTCAGTTGGCTTTGGAAGATGGTTTAAATGCTTTAAATGCCAATTACGAAGATAATTATTGGGAAGTTTTACCCATTGAACCTTTAAAAGTTGATGAACTTGCAATGCCTGGAATGCGTGGCGATGTAGATAAATCTCCTCAAGAATTTGAAAGAGCTGAAGAAAAAGCTGTAAAAGCCATTCAAAAACATTCTATGTTAATTGGCTCACAAGAAAAAAACAGTGAAATTGATGCTGCCTATTTACTTTTAGGAAAATCGCGTTACTATTCAAAAAGATTTGTACCTGCTATTGAAGCTTTTAACTATATTATTATAAATTATCGTGAAGCAAATTTAATAGACATTACACGTATTTGGCAAGCAAAAACAAACATTCGTTTACAAAACGAAGAAATGGCTATAGAAACACTTAAACTTTTACTAAAAAAAGAATCACTATCCGATAAAAACAGAGAAGCCGCAAACACAGCAATGGCAATGGCTTACTCTAAAACAGACAGTATAGAAAAAGAAATTAAACACTTAAATTTAGCTGTATTAACGCATCACAACAAAGAGCAAACCGCTCGTAACTTATTTATTTTAGGACAATTATACCGAGGCGAAAATAAAATTGACTCGTCTAATATTGCTTTTCAAAAAATTATTGATTTAAAAAAAGCGCCATACAAATATAAAATTCACGCACATATTGAGTTGGCTAAAAATGTCTCAAACAAAGAAGAAGCAATTGCCCGAACAGAAGAGTTAAAACATTTGATTAAAGACCGCTATAACCGTGCTTATTTAGACGAACTATATTACAGGCTGGGAGATATTACACTAGCATATGACAATGAAGCCGATGCCTTAGAATATTATAAATTAAGTATACAATCTAGCAATGCCAATAATTTACAAAAAGAATTATCTTATGAAGCTGTTGGAAATTTACATTTTGACAAAGCCGAATTTATAACTGCTGGAGCTTATTTTGACAGTGTACTAAATATTTCAAAAGACGAAAACTCAAAGCGTATTAGAAGCTTAAAAAGAAAAAGAAACAATTTAGATGAAGTAATTTTATATGAAGACATTGCACATAAAAACGATAGTATTTTAAATATTGTTGCTATGTCTAATGATGAAAGACTTACCTATTTTAACAATCACATAGACCAATTAAAAGCTGAAGAAAAACGATTAAAAGAACTTGAAGAAGCGCAAAATATAAATTTAGGCGCTGCTAATTTGGGCTTAAATTACAACAATGCTTCTGTTGGTGGCAAATGGTATTTTTACAATACACAAGTTGCTGGTTTTGGTCAACAAGGATTTAAAAATATTTGGGGAAATAGAATTTTAGAAGACAATTGGCGTTTGAGTGAAAAAGCTGCTTTAAACATGAATAACCCAAATCAAACAGTAATTACCAAAACTGAAACCAATACAAACCAAAAATACGATTTAAAATATTACCTAGATAAAATTCCATCTAACCAAACTAAAATAGACAGTATTTCACACCAAAGAAATGAAGCTTACTACTATTTAGGCATTACATACGAAGCAAAATTTAAAGAAACCACATTGGCAATTTCCAGATTAGAAAAATTGTTAACTTTTAATCCTTCCGAAGAATTTTCGCTTCCAGCAAAATATCAATTATATAAAATGTACACTGCATTGGCTAACAATAGCAAAGCATTGGTTTATAAAAACGACATTACAACAAATTACCCAGACTCTAGATATACAACAATAATTTTACATCCTTCTGAAATTACAAGCGAAACAACAATTAGTGAAGCAGAAACTGCATACGCAGCAGTTTATTACGAATTTAAAGATGAAAAATACGAAAGTGTAATTGAAAAATCTACAGCTGCAATTGCCAAATTTGAAGGAAAACCTATTGTTCCAAAATTTGAGTTATTAAAAGCGTATGCTATTGGTAAAAAAGACGGCATTTTGGCTTTTAAAGAATCGTTGAATTTTATTATTGCCAATTACCCAAGCACCGAAGAAGGTAAAAAAGCCAACGAAGTACTTGCAACCCTTAATACAAAAATATAAAACCCCAAAATACAAATGTTTCCAGAAAAAAAAGAAAAACAGCGAGTTTTAGAACGCAATGTAATAGGTACTAACACCTCTATTTTAGGTGATGTAATTTCTGAAGGTGATTTTAGAATAGATGGTAAAGTTGAAGGTACTATAAAAACTGGAGGGCGCGTAGTAATAGGAAAAACTGGCATTGCAATAGGTAAAATTTATTGTACTGATGCAGATATTGAAGGTAATTTTTCGGGAGAATTACAAGTTGAAAACATATTGACATTAAAGTCTTCAGCAACAATTTCGGGAGAGGTGACTATAGGAAAACTTTCTATTGAACCAGGCGCCGCGTTTAATGCAACTTGTATTATGAAAAATGCCGTAAAAGAGTTAAAAAATGGACAATCCAAAAAAGAAAAACCAGCTTCATAAATACATCGCTTTAACAGGAGTTGCCTTTCAAATGGGAATAACTATTTATTTAGGCGCCTATTTTGGAAAAAAATTGGATATTCATTTCAACACAAACAAAACATTTACTTTAATACTAACATTATTTGCATTGGTAGTTTCTTTGTGGAGTGTATTAACGCAATTAAAAAATATCAACGATAAATATGATAAACCAAGTAATTAATTTTTCACTAAAGTTAATTGCAGCTATGTTAGTTGTTTTTGGAATTCACCTATTTATATTAAATAAATTACAAGTTCCGTTATTTAATAATTTAATTATTGAAGCTTATATTACCAACACATTTTTGGTAATTGGTATCTATACAACCCTATTTTTTTTAAAAAACAAATACTTAGACTTGCTAGGTTTTGTATTTATGGGCGGTAGTTTTTTAAAATTTGCTGTGTTTTTCATCTTTTTCTATCCCTATTTAAAACAAGATGGAACGCTTGTTAGACTAGAGGCTACTTCGTTTTTAATACCATATATCGCAGCGTTAATCATTGAAACTTATTACCTTGTAAAGCTTTTAAATAAAGACGGATAAGTCTTTAATAATTAATGATTTATTAGCAATTAAAAACATAATAAAATATTTTTTGGATTCTAATTTAAAAATGTACATTTGCAAAATATTCTTAGAAACTACTATCAAAAAGGCTCTATGTTAAAAAATAACTTAATTAAAATACTCGTGTTTTTACTATTTGTAATAACAAATACTGTAAATGCACAAGAAACCGCAGAACATCACAATTCTGAAGAAAAAGATATTAAAGTTGAAATTAAAGAATACATCAACCATCACTTATTAGACTCGTACGATTTTAGTTTGTATTCATATACAAATGACGAAGGCGAACACAAATATGTAGGTTTTCCATTGCCGGTAATTTTAATTGATGGTGGCTTGAAAGTTTTTTCTTCTTCAAAATTTCACCACGGTGAAACGGTAGCCGAAGTTGATGGGAACTACTACACAGTATTTCACAATAAAATATACAAAACGGATGCTGAAGGTACTATAACTTTAGACGATCATCATCATCCAACAAACGTAAAACCGTTAGACTTTTCTATCACTAAAAACGTAGCGGTTATTTTCTTAGTTGGATTATTAATGTTTTTTATGTTTAGCCGTATGGCTAAATCTTACCAAAAAAACAATTTAATGCCATTAGGCTTTGGACGTATGTTAGAGCCTATTATTATGTATATTAGAGATGATATTGCCATTCCAAATATTGGTAAAAAACACTACAAAAAATACATGAGTTATTTGTTAACTGTATTTTTCTTTGTGTGGATAATTAACTTATTGGGTTTAACTCCACTTGGTGTAAACGTAACAAATAACATTGCAGTAACTTTTGCATTGGCGTTAATAACTTATTTATTAACCACATTTACAGCAAACAAAAATTACTGGAAACACATTTTTTGGATGCCGGGAGTTCCTGGTCCAATGAAAGTAATTTTAGCACCTATTGAATTGTTAGGTACTATTATTAAGCCATTTTCATTAATGATTCGTTTATACGCAAACATTACAGCGGGACACATTGTATTAATGAGTATTATTGGATTGATGTTTATTTTCAAAAGTTGGATTGGTAGTCCATTGTCTTTTGGATTGGCATTTGCATTGGCATTACTTGAATTATTAGTGTCAGCACTACAAGCATATATTTTCACTATGTTATCAGCATTGTACTTTGGTATGGCTGTTGAAGAACATGATGATCATCACTAAAATTGAATGTTTAATTAATTAATATATATATTATGACAGGTTTAAATTTCGTAGGAGCAGGGTTAATTGTAATCGGTGCTGGATTAGGTATCGGTAGAATTGGTGGTTCAGCAATGGACGCTATTGCACGTCAACCAGAAGCTTCAGGAAAAATTCAAACAGCGATGCTTATTGCAGCAGCGTTAATTGAAGGTATTGGATTTGCTGCATTATTTGCTGCATAACAAAACAAACAAATAGCTACAACGGTTGGTTGTAGCTATTGTTTAAACTATTAATTAAAAAAATAAAAAATACAGAATGGACAAGTTAATAGAACAGTTTTCTTTAGGATTATTTTTCTGGCAATTAATTTTATTTGTTGGCTTAGTGCTTTTATTAAAAAAGTTTGCTTGGGGGCCAATTTTAAAATCGGTTGGAGAACGTGAAGAAGGTATTAAAGATGCGTTAGACGAAGCTGAAAATGCGCGTAAAGAAATGCAAAACTTAAATGCTGACAACGCTCGTATTTTAAAAGAAGCACGCGCAGAACGTGATTTACTTTTAAAAGAAGCTCGTGAAATGAAAGATGGTATTATTGCTGATGCTAAAAACGAAGCACAAGCGCAAGCAAACAAAGTTATTGAACAAGCACAAGCAACAATATTAGCAGAAAAAAATGCAGCTATATCAGATTTAAAAAATCAAGTAGCTGAACTATCTATTAGCATTGCTGAAAAAGTTATTCAAGGTGAGTTAGCTGATAAAAACAAGCAAGAAAAATTAGTTCAAGATCTGTTAAAAGAAGTAACAATTAGTTAAAAAATTGAAATGAGCGGATCTAGAGCGGCAGTACGATATGCAAAAGCGGTATTAAGTTTTGCACTTGAACAACAAAAAGAAGTTGAAGTGAATAACGATATGTTGCTTGTTGTAAAAACAATTGACGAAAATGCAGATTTACAACTGCTGTTAAGCAGTCCAGTAATCAAATCGGAACTTAAAAAATCAGCATTAAAAGAAATTTTTACCTCTAAAATATCGAGTGTTTCAACTGGGTTGATAGAATTACTAATTGACAATAAAAGATTGTCGATTTTAAAAGAGGTTGCAAAAAAATACACCCTTCTTTTTGACGAATTAAAAGGAATTGAAATAGCAAAAGTTACCACTGCTGTTCCTTTAACCGAAGCACTAAACAAAGAAGTTTTAGCAAAAGTTAAAGAAATTACAGGTAAAGAAGCTACTATTGAAAATAATGTAAATCCAGACATTCTTGGAGGATTTATATTGCGTATTGGCGACGTTCAATATGATGCAAGTATTGCAAACAAATTAAAAGGATTAAAAAGACAATTTGAAAACGAAATATAATTTTCACAAATTGTAAAACAAAAATAAGTTTTAAAAAATTTAAAAAATGGCATCAATAAAACCAGCTGAAGTTTCAGCAATTTTAAAACAACAATTAGCAGGATTTGACGGAGCTGCTTCATTAGACGAAGTAGGATCTGTTCTACAAGTAGGTGATGGTATTGCACGTGTTTACGGTTTAGCAAACGCACAATACGGTGAGCTAGTTGAATTTGAAGATGGATTAGAAGGAATTGTATTGAACTTAGAAGAAGACAATGTAGGTGTTGTTTTATTAGGTCATTCAGCTAACATTAAAGAAGGTTCTACTGTTAAACGTACCGAAAGAATTGCTTCATTAAAAGTTGGTGAAGGAATTGTTGGACGTGTAGTAAACACTTTAGGTCAACCAATTGATGGTAAAGGTCCTATTCAAGGTGAAACTTTTGAAATGCCTTTAGAGCGTAAAGCACCAGGGGTTATTTTTCGTGAGCCAGTAACTGAGCCATTACAAACAGGATTAAAAGCAGTTGATGCTATGATTCCTGTTGGTAGAGGTCAACGTGAGTTAATTATTGGTGACCGTCAAACGGGTAAATCAACAGTTGCTATTGATACCATTATCAACCAAAAAGAATTTTACGATGCTGGAGTTCCAGTATATTGTATCTATGTTGCTATAGGTCAAAAAGCTTCAACAGTTGCAGGTATTGCTAACTTATTAGAAGAAAAAGGCGCAATGGCTTATACTACTATTGTAGCTGCTAATGCATCTGACCCTGCATCTATGCAAGTTTATGCTCCAATGGGAGGTGCTGCAATTGGAGAGTACTTTAGAGATACAGGTCGCCCTGCATTAATTGTATATGATGATTTATCTAAACAAGCAGTTGCTTACCGTGAAATTTCATTATTGTTACGTCGTCCACCAGGACGTGAGGCGTATCCAGGTGACGTATTTTACTTACACTCTCGTTTATTAGAACGTGCTGCAAAAGTAATTAACAACGACACGATTGCTGCTCAAATGAACGATGTTCCAGATTCATTAGTAGGAAAAATAAAAGGTGGTGGATCTTTAACTGCTTTACCAATTATTGAAACTCAAGCGGGTGACGTTTCTGCATATATTCCAACAAACGTAATTTCTATTACTGACGGACAAATTTTCTTAGATGGAGATTTATTCAACTCAGGTGTGCGTCCAGCTATTAACGTAGGTATTTCAGTATCGCGTGTTGGAGGTAATGCACAAATCAAATCAATGAAAAAAGTAGCAGGTACTTTAAAATTAGACCAAGCACAATACCGTGAGCTTGAAGCTTTCGCTAAGTTTGGTTCAGATTTAGATGCTGCAACTTTAAACGTAATTGAAAAAGGAAAACGCAACGTTGAAATTTTAAAACAATCACAAGCAGATCCTTTTAAAGTTGAAGACCAAATTGCAATTATATATGCAGGTTCTAAAAACTTATTAAGAACAGTTCCTGTTGAAAAAGTAAAAGCTTTTGAGACAGACTACATTCAATACTTGAATGCTAAACACAGAGATACTTTAGATGCTTTAAAAGCAGGTAAATTAACCGACGAAGTTATTGATGTGTTAACAAGTGCAGCTAAAGAAATTTCAGCACAATACGCATAATCCACTCCTAACCTCCCCAAAAGGGAGGGAAAAGGATTTATTAATATAAAAAAACATTCCTTTCCTTTTGGAAAGGATTTAGGATAGGAAAATGGCAAACTTAAAAGAAATACGTAACAGAATTACATCCATTGGTTCAACAATGCAAATTACCAGTGCCATGAAAATGGTATCGGCTGCAAAGTTGAAAAAAGCACAAGATGCAATTACACAAATGCGTCCGTATGCCAATAAGTTGACAGAACTTTTAGAAAGTTTAAGTGCAACTTTAGAAGCTGATATGGAAAATGTTTTTTCTGAACAAAGAGAAGTTTCAAAAGTATTAATTGTTGTAATTACCTCAAATAGAGGTTTGTGTGGTGGTTTTAATTCATCTGTAATTAAAGAAACTACCAAACATATTGAAGATAATTACAAAGGCAAACAAGTTGATCTTTTAACTATTGGTAAAAAAGGACATGATATTTTAGTTAAGAAACGCAACGTTATTGAAAAAAACAATACTATTTATGATGAATTGACCTTTGACAATGTTGCTGTTATTGCCGAAAAAATAATGCAATTATTTGCTGAAGGAAAATATGATAAAATTGAATTGATCTATAACCAATTCAAAAATGCTGCAACTCAAATTACAACTGTTGAGCAATATTTACCAATTAAATTGGTAGAAAACGCAACAAACATAAATGTTGATTATATTTACGAGCCTTCAAAAGCAGAAATTGTAGTTCAATTAATTCCTAAATCGTTAAAAACTCAATTGTACAAAGCCATTAGAGATTCATACGCTTCAGAACACGGAGCTCGTATGACTGCAATGCACAAAGCAACAGACAACGCTAAAGATTTACGTGACGATTTATTGTTAACGTACAACAAAGCCCGTCAGGCTGCTATTACCAACGAAATCTTAGAAATTGTTGGAGGCGCTGAGGCGTTGAATAATTAGACGAACGTAGAGAGTCAAATTTTCAAATAAGCAAGGCGTTGAATAATTAGACGAACGTAGAGAGTCAAATTTTCAAATAAGCAAAGCATTGAATAATTAGACGAACGTAGAGAGTCAAATTTTCAAAAATGCAGAGGCATTGAATAATTAGAGTCAAATATTCAAAAAAAGCAAAAGCCTTGAATAATTAGACAAACATAGATTGTAAAAAAATATAAAAGAGTTTATCAAATATTGATAAACTCTTTTTTTTGTACTTTGGTATACACTTTGTATGCCTTTTAATAAATCTTAAAAATGAACAAACTAACAAGTATTGTAATATCTCTATTTTTAGCATTCGCTTTATTGAGTTGTAAAACTTCTAAAACAACAGATACCTTTAATTTAGTAAATAATCCGCCATTTAAAATTTTAAATGCAACCTACAATAAGTGGAATGGTGGTCAACCTGGGGTTAATGGTATAACTGTACGTATTCAAATAAATAAGACCGATGTTGTTTTAGATTCAGTATATTTTAGAAATAACAGTAGCAATTTTAAATTAGACAAAAGCACCTCACCTTTAACATACGTTGCAACATTTGTACTTCCAAATACCCAAAAAAACTTTAAATTAGAGGGTGATTCTAAAAAAGAATATGGAAATTCTGTACCAGATATTTCACAAAAAATACCATTTCAATTAAATGCATATGAAGCCGTTGTAAGCTTTTCAATAAAAAATAAAAAAAAATATTATAAAATTTCAAATATTAAAGAAACAAGTAACAATTAGATTTTTAAATACGTTTAAATATTTCAAATTCTAATTTAAATAAACAAAAAGTAGTTTTGGCACTATAATTGAATTTTATAAATACAACTTAAATCGAAAATTATGAAAGCAATAAAATTACTTTTAGCAACAATTTTAATTGCTGCAACAATATCATCTTGTAGCAACTCACAAGAACCTTATTACCCTTCACTTGAAGAAATAATAACAAAATATGATTTATGGTATGTAGATTATAACCGTACCGAAGGTATTGGTGATGTACCATTTATTTCAAAAGCATTTACGCTTTCATTTTTAAACGGACGTTTGTACGCAAATAATAATATTGTTGATATTGGCTATACCGGCAATGGGTATGGTATTGAAATTGGTTATTACGATACTTATAAAGGTTTTTTAGAAATTAATCACAACTTAGATGGTTATTACGATTTTGATGTTTTAGAAATATCATCAACAACCATTAAATTAAGAGATAATAAAAACAGGGTAACTTACTATTTAGAAGGCTATTTTAAAAATTCGTTTGATTTTGATCAAATATTTTACGACAATATAGAATACTTTTTACAAGAATATCAGGCTTGGGAAAAAACTTTTGTAAGTGAAGAAGGTGATTTTAATGAATTTGATTACGAAAATTTCTTGGCTTTTACTCCTGAAAATAACACCACATTTTATTCTTCTAAAGACAATCCAGGTACGCCATTATCTGCAATATATTGGGATTTTATAGGCGATTACAAAGTTTTTAATGTTGAAGGTTATAAAGATCTAAAAATTTTAACATTAAATTATGATCCTAATGGCAATGAAGAATTTGAATTGAGCGTTATAAATGATCAAGTAATAAGTTTATACCACTACGCATCTGGAACAACTTACGAGTTTACCGGAAGAAGTTTTATACAATATCGAAAACCAGGAAAAGAAAAAGAAAGTGTAAGTAATGATGGTAGAAAACGAACTAAAGTAATAAGAGAAACTGTAAAGAGAAAAAAACATTTAAAATAAAGTTTGGTTAGTTAATTTTCGATTGTTTCTAAAACAACAATCGGCAAAAACCACTCCTTGGTCGGAGTGGTTTTTTTGTATCTTTATTGCTCAGTTTTAAATTGAATGTTTTTTAACCCAAAATATTTTTAACAATTTTGGTATCTGCTACCATTTAACAGTTGCCTGTAATACGATTGAAAATCATAAAACAAAAATAGTTTCCATATATTGAAACTTTTCATTAGATTTGTTGTCTAAACAGTAAGAAAAGGAATGAAACCTAAATTTGATGTTATATTTTTAGAACAAGCTATTGAGTTTGTGGAAAATTTAGACAATAAAACGAGAACAAAAATTTTCTACAATATTGATAAAGCTAAATTGATAAATGATCCTAAACTTTTTAAAAAACTAAAAGATGAAATTTGGGAATTCAGAACTAAATTTAACGGAGTTCAAATTAGACTTTTTGCTTTTTGGGACAAAACAGAGAAAACTGATACACTTGTAATATCAACTCACGGAATTATTAAAAAAGTTAGTAAGATACCAAAAGGTGATATTGAGAAAGCTGAAAAATTGAGAGAGGAATATTTTAATCAAAAAAAACTTTAGAAAATGGAAACTAATAAAAAAATGAAAATGATGAGTTTAGACCAACTTAAAGATAAACATCTTGGAGAAGTTGGAACAATTGAAAGAGACAAATATGAGTTTGATTTAAAAATTGAAATTCTTGGAGATATGATAAAATCTGTAAGAAAAGAAAGACATCTAAC
>NZ_RHLN01000094.1 GCF_004121075.1 Lutibacter sp. HS1-25
TATAGCAACATCAATATTTTTTAAGTTGTGAAGTTTTGCCCCTTTGATTATAATATTTTCTTTAGGGCTAAGTGCTGCTATATTTTTTGTCATTTTGCTTCAAAAGTTGAATAAACGCAAATATAACTACAAATTTTTAAAAATGAATAGAAAGAAATTTGATATATTATGGAATGTTAAAAAACGATTATTGTTGTTGTTAACAATTGTATTTTAAATAATTAGCAACTATAAATTTGTGTTTTATAAAAATAATAAGTAAACTTGCATCTCACTTTAAAACCAAAAACTATTACGCAGCATTACTTTTTATAAATACATTTTAACCCCCTTAAAGTATATTACAATGGAAAGTTGCGTTTTATCAGATAGTGTGTTGGTAAGCACTTATATTAATGGTCATGAAAAATCTTTAGAGATTTTAATTTTGCGCCACAAAAGCCGAATATTTAATTTTATTTTATCTAAAGTATTGGATAAAGAAATTGCTGAAGATATTTTTCAGGATACTTTTATTAAAGTTATAAAAACCTTAAAAAAAGGTAATTATAATGAAGAAGGTAAGTTTTTACCATGGGTTATGCGTATTTCTCATAACTTAATAATAGACCATTTTAGAAAAAATAAAAGAATGCCTAAATTTAATAGCTCAAATGGTTTTGATATTTTTTCAGTTATTTCTGATGAAGTTTTAAATGTTGAGAAACAAATTATTAAAGATCAAATTTTAGCTGATATTAAAGGGTTGATTGATGAATTACCTAATGATCAAAAAGAAGTTTTGGTTATGAGAATGTATAACGATTTGAGTTTTAAAGAAATTGCCGAAAATACAGGTGTAAGTATAAATACGGCTTTAGGAAGAATGCGTTATGCTATAATTAATTTGAGAAAAATTATTGAGGAGCATCAAATTATTTTGGTGAATTAATACTAAAAATAAAAAATCATCGTTTAAATAAAAAACGTATTTATATGATGAAATTTTACACTAAAAAGTCTCTTAATAATGAGCAACCTAAACAAGAAATAATTCAATATTTACTTAACTATTCTAAACAATTAAAGGTTGTAAAAACCAACAAAAAGCAGATTATTGAATTACATTTGAATTAATGTTCTTTAAAAGACTGTCTGAAAAGACAGTCTTTTTTTTGGAAAAAAACTACAATTTATTTAATTTCATGGAATCAATAAGAGGTAAGTTTAAAAGTTAGGAGATTTAGATTTTAAGCAAAAATAGTTGAGAGTTTAAAATGGAAAAATCCACTTTTTTAACGATGTTATTCCGTAAAGTGAGTAAATTTATTTATAAGGTTCTAATTATAAATGTTTTATATTATAAAAAATCAATGTTAAACAAAAAGCCTTACAGGTGATGTAAGACTTTTTGTTGAGATAGCGTTTTTTAAAACGATTTTTAGGTACAGTATTTTGATTAAAAATTTACATCCTTAGTGGTTCTTAACTTTAGATTTTAATTAATCTTTTAATAATAAAACCTTGAGGATGATGGATTTTAATAGTGTAAACTCCAGATGGATAGCTACTTATGTTAAAAGTGTTTATCCCTTTAGTTAAATTTATTTTTTGTAAAAACTGTTTATTTGAGTTATAAATATAACCATTTATCTGCGTTGAATTATTTATTTCAATTGTAAAATCAGCATAAACAGTGGTTGGATACAGATTTATTTCAGGTGAAGCTGTTGTATTTAAATGATTTAACGTTACTATTAATTTAGCAGTTGAAGTTAAAGATCCATCAGTAATGGTATAGTAAACAGTATCTTCACCAATAAAATTTGTTTTAGGAATATAGGTATATAAACCATCCGAAGTTACAGTTAAACTTCCCCCTTGATTGGTAGGGAAATTACCCGGAATTACA
>NZ_RHLN01000095.1 GCF_004121075.1 Lutibacter sp. HS1-25
CGCGTTTTGGCAAGGGATATATTCCACGTCCGGGAGGTGATAAAATAGGAAGAAGAAGACTAGATACTCATTTTGAAGGGTTTATCAAATTAGGTGCTACGTTTAGATACAATAAAGACGAAAATTTTTACGGTGTTGAAGCAGACCAATTGGTAGGTACTTATATGTTGTTAGATGAAGCTTCTGTAACTGGTACAGCCAACATAGTAATGGCTGCTGTATTGGCAAAAGGAATTACAACAATTTACAACGCAGCTTGTGAACCATATTTACAACAATTGTGTAAAATGTTGAATAGTATGGGTGCAAAAATAAGAGGTGTTGGCTCTAATTTACTAATAATTGAAGGGGTTACAAGTTTAAAAGGTTGTGCGCTTAGAATTTTACCAGATATGGTTGAAATAGGTAGCTGGATTGGAATGGCTGCTATGACCAAATCGTCATTAACCATTAAAGATGTAAGTTGGCCAGATTTAGGTTTGATTCCACGTGTTTTTGAAAAATTAGGAATTAAATTAGAAAAAAGAGGAGACGATATATTTATACCAGCACAAGACAGTTACGAAATACAAAACTTTATTGATGGTTCTATCTTAACAATTTCAGATGCACCTTGGCCTGGATTTACACCAGATTTATTAAGCATTGTTTTAGTTGTGGCAACACAGGCAAAAGGAAGTGTATTGATTCATCAAAAAATGTTTGAAAGCCGCTTGTTCTTTGTTGATAAACTAATAGATATGGGTGCAAAAGTTATCCTATGCGATCCACACAGAGCAACTGTTATTGGTATGAATCACGAGTCAAGTTTAAAAGCAACTACAATGACTTCACCAGATATTAGAGCAGGAATTTCGTTGTTAATAGCAGCACTTTCAGCAACTGGTAAAAGTACCATTCACAACATAGAGCAAATAGACAGAGGTTACGAAGACATAGACGGGCGCTTAAAAGCCATTGGAGCAAAAATAACCAGAATCGATTGATTTAACTGGAAAGTTGAAAGTCCAAAGTCCAAAGCAAAAAATAAAAGATTCCTAGTTTAACTGGGAATCTTTTATTTTTTAAGTATTCAGTTAGCCAAGCTTGGATAATTAACAATGAATAGTGAAAAATGAATAATAAAAAAAACACCGTCATCTCGCACTTGATGTGAAATCTGCCAATGATACCGTCAGTTCAAGTGCCGCAACGCAGTGAATGTGTATCGAGAACGGGTTAGAGGTGAGGAGCTTCTCGATACATTTCAATTCCACAAGGTTCCATTGAAACACTCGAAGTGACGATAATAAAAATGAGTGATGAATAGAAAAACAACGTCAGTTCG
>NZ_RHLN01000096.1 GCF_004121075.1 Lutibacter sp. HS1-25
TAGTGATTTTATTAACAGGATTTCAAAAAAAGACACAAAAAACACCGAAAAATGAAATCAAAAGAGCTGAAAAATTAAAAGCAGAGTATTATGAAAACAAATAAAAATATTAAATCATTTGATTCACATCTTGAGGAAAATTATGGCAAAACAGGAACTCAATCAAGAGATAAATTTGAGGAGGAATTTGAGACTTTTAAAATTGGAGTATTGATCCAAGAGGCTCGAAAAAGACAACAATTAACCCAAGAGGAACTCGCAGACAAAGTTGGAACAACTAAGAATTATATTTCGAGAATAGAAAATAATGCAAGTGATATTCGACTTTCAACATTAATGAGAATTATAAAAGATGGACTTGGGGGGAATTTAAAGTTGTCTTTAGATTTATAGATGATAAATTACTACTGGCAACAACTCATAAAATTTATGCTTACTTTTAAACTAAATAACGAACTAACAAACATTCAACTAACGATTTGCTACGTCCGAAAAATCTCCGATTTTCCAGTCGCACAAATCTTATAAAAGCCCGTTGGCAACAATTAGAACAACAAAAAAAATGAAAAAAAATATTGCTATTATAGTTGCATTGATAAGTTCAATTCAATTTTTCGGACAAAATTATCGTACTGAATTTCTAGAATATATTGAGACAAATGATACTATTAAACAAGTTGAAGTTTTAAAAAAATGGGAAATTGCTTCTCCAAATGACCCTGAATTATTTGTTAGTTATTTTAATTATTATTTCTTAAAAGGAAATAAAGAAGTTCTAACAGTCTCAACCAAGGAACCAAAAGAAGATGGTTTTATATTAAAAGATAGTTTAAATAATACTGCTGGTTATTTAGCTAGTGAAATTTATTTAGACAATTCAATTATTCAAAAAGGAATTGATAAAATTAGCGAAGGAATTAAATTATTCCCTAACAGATTAGATATGAGATATGGGAAAATCTATACTCTTGGTCAAATTGAGGATTGGGATAAATTCACAAGTGAAATAATTAAGACAATTGAGTATTCAAAAATAAATAACAATCAACAACAA
>NZ_RHLN01000097.1 GCF_004121075.1 Lutibacter sp. HS1-25
AAACAAAAGAGTTTGCTAGAAATCAGATAAATGATTTATCGAAAGAATAAAACTGTTGCCAACAACTCATAAAATTTATGCTTGCATTTAAACTAAATAACGAACCGACAAACATTCAACTAACGATTTGCTACGTCCGAAAAATCTCCGATTTTCCAGTCGCACAAATCTTATAAAAGCCCGTTGGCAACAATTAGAACAACAAAAAAAATGAAAAAAAATATTGCTATTATAGTTGCATTGATAAGTTCAATTCAATTTTTCGGACAAAATTATCGTACTGAATTTCTAGAATATATTGAGACAAATGATACTATTAAACAAGTTGAAGTTTTAAAAAAATGGGAAATTGCTTCTCCAAATGACCCTGAATTATTTGTTAGTTATTTTAATTATTATTTCTTAAAAGGAAATAAAGAAGTTCTAACAGTCTCAACCAAGGAACCAAAAGAAGATGGTTTTATATTAAAAGATAGTTTAAATAATACTGCTGGTTATTTAGCTAGTGAAATTTATTTAGACAATTCAATTATTCAAAAAGGAATTGATAAAATTAGCGAAGGAATTAAATTATTCCCTAACAGATTAGATATGAGATATGGGAAAATCTATACTCTTGGTCAAATTGAGGATTGGGATAAATTCACAAGTGAAATAATTAAGACAATTGAGTATTCAAAAATAAATAACAATCATTGGACTTGGACAAATAATGAATCTGTAGAGGATTCTGAAAACTTTTTCCTTACTGGATTACAAGATTATCAAATGCAACTTTACGATTCGGGAAAAGATGAATTATTATTAAATATGAGAAATATTTCCGAGTCAATATTAAAAATTTACCCAAATCACATTCCGAGCCTTTCAAACATATCAATAACATATTTATTAACTGGAGAGTTTGATAGAGCAATCGAAACTTTATTAAAAGCTGAAAAAATTGATGAGAGTGACTATATTATTCTTGCTAATATTGCACACGGATATAAATTAAAAGGAGATATAAAAAAAGCTATTGCATATTATGAAAAAGTAATAATTTTTGGAGACGAAGAAACAAAAGAGTTTGCTAGAAATCAGATAAATGATTTATCGAAAGAATAAATTACTACTGGCAACAACTCATAAAATTTATGCTTACTTTTAAACTAAATAACGAACTAACAAACATTCAACTAACGATTTGCTACGTCCGAAAAATCTCCGATTTTCCAGTCGCACAAATCTTATAAAAGCCCGTTAGCCACAAGCAGATAAAAAATCCAGCCGCAAATTTAAGCACATTTGGTTTCCCCTTTCTTCATCTGATGCTCAAACCAAAAGAGCTTAAATAGCCCAACGCTTTTTCAATGACAAATTGAATTTTAACTAAAATTTGAATTGTTTAAAAAAGATTGATAAGTTCTACAAAACGAATATGAATTTAATATCATATTTAATATATTGCACTTTTAAGAAAAATATATAAATATGAAAGTAAAAGAAAAAATAACAATATCAGATTTTGAAGATAAAACATTCAAAATAAGAGTTGTTGAGCCTCAAAATGAAAAAAAGGCCTCTTTTACTCATTATTTGCATAATCATAAAAATGGAGTATCTCAATTCTTTAGAAAAGATGCAATTGAATATGTTTCTGATATTTTAAAAGAGAAATACCCAAATGAAAATATTAATAATAAGTTAGCAGAGGAAGCTTTACAATATTTAATATTTGATTTCAAAAACACAGTTCCTTTTCCTACTCCAAAAAAAGAAAAATTCAAATTTATAGATTTGTTTGCTGGTATTGGAGGATTTAGATTGGCTTTTCAAAATTTAGGTGGTAAATGTGTCTTTACAAGCGAATGGGATAAATATTCAAAACAAACTTACGAA
>NZ_RHLN01000098.1 GCF_004121075.1 Lutibacter sp. HS1-25
AGCTAATTTCGGAGAAATTCCTTTTGGGGATATTACCAAACCTAAAACTAAAAGCTATATTCCAGACGGTTTTGATGTTTTATGTGCTGGATTTCCTTGCCAATCCTTTTCTATTGCAGGAAAAAGAGGCGGTTTTGAAGATACACGAGGAACATTATTTTTTGATGTCGCAGAAATAATTAAAAGCAAACAACCTAAAGCATTTTTTTTAGAAAACGTAAAAGGTTTAAGAAATCACGACAAAGGAAAAACTCTTCAAACAATTTTAAATACTTTAAGAGAAGATTTAAACTACTTTGTTCCTGAGCCACAAATTATTAATGCAAAAGATTATGGAGTTCCTCAAAATAGAGAACGAATTTTCATTGTTGGTTTTAGAAAAGATTTAGGAATTACAGAGTTTAGATATCCTAAACCAAAAAACAAGAAAGTTACATTAGAAAATATTTTGGAACAAGAAGAAGTTTCAGTGAAATATTATTTATCTACAACTTATGTAGAAACATTACGTAAACATAAAGAAAGACACGAAAATAAAGGTAATGGTTTTGGTTTTCAAATCATTCCAAATGATGGAATTGCTAATTCTGTAGTTTGTGGAGGAATGGGAAGAGAACGAAATCTTCTTTTAGACAACCGATTAACCAATTTTAAACCAATTACAAAAATAACAGGAGAAGTTAACCGAGAAGGAATTAGAAAAATGACTCCAAGAGAATGGGCACGGCTTCAAGGATTTCCAGAAGAATTTAAAATTGTTGTGTCAGATGCTCAAGCATATAAACAATTTGGAAATTCAGTTGCTGTTCCTGCAATTCAAGCTACAGCAGAAAAAATAATTGAGAAATTAAATTGCAATGATAACAGGAAATAAAGGTGAATGGAGCGAAATATATGCTCTTTTCAAATTACTTGGAGATAAAGAACTTCAATCAGGAAATGAAAATTTTGAGAAAATTGAGAATTTAGTTTATCCTATTCTCCGAATATTAAGAACAGAAACTAATGGAGACTTTCAATATTCGATTGAAGATGATATCGTATTGATTTCTGGATCTGATGAAGTTTTAAGAATACCAATATTAGAATTTAAAGAAAATGCTACTTTCTTACTAAACTCTATAAAATCTAACACTGAAAGAACATTTTCTGTCCCTGAAATTGAGGAATTTATGCACAGTATAAATTGTATTTCATTAAAAGCAAGTTCGTCCGCAAAAACAGATATTACAATTGTAGTTCATGACCAAAGAACTGGCCAACAACCAACTCTGGGCTTCAGTATTAAATCACAATTAGGTAATCCTTCTACTCTATTGAATGCTGGAAAAACTACGAATTTTTGCTTTAAAATATCTAATCTTTCAAAAGACCATATAAAGGAAATAAATGCAATTTCTACCAAAAGTAAAATAAAAGACAGAATTTTAAAAATCAAAGAATTAGGCGGTATATTTGAGTTTTCTAATACCGAAAAACAAATTTTTTCAAATAATTTAGTTTTAATTGATAGTTCTTTACCTAAAATCTTATCAGAATTAGTTTTTAATTTTTACTCCGATAGCAAAACTAAAATAAAAGAATTAGTTGATGAAATTGAAATTCAAAATCCATTAAATTTTGACACTTCAAATAATCATCAATTTTACTCTTATAAAATAAAACGATTTTTAACAGATATTGCTCTAGGAATGATGCCTTCTAAAGTTTGGACAGGTAAATATGATGCTACTGGAGGTTATTTAGTAGTCAAAGGAAATGGAGAAATTTTATGTTATCATATTTACAACAAAAATGAGTTTGAAAATTATTTGATAAATAATACAAAATTAGAAACTGCTAGTTCAACCAGACACGATTTCGGAGAATTGTTTGAGGA
>NZ_RHLN01000099.1 GCF_004121075.1 Lutibacter sp. HS1-25
TGTCGCTGTCAATACTTCTGCTGTTGGTACTGCATCACATTGTACTGTTAAATCTACTGGCAATGTTTCTACAAATACTGGTGCAGTGGTA
Source organism: Lutibacter sp. HS1-25 (assembly GCF_004121075.1). GTDB lineage: Bacteria > Bacteroidota > Bacteroidia > Flavobacteriales > Flavobacteriaceae > Lutibacter. Next base: position 92 of record NZ_RHLN01000099.1, read on the forward strand.
TCTTCAACTGTGATGGTTCATCTGTTGTTGTTGGCGCTATTGGTGTTCCACTGCATTCTCCAACTGTTACATCTGATAAAATAGGTGTTACTGGTGCTTCTGTATCTTTTACAATAACATTTTGTTTTGCTGTTGTTGAATTTCCATTACCATCTTCAAATGTCCAAGTTACAATTGTAGTGCCTTGAGTTTAACATTCTTTGTATTATTACAAGCATCTGTAACACTATATGTCCTTGTTATAACTTCTGGATTTGTATTTCCATCACTTTCATCTTTAACCCAAGCAATTTGAACTTGATTTTCAGCATCATTTCCACTATCATCAGTTAAACTC
>NZ_RHLN01000100.1 GCF_004121075.1 Lutibacter sp. HS1-25
TACTAAAAAGTGGTTTTGCTTACTATTACTTACTTGTAATGGGCACGGAATGCAATTCCGCGCTATCGTTGCGTGTTACATATCCGCGCCATCGGGGTTATCACTACTCCAAATATCACTATCCCAAAAACGCTTATCATCAACATTGTAAGTAGCTTTATTATTATCTCGATGATTTAAACAGTCATTCATTAACGCTATTGAGCTTTCTTCATAAGTCCTAGAGTTTGTAAATGAATTCCTAGAGAATGATGAAATTATTATAATTTCACTCTCTCTATTTCTTTTTGCAATAAAACTATTTCCATTAAAATGTGTTCCTTCGTATGGCAAATTACCTGATTTTTCCCAACTATAAGCCTCGTCTTTTGACACTCCTTTATATAGCTTTAGATTTTCATTTTCAACTATAACTAAAAAAACTAACTTACTTAAATCAGGATTATAAAAAATGCTATCTATATAAATTTTAGTCAAACTATCATTAATATATTCTAATTTTCCATTTACCTTAATAGAATTATAATATGGATGCTGATGATTTTTTATCTTATCTCTTATTGTAACCACCAAGTCTAAACTGTCTTTAGAATATTGTTCTTCAGAAACATTTACAATTGATTTATATTCTTTTGATGTGTAATTATTACTTCTAAATTCTAGCCAGCCGAAGATGTACTTAAAATAAAGAAACGCTATAAATATAATAACTATTATTATGCTTATCAATATGGGTTTTCTTTTCATTGCCTATTGTTTTACCCAATTTTTTCCATCCCACTTATATGTACCTTCTGACATGTTACTAATATCGTTAAAAAAAGTCATTATTGAATGGTCTGTACTATTACCTGTGTTGGTCTGTACATCTACTTTACCATTCTCATCCTGATTAGCTAACCATCCCAAACCCAAAATATTCCAAAAACCTTGATGTTTAAATTGAAAAGTAGGGGTTTCTCCATCTGCTGTTAAAGAACCAGCTTGGTGAGGGTCAAAATCATAGACTGAAAACTTTATTTGTGATTGTTGTTCTTTAGGTAGTGTTTTAACATACTCCTTCAATGCTTTAATAAACCCTTTACCGTAAGCACCTCCCATACTATGAGTTATTATTTTTATAGTTTCTATGATTTCTCCAGAAGTTTTGTCTCTAGTTAAATTCGCAATTATACTTTTTGCTTCTTTTTTACCCCTTGAGTAACCTGCATCAACTCTGTTTTTAGCACTAAGGTTAGAGGTTACTAAACCTCTTGTAGAAAGGACAGTATTTAAAGCACCTCCCATAGAACCATCTAAATACATAGAGTTACTATCTCCAAAACGATTCATTACAGATGTGTCAAATGCTGCTGTTTCTTTCATATAAGTTCCATATGTATGCCATGAAAAACCTGCAAAACTTTTTGTCCCAGACATATAGTTAACTTTCTGATAAGACCTCCAATATTCGGCCTTTCCTCCACTTCCTCCGTGCATACCATTTATGAATATAACAATATTTCCATCAGGATCAGTAGCTTGAATAGGAGTATTTAAAGCATACACATAAGTAGAATTACTAAAATATAGTTCGCTTAAATTATCTGTAACATGCCATCTTCCTATTGAAGGGTCATACATTCTTGCTCCATAATCATACAAATCTAAACCAAGTTCTTCGTTATATTCTTTTCCTCCAAACTTATAAGGATGAGCAGTACCATTTATAACATTATTGTATCCCTTGTGTTTGAGACCAAAAGGATAGTAGTTATTTTCTTCTACAATTTTAAGTTCACCTGTTGATATTTGCAAATTAACAACATAAATATCTGCCGGATACGGGCTGTCATCACCTTTTACAATTCTAAGTCCTAAAAATTGAGTAGCT
>NZ_RHLN01000101.1 GCF_004121075.1 Lutibacter sp. HS1-25
TTTAAATGCAATTAAGTTTTTTATTATTCAATTAAAAAAGAGGCTGTATTGAAATTATCAACATAGTCTCTTTAATAATTATCTTTTTAAATATACTTTAAAGTTTAATAAAAGCAGCCGAAGTATTAACTTGAGAAAATTGTCGTCCCCACAACGGTAGTAAAATCAAGAAGAATTACAACAAACTGCTTTTTGTTTTAAATGCAATTAAGTTTTTTATTATTCAATTAAAAAAGAGGCTGTATTGAAATTATCAACATAGTCTCTTTAATAATTATCTTTTATTAAAAATCAGTCTGGCATACCTAAGAAAATTGTTGTCCCCACAACGGTTCTAAAATCAAAATTTAATTACAGACTTCTTTTTAAATTTTAAATAAAAACATCTCAATTAAAATTCAATTTTAAAGCCCCAATTAAAATTAAATTAAAAAAGAGGCTGTATTGATAATTTCAATACAGCCTTTAAAAATTAAGTTTCAGTTTACCTGACTTAAATTTAATAAAAGCAGCCGAAGTATTAACTTGAGAAAATTGTCGTCCCCACAACGGTAGTAAAATCAAGAAGAATTACAACAAACTGCTTTTTGTTTTAAATGCAATTAAGTTTTTTATTAAAAGTGCCATATTATAAGCATCATCAGCTCTACTATCGGTATGAGAGCCTAATTTAATTACCATTCCTGGATATTTATTCATTAAAGCAACAACTTTATCCAATTCTAATGCAGCATCAGGTCTTATATTTGATTTATCCAAATCAAAATAAATAATTTTTAGATCAGCTAAAATTGCCACATCCTCTATTGGAGCTAAAGCAATGTTTAAATCAACTTTAATTTCTTTTTCCTTTTCCAATCCAAATGAACTAAAATCTTGTAAATATACTTTAAAGTTTAATAAAAGCAGCCGAAGT
>NZ_RHLN01000102.1 GCF_004121075.1 Lutibacter sp. HS1-25
ATTAAGCGTTGCTTCAATAGCAGTAAGAGATTTAGAAGCTTATACCATATATCAAGGCAATCCGGCACAAAAAATAAGAGAAAGAAAAATTGAAGTATCGTAAATGAAAATCTCCATCATCACCGTTTGTTACAATAGTGCAGCTACTATTGAAAAAACCATACAGTCTGTTGCAGCACAAACCTATAACAATATTGAATATCTAATTATAGATGGCAATTCTAAAGATGCAACCCTTACAATCATTAAAAAATACGACACCGTAATTACCAAATGGGTATCAGAACCCGACAAAGGTTTGTATGATGCTATGAATAAGGGGATAGCCTTGGCAACGGGTGATATTGTGGGGATTTTAAATTCAGACGATACCTTTTTTAACAATCAAGTATTGGAAGAAGTTGCCAATTTTCATACAAACAATACCATTGATGCTTCAGTAGGTAATATTGTACAGCACAATGCTACGGGTAAAATTAAAAGAGTGTACAGCGCTGCTAACTGGCATCCTGAAAAATTAAAAATTGGTTTTATGGCACCCCATCCAGCCATATTTTTTAAAAGAGACTTATTTTCTCAATTTGGAAATTACGAATTGGATTATATTATTGCTGCAGATTACGAATTGATTATTCGTTTTTTTCTAAAACACAAAATTACTTGGAAATATTCGGGCATAACCACAACAGCTATGTTGGTAGGTGGCGTAAGCAGTTCAGGATATAACAGTTACAATATTATTACAAAAGAAATTAAAAAAGGCTTTGATTTTAACAAGATCAAATACGCACCATCAAAAGTACGGTTTAGAGCCGTTTGGAAAATTATTGGATTGTTGAAGAAGTGATATGTTAATCTGGAGCAGCTGCTGAAATCGCAGATTCGACGGAGTCAATGACGGTTGGTTGGTTAATAATTAATAATGAAAAGTTAATAATGAATATTTACTTAAAACTTAAAACTTAAAACTGTTACTGAATACCGACTTTTCACTTAAAAACAATACATAAATTTGTCATTCCGACGAAGGAGGAACCACATCCAATGCTCAGTTTTATGTGATTTATCATTGCAATCGAAATGACAAAATATACGTCATTTTCAACCCTTTGCTAAGCTAATTCGAAGTATTGACTTGAAATCAGTTTGTCCTTAGGTTCAAATCCATTCCCCTCTTGAGCGCTGTATTGAGCGTAGCCGAAATGAGGGGCTAGGGGAGTGT
>NZ_RHLN01000103.1 GCF_004121075.1 Lutibacter sp. HS1-25
TGCCATATGCTACTACAGTAAATCTAGGTTGTTTGGAAGATGCTAATAATTATTATGTGATAATGTATGATAGAGGAGGTGGCGTAAACGGTCCGGGTGACGGTTGGGATCGTAACCTTCCTAATGTAGTATCTAATATTACGATTACTTCTGGAGGTGTAACGGTGCTTTCAAATGATGGTTGGACAGCCCGTAGTGGTGGTGTTAGGGTTAATTTCAATGTTAGTGGAGGTGGTGTTTGTAATAATCCAGAAGCTCCAGGTGGTGTTTTTACAGATTTAAATTTATGGTTAAAAGCCGATGCAGGTACAAATACAATTATTGAAGGAAATGGCATTACAAGTTGGGTAGATCAAAGTCCTTTAGGTTTTGATGCAATGGGAACTGGAAATACGACTTACCTTTCTTCATTTTCAAACTTTAACCCAGGTTTAAATTTTACTGATGACGATAGACCGTTATCTGGAAATATTAGTAGAACAAATGGAACAGGTTCAACCATATTTGTGGTTGGTAATATATCAACTGTTAATGATAAAGCGTTGATAGAACTTGGAACTGCTTCATCAAGAGCTTTTTTTATTGATAGAAGATATGCTGCAAATCCACCAGATCTTTATAGTCTTCAAATAAACAATACATTTGTTTGGTCTGTAAGTGATCCAGGGGGAACTGCGTCGGCAATGATTTATGAGGATGGAAATAATATTCATACTAATGGTACAAAAGCATTTAGTACAAGTTGGTCTACTGGGGGAAGTTATTATATAGGTGATGATAGATCAGGAGGAAATAGGCTTACGGGTGGAATTTCAGAAGTGATATATTATGATAGACAATTGTCACTTGCTAATCAAGTTAAAGTAGAATCTTACTTAGCAATTAAATACGGTATAACATTAGATAATACGGGTGGTGGCATTAATGGAGATTATATGGCTTCAAGCGGCAGTACGCCACTTTGGGATGCTTCGGCTAACAGTACTTATCATTACAATGTAGCAGGTATTGGTAGAGATGATGATTCTGTGTTAAATCAAAAGCAATCGACCTCTCAAAATGCAAATGCCAATGATATCACCATAGGTTTGGGCGATATTTACACTACAAACCTACTTAATACAAACACTTTTGCAACAGATCAAACATTTTTAATGTGGGGAAATAATAATTTACCTTTTGTTGCTGGTACTACGCTTACGGTAAATTTAAGCCAAGATATTGCAGGAGGCCCTTCAACAATTGTTTCGTTTACACCTATACAACGTGTATGGAAAATGAAAGAAACAAATGATGTTGAAAATGTGAAAATATCCATACCAGAAACCTTATTAACAAGTACTATTTCTGGTTCTAATGGTGGTGAGTATGTAATGGTTGTTTCTAGTAATAATACATTTAATGAAACTTCAACCTATGTGCCTTTAACGTTAAACGGTTCTAACCTTGAATGTATTTTTGATTTTACGGGTGAGCAGTATGTGACTTTTGGGTATAGACCTTATACAACTGAACAGCGCTCAATCTTTTTTGATGATAGAGATAACGATAGAATTAACTTAGGAAATACTTTGAATTTAAATCCAGCAGGATTTACAATTTCTTCTTGGATTAAATGGACTACAGGTGAAGATAGCGGTACTATTGTTGCAAAAAGAAATGATGGTAATTTAACCGATGGGTTTGAATTTAGAATTGGAGGCGAACAGTTGCGAATGCGATGGGCTAATAACGGAAGTATAGTTGCTAATTTAACTTCAAGCACTTTTATTCCCGATAATGAGTGGCATCATGTAGCTGCTATTTATAATGGAACAACTTTGTATTTATATATTGATGGTGTGTTGGATGGATCTAGAGTTGTAAGTGCACCTGTGAATAACGATTTTCCTTTTTATATTGGCGCTGCTGGAAATCCTAGAGATGAGTTTTATGGTTCTATA
>NZ_RHLN01000104.1 GCF_004121075.1 Lutibacter sp. HS1-25
TTCCTAATCCAGATGTGCCATATGCTACTACAGTAAATCTAGGTTGTTTGGAAGATGCTAATAATTATTATGTGATAATGTATGATAGAGGAGGTGGCGTAAACGGTCCGGGTGACGGTTGGGATCGTAACCTTCCTAATGTAGTATCTAATATTACGATTACTTCTGGAGGAGTAACTGTGCTTTCAAATGATGGTTGGACAGCCCGTAGTGGTGGTGTTAGGGTTAATTTCAATGTTAGTGGAGGTGGTGTTTGTAATAATCCAGAAGCTCCAGGTGGTGTTTTTACAGATTTAAATTTATGGTTAAAAGCCGATGCAGGTACAAATACAATTATTGAAGGAAATGGCATTACAAGTTGGGTAGATCAAAGTCCTTTAGGTTTTGATGCAATGGGAACTGGAAATACGACTTACCTTTCTTCATTTTCAAACTTTAACCCAGGTTTAAATTTTACTGATGACGATAGACCGTTATCTGGAAATATTAGTAGAACAAATGGAACAGGTTCAACCATATTTGTGGTTGGTAATATATCAACTGTTAATGATAAAGCGTTGATAGAACTTGGAACTGCTTCATCAAGAGCTTTTTTTATTGATAGAAGATATGCTGCAAATCCACCAGATCTTTATAGTCTTCAAATAAACAATACATTTGTTTGGTCTGTAAGTGATCCAGGGGGAACTGCGTCGGCAATGATTTATGAGGATGGAAATAATATTCATACTAATGGTACAAAAGCATTTAGTACAAGTTGGTCTACTGGGGGAAGTTATTATATAGGTGATGATAGATCAGGAGGAAATAGGCTTACGGGTGGAATTTCAGAAGTGATATATTATGATAGACAATTGTCACTTGCTAATCAAGTTAAAGTAGAATCTTACTTAGCAATTAAATACGGTATAACATTAGATAATACGGGTGGTGGCATTAATGGAGATTATATGGCTTCAAGCGGCAGTACGCCACTTTGGGATGCTTCGGCTAACAGTACTTATCATTACAATGTAGCAGGTATTGGTAGAGATGATGATTCTGTGTTAAATCAAAAGCAATCGACCTCTCAAAATGCAAATGCCAATGATATCACCATAGGTTTGGGCGATATTTACACTACAAACCTACTTAATACAAACACTTTTGCAACAGATCAAACATTTTTAATGTGGGGAAATAATAATTTACCTTTTGTTGCTGGTACTACGCTTACGGTAAATTTAAGCCAAGATATTGCAGGAGGCCCTTCAACAATTGTTTCGTTTACACCTATACAACGTGTATGGAAAATGAAAGAAACAAATGATGTTGAAAATGTGAAAATATCCATACCAGAAACCTTATTAACAAGTACTATTTCTGGTTCTAATGGTGGTGAGTATGTAATGGTTGTTTCTAGTAATAATACATTTAATGAAACTTCAACCTATGTGCCTTTAACGTTAAACGGTTCTAACCTTGAATGTATTTTTGATTTTACGGGTGAGCAGTATGTGACTTTTGGGTATAGACCTTATACAACTGAACAGCGCTCAATCTTTTTTGATGATAGAGATAACGATAGAATTAACTTAGGAAATACTTTGAATTTAAATCCAGCAGGATTTACAATTTCTTCTTGGATTAAATGGACTACAGGTGAAGATAGCGGTACTATTGTTGCAAAAAGAAATGATGGTAATTTAACCGATGGGTTTGAATTTAGAATTGGAGGCGAACAGTTGCGAATGCGATGGGCTAATAACGGAAGTATAGTTGCTAATTTAACTTCAAGCACTTTTATTCCCGATAATGAGTGGCATCATGTAGCTGCTATTTATAATGGAACAACTTTGTATTTATATATTGATGGTGTGTTGGATGGATCTAGAGTTGTAAGTGCACCTGTGAATAACGATTTTCCTTTTTATATTGGCGCTGCTGGAAATCCTAGAGATGAGTTTTATGGTTCTATAGACGAAGTACGTATTTGGAATGTTGCACTTTTACAAG
>NZ_RHLN01000105.1 GCF_004121075.1 Lutibacter sp. HS1-25
CTTACTAAACTCTATAAAATCTAACACTGAAAGAACATTTTCTGTCCCTGAAATTGAGGAATTTATGCACAGTATAAATTGTATTTCATTAAAAGCAAGTTCGTCCGCAAAAACAGATATTACAATTGTAGTTCATGACCAAAGAACTGGCCAACAACCAACTCTGGGCTTCAGTATTAAATCACAATTAGGTAATCCTTCTACTCTATTGAATGCTGGAAAAACTACGAATTTTTGCTTTAAAATATCTAATCTTTCAAAAGACCATATAAAGGAAATAAATGCAATTTCTACCAAAAGTAAAATAAAAGACAGAATTTTAAAAATCAAAGAATTAGGCGGTATATTTGAGTTTTCTAATACCGAAAAACAAATTTTTTCAAATAATTTAGTTTTAATTGATAGTTCTTTACCTAAAATCTTATCAGAATTAGTTTTTAATTTTTACTCCGATAGCAAAACTAAAATAAAAGAATTAGTTGATGAAATTGAAATTCAAAATCCATTAAATTTTGACACTTCAAATAATCATCAATTTTACTCTTATAAAATAAAACGATTTTTAACAGATATTGCTCTAGGAATGATGCCTTCTAAAGTTTGGACAGGTAAATATGATGCTACTGGAGGTTATTTAGTAGTCAAAGGAAATGGAGAAATTTTATGTTATCATATTTACAACAAAAATGAGTTTGAAAATTATTTGATAAATAATACAAAATTAGAAACTGCTAGTTCAACCAGACACGATTTCGGAGAATTGTTTGAGGAAAACAGAGAAATCTATTTTAAATTAAACTTACAAATTAGATTTTTAAAATAAAAATTAAGTTCTTTTACACATACATATTTGCAATTTGCTCCAGCCAACGCTTAAAGCCAAAATTGCAAAAAAGTATTATAATTCTTACTTCAAAGATTAATGAAAAGAAAAAGCCAGTGGCTAACAACTCATAAAATTTATGCTTACATTTAAACTAAATAACGAACCGACAAACATTAAACAAACGATTTGCTACGTCCGAAAAATCTCCGATTTTCCAGTCGCACAAATCTTATAAAAGCCCGTTGTACACAATTATGAAAAGAACACTTTTTATCATAATAATTTTGATTTTCAATATTTGTTTATCTCAAAATGAGGATAAAACAAATCATCTTGATTTTCAGAAAGAGTTTATGATAAAAGCTGAAGAAAACATATTAAAAAATGAATTAGGAAAAGCATATTTCTCATACCAATTTGCTCTTCACCAAGACTCAACTTCGGTTAACGGAATAATAGCATTACGAAAATCTGATTCTTTAAAACTCATACTAAGAAACAAACTTAAATTAGAAATTATCGGAGTCTGGAAGTTAAAAAAATTTGCTAATGGTATGATACTAAAAAAAACTGATGACAACCTTGAGTTTGATAAAATATTGATTATCTCGAACAGTGAGATTTCCTTCTATGAGCAGAATAAAAAAACTCAAAAGAATGAATTTATTAAGCGAGAAAAAATACAGTTTAATAACATTCCTGATTTATGGCCAGCATACTCTGAATTAATTTATTCCGACAAACAAATTTGGAGTTTCACCTTGATTGAAAACGGGAAAAATTTAAAAATAAAAAATACTGGAAAAGTGATTAACGAGAAATCTAGAGAGCAAATGTTAAGTGGAAATTCTGAATTATTTTATGAACGAATAAAATAACTGTGTACAACAACTCATAAAATTTATGCTTACATTTAAACTAAATAACGAACCGACAAACATCCAATTAACGATTTGCTACGTCCGAAAAATCTCCGATTTTCCAGTCGCACAAATCTTATAAAAGCCCGTTGTGTAACATGTCATCGGAATTCACTCTGAATTCCTTAATTTGAGTATTTTAATTTAAATAAAAAATTCGGATTTAAAAAATGGCGGAGTTTGAGCGTTGGAATTTGAATGTTGGAATATAGAAGATTCTATAAAAATTTAAACTAAAATGACAAATTTCGGATTTAAAAAATGGCGGAGTTTGAGCGTTGGAATTTGAATGTTGGAATATTTAAGATTTAAGAAAAATATAAACTAAAAGAGAATTGGATTGTCTGACAATTGCGCCGAGAAAA
>NZ_RHLN01000106.1 GCF_004121075.1 Lutibacter sp. HS1-25
AAAAATATTCAAAAAAGCTCATTGAAATAAATAGAATTTAGCAACGAATTCTATAAAAATTTAAACTAAAATGACAAATCTCGGATTAAAAAAAAGCGGAGTTTGAGAGTTGGAGTTTGATTATTGGAATATTTAAGATTTCAGAAAAATCAAGTTAAAAAGAGAAATCTCGGATTTTAAAGAATTACACAGTTTGAAATACAAAATGAGGTTTTGATACGTAGAAATTTAGGTCGGAAAGATTAATCCGAACTCCAAAGCTACTTTACACAACAACTCATAAAATTCATGCTATAATTCGAACTAATAGAAAATTTAAAATATTAAATAAACAATTTGCTACGGCTGAAAAATATCGTATTTTTAAACCGCACAAATCTTATAAAAGCCCGTTGTATGCAATTGAAAAAAAAAAAATTAAACCTATGAAAAAAATTATTTTACTACTATTAACTACTTTGATTTTAACTTCTTTTAACGAATACCCTACATCAGAATTTAGCATTGTTGGGAAATGGAAAGGAGAAGATGAAAAAGATATCGGATACATTACTTTTCAAGATGACGGTTACGCATATTTTGAATTTCAAGGACAAATTATTGGCGGAAAAGAATTTGTCGTTAATGGAAAAAAAGGAACAATGACATATGAAGTTAATTATTTAAAAACTCCAATAGAAATTGATATTATTGTTCAAAAAATTGAAAGTGGAGAAATAAATAAATTATTGTGTATAGTAGAGAATATTGAGAAAAATGTTATTAAACTTCAAATGGATTTTAATGGAAATCGACCAATTGAATTTGACGATAAAGAAACAAAAATATTTAATGATTAAAATAAAACGCACAACAACTCATAAAATTTATGCTTACTTTTAAACTAAATAACGAACTGACAAACATTCAACAAACGATTTGCTACGTCCGAAAAATCTCCGATTTTCCAGTCGCACAAATCTTATAAAAGCCCGTTACCACACATAAGATGAAAAAAGTAATATTTTATTTCACAATAATGATTTCAATCTTATGTTTAGCCCTTTTTTATTATTCAAATAAAAGAATTGATGGAATTTATGTAAAAGTTATAGAAATTAACAACTATAACAATGGAAAAGATTTTATAAGAGATTCTCAAAAAATCGTAAAAATAGAAAATCAGAAAATTGTGAGTTATCATTTTGATTATTCTGAATCCAATGATTTTTATGTAATTGGAAATATCATTAAACAAGAACTGAATTTTGATGAAATAGGTTATTTAAATTATAATATTAAAGCTGTTAATAAAGATAGTTTAGTCTTAACGACAAATGGAATTAATAAACAAAAGAAAGTGTTTTTAAGATTACCTGATTCTTTGAAAAACTCCTCAAATTTTAAAAATAAATTATTAGATAAATCTTTTAAACTTGTATCGGAATATGGAATTGATACTGTTCATTTTAATGAAAATTTCTTATTGAATAAGATACCTTTAGGAATTGAGAAAAAATGGGGAATTACTAGTTTGACATATGACACAATTGATAATTTTCAGATTTTAAATACTGGGATGAGTAGATTTTTTATAATCAAAGAAAATAACAATAGAGTTTTCCTTTATTTACCTTCTTTCGATAAAACTTTCAAGCAAGTAGAATTAATTGAAATACAGGTTGATAAATCCAAAATACGAGAGACAATTGAAAATCATCTGAAATATAAAAACGTGTGGTAACAACTGGTATAAAAAATTGCTAAATTCAACAAAATAGAATGTTTTTAAAATATAAATAACTTAAATTTAAACATCGGAAAATTACGTTTTCAAAAAACGCAACTTTCCATACCAAAACCCGTTATGCACTAGTTCCGAAAAAAATTCTCGATGAAAAAGAAAATTTATGAAATAATAAATAAGAATACGATTTTTATAAAATTCATTTATGGATTAATTATTTTAAACGTAATCTCGTTAATTCTTGAATCTTACAATGAGTTAAGAGTTTCATTCTCTGACTTTTTTTATTATTTCGAGTTAATTTCTGTAATTATTTTTACAATCGAATATTTA
>NZ_RHLN01000107.1 GCF_004121075.1 Lutibacter sp. HS1-25
ATTCTGAATCCAATGATTTTTATGTAATTGGAAATATCATTAAACAAGAACTGAATTTTGATGAAATAGGTTATTTAAATTATAATATTAAAGCTGTTAATAAAGATAGTTTAGTCTTAACGACAAATGGAATTAATAAACAAAAGAAAGTGTTTTTAAGATTACCTGATTCTTTGAAAAACTCCTCAAATTTTAAAAATAAATTATTAGATAAATCTTTTAAACTTGTATCGGAATATGGAATTGATACTGTTCATTTTAATGAAAATTTCTTATTGAATAAGATACCTTTAGGAATTGAGAAAAAATGGGGAATTACTAGTTTGACATATGACACAATTGATAATTTTCAGATTTTAAATACTGGGATGAGTAGATTTTTTATAATCAAAGAAAATAACAATAGAGTTTTCCTTTATTTACCTTCTTTCGATAAAACTTTCAAGCAAGTAGAATTAATTGAAATACAGGTTGATAAATCCAAAATACGAGAGACAATTGAAAATCATCTGAAATATAAAAACGTGTGGTAACAACTGGTATAAAAAATTGCTAAATTCAACAAAATAGAATGTTTTTAAAATATAAATAACTTAAATTTAAACATCGGAAAATTACGTTTTCAAAAAACGCAACTTTCCATACCAAAACCCGTTATGCACTAGTTCCGAAAAAAATTCTCGATGAAAAAGAAAATTTATGAAATAATAAATAAGAATACGATTTTTATAAAATTCATTTATGGATTAATTATTTTAAACGTAATCTCGTTAATTCTTGAATCTTACAATGAGTTAAGAGTTTCATTCTCTGACTTTTTTTATTATTTCGAGTTAATTTCTGTAATTATTTTTACAATCGAATATTTATTAAGATTGTGGACTGCTGACCAAGATGATTCCGTAAAAGGAAGCTCATTCAAGAAAAGATTAAAATTTGGATTTTCAACACTTGGCTTAATTGACTTAATTGCAATTTTACCTTTTTATCTTCCTTTCATTTTTCCATTCGATTTAAGAATATTAAGAATCCTAAGATTATTTAGATTATTAAGAATATTTAAACTTGGTAGATACTCAAAATCACTAAATACTATAACAAGTGTTTTGAAAAGTTCTAAGTCCGAATTGGCAATTACCGGTTTTGTTGCATTTATATTATTAGTATTATCATCGACAATTATGTACTATTTTGAAAATGAGGTTCAGCCTGAAAAATTTGCGAGTATTGGACATTCTTTTTGGTGGGCGGTTGCAACTTTAACTACCGTTGGTTATGGTGATGTTTTTCCAATTACAGCAATGGGAAAAATTATGAGTGGTATAATTGCATTAATAGGAATTGGATTTATTGCACTTCCAACAGGAATAATAAGTTCTGCATTTATTGAGAGAGTTCAAGAGCAGAAAAAAGAAAAAAATATATGTAAATGTCCTAATTGTGGGACTAAATTCAAAAACTAAAAAATAAAGCTATGAACAAAGGAGGATTTTCTTGGAAAAAATTAAGTGGTATATCTGGTGTTAAGTCAAACGTTTCACGAAAAATAGGAATACCATTGACAAAAAGTGGTCGTAATCAAAAAATTGGCAGAATTGTTTCAAAAGGTTGTTTGGGAATTTTAGTAGCTATGGCAATTCCAATGTTAATTTTAGTTGTTATTCTTTTATATTAAATCAACGACAAATTGAGAAAATTAGAAAGTTATAAAAAATCACCAGTGCATAACAACTCAT
>NZ_RHLN01000108.1 GCF_004121075.1 Lutibacter sp. HS1-25
ATGTTTGAGAAACATTTTAACGATCAGGCCGGGGTGCGCAAGGGCTTCTTTGGGTAGTTTATCCTGAGCGTAGCCGAAGGGTTTCTTTAGGCAAGTAAAGAAATGAACAGAAAATATCTTTTGAACTACAAAACCAATAGATTTCCAGTCAAGCTGAAAATGACGTATGTTTTGAACCGTCATTGACTCCGTCGAATCTTCGATTTCTCGCGTATGCGGGGATCTGTTGCTGTAAGTACTAAAAAGCAACTTTAAACTAAACAAAACACTCCCCTAGCCCCTCTCAAGAGGGGAATAGATTTGGACCAAAGAACAAACTGATTTCCAGTCAATACTTCAAATTAGCTTAGCAAAGGGCTGAAAATGACATATATTTTGTCATTTCGATTGCAATGAGAAATCACATAAAATTGAGCATTGGATGTGGTTCCTCCTTCGTCGGAATGACAAGTTATAAATGGTATTAAGTCAAAAGTGGGTATTTAATATCTAGTAGCCACAAGCCAAAAGCTAGTATTCTGTATCTATTAATAATTATTCCTTTTTCATTATTAATTAGTAAAAGTATGTTTTGAATAGGTAGCTTATTTTAAATCTTCTATTAATTTGTTGGGATTTTGTCGTGTATCGAATATGTTTGCTATTTCGATACGACTATATTTATAGTTTATCCAATAAACGACTTTGTAATTTTTATAAATTAAATAACGGAATACTTGTTTTCGATTATCAAGCGCATTTTCAATTTGACCAATTTCAGGTTGTTGCTCAATTCCTATTGTAGTATCAATAATTCCATTTATTAATTTTTGAGCAACTTTTTTACTAGCCTTTTCCGAATAATAACTATAAATGTCTTCGAGTTTATTTTCAGCCAGTTCTAACCAATAAACATCTAATTCCATTTTTGGATTTTAGCTTTCAAATCAGTTGCTTTAATCATCCTGCCATTTTTGGAATCCTCCATTGCTTGGTCAATTTCAGCATTGTATTGCTCCATACTCATTGGTTTGAAGCTTTTCTCAATTAACTCGTTTTTTCTTTTACGCAATAGTTTTTCAAGTCCACTAACAATTTCCTCGTTTTGGAGTCTTAAAAATTCTTGAACAAATATTATTTTTCTAGCTTCTAAATCCATTATTACTATCTTTTATTCAAATGTACAAAATTATCGACTTTGGTAAGTTTTTGATTTCTGATTTTTTTTCAGCTTGTCACCAATAAAAAAAATAAGTACCTGGTAATCAGTTTTTAGTAACAGTATTTAGTAGCAGTTTTAAATTTTAGGTTTTAAGTCAGTTTTCAGTAACAGTTTTAAGTTCTAAGTTTTAAGTTTTAAGTCAAAAGCCAGTTTTAAGTCACAAGTAATTATTCAACTGTAATATTCCCCTCTTGAGAGGGGTTAGGGGTGTGTATTTATAAATTAGTTTAATTATTAACAAAATCAACGCTACCGAAAAATTGCCTTTCCCCAACCCTAAAGGTAGTCAATTTTTCAATAGGAAAGTATTCAGTATCTGGTAATAATCAAAAATTAAACCAACGGTCATCCTCGCGAATGCGGGGATCTTTTACTATAAATACTAGAACATTCTTTGAACTACAATTTTATATTTACAATTATCATTCTTATTCTTTTTTCCATTGATGAAAAAAGAACCAAAAAAATCTAGTCTGATGTTATTTTTCTATAAAATTATCAAATCCTTTTAACCATCACGCCCAGACCGCTGCGCTCTTTGGACGCTGCTCCGGCCAACGCTAAAGAATTTGATATTTTATAACGAAAAATTCCATAGGACAACTCTTTTTTCAACATTGCAGTTTTGTTGGTTATTAGTGGTTTTGTCTTTGAACTAAACAAAACACTCCCCTAGCCCCTCTCAAGAGGGGAATGGATTTGAACCTAAGGACAAACTGATTTCAAGTCAATACTTCGACTTGGCTCAGCACAGGGCTGAAAATGACGTATGTTTTGTCATTTCGATTGCAATGAGAAATCACATAAAATTGAGCATTGGATGTGGTTCCTCCTTCGTCGGAATGACAAGTTATAAATGGTATTAAGTCAAAAGTGGGTATTTAATATCTAGTAGCCACAAGCCAAAAGCTAGT
>NZ_RHLN01000109.1 GCF_004121075.1 Lutibacter sp. HS1-25
TGTTAGTGTAAATACTAAAAAGCATCTTTTGAACTACACAAACAACAGATTTCCAGTCAAGCTGAAAATGACGTATGTTTTGAACCGTCATCCTCGCGAATGCGGGGATCTGTTACTACAAATACTAAAAAGCATGTTTTGTCACTACACAAACAACAGATTTCCAGTCAAGCTGAAAGTCTAAAGTTGAAAGTCAAAAGCTAATAGCCAAAAGCCAGTATTCAACTATAATATTCCCCTCTTGAGAGGGGTTAGGGGTGTGTAATTATAAATTAGTTTAATTATTAACAAAATCAACGCTACCGAAAAATTACTTTTCCCCAACCCTAAAGGGAGTCAATTTTTCAATAGGAAAGTATTCAGTATCGGGTAATAATCATTCATTTTTCATTATTAACTTTTCATTATTAATTATCGAGTTGGTAACAAACTTTATTTTGTCCTTTGCAGTTTCGGAGGGTTTTGTCGTGTGTCAAAAACATCTGCAATTTGTATAAATCCATTTTCCAGATCGACAGCATAAATCAATTTATAGTTTTTAAAAACTAAATATCGATATTTAATTTTTCGATGTTTTAATAACGCTTCTTCTTGACCAATTAGTGGATTTTTTATCAATTTTTTTGGTTCATTGATAATTTCTTTTACGATTTTTTTGGCAATTTTTGAACTTGCTTTATTTTCGTAATACTTAATAAATATCGTCAAGTTGCGTTTCTGCAAAATCAGACCAAATAATTTTCAATGCCATTATTCGTATTTGGCTAAAAGGTCAGAACTACTTTTAAATCGTTTGTTTTTAAAATCAGATTCAGATTGATCAATGCGTTTATTTAATTCATTTTGAGTCATTGGCTCAAATTGCTGATCTTCAGAAGTGTTTTTTTTATTTTTTAATATGCTTTCAAGACGAGAAACTACTTCTTCACTTTGAAGTTTTAAAAATTCTTGTATAAATGCTATTTTTCTAGCTTCTAAATTCATATTATTAGACTTTTATCAAAGATACGAAATTATCAATTTATACTAAATATTTTTTAAAAACTTGAATCTAGCCTGATACCAATACTTAATCTACTAAAAAATAGCAAATCTAAAATCCAACAACCAGTTTTAAATTAAAAGCCAAAAGCCTGTTTTCAGTAGCAGTTTTAAGTAACAGTTCTAAGTTTTAAGTTTTAAGTCGTTATTCATTATTAATTAGTAACAGTATTCTTTGAACCGTCATCCTCGCGAATGCGGGGATCTGTTAGTGTAAATACTAAAAAGCATCTTTTGAACTACACAAACAACAGATTTCCAGTCAAGCTGAAAATGACGTATGTTTTGAACCGTCATTCCTCGCGAATCTTCGATTTCTCGCGTATGCGGGGATCTGTTAATATAAATACTAAAAAGCATGTTTTGTCATTTCGATTGCAATGAGAAATCACATAAAACTGAGCATTGGGTGTGGTTCCTCCTTCGTCGGAATGACAAATCATAAATGGTATTAAGTTTTAATTATTGAGTTAAGCTGAAAACACGTATGTTTTGAACCGTCATCCTCGCGAATGCGGGGATCTGTTACTACAAATACTAAAAAGCATGTTTTGTCATTTCGATTGCAATGAGAAATCACATAAAATTGAGCATTGGATATGGTTCCTCCTTCGTCGGAATGACAAGTTATAAATGGAATTAAGTCAAAAGTAGGTATCTAGTACTCAGTTTTAAGTAACAGTTTTCAGTTTTAAGTCAGTATTAATTAATAATTATTTATTATTCCTTCTTCATTATTTAACTACAGTTGAAATTGAAAAATTGCTTTTCCCCAACCCTAAAGGGAGTCAATTTTTCAATAGGAAAGTATTCAGTATCGGGTAATAATCATTCATTTTTCATTATTAACTTTTCATTATTAATTATCGATTGGTAACAAACTTTATTTTGTCCTTTGCAGTTTCGGAGGGTTTTGTCGTGTGTCAAAAACATCTGCAATTTGTATAAATCCATTTTCCAGATCGACAGCATAAATCAATTTATAGTTTTTAAAAACTGC
>NZ_RHLN01000110.1 GCF_004121075.1 Lutibacter sp. HS1-25
GTTTTAAGTCGGTATTCATTATTAATTAGTAACAGTATTCTTTGAACCGTCATCCTCGCGAATGCGGGGATCTGTTAGTGTAAATACTAAAAAGCATCTTTTGAACTACACAAACAACAGATTTCCAGTCAAGCTGAAAATGACGTATGTTTTGAACCGTCATTGACTCCGTCGAATCTTCGATTTCTCGCGTATGCGGGGATCTGTTAATATAAATACTAAAAAGCATGTTTTGTCATTTCGATTGCAATGAGAAATCACATAAAACTGAGCATTGGATGTGGTTCCTCCTTCGTCGGAATGACAAGTTATAAATGGTATTAATTTTTAATTATTAGCAACTAATAACAGTATGTTTTGAACCGTCATCCTCGCGAATGCGGGGATCTGTTACTACAAATACTAAAAAGCATGTTTTGTCATTTCGATTGCAATGAGAAATCACATAAAATTGAGCATTGGATATGGTTCCTCCTTCGTCGGAATGACAAGTTATAAATGGAATTAAGTCAAAAGTAGGTATCTAGTACTCAGTTTTAAGTAACAGTTTTCAGTTTTAAGTCAGTATTAATTAATAATTATTTATTATTCCTTCTTCATTATTTAACTACAGTTGAAATTGAAAAATTGCTTTTCCCCAACCCTAAAGGGAGTCAATTTTTCAATAGGAAAGTATTCAGTATCGGGTAATAATCATTCATTTTTCATTATTAACTTTTCATTATTAATTATCGAGTTGGTAACAAACTTTATTTTGTCCTTTGCAGTTTCGGAGGGTTTTGTCGTGTGTCAAAAACATCTGCAATTTGTATAAATCCATTTTCCAGATCGACAGCATAAATCAATTTATAGTTTTTAAAAACTAAATATCGATATTTAATTTTTCGATGTTTTAATAACGCTTCTTCTTGACCAATTAGTGGATTTTTTATCAATTTTTTTGGTTCATTGATAATTTCTTTTACGATTTTTTTGGCAATTTTTGAACTTGCTTTATTTTCGTAATACTTAATAAATATCGTCAAGTTGCGTTTCTGCAAAATCAGACCAAATAATTTTCAATGCCATTATTCGTATTTGGCTAAAAGGTCAGAACTACTTTTAAATCGTTTGTTTTTAAAATCAGATTCAGATTGATCAATGCGTTTATTTAATTCATTTTGAGTCATTGGCTCAAATTGCTGATCTTCAGAAGTGTTTTTTTTATTTTTTAATATGCTTTCAAGACGAGAAACTACTTCTTCACTTTGAAGTTTTAAAAATTCTTGTATAAATGCTATTTTTCTAGCTTCTAAATTCATATTATTAGACTTTTATCAAAGATACGAAATTATCAATTTATACTAAATATTTTTTAAAAACTTGAATCTAGCCTGATACCAATACTTAATCTACTAAAAAATAGCAAATCTAAAATCCAACAACCAGTTTTAAATTAAAAGCCAAAAGCCTGTTTTCAGTAGCAGTTTTAAGTAACAGTTCTAAGTTTTAAGTTTTAAGTCGGTATTCAGTATCTGGTTACCAAAAATTAAACCAATCGTCATCCTCGCGAATGCGGGGATCTGTTAGTGTAAATACTAAAAAGTATCTTTGAACTACAAAACCAACAGATTTCCAGTCAAGCTGAAAATGACGTATGTTTTGAACTGTCATTGACTCCGTCGAATCTTCGATTTCTCGCGTATGCGGGGATCTGTTAATATAAATACTAAAAAGCATGTTTTGT
>NZ_RHLN01000111.1 GCF_004121075.1 Lutibacter sp. HS1-25
TTTCTTAACGCTCTGTCCCCTCAAGGGGATATTTTATGAATATTTTAAACCATCATCTCGCACTTGATGCGAGATCTGCCAATGATAACGTCAGTTCGAGTGCCGCAACGCAGTGAAGGTGTATCGAGAACGGGTTAGATGTGAGTAGCTTCTCGATACATTTCAATTCCGCGAGGCTCCATTGAAACACTCGAAGTGACGATAATAAAAATGAGTGATGAATAGAAAAACAACGTCAGTTCGAGTGCCGCAACGTAGTGAAGGCGTATCTAGAACGGGTTAGAGGTGAGGAGCTTCTCGATACATTTCAATTCCGCGAGGCTCCATTGAAACACTCGAAGTGACGATAATAAAAATGAGTGATGAATAGAAAAATAACGTCAGTTCGAGTGCCGCAACGCAGTGAAGGTGTATCGAGAACGGGTTAGATGTGAGTAGCTTCTCGATACATTTCAATTCCGCGAGGCTCCATTGAAACACTCGAAGTGACGATAATAAAAATGAGTGATGAATAGAAAAACAACGTCAGTTCGAGTGCCGCAACGCAGTGAATGTGTATCGAGAACAGTTAGGGGTAAAATGTTTGTAGTTTATACCAGTTAAAATTTCATAAGTTGTTACCACACGTTTTAATCATTTAGAGTTAGAATTTTAATCAACTTCTCATTAACGTAATAATTTCCTTTTCCTAATTTTTCTTTTTTAAGAATTTTGTCTTTTGCCAATTGATTTAAATATTTAGAAGCTGTAATTCTTGAAACGCCTAAATCGTTCTCAATAAACTCAATTTTTGTATATGGATGTTTAAATAAATTATTCAATAAGTCTTGACTATAAAATTTGTAATTATTTCGCAATAAATTTTTATATTCAAATATCAAATCGCTTATTTTTCCTATGACGATAATCGTTTCTTTTGAAATTTGCTCTATGCTATCTAACATGTATAAAATCCAATTTTCCCAATTGTCAGTTTCTCTAACTTCTTGTAAAAGTTTATAATAATCAGCTTTGTGTTCAATTATATATCGACTTAAATACAAAACAGGTAAATTCAATAAATCGTTCATTACTAAATACAAAACATTGATAATTCGTCCGGTTCTTCCATTTCCATCATAGAAAGGATGGATACTTTCAAATTGGAAATGAATTATAGCCATTTTGACCAATGTATCAAATTCACACATATTTTCATCGTTGATGTATTGTTCTAGATTTCTCATTAAATCTAAAATAGTATCATATTCTTGTGGAGGCGTATATACTATTTCTCCAGTTGTTGCATTTTTCAAAGCAGTTCCTGGGACTTTTCGGAATCCAGCATTATTTTTCTCTAACTCAGATTGGATTTCAATGATATCATTATTCGTTAAGATTTTATTTTTTTTAATTAATCCAAATCCTTTTTTTAAAGCAGAAATATAGTTTTGAACTTCTTTTGCATTTAAAGACTTAAAACCATCAAGATTTAACTCGGCTTTAAATATGTCATCGTGAGTTGTTATAATATTTTCAATAGCAGAACTATCTTTAGCCTCTTGAAGTCCTAAAGTATTTATTAAAATAGTTGAATTTGGAATGCTTGATACAATTCCTTTTAACTCTGCCAAGGCTCTGTGAGCTGAAGCCAATTTCTTAAGCACTTTTTTAGTTTCAACATCTTGCTTTAGAGGTAACTTTTTTAATTTTTCAGATTCCATTATGTTAAGAAATATTAATTTTCTTTACAAACTTAATTTATTATGATAAGATAATCGAATTTTCTTATCATAACTTTTAGGTGTGATAACATATTTAACTTTATTTATCATACTATTTTTTCGGAGAATTTGTTTTAACTATCAAAAAACACTGTCATCTCGCACTTGATGCGAGATCTGTTACTTTGTATTCGAAATCAATTTTTAGTATAACGAAATAGGCGTTAGGAGTTTGTAAAATAGATATAAAGTTCGATATTAAATATTTGTATAATCTACTCAAAAGTAAATAACACCCCTATAATCCCCTCAAGGGGATATTTTAGAAGTATTTTAAACCGTCATCTCGCACTTGATGCGAGATCTGCCAATCATAACGTCAATTCGAGTGCCGCAACGCAGTGAAGGTGTATCGAGAACAGTTAGTGGTAAAATGTTTGTAGTTTATACCAGTTAAAATTTAAGCTTAAATTTCATAAGTTG
>NZ_RHLN01000112.1 GCF_004121075.1 Lutibacter sp. HS1-25
TCAATGATATCATTATTCGTTAAGATTTTATTTTTTTTAATTAATCCAAATCCTTTTTTTAAAGCAGAAATATAGTTTTGAACTTCTTTTGCATTTAAAGACTTAAAACCATCAAGATTTAACTCGGCTTTAAATATGTCATCGTGAGTTGTTATAATATTTTCAATAGCAGAACTATCTTTAGCCTCTTGAAGTCCTAAAGTATTTATTAAAATAGTTGAATTTGGAATGCTTGATACAATTCCTTTTAACTCTGCCAAGGCTCTGTGAGCTGAAGCCAATTTCTTAAGCACTTTTTTAGTTTCAACATCTTGCTTTAGAGGTAACTTTTTTAATTTTTCAGATTCCATTATGTTAAGAAATATTAATTTTCTTTACAAACTTAATTTATTATGATAAGATAATCGAATTTTCTTATCATAACTTTTAGGTGTGATAACATATTTAACTTTATTTATCATACTATTTTTTCGGAGAATTTGTTTTAACTATCAAAAAACACTGTCATCTCGCACTTGATGCGAGATCTGTTACTTTGTATTCGAAATCAATTTTTAGTATAACGAAATAGGCGTTAGGAGTTTGTAAAATAGATATAAAGTTCGATATTAAATATTTGTATAATCTACTCAAAAGTAAATAACACCCCTATAATCCCCTCAAGGGGATATTTTAGAAGTATTTTAAACCGTCATCTCGCACTTGATGCGAGATCTGCCAATCATAACGTCAATTCGAGTGCCGCAACGCAGTGAAGGTGTATCGAGAACAGTTAGTGGTAAAATGTTTGTAGTTTATACCAGTTAAAATTTAAGCTTAAATTTCATAAGTTGTTATCACACGTTTTAATCATAATGGAATCTACATTTGATTATTCTTATTTCATCATCTACAACTTGATAAATTAATCGATGTTCTTCATCAATTCTTCTCGACCAAAATCCCCTGTAATTATGTTTTAAGGGTTCAGGTTTACCTAATCCGTCATATGGCTGTCTGGAAATATCTTTTAGAAGCAGATTTATTCTTTTTAGCATTTTTTTATCGATTTTTTGCCAATACAAATAATCCTCCCAAGATTCATCTACAAATACATATTTCATCAATCAACAAGATTTTTACTAAATGAGTCGCCTTTTTTAAATTTTTCAATTGCAGCATCTAACCTTGCTTTGTTTTTACTTGAAGACATTTCGTGTTGAGTTGTCATAAGAGAATTGTATTCTTCTAAAGAAATCACTACAACACCCGAGTTTTTACCTCGATTGATAATTAGTGTTTCAAAGTTTTCGGTAACTTTATTTAAGTAATCTTTTATATCTTTTCTAAAATCGGATATTGTCGTTGTAATCATAATTCAACATTTTAAATATGTACAAAATTACGTACAAAATAATCTGATTCAAAATTTATGACATCTTTATTTGTAATAAGTTGTTTGATTTTAGTCAGCTTATTTTAGGAAGGTAAACAATTTTGTTTACTAATTATTATTTGCT
>NZ_RHLN01000113.1 GCF_004121075.1 Lutibacter sp. HS1-25
GAGAGAATTCCGATGACATATTGCCTAACGGGCTTTTATAAGATTTGTGCGACTGGAAAATCGGAGATTTTTCGGACGTAGCAAATCGTTAATTGGATGTTTGTCGGTTCGTTATTTAGTTTAAATGTAAGCATAAATTTTATGAGTTGTTGTAAGCTGTATTAATCACAAATCCATTTATCTTTTATAGTTCGTTTTACACTGATATTCTTTTTAAAATTTATCTTAAATGTTTCAATGAGTTTTATCGAATCTCCATTCTCTCCAACTTTAATATTGTCAAGAATATGGATTTTCTCAAAAGTACTATCATTTATCTTTTTAACTTTTTTATCGACTATTTTAATTTTTCCAAATTTATCAATTGTGAATATTGTTTCTGTTTTGTCAAAAGTATTCTTGATATTTATCTGATTATTTGAATTATTCAAGTAATAATCTAAAACATCATCACCTCCGTTTGAAAAATTAAGAAAACCTCTATATTCTAAAATTATAAGACTATTACTTTTTTCTCGTTTTATATTTTCTCGAAATGCACTTTTAGGAACTAATACAAAATCATTGTCATTTTTCTTAAATGTTTGGATACTCGAACAATGTTGAGTTTTTATAGGGTTTATCTTTTTATAGTTTGATAAATCCTCAATTTGATAAATCTCATCTGCTGTATATTCTAAAAAATTTTCAAGCTCAATATTTGACTCAATATTTATCAAATCAACTTTTTTAGAAGTCGTAATTATACTCATTCCACAAGAAGTCATTTGAATTCCAATAAATAGTATAATCAATCTTTTCATTTCAGTTTTTATATAGCTTACAACGGGCTTTTATAAGATTTGTGCGACTGGAAAATCGGAGATTTTTCGGACGTAGCAAATCGTTAGTTGAATGTTTGTCAGTTCGTTATTTAGTTTAAATGTAAGCATAAATTTTATGAGTTGTTACCCAACGTTTTTATTTCGTTTAAATTCTTTTTGTATTAATTCTTCGAGTTCTCTGAAGTCAAAATTCAGAGTATTTGATGTAATCGAAAGTGGCGTTTTGTAAATACTCATATTTGTTTTCATTAATCTCGCTTGTATTCTGTTTGTTGCTTTTCCAATATACTTTTCAGGGTTTTTAACTATAATCATAAGAAAATCGATAGAATTTACTCTTGTTAAATTGATTCTGTTAATATCTTCCCATTCAATTAGACCAATACTTAAAGCACTTGAGTTGTCTGTAATTCCTTTTGAGTCGATAATCAGACCAATTTTTTTATCAAATAGTTTCTTAATTCCATAAATTCCAGCTATTCCGAAAAAAAGAGTTGCAACTATTCCAATAATTCTAATCATTTCTGGATTATTAAATATTTTGAATCTAACTCGGTATTCTGATACAAAAATTTGTGGGTCATAAACAAACAAAATTCCGAAAACAACAAATCCAATTGAAGCTAATGATAGTAATATTATCTTCTTTTTGCTCAATGGTATTTCAATTCTATTATTCAACTTGTCTGATTATGAGTGATGTATTATACTGTTGGGTAACGGGCTTTTATAAGATTTGTGCGACTGGAAAATCGGAGATTTTTCGGACGTAGCAAATCGTTAATTGGATGTTTGTCGGTTCGTTATTTAGTTTAAATGTAAGCATAAATTTTATGAGTTGTTGTAAGCTGTATTAATCACAAATTTCGTTTAAATTCTTTTTGTATTAATTCTTCGAGTTCTCTGAAGTCAAAATTCAGAGTATTTGATGTAATCGAAAGTGGCG
>NZ_RHLN01000114.1 GCF_004121075.1 Lutibacter sp. HS1-25
TAACAAAAAACAAAAGGATTTTTATAAAGAACAAGAATGACAAATCTCGGAAAGTACTAAAATTCAATTATCAGCATAACGTGTCGTAAAAACTTGCAACAACTCATAAAATTTATGCTTAAATCTGATTTAGTACAAACGACAAACATTCAATAAACTATTTGCTACGTCCGAAAAATCTCCGATTTTCCAGTCGCACAAATCTTATAAAAGCCCGTTACCACACATAAGATGAAAAAAGTAATATTTTATTTCACAATAATGATTTCAATCTTATGTTTAGCCCTTTTTTATTATTCAAATAAAAGAATTGATGGAATTTATGTAAAAGTTATAGAAATTAACAACTATAACAATGGAAAAGATTTTATAAGAGATTCTCAAAAAATCGTAAAAATAGAAAATCAGAAAATTGTGAGTTATCATTTTGATTATTCTGAATCCAATGATTTTTATGTAATTGGAAATATCATTAAACAAGAACTGAATTTTGATGAAATAGGTTATTTAAATTATAATATTAAAGCTGTTAATAAAGATAGTTTAGTCTTAACGACAAATGGAATTAATAAACAAAAGAAAGTGTTTTTAAGATTACCTGATTCTTTGAAAAACTCCTCAAATTTTAAAAATAAATTATTAGATAAATCTTTTAAACTTGTATCGGAATATGGAATTGATACTGTTCATTTTAATGAAAATTTCTTATTGAATAAGATACCTTTAGGAATTGAGAAAAAATGGGGAATTACTAGTTTGACATATGACACAATTGATAATTTTCAGATTTTAAATACTGGGATGAGTAGATTTTTTATAATCAAAGAAAATAACAATAGAGTTTTCCTTTATTTACCTTCTTTCGATAAAACTTTCAAGCAAGTAGAATTAATTGAAATACAGGTTGATAAATCCAAAATACGAGAGACAATTGAAAATCATCTGAAATATAAAAACGTGTGGTAACAACTGGTATAAAAAATTGCTAAATTCAACAAAATAGAATGTTTTTAAAATATAAATAACTTAAATTTAAACATCGGAAAATTACGTTTTCAAAAAACGCAACTTTCCATACCAAAACCCGTTATGCACTAGTTCCGAAAAAAATTCTCGATGAAAAAGAAAATTTATGAAATAATAAATAAGAATACGATTTTTATAAAATTCATTTATGGATTAATTATTTTAAACGTAATCTCGTTAATTCTTGAATCTTACAATGAGTTAAGAGTTTCATTCTCTGACTTTTTTTATTATTTCGAGTTAATTTCTGTAATTATTTTTACAATCGAATATTTATTAAGATTGTGGACTGCTGACCAAGATGATTCCGTAAAAGGAAGCTCATTCAAGAAAAGATTAAAATTTGGATTTTCAACACTTGGCTTAATTGACTTAATTGCAATTTTACCTTTTTATCTTCCTTTCATTTTTCCATTCGATTTAAGAATATTAAGAATCCTAAGATTATTTAGATTATTAAGAATATTTAAACTTGGTAGATACTCAAAATCACTAAATACTATAACAAGTGTTTTGAAAAGTTCTAAGTCCGAATTGGCAATTACCGGTTTTGTTGCATTTATATTATTAGTATTATCATCGACAATTATGTACTATTTTGAAAATGAGGTTCAGCCTGAAAAATTTGCGAGTATTGGACATTCTTTTTGGTGGGCGGTTGCAACTTTAACTACCGTTGGTTATGGTGATGTTTTTCCAATTACAGCAATGGGAAAAATTATGAGTGGTATAATTGCATTAATAGGAATTGGATTTATTGCACTT
>NZ_RHLN01000115.1 GCF_004121075.1 Lutibacter sp. HS1-25
AACAAAAAAGTCAAGCCTTGGATTTTCGGCGGTCAAATACGTTCTTAAATCCTAAAAGAAATGAACTCGCATTTCAGTCTTCACGCCATCTGGCTTCATCGCTAAAAACAGTTACCAACTGTTTTCTGAACACTCGACCCTGCTCAAACAGCATTTCTTTTTACGGATTCTTCAAACTTTTGACACTCGCCTGCCAAATCCTAGGGCAGTTTTAATTGTTAAAGAGGGATATCATATCTTTTGTTTTTGATTTCTCCTATTTGGAATTTTGAGGTTCCTTCGGTTTTGATGTGTGGTGTTGGGTTCATAGTGGTTTTTTTATTTTTAATTCGTAATAAGCGAATTGAATTTTTAGATTCTTAGAGTGTTCTTTCATTTTTGTCTTGACACAAAAACGAAACAAAAAAGTCAAGCCTTGGATTTTCGGCGGTCAAATACGTTCTTAAATCCTAAAAGAAATGAACTCGCATTTCAGTCTTCACGCCATCTGGCTTCATCGCTAAAAACAGTTACCAACTGTTTTCTGAACACTCGACCCTGCTCAAACAGCATTTCTTTTTACGGATTCTTCAAACTTTTGACACTCGCCTGCCAAATCCTAGGGCAGTTTTAATTGTTAAAGAGGGATATCATATCTTTTGTTTTTGATTTCTCCTATTTGGAATTTTGAGGTTCCTTCGGTTTTGATGTGTGGTGTTGGGTTCATAGTGGTTTTTTTATTTTTAATTCGTAATAAGCGAATTGAATTTTTAGATTCTTAGAGTGTTCTTTCATTTTTGTCTTGACACAAAAACGAAACAAAAAAGTCAAGCCTTGGATTTTCGGCGGTCAAATACGTTCTTAAATCCTAAAAGAAATGAACTCGCATTTCAGTCTTCACGCCATCTGGCTTCATCGCTAAAAACAGTTACCAACTGTTTTCTGAACACTCGACCCTGCTCAAACAGCATTTCTTTTTACGGATTCTTCAAACTTTTGACACTCGCCTGCCAAATCCTAGGGCAGTTTTAATTGTTAAAGAGGGATATCATATCTTTTGTTTTTGATTTCTCCTATTTGGAATTTTGAGGTTCCTTCGGTTTTGATGTGTGGTGTTGGGTTCATAGTGGTTTTTTTATTTTTAATTCGTAATAAGCGAATTGAATTTTTAGATTCTTAGAGTGTTCTTTCATTTTTGTCTTGACACAAAAACGAAACAAAAAAGTCAAGCCTTGGATTTTCGGCGGTCAAATACGTTCTTAAATCCTAAAAGAAATGAACTCGCATTTCAGTCTTCACGCCATCTGGCTTCATCGCTAAAAACAGTTACCAACTGTTTTCTGAACACTCGACCCTGCTCAAACAGCATTTCTTTTTACGGATTCTTCAAACTTTTGACACTCGCCTGCCAAATCCTAGGGCAGTTTTAATTGTTAAAGAGGGATATCATATCTTTTGTTTTTGATTTCTCCTATTTGGAATTTTGAGGTTCCTTCGGTTTTGATGTGTGGTGTTGGGTTCATAGTGGTTTTTTTATTTTTAATTCGTAATAAGCGAATTGAATTTTTAGATTCTTAGAGTGTTCTTTCATTTTTGTCTTGACACAAAAACGAAACAAAAAAGTCAAGCCTTGGATTTTCGGCGGTCAAATACGTTCTTAAATCCTAAAAGAAATGAACTCGCATTTCAGTCTTCACGCCATCTGGCTTCATCGCTAAAAACAGTTACCAACTGTTTTCTGAACACTCGACCCTGCTCAAACAGCATTTCTTTTTACGGATTCTTCAAACTTTTGACACTCGCCTGCCAAATCCTAGGGCAGTTTTAATTTGCTAAAGTGGAATATCATATCTTTTGTTTTGGTTGACGTGGAGGTTGTCTTGAAAATGGTCAAGTGGTAAAGCGTTTGGATCGTTTGTTCTCGACT
>NZ_RHLN01000116.1:0-9329 GCF_004121075.1 Lutibacter sp. HS1-25
TCACTTCTACTCTACCGATTTTGAGAGTTGAAACGCGAAAAGCTCAATGAAACGGAGAAAATTAAAATCAGAACGGATTTGAGCATTGAAACGGATAAAAATTGCAGAACGTAAAAAGATAAATTAACAACAAAAAAAAAGGATTTTTATAAAAAAAAACACGAATGACAAATCGCGGAAAGTACTAAAATTCAATTATCAGCATAACGTGTCGCTAAAATTTGCTAACAACTCATAAAATTTATGCTTACATTTGATTTAGTACAAACGATAAACATTCAATAAACAATTTGCTACGTCCGAAAAATCTCCGATTTTCCAGTCGCACAAATCTTATAAAAGCCCGTTGCCATTAACTGCGGAAGAGCAACAAACTGATAAAGTTCTTTAAAATAAAATTCAACAAGTCTGACAAATTTCAGATTGACTTCCACTCTACTTTTTGATTTATAATTGATTATTTTCAATTTTTATTACAACGGAGAATTTGAGCAATGAAATAAATAATAAAAAAAGAATCAAAAGAAAATACTGTATGAGTTGAAAAATAGCAAAATAACTCAGAGGAATTGAAAATGAGCCTTAATTAATACACAAATGACAATGAGGAACTCAAGATAAACGTTAAGGAGTACAAAAATGACAATGAGGAACTCAAGATAGACGTTAAGGAATACAAGAATGACTATAAGGAGCGCAAGAATGACTCAAAGGAGTTAAAGATAAGCGTTAAGGAGTACAAAAATGACTATAAGGAACGTAAGAAAAACGTTAAGGAATAAAAGAGTGATTGAAATTAAAAAATAATAAAAATTGTAACTATGAAAAATGATTTGAATATAATGACCAAAAAGCAGCTAAATGGCAACAACTCATAAAATTTATGCTTACTTTTAAACTAAATAACGAACTGACAAACATTAAACAAACGATTTGCTACGTCCGAAAAATCTCCGATTTTCCAGTCGCACAAATCTTATAAAAGCCCGTTGCAAGTAATTACTCGGCGGAGTTTTGGTTGGATGTAAAACAGATAAAATTGAGTTTAATAAAATAGATTTTAAGATAAAAACCAAGAGGAGAATTGAGTTGATTTAAATTTCTATAAATGATAAATTCAGTAAAATGAGAAGATTGATTTTTTTTAATTAGTTCAATGACAAATTAAATAAAAATGATAAATTTGAGTTCACTTCTACTCTACTGATTTTAAGAATTGAAACGCAAAAAGCTCAATGAAACGGAGAAATTTAAAATCAGAGTGGATTTGAGTATTGAAACGGAGAAAAATTGCAAAACGTAAAAACAAGTAAAAAGATAAATTAATAACAAAAAACAAAAGGATTTTTATAAAGAACAAGAATGACAAATCGCGGAAAGTACTAAAATTCAATTATCAGCATAACGTGTCGCTAAAATTTGCTAACAACTCATAAAATTTATGCTTACATTTGATTTAGTACAAACGATAAACATTCAATAAACAATTTGCTACGTCCGAAAAATCTCCGATTTTCCAGTCGCACAAATCTTATAAAAGCCCGTTGCCATTAACTGCGGAAGAGCAACAAACTGATAAAGTTCTTTAAAATAAAATTCAACAAGTCTGACAAATTTCAGATTGACTTCCACTCTACTTTTTGATTTATAATTGATTATTTTCAATTTTTATTACAACGGAGAATTTGAGCAATGAAATAAATAATAAAAAAAGAATCAAAAGAAAATACTGTATGAGTTGAAAAATAGCAAAATAACTCAGAGGAATTGAAAATGAGCCTTAATTAATACACAAATGACAATGAGGAACTCAAGATAAACGTTAAGGAGTACAAAAATGACAATGAGGAACTCAAGATAGACGTTAAGGAATACAAGAATGACTATAAGGAGCGCAAGAATGACTCAAAGGAGTTAAAGATAAGCGTTAAGGAGTACAAAAATGACTATAAGGAACGTAAGAAAAACGTTAAGGAATAAAAGAGTGATTGAAATTAAAAAATAATAAAAATTGTAACTATGAAAAATGATTTGAATATAATGACCAAAAAGCAGCTAAATGGCAACAACTCATAAAATTTATGCTTACTTTTAAACTAAATAACGAACTGACAAACATTAAACAAACGATTTGCTACGTCCGAAAAATCTCCGATTTTCCAGTCGCACAAATCTTATAAAAGCCCGTTGGGTACAATTATGAAAAAGAAACTTTTGATATTATTTTTAGCTCTTTTTACAATCCTGATAAATGGACAGAATAAGATAAAAGGACAATTAATTGACTCATATGGAGAAATCACAATTACAGAAATAAAAGTCAACAATGGAGAATTACAAATTGATTTTGATAGTGGAAAATTTGAAATAAAAACTGATAATAATTCAATAATTGAAATCGAGTTCATATACTTTGGAGATTTTAAACTTAAATACATTATCGAGAATAATAGCAAAATAATTGATTTAGGAAAAATACATTTAATTGAGAGTAATAATTGGTTCGATGGTCCGAAAAATGGATATATTAAAGGAAAATATGATTCTGGAATAATTAAATATAACAGAGAGATAAGAAATTGGAAATTAAATGGAGTTTCAGAATTTTATAACAAAAAGGGTGAATTGACTCAAAAAGTTATTTTCAAGAAAAATATACCGATTGAAATTTATATTAGAAATGACAATGGAGATATGAAAGAATTGAATTATGAGTTTGACAAGAAAACTAGAACAATTGTAATAACTGTACCCAACAACTCATAAAATTTATGCTTTAATTCGAACTAATAGAAAATTTAAAAAATTAAATAAACAATTTGCTACGGCTGAAAAATATCGTATTTTTAAACCGCACAAATCTTATAAAAGCCCGTTGTATGCAATTGAAAAAAAAAAAATTAAACCTATGAAAAAAATTATTTTACTACTATTAACTACTTTGATTTTAACTTCTTTTAACGAATACCCTACATCAGAATTTAGCATTGTTGGGAAATGGAAAGGAGAAGATGAAAAAGATATCGGATACATTACTTTTCAAGATGACGGTTACGCATATTTTGAATTTCAAGGACAAATTATTGGCGGAAAAGAATTTGTCGTTAATGGAAAAAAAGGAACAATGACATATGAAGTTAATTATTTAAAAACTCCAATAGAAATTGATATTATTGTTCAAAAAATTGAAAGTGGAGAAATAAATAAATTATTGTGTATAGTAGAGAATATTGAGAAAAATGTTATTAAACTTCAAATGGATTTTAATGGAAATCGACCAATTGAATTTGACGATAAAGAAGCAATTATATTTCAGAGAGTGGAATAAAACTGCATACAACAACTCATAAAATTTATGCTTACTTTTAAACTAAATAACGAACTGACAAACATTAAACAAACGATTTGCTACGTCCGAAAAATCTCCGATTTTCCAGTCGCACAAATCTTATAAAAGCCCGTTGGGTACAATTATGAAAAAGAAACTTTTGATATTATTTTTAGCTCTTTTTACAATCCTGATAAATGGACAGAATAAGATAAAAGGACAATTAATTGACTCATATGGAGAAATCACAATTACAGAAATAAAAGTCAACAATGGAGAATTACAAATTGATTTTGATAGTGGAAAATTTGAAATAAAAACTGATAATAATTCAATAATTGAAATCGAGTTCATATACTTTGGAGATTTTAAACTTAAATACATTATCGAGAATAATAGCAAAATAATTGATTTAGGAAAAATACATTTAATTGAGAGTAATAATTGGTTCGATGGTCCGAAAAATGGATATATTAAAGGAAAATATGATTCTGGAATAATTAAATATAACAGAGAGATAAGAAATTGGAAATTAAATGGAGTTTCAGAATTTTATAACAAAAAGGGTGAATTGACTCAAAAAGTTATTTTCAAGAAAAATATACCGATTGAAATTTATATTAGAAATGACAATGGAGATATGAAAGAATTGAATTATGAGTTTGACAAGAAAACTAGAACAATTGTAATAACTGTACCCAACAACTCATAAAATTTATGCTTTAATTCGAACTAATAGAAAATTTAAAAAATTAAATAAACAATTTGCTACGGCTGAAAAATATCGTATTTTTAAACCGCACAAATCTTATAAAAGCCCGTTGTACACAAGCCGACAAAAGAAAAACCAGCCGCACGTAAAAGCACATTTGGTTTTTCCAACCGCATAAGCCAACGCTCCAAAAACCAAAAAAGCTTTTACTTCCCCACCACCCACCCAAAATGAAAAATTATCCTTTCAAACTAAAAATAAAAAGTTACTTTAGTACTTTGAAAATTTGAAAAAGATAAAATGACAATTCAACAATACATTCAAAATATCAATCAAAGATATTTATTAGGAAACGCAACCGAACATACTTTTAGAGGAGATTTACAACAACTTATTGAAAGTTTAGTAAAAGATGTACAAGCAACCAATGAACCAAAACGACAATCGTGTGGCGCACCCGATTACATTCTAACAAAAAAAGACATTCCAGTTGGATTTATTGAGGCTAAAGATATTGGCGATAAAGATTTAGAAGGTAAAAAGAAAACTGGAAACAAAGAACAATTTGACAGATACAAAGCTTCATTAAGCAATCTAATATTTACCGATTATTTAGAGTTTCATTTATATCACAGTGGTGAATTTGTTACAAAAATTGCGATTGGAGAAATCACCGAAAATGGAATCAAACCAATCACTGAGAATTTTATAGCCTTTGAAAATCTAATTAAAGATTTTTGTGTTCACGTTAGCCAAACCATAAAAAGCTCAAAACAATTGGCTGAAATGATGGCGGGGAAAGCACGCTTATTGTCTGATGTTATTGAAAAAGCATTGAATAGTGACGAAGACAATCAAGAAAACAGTACACTTAATGAGCAAATGGTTGCTTTTAAAGATATTTTAATACACGATATAACACCAAAAGGATTTGCCGATGTATATGCACAAACTATCGCTTACGGTTTGTTTGCTGCTCGTTTGCACGACCCAAGTTTAGATAGTTTTAGCCGTCAAGAGGCTGCTGAACTTATTCCTAAATCCAATCCGTTTTTACGAAAACTCTTTGGCTACATTGCTGGTCCCGATATTGACGACCGTATTAAATGGATAGTTGACAATTTAACCGAGATATTTCTTGCCTGTAACGTAGAACAAATTCTAAAAAACTACGGAAAGGCGACAAAAATGGAAGACCCAATTATTCATTTTTACGAAACTTTTTTAAGTGAGTACGACCCTAAGCTACGTAAAGCTCGTGGTGTTTGGTACACTCCTGCGCCAGTGGTAAATTTTATAGTACGAGCGGTTGACGATATTTTAAAAACTGAGTTTGATTTGCCACAAGGGTTGGCAGACACTTCTAAAACCACAATTAAAGTAAAAACTGACATTGCAAATAAAAACTTTAGTAGTGGTTATAAAGAGGTTGACCAAGAAGTACACAAAGTACAAATTTTAGACCCTGCAACTGGTACAGGTACATTTTTAGCCGAAGTAATTAAGCATATAAACAATAAATTTAAAGGGCAAGAAGGTATTTGGAGTAGCTATGTGGAAAACAGTTTAATACCTCGTTTAAATGGTTTTGAATTGTTAATGGCAAGTTATGCAATGGCACATTTACAACTAGATTTATTACTAAAAGAAACTGGTTTTAAACCGACCAAAAACCAACGTACGCG
Organism: Lutibacter sp. HS1-25; assembly: GCF_004121075.1. Classification (GTDB taxonomy): domain Bacteria; phylum Bacteroidota; class Bacteroidia; order Flavobacteriales; family Flavobacteriaceae; genus Lutibacter. The sequence goes on from NZ_RHLN01000116.1 coordinate 5,726, forward strand.
GGTGTATTTAACAAACAGTTTAGAAGAAGCACACCCCGATACAGGTACATTATTTGCCAATTGGTTAAGTAGCGAAAGTAACGAAGCCAACCACATAAAACGTGATACACCAGTAATGTGTATTATTGGAAATCCGCCTTATGCAGTAAGTAGCACAAATAAAAATGATTGGATTCAAGGTTTAATTTCTGACTACAAGAAAAATCTCAATGAACGTAAAATAAATTTGGATGATGATTACATTAAATTCATCCGCTACGGTCAACATTATATCGACAAAAATGGTAGTGGCGTTTTGGCTTACATCTCTAACAACAGTTTCTTAGATGGAGTTACTCACAGGCAAATGCGAAAACATTTGTTAGAGTGTTTTGATAAAATCTACATCTTGGATTTACACGGAAATGCAAAGAAAAAAGAAGTTTGCCCTGACGGAAGCCCTGACCAAAATGTTTTTGATATTATGCAAGGTGTTTCGATTAACATATTCGTTAAGACCGATAAAAAGAAGAAAACTGAATTAGGGGAAGTTTATCATTTTGATTTACAAGGTAAAAGGAATTACAAATATGAAACACTTAATAAATCAACTTTTTCTGAAATAAAATGGTTAAAACTTGAGTTCAAAAAACCTTATTACTTTTTCGTTCCAAAAGATTTTGAAGATATTCTGTGTTATGAAAAAGGATTTAAAGTTGATGAATTATTAAATGTTTATGTTTCAGGCGTTGAATCTGTTAGAGATTCTATTACTATACACTTAAAGCAAAATGAATTAAAATCTGTAATTGAAGACTTTGTCAATTTGGAAGAATCTGAAATAGCCTCAAAATACAACACTAAAGACGCAAGAGATTGGAAAATTGGTAGAGCTAAAGATGATGTAAGTCAAAATATTGATAATAAAAATGTTTGGCAGAATATAAACTATCGACCATTCGATATTAGAAAAACATTTTATACGGGTAAACAAAATGGTTTTGTTTGTAATGGAAGATATAATGTAATGAAACATATGTTAAGTCCAAATATTGGATTATTAATAACAAATAAGAATAGACAGCTTAGTTTGGGTTATGCCTTCATATCCGAATTTATTAGTGATCGTCATTTTCTGGATTCTGCAGCTGATTCTATGGCTATTTTCCCCCTCTATCTTTACACACATACCAATGGTCAACAAACAATTGAACAAAACACAGAACGTGTTCCAAACATAAATTCAGTAATTGTAAATGAAATAACTAAAAAGTTAACTTTAACATTTACCAACGAAAAAGAAATAACAAAAAACACCTTTGCTCCTATTGATATTTTAGATTATATCTATGCTGTTTTACATTCTCCAACGTATCGAGAGAAATACAAAGAGTTTTTAAAAATAGATTTTCCAAGAGTACCTTATCCAAAAGATGCAGAAACATTTTGGCAATTGGTAAAATTAGGTGGAAAAATACGTCAAATACATTTATTAGAAAGTCCAACAGTAGAAAACTATATTACAAGCTATCCAAAAGGTGGAGATAATAAAATTACCACCAAAGTTGGTATAAAAGATTGGGAGTTATTTGATAAAGAAAACGCAATTGGCAGAATTTGGATAAATGAAGAACAGTATTTTGATAATATTCCGTTAGTAGCTTGGGAATTTTATATTGGCGGTTATCAACCAGCTCAAAAATGGTTAAAAGATAGAAAAGAACGTACTTTAGAAATGGAAGATATATTCCATTATCAAAAAATTATAGTTGCCTTAACTGAAACCGATAGGCTTATGAAAGAAATTGATAAAATAGAAATTGAATAATTACAATTTTGTATATTAGCATAACAAAAACCGTAATTTATTGAAAATAAACGTGCGGAAATACAAAACAATGTTGCAGAAATAGAGAAACACCGTGCGAAAATGCAAAACAACCGTGCGAAAATTGAAAAAGAACGTGCGGAAATGCAAAACAATGTTGCGAAAATAGACAAACACCGTGCGGAAATTGAAAAAGAACGTGCGGAAATGCAAAACAATCCTTAAAGTATTGAAAAAGAGTTTTAAGGTGGTGTAAAAAAGCTATATGATATAAGCTAAAATCCTTAAGGATAGAGCAAGTAAATAAATTATTAATAAAAAAAAGTTGCAGTATGCCATTAAAAAAGAACCAAACCGAGGCGGAAGCCTTGGAACAGTACAGAGTATCATTTGAAAACGTAGAAAAACAAACAGAAATAGCCACAATTATGGCGGAGTTTGGTTACGATGAAACATTGTTAACAGAGGGAAAAACCTTATTAACAAAAACAAGAGAAATCTACGACTACAACAAAAAAGAGGATGATGAAAAATCAGCCGCTTACAAAAACTTCACCGAGATAAAAGAAAATTTAGCGAAAACTTACGGTATGCACCGTAAAAAAGCAAAAGTAATCTTTAGAAAAGAGCCAACTATATTGAATAAGTTAGCACTTACAGGAAGTTTACCAACTGCCTATATAAAATGGTTGGAGACAGTTAAGAAATTTTATACGGTCGCATCGAAAAATAAAGATATTCAAGACAAATTAATAAGATTAAAAATTACAATAGAGGAAATAAACGAAACAATTCAGCTAATATCAGATTTAGAAACAGCGAGAGCCGAGTATTTACGAGAAAAAGGAGAAAGTCAAGATGCAACAAAACTGAAAGACAAAGCATTCGGAGAAATTGACGATTGGATGAGTGAGTTTTATGCAGTAGCTAAAATTGGATTAGAGGACCATCCTCAACTTTTAGAATCATTAGGAAAATTTGTACGAAGTTAAGTTTCCCAAGAATAAGCACATTGGCAAACTCGCACGAGCCACGCTCCGCCAACAGTTTGCCAAAGAGCTTACAACATTCAATAAGGTTGATACATTCAACTACCAACGATAAAAAAGGCCAGTGTACAACAACGCATATAACAAATTGCTTAATTGTAATTAATAGGAAAATTTTAGTACATTTAAACTTATAAATAAACAACGGAAAATTGCGTTTTAAAACCCGCAACTTGCCATATTCAAGCCCGTTGTGTAAAATAGCGGAATTCACTCTGAATTCCTTAATTTGAGTATTTTAAGTTTAAATAATTGGATTGTCTGACAATTGCGCCGAGAAAAATTTTATCAAAAAAATATTCAAAAAAGCTCATTGAAATAAATAGAATTTAGCAACGAATTCTATAAAAATTTAAACTAAAATGACAAATCTCGGATTGTAAAATAGCGGAATTCACTCTGAATTCCTTAATTTGAGTATTTTAAGTTTAAATAATTGGATTGTCTGACAATTGCGCCGAGAAAAATTTTATCAAAAAAATATTCAAAAAAGCTCATTGAAATAAATAGAATTTAGCAACGAATTCTATAAAAATTTAAACTAAAATGACAAATCTCGGATTAAAAAAAAGCGGAGTTTGAGAGTTGGAGTTTGATTATTGGAATATTTAAGTTTAAATAATTGGATTGTCTGACAATTGCGCCGAGAAAAATTTTATCAAAAAAATATTCAAAAAAGCTCATTGAAATAAATAGAATTTAGCAACGAATTCTATACAGAAAAATCAAGTTAAAAAGAGAAATCTCG
>NZ_RHLN01000116.1:9349-10142 GCF_004121075.1 Lutibacter sp. HS1-25
ATTTAAGAATAATACAAAATGAGGTTTTGATACGTAGAAATTTAGGTCGGAAAGATTAATCCGAACTCCAAAGCTACTTTACACAACAACTCATAAAATTCATGCTATAATTCGAACTAATAGAAAATTTAAAATATTAAATAAACAATTTGCTACGGCTGAAAAATATCGTATTTTTAAACCGCACAAATCTTATAAAAGCCCGTTGTATGCAATTGAAAAAAAAAAAATTAAACCTATGAAAAAAATTATTTTACTACTATTAACTACTTTGATTTTAACTTCTTTTAACGAATACCCTACATCAGAATTTAGCATTGTTGGGAAATGGAAAGGAGAAGATGAAAAAGATATCGGATACATTACTTTTCAAGATGACGGTTACGCATATTTTGAATTTCAAGGACAAATTATTGGCGGAAAAGAATTTGTCGTTAATGGAAAAAAAGGAACAATGACATATGAAGTTAATTATTTAAAAACTCCAATAGAAATTGATATTATTGTTCAAAAAATTGAAAGTGGAGAAATAAATAAATTATTGTGTATAGTAGAGAATATTGAGAAAAATGTTATTAAACTTCAAATGGATTTTAATGGAAATCGACCAATTGAATTTGACGATAAAGAAGCAATTATATTTCAGAGAGTGGAATAAAACTGCATACAACAACTCATAAAATTTATGCTTACATTTAAACTAAATAACGAACTGATTAACATCCAACAAACGATTTGCTACGTCCGAAAAATCTCCGATTTTCCAGTCGCACAAATCTTATAAAAGCCCGTT
>NZ_RHLN01000117.1 GCF_004121075.1 Lutibacter sp. HS1-25
TAACGATTTGCTACGTCCGAAAAATCTCCGATTTTCCAGTCGCACAAATCTTATAAAAGCCCGTTGTAAGCTATATAAAAACTGAAATGAAAAGATTGATTATACTATTTATTGGAATTCAAATGACTTCTTGTGGAATGAGTATAATTACGACTTCTAAAAAAGTTGATTTGATAAATATTGAGTCAAATATTGAGCTTGAAAATTTTTTAGAATATACAGCAGATGAGATTTATCAAATTGAGGATTTATCAAACTATAAAAAGATAAACCCTATAAAAACTCAACATTGTTCGAGTATCCAAACATTTAAGAAAAATGACAATGATTTTGTATTAGTTCCTAAAAGTGCATTTCGAGAAAATATAAAACGAGAAAAAAGTAATAGTCTTATAATTTTAGAATATAGAGGTTTTCTTAATTTTTCAAACGGAGGTGATGATGTTTTAGATTATTACTTGAATAATTCAAATAATCAGATAAATATCAAGAATACTTTTGACAAAACAGAAACAATATTCACAATTGATAAATTTGGAAAAATTAAAATAGTCGATAAAAAAGTTAAAAAGATAAATGATAGTACTTTTGAGAAAATCCATATTCTTGACAATATTAAAGTTGGAGAGAATGGAGATTCGATAAAACTCATTGAAACATTTAAGATAAATTTTAAAAAGAATATCAGTGTAAAACGAACTATAAAAGATAAATGGATTTGTGATTAATACAGCTTACAACAACTCATAAAATTTATGCTTACATTTAAACTAAATAACGAACCGACAAACATCCAATTAACGATTTGCTACGTCCGAAAAATCTCCGATTTTCCAGTCGCACAAATCTTATAAAAGCCCGTTGTAAGCTATATAAAAACTGAAATGAAAAGATTGATTATACTATTTATTGGAATTCAAATGACTTCTTGTGGAATGAGTATAATTACGACTTCTAAAAAAGTTGATTTGATAAATATTGAGTCAAATATTGAGCTTGAAAATTTTTTAGAATATACAGCAGATGAGATTTATCAAATTGAGGATTTATCAAACTATAAAAAGATAAACCCTATAAAAACTCAACATTGTTCGAGTATCCAAACATTTAAGAAAAATGACAATGATTTTGTATTAGTTCCTAAAAGTGCATTTCGAGAAAATATAAAACGAGAAAAAAGTAATAGTCTTATAATTTTAGAATATAGAGGTTTTCTTAATTTTTCAAACGGAGGTGATGATGTTTTAGATTATTACTTGAATAATTCAAATAATCAGATAAATATCAAGAATACTTTTGACAAAACAGAAACAATATTCACAATTGATAAATTTGGAAAAATTAAAATAGTCGATAAAAAAGTTAAAAAGATAAATGATAGTACTTTTGAGAAAATCCATATTCTTGACAATATTAAAGTTGGAGAGAATGGAGATTCGATAAAACTCATTGAAACATTTAAGATAAATTTTAAAAAGAATATCAGTGTAAAACGAACTATAAAAGATAAATGGATTTGTGATTAATACAGCTTACAACAACTCATAAAATTTATGCTTACATTTAAACTAAATAACGAACCGACAAACATCCAATTAACGATTTGCTACGTCCGAAAAATCTCCGATTTTCCAGTCGCACAAATCTTATAAAAGCCCGTTACCCAACATTAGAACTCACTCATAATCAGACAAGTTGAATAATAGAATTGAAATACCATTGAGCAAAAAGAAGATAATATTACTA
>NZ_RHLN01000118.1 GCF_004121075.1 Lutibacter sp. HS1-25
CAAAATGACCGGTTTTTATACAAATCATTTAATAAAAAAACCGCCTCAGGTTATGAGACGGCTTCTTTTTATGCGTAAAAACAAAAATGAAATACATTTTTTTTTAAACAAACGGTATTAGAAAACCATACAAATAGTATTGTAATTCCGTAAACAAGGATTGTTTTACCATATAAACGGTATGTTTTTATAAACAAATGGTAAATTTTTACGTTTTTTTATTGTTTGGGTTATTATTTTTCATATATTTGTTATGTAATATTAATACAATAACCCCATAACCCCACAACAATAAAATGATTACAATTAATTTTACATATCATTTTAACAATTCAATCAACCCCTTCTTATTTTTAAATAAGAACATAAAATCATCAAGTCATTTTTTTCCAAAAAATGAACTTGATGATTTTATTTTATCAACAGGTATTTTACAACAGATTTACATTCCAAACTACATTAGAAAAAAGATCAATTTAGTTTTTTAAAATACCTTACAAACAACATTAAATACAACTAACCCCACAAAGCCCCACAAAATGAAAACACTACCCCTAAAAAACAGCCTACTTGCTCTTTTATGTCTTGTTTTATTCTCTTGTTCACAAGAAGAAGATGGGATTTATTTCGACAAATCAAATCAACTATCAGAAATTGATACAATTGAATATTCAGCCATTGAATCTGACATATTAGATTTAGTAAACGCTCACAGACAAGAATTAGGCTTAGCTGCCTTAAAACCAATGAGTATTGTATCTGTTACTGCTGATGAACATACAAATTACATGATTAAAGTAGGTCAATTAAACCATGACAACTTTCAAGAACGTTCAAAAACATTGATGGAAAAAGCACACGCAAAACAAGTTGGAGAAAACGTTGCTTTTGGTTTTAGTACTGCCGAAGGCGCTGTAAATGGCTGGTTAAATAGCGAAAGCCATAGAGCTGTAATTGAAAACCCAAATTATACACATTTTGGAATTTCAACTGAAAAATGTAAAACATCAGGTAGAAATTATTTTACTCAAATATTTATCAATAAATAAATATTTATATCTGATAACTTATATAAGAATATTTATAACTAAAAAATATAATTATGAAACCCCTAAAAATAAACCAACAAGAACCTCATTTAAAAGTAATTAAAAACAGTTCTAACACAGATAAAAATGTGCTAATTAAAAGAATATTTATAAACACACTAACTCCTGATTTTAGCTATAATAATAGCAATAAAGAAGTTATAAGTCCTTTAAATCATGTTCTTTTATAATTAAAAATCAGTCTGGCATACCTAAGAAAATTGTTGTCCCCACAACGGTTCTAAAATCAAAATTTAATTACAGACTTCTTTTTAAATTTTAAATAAAAACATCTCAATTAAAATTCAATTTTAAAGCCCCAATTAAAATTAAATTAAAAAAGAGGCTGTATTGATAATTTCAATACAGCCTTTAAAAATTAAGTTTCAGTTTACCTGACTTAAATTAAATAAAAGCAGCTGAAGTATTAACTTGAGAAAATTGTCGTCCCCACAACGGTAGTAAAATCAAGAAGAATTACAACAAACTGCTTTTTGTTTTAAATGCAATTAAGTTTTTTATTATTCAATTAAAAAAGAGGCTGTATTGAAATTATCAACATAGTCTCTTTAAATAATTATCTTTTAAAATATACTTTAAAGTTTAATAAAAGCAGCCGAAGTATTAACTTGAGAAAATTGTCGTCCCCACAA